>QCBG01000005.1 GCA_003279115.1 Prochlorococcus sp. AG-347-E03 | reverse complement strand
TTTTCGAGAAATGATTGATATTAATATTAATTTCCCACTAAGCTTAATGTTAAAAGCTTCAGAAAATAATGTTAGAAGATTTATAACAGTTGGAACATGTTATGAATATGGCTTTAAGGAAATTAATAGCTTATGTAAACCAAACGATATTCTCGATCCAATTGGTATTTATGCAGCGACAAAAGTTTCTGGTTTTTACTCTTTAAAACAACTTTCTGAAGAGTTAAATATTAAATTTTGTTATGGTAGGATCTTTAATGCCTATGGAAAATTCAAAGGAAATAATAACTTTTGGCAACTTCTATATAACGCAGCGATTAGTGGATCCGATTTTTCAATGACTTATGGTGATCAAATTAGAGATTTTATAGCTGTCGAATCAGTTGCGGAAATTCTTGTTAATATTTGTTTGCTCCCAGAAAAAGAATTTAATAGTCCTTATATATTTAATATTGGCTCAGGAATTGCTCAAAAAGTAAGGGATTTTGCATTATATGAATGGACTAGATTGCATGCTGAGGGGAAATTAATTTTTGGAGGTATATCGTTACGAGAAAATGAGCCAAAGTTCCTTGTTGCTGACTTAAGTAATTTAATTATTGGTAAATTGTCATGAAAATACTTATTACCGGAGGGTGCGGATTTTTAGGAACAAACCTTGCTATTCAATTTTTAAAAAGTGGAAATGAGGTCTTTATAATCGATGGACTTTTTAGAAACGGATCAAAATCAAACCTTAATTGGCTAAATAATAATGATGTCAAAAAAAAATTAAAATTCTTTAATTTGGATATAAAAAATAATCAAGAATTAGAATTAATTTTTAAAAAATATGGCCCATTTGATTACATTTGTCATGTCGCAGGTCAAGTCGCAATGACAAGTTCTATATCAGACCCAAGAAATGACTTGATAACTAATGTTATTGGAACATTTAATGTTCTTGAAGCTATTAGGAAATATTCAAGCAAAGCCTTGTTGGCTTTTAGTAGTACGAATAAAGTTTATGGGGATCTTAATTTACTTAATTATGTTGAAAAAAAAACTAGATATCAGGTTGTAGATTACCCTAATGGCTTTGATGAGTTCTTGCGGCTTGATTTCTCAACGCCTTATGGGTGCTCTAAAGGCAGTGCGGACCAATATGTCAGAGACTGGTCTAGGGTCTATGGGCTTAAAACTGTTGTATTCAGACATTCATCTATTTACGGGGGAAGGCAATTCTCAACTATAGATCAGGGCTGGATTGGTTGGTTTGTTTCAAAGTATATTGAACAAATGAATCTGTTCAATGCCTCTAAAGATTATGAACCATTTACTATATCCGGTACTGGAAAGCAGGTAAGAGATGTCCTTCACTCAGATGATTTGGTTGAATTATATAAATTAGCTTATCTACAAAAAGATGAAGTCAGTGGGCAAATTTTTAATATTGGTGGGGGCATGAAAAATTCTTTAAGTATTTTAGAGTTATTGATCAAGCTCCAAAATATTCTAAAATTTAAAGAATTTAAATATATCAATATTGAAAGAAGAACAAGTGATCAAGACTTTTTCGTTGCAGATATTTCAAAAGCAAAAAAAATTATTAAATGGGAACCAAAAGTAAATTTAGAGGATGGATTAAATCAAATGATAAATTGGGTAAATTCAAATTTAAATTCTGATTAATTAAGTAGACATAAATGTATGGATTCTTTTAATTACAAAAAAAAACCAATACTCTCAATTGGAATTATTACATATAATAGATCAAAATTAATAGAGTTAAATATTAAACATTTATTAGAAATAAAGGATAAAAATAAACTTAATATAGAAGTTTTAGTTTTAAATAATGGAAGTACAGATTCTACAAAAAAAGTTTTAAATAAATTTCAAAAAGATATAAAAATACGAAATGTTGAATTCAACCTAGGTATTAATCCTGCAATATCACTAATACTTTCAGAAATTAAAGGAACTTTCATCTGGCTACTTGGTGATGATGATTTTGTATATAAAGAAGTTTTTTTAAAAATTTATAGATTAATTTTTTCTGATAAAAAAAGATTAAAATCAATTTTTTTACCATCTAAACCATTTGATAATTTAAATCAACTTAAATCTCTAAATAAAAAAATAAATTTGGAAGATTATAATTTCTCATCATGTGATTTTTTAAGTAGTTTATTAATTAGAAAAAGTGGTTTTATTTCAGCTCATATATTTCCTTCAAGCGTCTATAAAAAAAACTTCCAGTATGGTTTAAATCATATTGGTAATAGGAATAATTATTTGGTCAAATATGTTGCTATTTTAACTCATATAGAATGTAGAGAAATTAAGTATCTTAAATCCCCAGGATTTTTGGAATGCAGGTTAAATAATAATAGGTCGCACTTTTTAAAAGAATCTTTATCAAGCAGGTTCCAGACTTTTTTCTTAGATAATCATAGAGTAGTTTGGTACTTGGCAAATAATAAATATATTAAAAACTATGAAAAATTTAAATTATTTTTGTACGCTAATACCACTTTGGGATCTAGTAAAATTTTGTTTGAATATTTACTAAAAATGTTTTTTACAAAAAGAATTTTTTATATTTTTAAAATCCCATTATTTATGTTAATTAATTTTTTTATTTTTTTAAAAAGTAACACAATCAAAAATTTAAAATAAATAATATCCAATAAAACTAAAATTAAATATATTCTTTATGATTTTAAATACAAGCTTAGTAGTAGATATTAATAAATTAATTCTCTCGGGATTAACTACCTATTTTTTGAAATAAATTCACTTATCGTGTAGTGTAATCTTTCAAACATACTATTGCTCATTCCATGGTGAACTGGAAGTAGAACTCCTTGACTCATTACCTTATCTGTATTCAGCAAACCATGGGGAGTTACTTTATGTTCAACATTTTTCATCATAGGTTGTTTTAGAATATTCCCAGTAAAAACTACTCTTGTTTGGATATCTCTTTGTTCAAGATATATTTGAAAATCTCTTCTAGTGAATGGTGAACTCTCTTTTATAAATATTGGGTATGCAAGCCATGCAGTATTTGCATTTTTATTTTCTTGCGGGTTTACAAAATAATCAGGAAACTTTTCAAAAAATGAATATTGTTTTTCAAAGTTTTTCTGCCTTTGTTTTATATTCTCTTTCAGTTTTTTTAATTGTATATTACCAAAAGCTGCTCCTATTTCACTCCCTTCTAAGTTATAACCAATAGTCTCGAAAATAAATTTAGCATCATAATCAATTCCTTCTAGGTTTACGTTAAATCTATTTTCTACAGCTTCACTTCTCTCGTCAAATAATGATGAGCTTCTCCCCCAAGACCTAAGAAGTTTTGCTCTTTTTAAAACTCTTTCATCATTTATTGTTAATGCTCCCCCATTACCAGCACAATTAATTATGTGAGAACCATAAAAACTAGTTATGGACATGTCCGAGTAAAAACCTGTTGATTTTGAATGCAATGTAGCCCCAAGAATATCTGCAGAATCTTCGATTACAAATAAATTATATTTATCAGCTAGAGCTCTTATCTTCTCCCAATTGCAGATATTACCCAATAAATTAGGCGCAACTATAGCAACTGTTTTTGGGGTAATTAGTTCTTCTATTTGAGTTGTGTCAATACAATATGTATTTGGTTCTATATCAGTAAAAACTGGAATTAATTTATTTTTTATGAGAGATCCTACAGTTGTTGAAAATGTTAAAGCGGGAGTTATAACCTCTGAACCTTTTTCGAAATTAAATGATTCAATTCCAATATAAAGAGCTGAAGAGCCAGAGTTTACATATAAACAATATTTTTTCGAAAATAATTCTGCAATTTTTGATTCAAATTCTCTTGAATTCTTACCCATTTGGGTAGATTCTTTTAGACATTTTACAACAGCATCAATCTCAGCTTCTCCATAAACAGTTTTGGCATATGAAATCTTTTCCATAGAGATTTTTTATTAACTATAACTAATGGCATAACTTTTTAAGTTTAACCATAAATGATTAGTTTCTAAATTAATAATTTTTATTAATTAAATAATGTTGATAATATTTGAATTTTATTTTCTACAAAAATTTTATGATTTATAAAGGCTATTTTAAGATCGTTTAAGTTTTTCGATTTAAACAAATCAAAAAAGGTCATTTTTTTATCACAGTAAAATAAATTTTTCTTTAGGAAATTTCCATTTATGACTTTTTTAGAAAGCAGATATTGCAAATCAATAAATTCGCATGCGGGATTCTTGAACCAATTTAGTTTATCATCATTGAAAATTATTACTTTTTCCCCTTTATTACCTAATTCAAGAAGATAAGTACTTGATTGACCAATAAAAAAAAAGTTTTCGTTATTATTTTTTTCGGTATCTACATACTCATTCCAAGTTATCTGGAAGTCTTTAAATGTCTTTATTAAAGATTCAGAATCAGCTTTATCTGGTCTGAATTTTATATATATTTTCTCGAAATGGATTTTGTTTCTTGAAATCCAATTGACTAATTCGTTCTCCGAGTATTGGTTTTCTTGTACAACAACCAATGAGAGATTTTGGCCATTGTAGGCAAATTCTTTAAAATCTCCTCTTATTTCATTACTTGCTTTAATAGGTACCAAAAATGAGGATGCGCATAACTTATAGTCGCAAAATTTATGATTGATCTCGAGGTGTTTTATCAAAGAGGGATTTATCCAAGGCATATGTTCTGAATTATGAAAACCATGCATGGATCCAATTAAATTATTGTTATTTAAATATCCTGCAATAAAAAAAGGATAATGCTGATAATTAAAGTCCCAAAAAAAACAATAATTTGAAAATTTCAAAAATATTGACAATATCTTAGTCTGAATTATGTTAATTTTTAAATTTGCTATCCAATAAGCTTTTGTTTTATTTTTTATCAAAAAATTAGAATCGTAAATTAATTTTGAAATTGAATATATATCTCTATACCTTAAAAAAATCTTACCCTTTTTATTATCAATTTTTTGATTGTCAAAGATAAAGTATATTGACTTAATATTTTTTTTTAATAAACTTTTTTCTAATCCTCGAAATCTAAAATCTTCTAGTAAATTTTTATCTTTTATTCCAGCTGCCCTACTAAGTAAAAATGCTATTTTATTACCTTGCGATTTTTCTTTTGAGGATATTAAAATTATGCTTATTAGAATATATAAAAGTCTAGGTAAAAGAATAAATATAACCTTTATAAAGTTTTTTATGAAAAATATTTTATTCACATTATAGGCTTTACTCCAAAAATTATTTTGATTTGAGAGAAGAGATTGACTTCTAAGGCTTGGATAGAGAAGATTTTCTAACCTGCTTTCAAAATAAGGAAAATATTTTTTGTAGTTTAAAAAATTATAGGTAGAAAGTTTTTTATTAAATGTCTTCATTATAAATAACTTTTCTTAAAAAAAATTCTACATTAGTTAATTTCCAAAATTCATCTCGTGTGAAATATATATCATCATTATATTTAATATCTAAAATTTTAAATACATACCAATTTTTAATTTCTGGCAAGAATTTCGCGCATTCGTTCGGGTAACCTGCAAAGCCTATTTTTGGGTAAAGGTTTTCATCACCAAATATTTTTGTGAAAATATTTTTAAGCGGAATTTTGGTTTTTTTGTTTAATTTTTGTTTAATAGGCATTGAAAGACCCAATCTTAAAAGTGGTTTTCTGGTGAAAGGAGTTCTGCATTCTATTCCTAAATCAGAATTAATTGTATCTGTGCTCAGTAATCCCACATTAGGTAATTGTATTGAATAATCTGTATATGCTTCAGAGATTGATTTTAAATTAACCTCATCACAGGATAAATATTCAATAAGGTCTTTAAATCTTTGTTTGTCACTATTGATTTCATTTTGTATTTCTTCTGAAATTTTTATAGCTGAATAACTACTAAAATGCCCTGCATTACAATTATAAATAGATTCAGAATTTATATCATTTAAGTAGCAACCGTATCCCATAAATAATTCATCTGCCCCCTCTCCTCCATATAAAACTTGATTACCATCATTGGATGCATGCTGAGCGACTATATATGAAGAAGGAATTGAATGAGTATTTATTGGCGAACCTAAAATATCAATTGCCCTTATGAGGGAAGAGTAGTAATTTTCAATTTCACATATTATTTCATGATGATTTATGGAATTTCTTCTATTAATTTTCTTTATCATTTCCCTAGAATTTGGTGCTACTGAATCTTTTTCATTTAGTAATAGTGTGTATACATCAAATGATTTTTCTGAAAAGATATTATTTAAAAAATGAGTTGTCAATGATGAATCAATCCCACCACTGAAAATGGATGATGATTTTACATTTCCAGAACAGACATCATTCATCGAAGTCATCGATTTTTTAAACTCATTATTAGTGAAAGCTGTTATCTCTTTTGACGAAAGTTGCTTTAAATCTCGATGGAGATTTTCATCAAAATACTCGCAGATAAATCTTCTTTCAATAATTTGGTTATTCCATTCAGAAGTATTGATTCTGATATGAGCTCCTGGCATTACTTGTTTAATTCCTTTAATAGGATGAAATTCTGGAGAAATAAGATGTCTTCTTTTTAAATAATCTTTTATTACACTTATGTCGATCTCAATAGTTGAAAATTTCTTCAAATATTCAATTATTATCGCAGGTATTGAGGATACTAAAAGCACTTCTTCATTATGTAAATACCATAAATGTTTTTCGCCAACTAAATCTCTATATAAATCAATTATATTTTGGTTTTCATTAATTCTCTCAACTGCACAAATAGCATACATCCCATCAATATTATTTAGAAAACCACCAATATTATTATTGTTATGTTGATCGTTTAATATTTCAGTATCGCTTGTAGATTTATTATCTTTTAGGTAATTATAAATTTCCCCATTGTATAAGACAAACTTTTTAGAACCAACAGGTTCTGTTTTGGTACCTCTAATTTTATTACCTTGAATTGATAGTACACTTTGATAACAAAATAGAGATTCAGAAGCATATGATTCTTGATAAGTTGGCCCTCTTGTTCGTATATATTTTTCACATGAATCACTTAAAACTTTTTGCTTATTTACTACATTTCTAGAATCTTGAAAGTGAGCAAGTACAAAACCACACATTTTTATATTTCTTAATTATGAATATTAATATTATCTTAATATATTTTATTTACTTAAAATTAACCAAATATTCTTATTTAGATCTCTTAATGTAACTAATAAAATTATGCATTACTAAATACTCTAATCCCATAATTTAAATGCCTTATCTCTTGAGGCAAACCACTCTGCAGCCGATGCGCCTCCAAGAGTTCTCTGATCGTTAAACCAAGGACCTCCAAGTGTCCAATGGCTTAATTTAGAGTTAGATGCATCATCTTCTTTCTGTACTCCAACTAAATAATTCCAATTACCATTGATTTCCCCAATAAGGTTATCGTCTCTAAGCCATAAAAAACGATGCAATTCAAGGCCACTTGCCTTATTTACATAATCTACTGTTAGTTCTTTGCATTTAGAACAATCCATAAGCATTAGTGAACTCCAGTTTTTCTTTGGATAAGCACTTTGTACTTCTCCTTGAAACTTTTTAACTTCCCCTGGAATATGTTCATGCTTGACACACATTATTGAATATTTGTTGTCTCGTTGATTCCATAATTCAGTAATATCAGCTCTGCAAAGCATGTCGCAATCCATAAAAATAGCCCATCCTTTGTATTCCATTAAATATGGAACAAGGAATCTTGTAAATGAGAAAGCAGTGCTTTGTTTTGGATCTTTTTTTCGATAGTATATTTTTTGTTTTTCTAATTGAGGCGTTAAAAGTGGAGTAATAGATAATGGAGTTGAACTATGTTGGTAAAGTGAGTCAATAAGAACATTAGTCGCAGCCCTTTCTCTGGGATCAAATCCTATAAATATGGGAATCGAAATTGCCTCTTTCATTATTAATATTAGATACTGGATTCTGGCGGGTTGATACCTTTGGCTTTTTTGATTTCAAGTAAGTTTTCTAATAATGCTTCAACTTTTGAAATAGGTACCATATTAGGCCCATCACTTAACGCTTCATTTGGTGAAGGATGAACTTCTATAAATAAACCGTCTACCCCTACTGCCATTGCTGCTCTTGATAAGGTAGAGACGAATTCTCTTTGCCCTCCGCTTGTATTCCCTTTCCCTCCTGGTTGTTGAACTGAATGTGTTGCATCAAAAATAACAGGGCACCCAAAAGATTTTAGTTTAGGAATACTTCGGAAATCAACAACTAATGTATTATAACCAAAACTACTGCCACGTTCAGTTAACCAGATTCTTTGATCAGAAATTTTAAGTCCTGCCTCAATTAACTTCTTAACAACTTGTTCCATATCCCAAGGCGCTAAAAATTGTCCCTTTTTGACATTAATTATTTTGTTTGTATCTTTTATGACTTCTGCCGTACTCAGCAATAAATCTGTCTGTCTGCATAAAAATGCAGGGATTTGTATTACATCTACTACCTTGGCAACTTCTTTTGCCTGATATGACTCATGAATATCAGTTAGAACTTCTAAATTAAATTCCTTCTTTAAATCTGATAGTATTTGTAGTCCTTCAGATAAACCAGGACCTCTAAAGGAATTAATCGAACTTCTGTTGGCCTTATCAAAACTTGATTTAAATATGTATCTAATTCCAAGTTTTTCTGATATTGTTTTTAATTTTTCAGCAATCTCAAATACAAGATCTTTGCTTTCTATAACGCAAGGTCCTGCTATTAAAATAAATTTATTTTCAATATTACTGTAAAGCATTTGAAGATTTAATTATATTTAGACTAACATTTTTAATTATTGTCTTTCCAACCAAATTCACAATATTCCCTCCATTTTGAATTTAATTTAAGAAATCTTTCTGCAAATTCTCTAATTGCACCATTACCACCTTTGTTGTTTAAAGTTAATTGAGATTTATTGATCAATGTCTTTTCTGCATCTCTTGGAGCTATTAGAAGACTAACATGGGGGAATACAACAACATCGTTTAAGTCATCGCCAATATAGGCAGTTTCTGATTTGTTTATTTTAAATTTTTTTTGGAGATCTAAAATTGCTTTTGATTTATCTTTTATATCCGTAAGGCATGAATCTATTCCTAAATCATTTGCTCTTGCATTAGTTGCTCCACTTGAACCACCACTTAAGAAAGCTAACTTTATGCCATTTCTTTGCAAGAGTTTTAGACCTAACCCATCTTTTACGTTAAAAACCTTTTGAATTTTCCCTTCTGAATCATATATCAGTTGACTATTTGTAAGAACACCGTCTACATCCATAATCAAAAGTTTAATTTTACTTAATTTGCTTTTATTAAGTTTCCAATTTATTTCTCTAATTATTTTCATGCTAATCCTGATTTAACTAGATCATGTAATCTTAAGAGACCCAAGATTTCATTATCTTTATCTACCACTGGCAATATTGAAACTGGTTTACGTCGATTAAGCTCCATCTTTTCTAGGGCATCAACAACTAACACATTTTTCCCAATAGAAATAGGATCAGTAGTCATTATATCTTTTGCTGATAAAGTCTCCCAATTTTTTGAATCATTTGCTTCAAGAGCTCTTCTTAGATCCCCATCAGTTATTATTCCAAAAAGTTGATTTTTGACGCCTGGATTCTCAATTAAACAAGTTCCTATTGCATCATTAGTTAAATGAAAAATGATTTCTTTAAGGGAACTTTCAGTATTAATAATATGAATATTTTTTCTATGTATCATTAAATTCTCAACTTTTAGAGTCAATTGTTTCCCTAATTGTCCAGCTGGATGATTAATAGCGAAATCTGAACTAGATATCCCAATTCTTTCTGTTAGAACTGCTGCTAAAGAATCACCAATTGCCATTGCTACGGCGGTACTAGCGGTAGGTGCTAAATTAAGTGGACAAACTTCTTTATCAACACTGGAATCTAGGACAATGTCACTTTGCTTTGCAAGAGTTGAATTTATCCTCCCAACCATTGATATACATTTTGTACCTCTTCGTTTTAGATGTGGTATAACTTCAAGTAATTCTTGAGTCTCGCCGCTATTTGATAGAAGAAGACATACATCATCAGAATCTACAATCCCTAAGTCACCGTGCAAAGCATCTAGAGGATTTAAATATAGTGACATTAAACCTAATGATGAAAAAGTGGCTGCTATTTTTCGAGCTACAATACCACTCTTCCCCACGCCTGAAATTACAACTTTATTTTTTTTCTTTGAACAATTTTCGAGGATATTAAGGGCTTTATCTACTTCTAAAGCATCAAGTTTTTCAGAGGCCTTTCTAATGGCATTGGATTCTTGATACAAACAATCTGATAATTTATTCATTAAGTTAAATTACCTCTCTAATTAAAAAAATAACATAATTTAAGTAATAGAAATTAAATTCTTGCTTCTCCTAAACTTAATTCTCTGAGGAAACATTCATATGTATCTTTTAATCCATCAATTAAGGGGATTGATGAATGCCAACCTAAATTATTGATTTTTTCAACATTCAATAATTTTTTAAGTGTCCCATCAGGTTTATCATGGTCCCAATTTATTTGACCTTTATAGCCTATTATCTCCGAAATTATTTCTGCTAACCTTTTAATCGAAATATCTTTGCCCGTGCCTACGTTTAAAATTTGAAGAGGATTATTATTCTTATCTATAGGGGCATTTTTTGCATTTGGATCCCAATTCTCTAGTGCAAAGACACATGCAGATCCAAGATCATTCACGTGAAGAAACTCTCTCATAGGATTACCAGTGCCCCAGCAATCAACGAAATCTATGTTGTTTTGTTTTGCATAATGAAATTTGTTAATAAGTCCTGGAATGACATGACTGTTATTTGCATGATAATTGTCACCTGGCCCATAAAGATTTGTTGGCATAAGACTAATTGCGTCAAAATTATATTGTTTTCTTAGAGCATTACATAATTTGATTCCAGTAATTTTTGCAATTGCATAGCAATCATTAGTTGGCTCTAATGATCCTTTTAGAAGAGACTCCTCCTTTATTGGTTGATCTGCGAACTTCGGATAAATACAGCTACTTCCTAAAAATAAAAGTCGTTTCGTTTTATTTTTGAAAGATGATTCAATAACGTTAGTATTAATTTTAAGATTTTCAAGTAAAAAATCATAGGGGTACGAATTGTTTGCTAAAATTCCTCCAACTTTTGCGGCTGCAAGGACTACGACATTAGGCTTATTTTGATTAAACCAATCCATTACTTGAATAGGGTTAAGCAAATCTAAATCTTCTCTATTTGCTAATACAAAGTTTCTGTAACCTTTTTCTCTTAATGCTTTTAGAATGGATTTACCAGCCATACCTTTATGACCAGCAATAAAAATTTTATCTTCTAAATTAATTAAAGACATATCAACCCTAATAAACTATAAGTATTATTTTAAATCTATTAATCCTAACCTTTCTCCATTATAACCAGATTTTTTTAAAGTCTTTTTACACCATTCTTGATTTTTCAAATACCAAATAATTGTGCTCTCTAATGACTTTTTAAAGGAATGTTTAACTTCCCAACCAAGCTCTTTTCTTATCAGACTTGGATTTATTGAATACCTAAAGTCATGCCCTGGCCTGTCTTTAACAAATTTTATTAAATTTTTATAAGAGCAGTTCTTTGGAACCAAATTATCAAGTATCTCACATATATTTTCGACAATTTCCTTATTTGTTTTTTCCTCTCTAGCTCCAATACAATAAGTTTTACCAATCATCCCTTTTTCAGAAACCAAAAGTAGGGCATTGATATGATCCTCGACATAAAGCCAGTCTCTGATATTTTCCCCATTCCCAAAGATTGGAATATTTTTATTATTTAAGGCATTAGTAATTGTTAGAGGTATTAATTTTTCTGGGAACTGCCATGGACCATAATTATTGCTGCAGTTAGTAACTATCACAGGTAATTTGTATGTGTTGCCCCATGCCTTTACTAAATGATCACTAGAAGCTTTGGATGCAGAGTATGGACTATTAGGATCATATGCAGAATCTTCATCAAAACTGATATTTGGATCTTTATCCAAAGATCCAAAAACTTCATCTGTACTAATATGAATTAGTTTAAAAATTTCTTTTTTTTCAGAATCTAAATTTCTAAAATACTTTAGAACTGATTTAAGCAAGTTAAAAGTCCCAATTATATTCGTAAAAATAAAATCATCCGGAGAATCAATAGACCTGTCTACATGAGATTCTGCTGCTAAGTTAAAAATTAAATCTGGTTTACAATCCAAAATCGCTTTTTCCAAGGATTTGGAGTCACATAAATCAATTTTTAGCAAAATATGACGTGATTCTTGTTCTTCACTAAATTCTTTTAAAAATGTAAGATCACTGGAGTAAGTTAATTTATCTAAATTAAAAATTTTTGCATTAGTTTCCATAATTAGTTTTTTTACTAATGCACAACCAATAAAACCTGCTCCACCGGTAATCAGTATTCTTTCAAATTTATTTTTGAGATCAAATGTTTTTCTCATCTATGCTTTAGTTATATTAAATGTTTTTTTAAAGGCATTTTTAAGTGATAGTCTCCAGTGTTTAGCCTCTTGACCTAGTATTTTTCTTGTAGGAACGCAATTTAAAAGGGAGTATTTTGGTCTTTTTGCCTTAGAAAAATAATCTTTGGACATTATTGGCAAAACTTTAGCATTCTTTTTTAATAATCCAAGCTCAATTCCAATTTCTCCAACAGCTACAGCAATATCATACCAACTAGCTAATCCATCATCACACCAATGCAAGATAGGTTTTTCAAAGTAATTTGGTGAGTTTATGTCATCCCATTTTGATATTGATCTAAAACAAATTTCAGCAAGCGTATAGGGATTTGTTGGACACCCTATTTGATCTGAGATAACTTGTAGAGTATCTTTTTTAGAGTGAAGACTCAAAATAGATGAGGCAAAATTATTACCCATCCCACCCATTAACCAACTTGTTCTTAATATAATGAGCTGCTTTTGTTTTTTTAGAATTGCTTCAATATATCTTTCACCTAATGATTTTGACGATCCATAAATGTTAATGGCAGATTGTTTTTGATTGCTTTGATAAGGATAATTTTGTTCACCATTAAATACAAAATCTGTACTTATTTGTAAAATCCTGCCTCCAGATTTTAGTAATTCTTCAGCCATGAATTTTGGAGCATTTGCATTAATTGCCAATGCTAATTCACTATTTACTTCTGCTTGATCCACAGAAGTATAAGCTCCGCAATTTAATACCAAATCAGGATTTAAATTTTTAATAATATTTCTACAAGAATCTTCTTTTGCCAAGTCTAAATCTTTTTTAGAAGGAGTTAAAAGCTTAATGGAGTTAGGACATACTTTCTTAATTGCTCTGCCAAGTTGTCCAGAAGATCCAGTTAGTAATATTTTCATTAAAAAATATCTCCTTTGCCTTCTAAATATTTAAATGTCATACCTAAAGAATCTTTTTTTGACAAAATAGGATAACTAATATTTATTTTCTCTAGGGGCCAATTAATGTTAAGAAGTTGATCATTCCAAAGTAAGGATCTTTCGAAATCACTTTCCCAATATGAAGTTGTTTTATAATGAACGTAGACAATCTCACTAATACTTAAAAATCCATGAGCAAATCCTGCGGGTATCCATAATTGGTTATGTTCAGTGGAATTTAATTCCACACCTATCCATTCGCCATATGTTGAAGAATTTTCTCTTAGATCAACTATTACATCAAAAATACTTCCTAATGAAGATCGTATCAGTTTCCCCTGAGAATATGGGTTTATTTGGTAATGGAGTCCTCTTAAAACTCCTTTGAAAGATTGTGAATGATTATCTTGCAAAAAGATAATATCATCACCCACTATCGAGTTAAATTTTTCTTGATTCCAACTCTCAAAAAACAACCCTCTTTGATCCTTATATATTTGTGGGATTAATAAAAGAGGACCATTTACGATTTTGTTTTTATTACTTTTAAGTTCTTGCGCAATCATTTTAACTCTCTTCTAATAAATTAATAAGATATTCTCCATAACCACTATTTGTTAGTGGTTGAGCTAATTTTTTTAAAGATTCATTGTCTATAAATCCCATTCTCCAAGCTACTTCCTCAGGGCATCCAATTTTTAAACCTTGTCTAGCCTCTATTGTTTGAATATAAGAAGACGCTTTATGGAGAGAGTCAAAGGTACCTGTATCAAGCCAAGTCATTCCTCTATTCATGATTTTTGCATTCAATCTTTTTTCCTTTAAATAAAGATTATTAAGATCTGAAATTTCCAATTCTCCCCTTTTAGATGGAGATAATAGTTTAGATTTTTTGACAACATCATTACTAAAAAAATAAATGCCAGTCACAGCATAATTACTTTTTGGCTTGCTGGGTTTCTCTTCAATTTTTAAAACTTTACCATTTTCATCAAATTCAGCTACACCATATCTTTCAGGATCCTTTACTTGATATAAAAAAATCGTTGATTGTGAATTATCTAAACTGCTTTCTTGTAGTAAGTTTGAAAGACCATAACCATGAAAAAGATTGTCCCCTAATATTAAAACTGTAGAATTTCCCTCTAAAAAATCCTCTGCTATTAAAAAAGCCTCTGCTAATCCTCTTGGCTCATCTTGGACTGCGTAATTTATTTCTAGACCCCATTTTTTCCCGTTACCAAGCAGTTTTTGAAAAATAATTTTATCTTCTGGTGTTGAAATAATCAGATATTCTTTAATCCCTGATAACATTAGTGTTGTTAAGGGATAGTAAATCATAGGTTTATCGTAAACAGGAAGTAATTGTTTGCTTATTGCATTTGTAATAGGTCTTAATCTAGAACCCTTACCTCCTGCAAGTATTAAACCCTTTCTTCTGTTTGGGAAATGCATTTATATAAACAATATTTAATCTATAATTTTAATTTATCAGAACCATATTCAATGGTATTAAATCGATACTTGAATATATTAATTAATAATGAAATGTTTTAAATTTAAAAATATTTTTTAAAACTAAAAATGATCATATTTATCCTTTTTTTCTCATTTTGATCAAAGTACTATTAATTAAAGATTTCGTATGTTGCAAAAATACCAAGCATTGGCCTTGTTATATCATTTAATATTTGATTTGTAATACTAATTGGATTTTCATCAATGGAAATAATATCGCCGTTATTCAAAAAAGGGTTTTTGTATGATCCTCTTTCACTTTTGGATCTATATGCAAATTTTCTTCTATCGATTGTTCCATCATTGTTGTATCTTAGGAAAATTACCTTACCTCTTATTGCTTTGAGGCCCCCTGAAGCTATAATCGCATCATTTAATGTTGCTGTTTTAGGGACTACAAATGGGCCTGGATTTTTTATTCTTCCTGCTAATATGATTCGAATATCTTTTGGCTGTAGGTTTGTTTTGATTGCTTTACTAATTTGTTCATTAAGAGGATTATTGCTTCTTTTAACAGTAACAACATCACCATCTTTCAATCTGATATTTTGATTCTCATTTCCATTACTTATAAGATCTAAAAAATCTAATTCTGTTTTTTTGTAACCTCCTCCATTAGAAATATTATTAATTCTCTTAACTTCAATGTTGGATAGGTCAGAATAATTGGTGATTCCCCCTGCTTCTCTTATGGCATCAAAAAGTGTAGTGAAATAGCTCACTTGATTTGTGGCTCCAAATCCTAAACCATTGGAAAATTTAGAATTATATTTAAAGTTATTAAGTTGTTGTAATCTTTCTTGTTCCAATTTATCAAGCATACCTGTATCAAGCATACCTTTTTCTGTTTGTTCTAAATTTAAATCTAGTCTTTCTTCTTGATTTGTGACTACGTTATTAGGATAATAAGCTCCTTGCAATCTGTATAATCCAGGCATACTAACTTCTCCTTTAATGTAGACATTAATTGGTCGATAACTAGTAACTGAAATTTCAATATCAGGATAAAAAATATATTCTTTATATTTTTCATTTAAAAGTTTTGTTAATTCGCTTAATGTAAGTCCTGCAATATAAATTCTTTTAATCAAAGGTAGAAGTATTGTGCCATTAACATCAATAGAATAACGATTTGAATATTCTGGAATATCATCAGTTAGCTTTACAAAGATTTGATCTCCTTCTCCTAAAATGTAATCCTCATCTTGATTAAATTTGAAATAATCAGTTGATAAATTATTAGAATTATTGACTACTTCTGATTTCATGGAAATATTTAAATTACCCAGGGATAAAATTAATATAAAAAATAACTTCAAAAATAAATTATCTCTTTTCGTTAGTCTTATTAAATTTAATACCTTAAAAAACATATCACTTATAAAATTTTAAGTTTTTAATTTGCATATTAAACTAGAATAATACCCAAAATAGACACTTTTTGTAATTCTAATTTCTTTTTTAATAGATCTAAGTCATTTCGATTATTATTGCCTAATCTAATAATTAATATTCTATTGATTGAAGAATCCTCGAAATATAAATTTCTCGAAATTGAGTATTCATTTTTGAAGTACTTTTTAAAAGTTTTATTAAAGAAATTTAATTTGGCTTCTTCCAGTTCTCCAAAACTAATAAATTCTAATTTTTTGCCTTTGATTTCCTTTGAAAGATTTTTAGCAATAATCTCAATTAAATCGTTCCATTTTTCTGATGTGAAATTTGAAAAATTAGCAATTATTTTAAGATTTAAAAGTTCTGATAATTCTTGTTCTGAATAAAGAATATCTCTTATTTTTTCTAATGTTAAAATAACGAAAGTGCTTAATATAATTCCACCTATACTGAATCCAATTAAAGTTAAAAAAATAAATTTATCAACAGGTTCATCTATTAAAGTTGGATCTGTTATTAATTCCCATGGTTCTTCTTTTTTAGCTCTCTCTATTAATAGCAACTCCTTTTGCTCCTCAAGTTTTTGAAGTAATTTTGAATTTCTAATCGCTTCGCTTACTGCTTCTCGATAGGCTACAATCGTTTCCTGATCTCTATTAGAAGATGTAATGATAGAATTTGATCTAATTAAATTTGCATTTAAATTGTTTTTTATCTGTTTTTTTATACTTTGTGCTAGCAAGAACTTTTCTTTTTTTAGGTTTTCAAAAAGATTATTTTCCTTTATGAAATTAGATTTATATTGAGCCATTTTATAATCAATATTTAAAACTCTGATAAGTGATTCTCTATTTTTAAAGGAATTAAGAGAATTTGCGAATTCGATGATTGAGTCAACATCATTATCTTCAATTTTTTCAAGACTATCTAATAAGAAATTTATTTCTCGGATTTTATTGGCTGCCTCTACTCTGTTAGTTTCGAGTTCAATCTCACTAGCAGAAATTCCATTTTCATATATATTCAATCCTAAATCATTATTCCTCGCAAATATTGTTAGAGATCTCAATGAATCCTTGCTTTTATTTTTGTATAAATCAACTTGTTTAGTTAAATAATTTATCCCGTTATTTAAACTCTTAATTCTGTCTTTGTCAGAATATTTTTGATAAGCCTTAGAAATTTTATTTAATACAGGGATTATTAAATCTTTTTCGCTATCTTTATATTTTAAATTCAAAACTGATGTACCTGGCTCTAGTTCAACTTTTAAACTTTTCAACCATGTAGAATATTTCCATTTTTCGTCAACTTGAGAAAGTTCCTTTTTATTCTGTTTTACATATTTAAAAATAGGAAGAAGTACAGAAGGGCTTTTAAGTATTTCTACTTCTGTTTTTAATGTTGAACTTTGCCCAATATTAACAAGATTACCTAAACCAAGACTAGCTGCATTTCCAGCTATTGATTCTATCGCTGACTTCTTTTTTTGCTTTGAAATAATTATCTGAAACTCTCCTTGCCAAATTGTTTCTTTAAGATATAAATGTATACATCCCAGAAAAAAACAAAAAAAAGACAATATAAAAAATATTTTTCTGTTTTTTGAAATAAGTTGAAATATTGCTTGAAGGTCGATTTCACTATTACCTAAAGATTTTTGTGACATATTCTTTCAGGTTAGTTATCAAAACTATTTAAATTTTATCATAGGATAATTGCTGATTTTTAATAATCTCATCAATATAATTGATTTTAAGATAATCAAATAAAAACCTTATTAATAAATAAAGCTTTCTCTAATATTAAAAAAGTTTACTATTAGTTTATTAATTCATTTTATTAAAAGTAGTTCTTTTAGATATTTTTATTTTAAGCTTAGGTATTTAAAATTTAATTTCCAATTTAATTAGTTTGCTTTTTGAGAAGTTATTTATTAATTGAAGATATTTTTAAAAATTTTTTTATAAGAAAAAATTAATGAAATAAAAATAAACTTTTATGAAATCCTAGGTTTAAAAACACAACCTATAAAATAAATTTGGGTAGGAGAAATTTTTAAACTCTTACTTTCAAGAAATCACTTTATTATTAAAATGGAATCAATTTTAGTAACTGGCGGTGCGGGCTATATCGGTAGCCATACATGCTTGGATTTCTTAGAAAAAGGATATTGTTTGATAGTAATAGATTCAAATATTAATAGCTCAACACAATCATTGAAACAAATAATAAAAATTGGAAATTTAGTGGGCCAAGATTTCAAAGAAAGAATATTTTTTGTAAGAGGTGATATAAGAAATGAAAAACTTCTAAATGACATTTTTATAAAAGCAGAAAAGACTAATAAAAAAGTATATTCTGTAATACATTTTGCAGGTTTAAAGTCTATAAGTGATTCTGTGCAAGACCCTCTATCTTATTGGGACAATAATTTAATCGGAGCAATTAATCTTTTGAAGACAATGAAAAAACATGACTGCAAAAATATAGTTTTTAGTAGTAGTGCATCTGTATATCAAAATGCAAAGATCTCAATTACAGAAAAAATGGAAAAGAGTCCTTCAAATCCATATGGCCAAACTAAACTTACTATAGAAAACCTATTAATTGATATCTTTGAAAGTGACTCTAATTGGAGAATAGCTAATCTTAGATACTTTAATCCCATTGGTGCTCATGAGAGTGGTCTTATTGGGGAAGATTTATTAAATGAACCTACAAATATTTTCCCAATTATTTGTCAAGTTGCTAATGGCTTCAGACAAAAAATAGATATATTTGGCAATGATTGGCCAACTAAAGACGGAACCTGCATTAGAGATTATATTCACGTAATGGATTTAGCAAAAGCTCATGTCGCTTCATTAGATTATTTAATGAAAGGATCTCCAAAATTAATCAATTTAAATATAGGCACTGGGAAGGGGATAAGTGTTCTTAGTCTCATTAAAGAATTTGAAATAATCAATAAGTGCAAAATTGATTATAAATTTGTAAATAGAAGGGTTGGAGATTTACCGCAAGTAGTAGCTAACAATAGTCTTTCTTTATCTTTACTGAATTGGAAACCAGTTAAAGATATATCTGATATGTGTGCCGATGGTTGGAAATGGGCAAAAAATAATCCAAATGGATATAAAAAAATAAATTCCTCAACAGAAAATATTTCGATTAAAAATCTTTTATAGTTTTCTTCCATATTTATCTTCAAATCTCACAATATCGTCTTCCCCAACGTATGAACCGCTTTGAACTTCTATTAATGTAAGGTTAATTTTTCCAGGATTGCTAAGCCGATGTTTAGATCCTAAAGGAATATAAATACTCTCATTCTCAGCTAAAATTTTTGTTTCTTCATTTAATTCAACTTTTGCTGTGCCAGTCACTACTACCCAATGCTCTGACCTATGGTGATGCATTTGAAGTGATAATTTTTGTTGAGGTTTGACATTTATTAATTTTACTTGCCATCTAGAATCATTTACCATGGATATGAAGTGACCCCATGGCCTAGTCACTTTGCTATGGTACTGACCTTCTAATATTTTTTTTTCTTTTAACTTTCTGACAATATTTTTAACACGTTGGGATTCATTCTTATCAGCTACTAGAATCGCATCATTAGTTTCTACCACAATCAAATTTTCTAAACCAATCCCAACAAGAAGTCTGCTCTCACTTCTTAGATAGGAGTTACTTGTTTTTTCTGTGATTATTTTCCCTTTTATATAGTTCCCTTGATTGTCTTTCTTTGAGTTTTGCCAGACCGCATTCCAACTCCCAATATCATTCCATCCACAATTAAGAGGCATCACTAAACCTTTATCTGTTTTTTCCATAATAGAAACATCGAATGACTCATTTGGACATTGTTCAAATGAGATTTTATTTAATCTTTGAAAATCTAAATCTTTTGTACTATTTTCTAATGAGTTTTTACAGTATTTCAATATATTAGGTGAAAATTTATTTATCTCATCTAATAAAACTTTGGCTCTGAACATAAATATTCCGCTATTCCAAGAGAATTTTTTATCCTTAATCAGTTCTTTTGCTTTTTTGATATCTGGCTTTTCTAAAAACTCTTCAATTTTTTCACCTCTAAGATTTGTATCTGATAATGGTTTGCAAGCTTTTATGTACCCATAACCTGTCTCTGGCGAATTTGGAATTATTCCAAATGTAACTAATTTGTCTTCTAACGCATATTCGATTCCTGCATTAAGAGTATCAATAAAAATTTTGTTATTTTTTATTTCATGGTCAGATGCTAAAACAAGTAATATAGGATCAGAATCTTTTTCCAATGCTTTTAAAGCAGCTACAGTTATTGCTGGGGCTGTATTACGTCCAATAGGCTCTAGTAATATTGAAAAGTTCTTTATATTGATTTCCCTAATTTGCTCTGCAACTATAAATCTGTGCTCTTCATTACAAATAAAAATCGGGCTACTAATATTTTTTAGATCATTGATTCTTAATTGCGTTTTTTGGAGCATAGATATACTTTGTTCGGAATCTATTGATATATATTGTTTTGGAAAACTTTCTCTAGATAATGGCCAAAGACGTGAACCTGATCCACCGCACATAATAATGGGTGTGATTTTATTTATGGTCATATTTCGCTTTTAATAGCAATTATCTTAATCTTAACCTAATTATGTTTGGCGGAAGTTTATAAGACTAGTTGTTAAAGTACAAAAAAAATTGAGTAGGAGAAATTTCAAATATTAGAATATTATTATTAAAAGTACTAAGAAGGAAATGATAACATTAGATTTAAGCACTAATAAGGTAAAGATAAAGTTAAAACTTGAATTTTTCTTTAAATTTTAAAATACTAAAATATGAATTTAAGTAAAAAACAAATTCTTGTAACAGGAGCAGCGGGATTTATAGGATCTGAAATTGTAAAGCGACTATTGTCTGAAGAAGTTGAAGTTATTGGTATAGATAACATGAATAATTACTATAATCCATTATTGAAAGAGAAGAGGATTGAGGATATTGAAAAATTTAATAAAAATAATTTGTGGCATTTTTACAGGATCAATCTTGAGAATACAGAAAAAGTAGAGGAAATTTTTAAAAAACATAAACCCAATATCGTTATAAACTTGGCAGCACAAGCAGGAGTAAGATTTTCAATAGAGAATCCAATGAGTTATATCCAGAGTAATCTAGTTGGATTCCTAAATGTATTACAAGGATGTAGAGACTCTAAAGTAGAGCATTTGATTTATGCATCTAGTAGTTCAGTATATGGAGGTAATAAAATCATTCCTTTTAATGAATCTAATTCAGTTGATCATCCTGTAAGTTTATATGCGGCCACAAAAAAGTCTAATGAGGTCTTAGCTCACTCTTATAGTCATCTTTTTCAAATACCTATGACAGGATTAAGATTTTTTACCGTTTATGGACCAATGGGTAGGCCAGATATGGCGCCAATGATTTTTGCAGATGCAATGCTTAGGGAGGAACCAATTAATGTCTTTAATAATGGTGAGATGTCTAGAGACTTTACTTATATAAATGATGTAATAGATGCTATTTATAGATGTTGTTTAAAAACACCATATTCAAATGATCGCTTTTATGACAACAAACCAGAACCTTCAACTTCTTTCGCTCCTCATAGAATTTTTAATGTAGGTAGTAATAAGCCAACTAATCTTTTAAGTTTTATTGAAATATTAGAGTTGGCATTGGGTGTTAAAGCAATTAAGAAAATGAAACCCATGCAACCTGGCGATGTTGAGGCAACCTTTGCCGATATTGGTAGGTTAAGAAACTGGGTAAATTTCAGTCCTAAAACTTCATTAACTGAGGGTATTATGAAATTTGCTTCATGGTATAAAGAATATTTTAATTCTCCTTATTATCAAAAAAAATAAAAGTATTATTGGATTTATTTTAAGAATATAATTTCGCTATTACTAATCCGAAAGGCCATTACCAAGTCGCCATAATCTAAGACCTGCATCCTTTACTTCATTAGTATTTACAATTGATCTTGAATCAAAAACCCAAGCAGGTGGCACCATTTTTTTTGCTATCAACTTCCAGTTAAGTTTTCTATATTCTTCCCATTCGGTAAGAATTATTACTGCATAAGAGTTATTAAAGATTTCATTATTATTAATACTTTTACTAAATCCCCAGGTACCTGATTTTTTATCAAAAGAAGAATTATCATTATCTATTAATTTTGTGGGATTGATTTTTAAATCATTTGTAATTTGAGATGAATTTACTTTGGGATCATGAATAACAAGGTTTGCACCTTCATTAAGTAAGTTTCTGCATATATGAATGGCTGCAGATTCTCTGGTGTCGTTAGTATTAGCTTTAAAAGAAAATCCCAAAATTACCAATTTTTTGTTTGTAACAGTCCCAAAAAGTTTTTTAACAATAATTTCTGAAATTCTTTTTTGATGCCAATTATTAATCTGAACGACACTTTCCCAAAAAGAGGCCACTTCAGTTAATCCAAAATATTCAGATAAGTAAACAAGATTAAGGATATCTTTTTTAAAACAACTCCCTCCAAATCCTGGCCCAGAATCGAGAAACTTAGATCCAATCCTACTGTCTTTCCCAATAGCTCTTGAAACTTCTCTAATATCTGCTTCAGTAACTTCGCAAATTGCACTTATTGAATTTATTGCACTTATTCGTTGAGCTAAAAAAGCATTGGAAGTGAGTTTGGCAAGCTCACTACTCCATATATTGGTGAAAAGAATTTTTTCTTCTGGAACCCATGCTTTATATAGATTACCTAATGCAATCATTGCATTTTTATTTTCACCCCCTATTAACACTCTATCAGGACTATCTAAATCTTTTATTGCGGTCCCCTCAGCTAAAAACTCTGGATTGGATAACACGTCAAAACTTATTTCCTCTCTTTTAGAATTAGTTTTTGCTGAATTTAATATATTTTCTATAACCTCTGCAGTCCTCACTGGTAAGGTGCTTTTTTCAACAACTATGGTATATCCTTTGGAGTATCTTGCTACTTCTCTAGCACTGGCCTCAACCCATTTTAAATCACTTGATTTCCCGGCTCCAAGACCTTTGGTTTTGGTAGGAGTATTTACTGATATAAAAATAATATCAGCTGATTCAATAGCTTCCTTTATATCTGTTGAGAAAAATAAGTTTTTATTTCTTGTCTTTATAATTAATTCTTCTAAACCTGGTTCAAAGATAGGTAATTTTGATAGATTCTTATTATTCCAAGATTTAATCCTTTCCTCATTAATATCAACAACATTAAAATTTATATCAGGACATTTGCTTGCCATCATTGTCATTGTTGGTCCTCCAACGTATCCAGCACCAATGCAACAAATGTTTTTAATAGGAATTCCCATTTTTTAATTTTAATCTATAAGGTTGTATTAATTACAAGAAAACATTTATGGTTAATCATTATTTAAAGATAATGATATTATTAAATCAATTTTTTCTTGAAGATATCACTAAAAGTAATTCATTTCTTGTAAATTAATTTCCAAGGATAGAATACTTTATCTTCGCTTACTATTTTGTATCGTTCAGGTGTGATATTTCCATTAAAATCTTTTGTTGTCCAAGCAAAGCTATCACTTCTTAGGTCACTTAAATTATCTAATCTTCTTTCTCCAATATTTGGAGTTTTAACCATTATTTTTATTATTTTGGACAATGCTTCATCATCCTTAGCTGCAGGTTTTATTATTTCAATTGATATATTTGATAGTTTTTCATTTTTAAATAAATCATCAATTGCAATTCTTAATTCTTTTGATTTATCGGTGATAAGTCCTGACTGTACTAAAAACAAAATCAAAAGATAAGGACCTAGAATTGCAAAATTAAATTTTCTTTTTTTATTTTTTAAGAGATTATAGATTATCCATATAAAACTAAATAATCCACCTCCAATAAACACAAAAGGCTTACTTCTATTATCTAGATATATTAATCCTGAGAAATTAATAATAATTGTAAATGTAATAGTTAAGATTGGGATGAGAAGAAAGTTTATTTTCTCAAGATAAAAAATATTAATATTATTATTTTTTTCAATAAAGTATTTAATTCCAATATATGTATTGATAGATGTTAAAGATAAAATTTGAATTGGATAATAAGGCGTTTTAGTAGAGAATAAACTTAGTAAAAAAAGAATAAAAATTGGGTAAAAGAATAAAAAATATTTTGAAATTCTATTATAATTTGATGCTTTAAAGAAACCTACGAAAGAAGGAATTGTCCATGGGAAGATATTAATTGAGAAGTTCCACAAATAGTAGAAGAAAGGATTAGTGAAATTATTTTTCTTTGAGAGAAACATTAACTTTTCAAAAAGACCGCCATAAGTTGAGAAACTGTATATTGAAATATATTTGTAACTCCAAAAAGCAAAAGGTAAGAATCCTATGATTACGCCAATCCAGAAATTGCGTTTATAAATTAATTTTGATCTTATATAAAAAGGAAATATTCCTAATAAAGGTATTACTGTTAAATATGTTTTCATCATTACTGCAAGACCTATCCAAGATCCTGAAATTAATATTTGATTTTTATTATTATTTTTATAGGCTTTTATTGTTGATAATATACCCAATGAAACTAAAGAAGAAAAAACCATATCTTGAGTAGCCATATGTGCATAATTTATCCATAGAAATGTTGTCGATAATATTAAGGCTGAATATATTGGATTTTCATCCTCTATTAATTCTTTATGTAATTCATATGTACAATAAAGCATTAAAACAGATGCAAATATAATTGGTATATAAATTACAAGCAACGAATCTCCAAAAAATTTCTTCGCTAGTGCAATTAAAAATTGAATACCAATTGTTCTATCAGAAGTAACTTGATCCCACCACATTGGCCCAATCCAATTAGATTTTTCAATTATCCATCTTGCCTGTAAAGCATAAAATCCTTCATCATATGCAATAAGACTTCTTTTCCCGAAATAAATAAGTAGCGGAATAAAAAGCAAATATTTCGAATTGACTTTTGTATTTTTTTTATTCAAATTAAAAAATTAGGCTCATTAATAGGGTATAAATATCATTAGAAATAAAAAAAGAATGCATAAAATGATGTATCTAATTCATATTATTTTGATTATCCCACTCTTTAACTAATTCATTTAATATCTTTAAAGTTTGATCTTTATTTCTTTCATCAATATTCCTTTTTAAATCTTTTAATTTTGGAATAATTTCATCCATTATTATAAAATTTTCTTTTGCTCTAAATATTAAAGGATGGTCAGTTTTTTCTGCTTCAGCATCAATTAGTAATTCTTCGTATAATTTTTCACCTGGTCTTAATCCTGTAGAAATAATTTCAATGTCACCTTGTATATTATTTTTATTCTTTATTGAAAGTCCACTGAGGTTTACCATTTGTTTCGCAAGATCATATATTTTTACTGGATTGCCCATATCTAATAAAAAGATATCTCCACCTTTAGAAAGGACTGATGATTGAATAACAAGTTGAGCGGCTTCTTTCATTGTCATAAAATATCTAATTATATTTGAGTCAGTTAAGGTGATAGGACCCCCAGATTTTATTTGTTCTTTAAATTTTAAGACTACAGATCCTGAAGATCCTAGTACATTCCCAAACCTTACCATTGAAAACAATGTTTCTTTGTAATTACTATCTTTTTTGAATTTATAGGACTCTTTTTCTGCATAGGCTTGAACAACTAATTCTGCGACTCGTTTTGATGCCCCCATTATATTTGTAGGTCTAACAGATTTATCAGTTGATATTAAAATTAGTTTTTCAATATGGTTTTCAACTGATGCCTCGCATACTGCAACTGTTGAGAATATATTATTTTTAATACCTTCTATTGGATTTAACTCAACTATTGGAACATGTTTATAAGCGGCTGCATGAAAAATAATATCAATATTATTATCTTTGATAGTTTTACTGACTAATTTGAAATTAGAACTTGAACCTAAGATAGATATTATTTTTATTTTGTCGATATTTATTTGAAAAAGTTCCTCATTTATTTTATAGAGATTCTCTTCGCTTATTTCCAAAATTACAATTTTCTTTGGCTTATGCTGAATTACTTGCCTACATAATTCACTACCAATAGATCCACCCGCACCAGTTATTAAAATTGTTTTATTTTTAATAGCTAATTTCATTAAATCACTTTGGGCTTCGATCACTTCTCTTCCTAAAAGTTCTTCAATTGGTATTGGCCTAAGTGCATCAATCTTAGTTTTTCCTTTTGTGATTTCATCTATTGAAGGCATATCCAAAATTGGTAATTCAAGATTTTGCAACATTTTAATTATTGTTCTTTTTCTCGAAATTTTTATTGATGGAATAGCTAAAAGTATTTGTTTTAAACTATCTTTAAATTTATAAATTTGATGTGGAGGATAAATTTTCACTTCGTTAATTTTTGTACCCCATAATTTAGGATTATCATCAAAAAAAGCGACTATATTTAATCTTGAGAGTTTTAGGGATGCTAGTAGCTGAGTTCCAGCAGCACCTGCACCATATATTCCTATTGAATTATTAATATTTTTATTTTTTGAGTATTTCATTACTAAATCTCTTATGAAGATTCTTATAAAAAAAATTAAGGATGTTGAAATTATGTAGAGTTTTAAGAAGCTGAAAATACTTGGTAATTTAAAATTTAGAAATTCCCCGCATAAATATATAAAAAAAATCACAATTAAATTTATTTTTGCAAATTTATAATATGTTTGACTACCAATAAATCGGGTAATGTTTAAATAAAATCCTGAAAAGAAATTAGTTAAAATAGAAAAAATACTAATACTTAGAAAAAGCCATTTGATAAGGTTTGAATTATTAAGATCAAAATTAAATGTAATAAAAACAGAAAGATAAATTATAAAAATATCAATAGATATAAGTAATAAAACTCTCGAAAGTCTTGGAAAACTATATATCTTTTCAAGTAAATAATTTATTTTCATTATGAGCTTAATATATTTTACTTATAGCTAATTTTTAATTATGAAATATACTATATATTCTAATACTTGATTGTCTTTGTGATAATAATCATTTCTTTATATAAATTTTGAGAAAGTATTTTATTTATAAGTAAGTCAAATAAAAATCAAACTATTTTGAATAAAAAAAATTTAAATCTTGTTTTTAATAACAAATGTCCTATTAGAATTAAATTGATAAGTTAAAAAAAAGATTAATGCTTGTTTGGATACTTCAAACTGGGGAACCTTTAAATTGTGATGGAAACCAATTAAGACCAATGCGAGCTATCAATTTGAGTAAAGCGTTAGTTTCAAGGGGCCATAAAGTAGAAATTATTTCAACAAGATTTTTTCATCAAGAAAAGAGATTTAGAAAAAATATTAAAAACAATACTATAAATGGAATAAAAGAAACTCTTGTTTATTCACCAGGATATAAATCTAATATTAGTCTTAGAAGATTATTTGATCACCATATCCTTTCTTTTAACTTACTAATTAACCTTTTAAGAAGGGAAGAGAAACCAGATATTATGTTTGTGGGTTTTCCTCCAATAGAATGGTCTTTAATATCAATTTTCTATTCTTTTTTGAACTCTATACCAATAGTTATAGATGTGAAAGATCTTTGGCCAGATATTTTTTGGGATAAAGAAAATATTAATCCAGTAAAAAAGGAATTTATTAAGTTTTTATTTTTGCCTTATAGAATTTATTCTATTTTAGTAGCATCTTTGACTGACTTTATTACTGCCCCAACAGAATTAATTGCTAAATATTTCAAAAATAATTATCAAAATAAATTTTTGTCAAAGATCCTCAAGAGTCAAGATCCAGATACTTTCCCTTCTCCCATTGTGCCTCCAAAAGAGGAGGAAAGGATAAAACTTGATCTAATTAAAACTGATCCCAAAGAATGTTTAAATATTTTGTTTATTGGTTCATTAATGTCCGTATATGATTTTGAAACAATTAAAAAAAGTATTCAAATTCTTAATAAAAAGAAAATTAAGATCAAATTATTTATAGCCGGAAGAGGAGGGAGCGAAAGTCACATAAAAGATATTTTTAATCATATTGAAAATGTTTATTTTCTAGGCTGGATAAATAGAAAAGAAGCAATAGAAATTTCTTTAAATTGTCATCTAGCTTTAGCTCCCTACAAAAATATAAAAAACTATGAATTAAATTTAGTTAATAAATATATTGACTATATGTCATTAGGTTTACCAATACTTTCTCCTTTGAGGGGATTTCCTTATGAATTGATTAACAAGTATGAAATAGGGTGGAATTATCCCCCCAAAAAATCATCAACTTTGGCACGCATTATTATGGATATAATTAAATCGCCTGATAAAATAAAAATGAGGTCTAAAAATGCTATGACATTGTTTAGAACAAATTACAATTTTGAAATAGTTTATAGTCAACTAGTAAATAAACTTGAACAGATAGCTATTAATCAATAAATAAACTTATTAATATTTGTTTCCCAATTTTAGAAATATTAATATGTTTAAATTATATATATAAATATCTTTACACTTAATTTTATTTAAAGGAGGTAAAAATTATTTCTATAAATAAAGATGGTGAGCAAAGAGTTATTGAGGATCCTAATTATATTTTTGCAAAACTGAATATTTCTCAAATTGAACATTCTTATTTGGAAGATTTCCTTATGTCAATGAGTGTTATAAGAGCAGCAGAAATTAAGATTGCCGAAGCAAAAAAAAATCGTTTAGTCAAGGGGCCAGTCCATTTAGGAGTGGGCCAAGAAGCTATAGCAGTAGGTGTTTCTAAAAATTTAAGAAATACTGATCGTATTTTCGGTGCACATAGATCGCATTCTCATATTTTAGGGGTAGATAATGATTTACATAAACTTTTTGCTGAAGTTTTGGGGAAAAATACAGGATTTTCCGGTGGGATGGGGGGGTCGATGCATCTTGCCAGCAAATCAAAAGGTTTTTTGGGATCTGTACCAATAGTTACAGGAACTGTCCCTTTAGCTTTAGGTGCAGGATTGGCATCCAAATTGCAAAAATCTGGGGATATTGCAATTTCTTATTTAGGCGATGGAGCAACTGAAGAAGGTGTATTTCATGAGTCACTAAATTTTGCGAAGGTGTCAAATATTCCTATTTTATTTGTTGTAGAAAATAATTTGTTCTCAAGCCATATGCATATGAGTCTAAGACAACCTTTAAATACTATTAATAGATTTGCGAAAGCTCATGAAATAGAAACTAAACTTGTTGATGGTAATGACGTTGCTGAAATTTATAGAACATCATCAGAATTTATAAGAAAGATGAGATTACAACCGGAACCTTATTTAATAGAAGCCATTACCTATAGATGGTTTGGGCATGTTGATTGGAGGGAGGATATTGATGTAGGTGTTGCTAGGTCAAAGAAAGATTTATTAAATTGGAAAAAAAGAGATCCAATAAAGAGGTTGAGTAATGCAATGATTGATAAAAAAATTTGGACAATAGAAAAACAGCACACTTTAGATCTAAAAGTTAATGAGTTAATTGATGTAAATTGGGAAAAAGCTTTGAAAGATGATTTTCCTGATAGAAAATCACTTTTAGATAATGTTTATAAATATGATTAAGACTACTTATTCAGATGCTATTTTAAGTGGCTTTGATTACTTATTAAAAAATTATCCAGAAGTCTTTATTTTAGGTCAAGGTTTATGGAGCCCTTGGTATGTAGGAAATACTATGAAAAATTTAGATAAAAAATATGGTAAGGATAGAATAATAGATACACCAGTATCGGAATCGGCATGTACCGGTGCTGCTGTTGGAGCATCTATTTGTGGGATGAAACCTATCGTAGTTCATCCTAGGATGGATTTTATGCTTTATGCAATGGATTCAATTGTTAATCAAGCGGCGAAATGGTCATATATGTTTGGAGGACAATTAAATGCACCAGTAACTATAAGGTCCATTATTAATAGAGGTGGATCTCAGGGAGCCCAACACTCCCAAGCTTTACATAGTTGGTTCGCTCATATTCCAGGTATTCGAGTAGTTATGCCTTCCACTGTCCAGGATGCAAGAGATCTACTCATATCCTCAGTTTTATCACCAGACCCTGTAATTTATATAGATGATAGATGGTTATATGAGCAGACTGCTAATTTAAAACCTATTAAAGAAACCCCATTAAATGCTTTAACTCCTAAATGTTTAAAAAAGGGAGATCAAATTACTATTGTTGGTTCTGGTTATTCTACACTTCTGGCATTAAATGCTTCGAAAAAACTTAATTCTGATGGAGTACGTGCTGAAGTTTTCGATTTAAGAGTTTTAAATCCATTTAATTCAAAAAGTATATTAGATTCTGTATTGAAAACAAAAAGATTACTGGTAATAGATTCAGGTTGGAAATCATGTGGAATGGCTTCTGAAGTAATAACTTCAATAGTTGAAAATGTTCCTACAAATACTCTAATTGACCCCCCAAGAAGAATAACTCTCCCTGATTGCCCTGCCCCTTCAAGTGAGGTTCATGAGAAAGATTATTATCCTAATGAAGAAAAAATTATCAAATTCATAAATGATTCATACTATTTTTAATTTTTATGCATTCGAACTTTTATATTTAATTTATTATATTTCTCTTGAATAGATAATATCTTTTAAACCTGGTGGAGCCATGGGGGTTAATTTATTATTCCTTCTTGCCATTTCAATAATTTCTTCTGGAGTTTCATAACTTCTAAGTATTCTTACTATCAGACTTATAGTTTTTCTTTTATTAATAAAAGCGAAAATTGTGAGGAGAATTATTTTTATATCTAAGGTAATTGATTTATTTTTAATATAAGTTAGCGCTAAGAAATTTTTTCTTGGTCTAATCAACTGATTATATGCGATATCTGGGTTTTGGTAGTCTTTCAAAATGTCTGATTCATCTGAAAATACTATTGAAGCAAAATCTGTTATGCCAGGTTTAACTTTTAATAGCTCTTTTTCTTTATTGCTATATAAATTTGTTTCTCTCTCAACATTAGGCCTTGGGCCTACAAAGGACATTTCCCCTTTGAAAACGTTATAAAGTTGAGTTAATTCATCTAATTTTAGTTTTCTTATAATCGCGCCAACTTTTGTTATTCTTGGGTCATTTGCGCTAGTAGAATCTACTTTTGACTTATCCGCTTTTACTATCATAGATCTGAGTTTTATTATTTTAAATTTCTTAAAATTGAAACCAACCCTATCAGCTATGTAAAAAGGGTTCTCAAAGTCTTGTAACCAAATTAAAAATATAAAGGGAATTATTAATGGTATTACAAGTATTAATCCAAAAAAACTAAAAGTAATGTCAAATATACGTTTTTTTACTGAATGAGTAAAATTCATTTTCGATAAAAAGAAATAATCTTATCAGCTATATATCTAACTTCTTCATCTGTTAGATAATCCCAAATTGGTATCATTATGCATTTTTTGAAGAAATCCTCTACTTTAGGCAATTTAACAGTAAAGCCCAATGATTCCCATTGATGTATCCCCTTACCATTCCATTGAATTAAAGTTTTGATACCATTTTCTTCTAGATATTTCTTTAATTCATCTCTGTTATCCGCCATAAATTCGTAATTTTGAAAAATATCAAAATTATCTGAATCCTCAAGTGGAGGTGGTGGAAGCTTAAGCTCATTTAATTGAGATAACTTTTTGTGATAATAAGAGGCAATTTCTCTTCTTCTTTGAATTACTGCAGGATATTTTTGAAGTTGATATGAAAGTATTGCCGCCTGTAAATTATCTAACCTACTATTCCTACCCCATGACTTGAGCTCTCCATTGACATCTCTTCCTTGATCATGAAGTTGATGAGATCTATTAAAAATGTCATAATTATTTGTTACTATGGCTCCTCCATCTCCAAAACATCCCATAACCTTCGCTGGATAAAAACTAATAGCACCTGCAATCCCAAATGTCCCTGAATGTTTCCCTTTATATCTTGCGCCTAAAGCTTGAGCAGCATCTTCTACAACAAATAATTTATGTTTATTAGCTAGATTAATAATCTTATCCATATCACATATTCTCCCATTAAGTTGGGTTGGCATTATTCCAACAGTTCTCGAATTAATTGCATCCGAAATTGCTTCTGAACATATTAAATTATCATCTCCTATTTCAACAGGTTTTGGGACTCCTCCAGCCATGACTATAGATGATGCTGTAGCTATAAAAGTATGGGAAGAGCAAATTACTTCATCACCTGGTCTTAGTCCTATTGATTGCCAAATTATTTCAAGACCATCAGTGCAATTTCCTACTCCTATCGCATGATTACATCCTGTAAATTCAGATAGTTCCTTCTCAAAATCTTTCTTTGCTTGTTGCATGATAAACCCCCCACTGCTTGCAACTTCATCAATTATTTTTAAATAATTTTCTCTATGATTAAGGTAAAGTTTCTTGTAGTCGCAAAATGGGATATTTTTCAAAACAAAAAAAAAGCTATTAGTAATTATATATTGAAAAATTATTATTTAAAAAAAATTCATTATATTAATGAGATAATGTATTTATTCAGATATCTTTTTTGCTTCCATAATAAATTTAAAGGACATCCATTTTGGTAGATTTTTATCAAAAAAATCAGATAAGATTTTTGATTTTTTATAGCCGATTATTTTCGAAAGGGGATAGAGTATCCAAATTAATGTTCCTGAATAATTTATTTTTGTAATCCCAAATTTACGATCATAATCCTCTATTAATTTTCTATCTGGCATTCTTTTTAATGTACTTTTTGTTCTATTTCCCCTTAAATAATGTAAATATCTATTTAATTTATAAATAGGATTCTCATTTAACGAATCAATACATATAAAAATTCCATTTTGTTTTAAAACTCTATGAATTTCATTTAAAACTAATTTATTGTTTCCATAGCTTAGACCTCCTGCACATGCGACAATATCAAATATTTCATTATCAAACGGAAGTATTTCCATATTACATTCCTTAAAATTAATAGTTTTCGTTAAAAAAGAACTATAGTTTTTTTTAATAACATCAAGTGAATTTTTTGATATATCTGCAAATGTTATGTCTTTATAATTTTCTAAAATTGGACCACTTCGTTCACCTTCACCACAGCAAATTTCCAAAATTTTAAATCCTTTTTTTGAATTTCTAATAAGGGATTTAAAATAAATTTCAATATATGGTGCATCTATTAAATTATTTTTTCTTTTTTTTAGTTTGAATTTTTTCGAACTTTGTTTATTTATTTTTGCCCTTTTTGAATATCTTTCGCGTTCAATATCTAAATCCGATTTTTTTTTCACTTATAAAAATGAAATTAGTTAATAATTTTTACTTTAAATTAGACTTCATAATATAGAAAAGATTGCATTAATGACTTAAAAGTTTTTAATATTCATTCGCAATTTTCGTTGAGATTGTGAATCTGGCTATATTCGTGGAAATTATACCAATAGATAATATAAGAGTATTAAATCTTAAGAAGATAAAAGAAAATATTAATAGTGAGGAAATTATTAACATTTCTATGAAAATCGACTTATATTTTTTTGCCCAAAAAATTCTTTCTTCTTGAATTAAGGATAGAGAATTCAAAACAATACTTGATCCTAAAATTATTAATGTAGAAATACTATTGAAATTATTGTATAAGCCATCGGATACATTGAAAAAAATATAGCCCAAACATACTAATGTGATAATTAAAGAAGAGAAAATAAATATCTTCGAATTTCTTAAAAGTTCTTTTAAACTTTTATTTTTTATTATTTCAGCTTTTTTATTTGAATTAATTTGCAGATCTACAAAAAATGTTATTAGTTGAAATATTGAAACTGCAATATACATTTTACCTTTTTCACTTGAGCCAGCTGTTAAAGATGCTATTCTTTCACTGTATGTAGGTAAAAGCATTGATAAGGAAATTAACCAAGCTTTGAGGACTTTTTTATTAGTTAATAATTTGAAGCTTGAATATTTAGTCCTCTTATAAAAATAAGTTAAAGTTCTTTTTATTTTCAAGGGTTTTAATATTAATAAAAATGGGCTAAGAGTAGAAATAGAAAACATTATTAGAATGAAATTAAAAATAATTTCTTCGGAATATTTTCCTGAAATTATTAAAATAAAAAAGATTATATTGTTTAAAATAGTTCTTGAAATACAAATAATATTCCATGGGAAATACTTTTGAAATGTAAGCGAATATCTATTAAACTCATCGAATATTTTTTCTGTAACTAAGTAAAAAAAGATTAATGAATATAAGAATAAAGATGGATCAAATTGATCTAGGAAATCTCTAATTAATATGCAGACAATAAATGATGAAAAAATTAAAATTAATGAAAGAGGGAAAAGGTAATTCATCAAAATTTCCCTTAAATTATAGACTTTATTTTTAACAGCTTTTAAATATATTTCTTTGTGAAGTGGTGGTAAAGCACTATTAAACAAACTACTTGTAGTAAATAATATGGCTAATGCTGCAGAGGTTTCTAAATAATTAAATTTTGTTAGTAGGGTTACAGTAAAAACCCTCCCTATTAATGCACTTACCCTAACCCCTTTAAACCACATATCATTAATAAGTAGATTATATATCTTTCTTTAAAAGAAGAAATAAAGATCTTTTTTTAATACAAAAAACAAAATCTATATTCATAATCTTATACCATTTTTAATGGTTTGAAAAAATTACAATTAAAAGTTATGAAATAATTTAATTTTGTTATTTAATTTTAAAAATTTTTAATGATTTACTTTTTATAATTAAACTAGATTCCTTTAGGATTCGGATTTTTTTTATTATTTTCTTGTATTTTGATAATTAATCCAGATATGAAAATCCAAAATACAAAATTTAATCTTAGATCATAGTAGTGTATATCAAATAATTGACTAAAAAAGAAAGTAAAGGATGCTGTCCACCATGCTTTATCAAACTTATTTAAGTTTATTTCTTGAAGATTGTTATCTCTTATTTTAAAAATAAAAATTTTCTTAAAAGATTTATAAAGAATAAAAATCAATGTTGTATTAATTATAAATGAAAAAGGCAGACCATAATTTAAAGCCATTTCAAGTTGAATATTGTGAGTATGACCATACCATTGAAGATAAGATTTATAACAACATACATCATGCTCTGCTTTATATAAAATAGGAAAAGTTGCTGCTCCCCAGCCAAGAAAAGGCCTTTCTTTTATAAACTGTAATGCGCTTAGCCAAATAGAGAATCTTGCATTTGAAGTAAAAACATCAAGGTTCTCTAATATTGAAAATCTTTTTATTACTTCTGAAGGTATTATACTAATTGCAAATTCTTTAAAACTTAAAGGGAAAATATTTGTTACCGCAGCTATTAATAATGTTATTAATAAAATTAATAAAATAAATAACCAAATTGATAAAGAGCCTTTCAAGAATATCAAAGAAGATAAAAATAGATTAAGGAATCCATTTCGAGAAAATGTCAAATAAATAGAAGAAATTATTGAAATACTAAAAATATAAATAAAAAATTTTGATCCATTTTTTCTTTGAGACAAAATTGCTAAACAAATAGGCCACAATATTGTGAACCATAAACTTGCATAATTTCTATTATTGAATAATCCAGTTAGGCCAGGTTCTCCTTCTCTTTGAAACCATATTATTAATCCATTAAAAATCTTGAATGGCCCATGAATGTCAAAAAATACTTGAAGATAACCTGAAATTATTAGAGGAACCGAGCCACTAAGTAAAAGTAATAAAATTATTTTTCTTGATTTTGAAGAATATAAGTAAGGTTTAAATGCCCATATGCAAAAAAATAATGGAAGCCAATTAAAAAGACTTACCCAATTTAAATAATTGCTCCAGCCTGAAATTTTATTAGAGAACGTTTCTAAACTAGATATAGATACTGAAATTATTAGAAAAAAACTAGCTAAAAAAAATGGATAATTATATTTGTCAGATAAGAAATTTTTGTAATTTTTATAAGATGATATTAATATCGAAAAAAGAAATAAAAATGAGGATAGTACAGGCACAGAAACTAATAAAAAGATACCTGAACGAAAAAGAAAAATTCCAGTTTTGAAATTTAATATTGTTTTCAAAAAAAATATTTTATTTATGGAATAATAACAATAAAGTAGATACTAAAAATTTCATGGAGTCATTTTTGGTATTGTCCATATTAGATATGCTGGGTTTAAAAATTTTTAATTTACGCTTCCTGCAGGATTCGAACCTGCGGCCCACTGCTTAGAAGGCAGTTGCTCTATCCAGCTGAGCTAAGGAAGCTGAAGTTTTTTGGTTTTATGAATCAGAACAGTTCCAAAAGATGAAATTTCACCTTATTTTGAGTGTTCTATTTATAAATAACCCAAACAACTTTTTTATTTTAAAACAGCCCTGCACTCACAACAAGTAAATTATCAAAAAGAAATACTATAAATTCAAAAAAATCATTTTTTAAATTGATATCTATTTTTTTCTCTGAATTATTGTAAAATTTTGAAAGAATGAAAAAATTAAATATGGCTAAGAGACTTACAGAAAAACAAAAAAGTGAAATAGCTGAATATTTTAAAAATGGTAAAACTATTGAAGTTTTATCAGAGGAGTTTAATTGTACAATAGCAACAATATCTAGAAACTTGAAAAAAAGTCTTGGGGAAATAATTTATAAGCAATTACTTGAAAATCATAATAATTTTCATGAATTAAGTATTCTTGAGGAAAAAGACATAAAGAAAAAAAATGATCCTGAATTAGCAAAGAAATCTTCTAAAAATGAATTTAGCAATGAGCAAACTTTCGATGCTAATCAAACTGATAATAATAATTTCTCAAGTACAGAATTTGTAGAAATTTCTCCTTTAGATTTCGAAATAGAAAATGTTCCTCGTAAAGAGTTGTCATCTATACCTATAAAAGAAATTGATTTTCCCAAAACTGTATATATGATTGTTCATAAAAATATTGAATTAGAAATAAAATTATTAAAAGATTATCCAGAATGGGAATTTCTCCCAAATGAAGATTTACAGAGAAAAACAATAGAAATATATTGCGATTTAAAATTAGCAAAAAGAGCTTGTAGTAAGGAACAAAAAGTTATTAAGGTTCCTAATACAGATGTATTTAGAATTGTCTCTCCCATCCTAGTTTCAAGAGGAATATCTAGGATTGTAAGTGAAGAGAAATTAATAGCTCTTTAAACTATTAACTTTTCTTTGTTAAATTAATATTTAAGAAACTTCCCATTAAAGAACCGCTAATAAAACTTGCTCCAATAATAAAACTTATTGGTAATTTAATCGTTTCGTTTATTAAGAAGTTAACCTTACTTTTAATTGAGCTATTTTGTATTCCAATTAATAACAATATGAATAAACAAGAATTAAAAGTGGTTGCAAAAATTATTTTTTTTAAAATTACTGACATATATTTAATTTTTTGAAATCTATCTTAAATTATAAATTATGTTTTTTTTGATGCCATATTTTTTGGCTAAATACTTTGAAGCTGCTGACAAACTTAAACCTGCATTAGTTAATTCATTCAGATCCTTCTTTAAATCTGACTTATTAATTTCTTCATTTTTATCTTTGTGAATACCTCTTATTACTATTGTTATCTCACCAATCACCTCTTTATCTTTAAAAAATTCTACTGTACTATCAATTCTATTAACCAAATGTTCTTCAAATTTTTTAGTTAATTCTCTCGCTACAAGAATTTCTCTTTCACCTCCACAGAAATCTAATAATTCTCTCAAAAATTTCTTAAGTCGATGGGGAGATTCATAAACTATAGTTGTTTTCTCATTCTTACTAATTTCAAAAAGAATTTTTTCTCTATCAACCTTTTTTTTAGGAAGGAAACCTTCGAAGATAAATTTAGAAGATGGCATTCCACTTGAGACGAGAGCTGTTATTGCCGCACAAGCTCCTGGTATACAAATAACATCATATCCCTGAGATTTGACATGTCTAACTAAGTTTTCCCCAGGATCACAAATTCCTGGCATTCCTGCGTCACTCACAAGTGCAATTGACTTGCCTGCTTTAAGGTCATTAATTAAATTGGGAATTTTTTTTAAAGAATTTTCTTTATTAAAACTTACTAAATTATTAGAAATACTAAATTTATTCATTATTTTTCTGGTTTGTCTTGTGTCTTCGCAAGCAATGAGAGAGACATTTGCAAGAATATTTATTGCTCTTGGAGACATATCATTTAAATTTCCAATCGGTGTACCCACTAAATATAAAATTCCTTCCTCAGGTTCTTCTTTTCTATGAGATAATGAGGAATTATTTGTCATTAAGTGGTTAAATTACCTTTCGGAGTAGAAATTAATGATCTAATAGATAATCTGAGGAGTTTGAGTTGGGAAGCTGCAGATATCTTGTTGTACTATGCCAATATTATTAAAAAATTAGAACAAAAAAACGAAATTCTTAAAAATAAAAATAATGATGATCCCGTAACATTAGCTGATTTAGAAGTAAACGAATTAATTATTAACAGAATAAACCAAATATATCAAGATACTAATTGGGAGATTTTGAGCGAAGAAAATTTTAAAATACAATCTAATTATTTCAATAATGTTGACTGGCTATGGGTTCTTGATCCTTTAGACGGGACTAAAGATTTTATTCAAGGAACGCAAAGTTACGCAATGCATTTAGCCCTGAACTATAAACGAAAGCCATATATTGGTATCGTTCTTATCCCTGAAAAAGATGAATTATGGATTTCTTATGAAGAAAAAATTTGGTGTGAGAACAGAGATGGAAATATTCGCAAACAAAACTTGTCTGAAACAAATATTCTCGAAAAGATGACTATTGTTACAAGCAAAAACCATAGGAATCAAAAATTAAAGGATTTAATTGAAAAGATTAATTTCAAGAAAACTATTTTAATGGGTAGTATTGGTTGTAAAGTTGCTTCAATTATTAGAGGAGAAAGTGATATTTATATTGCATTGAGTTTGCCAGGCAAAACTGCTCCAAAAGATTGGGATTTTGCTGCACCGGAAGCTATTTTAAAAGCGGCTGGGGGATCAATAACCAATATTGATAATGAGGAATTGGTTTATGGTAGTACCGATTTAAAACATTCAGGAATAATAATTGCCACTAATAATAAAAAAAACCATAAAAGAATATGCTCCGAAGTAAAAGAAATTATTAAAGAATATAATATTTATCCTTAGAGTATTAATTTAAAGGCGCAACCGGCGTAGGTGTTGGCTCAGGATAAGACATACCTCCATTTTGTGAAACTCCCCTTAAAGTAAGATTGATCCTTCCTCTGCTGTCAATTTCGCGAACCCTTACGGTTACTTCATCACCTTGCCTTACAACATCTTCAACCCTCTCTACTCTAGCTTCAGATAGTTGGGATATATGAACCATGCCCTCCTTACCAGGTAGAATTTCAACAAATGCGCCAATCGGAATTATTCGAGTGACAACTCCAGTAAAAATTTCACCTTCATGAACCTTGCGTGTTAATCCCTCAATTATCTTTTGAGCTTCTTCAGCTGCAGCTCCATCATGAGATGCAATAGTTACAATTCCTCCATCTTCTATATCTATTTTTGTATTGGTTCTCTCAGTAATTCCTTTGATAGTTCTTCCGCCAGGGCCAATTACGGTTCCTATAAGCTCAGGATCAATCCTAAAGCTTAAAAGTCTTGGAGCGTGGGGAGAGAGCGATTCTTGAGGTTTATCTATAGCCGCTTGCATCTTTTCTAAGATATGTAATCTTGCAGGTCGAGCTTTTTTAATTGCATCAGAAATAATAGAGACTGGTAAACCTGTAATTTTCATATCCATTTGTAAGGCAGTAATTCCTTTATCAGTACCAGCAACCTTAAAATCCATGTCTCCAAGAAAGTCTTCAATTCCTTGAATATCTGTAAGAATTCTAACGTCTTTACCTTCTTTAATTAAGCCCATAGCAGTACCGCTTACAAGTGCTTTTAGAGGAACTCCTGCATCTAATAATGAAAGAGTACTTCCACATACTGAACCCATTGAGGTTGATCCGTTAGAACTTAAAACTTCACTTACTACTCTTAAAACATAAGGAAATGTTTCTTTACCAGGCAGCACGGGTATTATTGCTCTTTCAGCTAATGCTCCATGGCCAATTTCTCTTCTGCCTGGAGTTCTCATTGGTCTTGTTTCGCCCACCGAATAAGGAGGGAAATTATAGTGATGCAAATATGTTTTTTCAGTGCTTGGATTTAAATCATCCATCTCTTGAGCATCGCTTGGTGTGCCAAGAGTAGTAGTAGATAAGACTTGAGTTAGACCTCTTTGAAAAAGTGCAGAGCCATGAACTCTTTTTGGAAGAATTCCTGCAGAGGCTGATATTTTTCTAACTTCATCGAGATTTCTTCCATCAACTCTTTTCCCATCATTTATAATTTGCGACCTCATTAATCTTTTTGTTAATTTTTTAAAGTCGGAATGAAGTAATTTTTCATTTTCTGAGGTTAGAACTTTTACTTGATTGTCATCTTTAAGTGAATCAATTTTGCTTTGAGTTTCAGTTTTAATTTTTTCGAGTTCAAGATCTCTCTCTTCCTTTGAAAGGTCAAATTTCTTTAAAACTAACTCAATAGGTTTTGTACAATTTTTCTCTAAATAAGAGGGCAATGTTTTATCTTCTTCAGGTTCAGATGGCTTAATCTGTTTTATTCCTAAATCTTGTAGTAAAACTTCTTGCGATTTAATAAGCTCAGTAACAGCCTCATATCCGAAATCTATAGCTTCAATTGTATCTTGCTCTGATAATTGATTCGCACCTGCTTCAATCATGACGATACCGTCTGGTGACCCTGCAACAACAATGTCTAAATCTCCTTTCTCAATCTCTCTATAGCTAGGATTTAAGATGAAATCATCTCCTATAAGCCCAACTCTTACGGCAGCCATTGGCCCATAAAATGGAATCTCTCCAACTAAAGTTGCTATTGAAGCCCCCGTAACAGCCAAAACATCTGCTGGAACTCTTTCATCTAGAGAAAGGCATGATGCGACTATTTGAATCTCATCCCTCATCCATGTGGGGAAAAGTGGCCTCATTGGCCTATCAATTAATCTTGCAATTAAAGTCGCTCTTTCTGGTGGGCGACCTTCTCTTCTCATAAAGCCACCAGGAATTCTCCCTGCAGCATAAAGTTTTTCTTCATAGTCGCATATCAGAGGTAGAAAGTCTGATGTTTCTTTTTTGACAGTTTTTGTCGCTGTAACTAATAGTGAGGTATCACCACACTCAATCATTACTGATCCACTTGCTTGAGGAGCATATAGTCCTGTAGTTAGTCGTATCTCTCGTCCGTCAAACGTGATCGACTTATTTTGTCCTTCCACTTTTTAAATTATAAATCTATACATAATTTATTCTTACATTTAAAAGGGACATATTGAGTAAATTATTTAGATAAGCTATAAAAATTTTTAAAAATGTCCAAAAAATGAGTTTATTTTCTAAAAGTATTATTTTTTCTTGAGAAATAAAGTACTTAAGTTGAAAACTTATACTACCAACTTGATTTAACTACTCCAGGAAGTTCACCGTTATGAGCTCTTTGTCTTAACTGATTCCTGCAAAGACCAAAATCTCTATATACTCCTCTAGGTTTACCAGTTGCCCAACACCTATTTCTTACTCTATTTGGTGCAGAGTTCCTTGGCAGACCTTGAATCTTTCTATGAATTTCTAACCTTTCCATTGGATCTTTTGCGGCATTAAATTCATTTAATAATGCTTTCCTTTTTGCAGCATATTGCTTCACAAGTTTTTTGCGTTTTACTTCTCTCGCAATCATGGACTTTTTCGCCATTTAGTCAGAATATTTAAAACTAATTACTATACTAACAGCTTGGAGAACAGTTTTTAAAATTTATTTATTGGTTTAATAACCTTTGCACGATTAATAGTTGACTAGTATCTCTGATAATAAGCAGAACACTTAGTCCAACTAAAAGAAAAAAACTGGATTGAGTAACAACCATTTGCACCTTGACTGGAACAGGTTTACCCCTAAAACCTTCAATTATAGTGAAAAGAAGTTGTCCACCATCTAACAATGGTAAAGGTAATGAATTAAGTACTGCTAAATTAATAGAGATTAAAGCCGCAAATAATAATATGCCTGTTCCACCTTGTTGAGATAATTGTGCACCGATTTCAACGATTTTTACCGGCCCACTTAATTGTTGAGCTGTTGATGAGAAATTTGTTATTAAACCTTTATAACCTTGAATTGTTTTTACTAAAAGTGATGAAAATTCATTATTGGTGTATTTAAAAAGTTCGAAAACGTTTTTTGTCTTTTTAGTTTCTTTTCTTATATTTGGTTGTAATTGAGCACCTATTGTGCCTTTTCCATCAATATTTTTTGGTACCAAAGTTAAATCTTTGAAACTCCCATCCCTTTCAATTTTTATTGAAATTGGTTCGTCTGATGAATTTTGAATTTCTTTTACTAAAGTGGAAACTGCTTGATCCCCAACTCCTAAAGTATTAGTTTCGATTTCTAATATTTTATCCCCTGGTTCTAAACCAGCAAGAGATGCAGCCTTCTCAGGTTGAGTAGCCAAAACTAAAATCCCTGGTTCTGGATCAAATGGAATACCAACAGTAGTTACATTTATAATTAAGATTGAGTAAGCAAGTATCAAGTTGGCAAATACGCCAGCAGAAATTACAATAACTCTTTGAATTATTGGCCTATTTTTTAAAAGATTTGGATCTTTAGGGTCAATATTATTTAGTTCTTCATCAGGGAAGGATACAAAGCCTCCAAGAGGAAAGGCTCTGAATGAATAAGTAATATTTTTAACTTTTTTTTTAATAATTGAGGGCCCAAAGCCAATTGAAAATCCATCAACATAAATACCTTGTAAAATAGCCGCAAGAAAATGCCCCATCTCATGAAAAAATATGAGGAATCCAAGTACTGTTATTGAGGTTAAAACATTCATTTTTTTATATTAAGCAGTTTTTAAAAAATTTGATCCAAAATATGGAACTAGAGCATCTGGAATCTTAACGCTACCATCTGTTTGTTGGCCATTCTCAAGAATCGCTGCCATTGTTCTTCCAATAGCAAGACCACTACCATTTAAGGTATGTATATATTTATTTTTTTTATCAATTTTTGATCTTATTGATGATCTACGTGCTTGAAAGTCAAGGCAATTACTGCAACTTGAAATTTCTCTATAACATTTACTACTGGGAAGCCAAACTTCAAGATCAAAAGTTCTACTAGAAGAAAAGCCTAAATCTCCAGTACAAATATCTACTAATCTGTAAGGTAAGTTGAGCTTTTTTAAAATGCTTTCTGCATCAGAAGTAATCTTTTTATGCGCTTCTAAAGATTTACTTGGATCACAAAACCAATAGAGTTCAACCTTATTAAATTGATGAAGTCTTATTAAACCTTTAGTATCCCTTCCATAACTTCCAGCTTCTCTCCTGAAACATGGACTATATGCAACGTACTTAATGGGTAAATGCTTGGGATCAATAAGCTCGTTTCTATGTAAAGCAGTTAGTGGAACTTCAGCTGTTGGAGAAAGCCATAAATCATCATTAGAACACTTAAAACTTTCATTTGAAAATTTAGGTAATTGACCAGATCCGGTAAGACTTTCTGAATTTACTAAAGCTGGCGGCATTAACTCCAAGTAACCATTTTTCGTATGTGTATCGAGCATAAAATTAATTAATGCCCTCTCTAATCTGGCACCATTGCCTATAAGTGTGATAAAACGACTTTTTGATATTTTTGTTGATTTTACAGAGTCAAAAATATTAAGACTTTCTCCGATTTCCCAGTGTGATTTTATATTCTCATTTATAAGAGGATCCCCCCAAGTTTTTATTTGTAAATTATCACTTTCATCTTTCCCAATAGGCGCATCTTTGCTAGGAAAATTTGGCAAATTATAAATCTCATCATCTACTTCTTTTTCTAATATTCTTTGTTTCTCTTCTAGTTCAGAAATTTTAATTCTGTATTCGTTTCCCTTTTTCTTTAAATCATTTAATTCTTGTGAATTATTATTTTGGGATTTTCCAATAACTTGACCGATTAATTTGCTTAATTTTTTACTCTCAGATTGAAGACTGGATATTTCTATGTCAATTTCCTTTTTCTTAACAGTTAATTCATGAATATGAGATATCTTGTAAACTTTTCCTCTTAAGGATAAATTCTCTTCAACAAATGTTGGGTTTTCTCTTATTAATTTTTGATCTAACACTCTTTTTTTTTATTACATTAAATAACATAGTTAATCTCAATTCATTATTTGGGTTTTTTGATTAAAAATTAACTAAATTAATGATTCCTGACTTTAATGATTCCTGACTTTAATGATTCCTGACTTATGGAATATTTTAAAAATTAAATTTTATTCACGATGCAGAGCGGGCCCGTCCTGTGGATGACCATTTTTTTAGAAAATCAATTTGCTCTTTAGCAGTTCTTGATAAAGGAACTAGTTCAGAAACTGCCTTTATTAAATCTTTCTCCATAAGCTCTCTATTTTCAGAGAATGAAATATGCATCCCCTCTATTACTGCTTGTTCAAGTTCTGCCCCTGAGAACCCATCTGTTCTATCGATGATAGTAGATAGAGGAAAACTGTAACTTGGCCTTCTTTTTTTTAGGTGCAAATCCAGAATACTTAATCTTTCTTCGGAATTTGGCAAATCAAGAAAAAATATCTCATCAAACCTACCTTTCCTTAATAATTCAGCAGGAAGCTTATCTATAGCATTAGCGGTAGCAATGACAAATACGGCGGATTCTTTTTCAGCCATCCAAGTTAGTAAACTTGCCAAAACCCTCTGACTTGTTCCTCCATCGCTTCTAGCATCGCCACCAAAACCTTTGTCTATTTCGTCGATCCACAGGATACACGGAGACATGGCCTCAGCTCTTGAAATTGTTTCTCTAGTTCTTGCTTCGCTTGAACCAACGAGGCTAGAAAACAGTCTCCCAACATCTAACCTGAGTAGCGGCATTGACCAACTCTTAGAAATTGATTTTGCGGTAAGCGATTTCCCTGTTCCTTGCGCTCCGACGAGTAAGACGCCCTTAGGAATGGGTAACCCATAATCTCTAGCTTCTTTAGAAAAGGCCCTGTGTCTTTGATTAAGCCAAACTTTTAAAACATTTAAACCGCCAATATCATCTTGACATGATTTAGCCTCGAAAAATTCTAAAATTTCACTTCTTGCGATCACTTGTTTTTTCTCCTCAAGAATATCTTTAATATCTTCTTTACTTATTTTTCCTCTTTGAGCAAGGGCCTTTGCAGTGACTTGTTTTACTTTTATTTCGGTAAGTCCACTTGAGGCTATAGAAAGTTCGTTTAAGTCTTGTTCCTTAAGATTTGAATTGGTATTAATAGCAATTTTTTTTATTAGATTTTTCAATTCTTTTTGATCAGGTAAAGGTAGATTTACAATTGTCATTAATTCATCCAGCTCTTCTGATGATGGAAATAAATGAGAACTAATAATTAAATTATGACTAGTTTTTTTAAGCGCTGAAGATAGTTCTTTAATAGTCCTGTTGATAGATGGATCATCATAAAATTTGTGGAAATCTTTTAATAATAAAACTGATGAGACTTCAGAACTTTGTTCTTTAAGCCAATTGAGAACTCCTAACGGATTACTAGAAAATTTACCTTCTTCATTTATTAATCCTTTTAAACCGTTAACACAATCCCAGCAAATGAATCTTTTTATATTTAATTTTTCACATGAAAGACTAATTAGCTTTTCTAATCTTTCTTCTTCTTTAGTCCTTATCCAAATTAATGATGTTCTTGATTTTATTAGTAATTCTAAATTTCTACACCAAGAACTCATTACTTAAAATTAAGGCTATTTTTTACTGTTAGGTTCAAAAGGCAATCTTTTTTCTGAAATATTTGAAGCAGAAGTTGTTATTACTTGATCTTTCGCTAATAATTGTTGATCCAGAATTTTTTGTAGATTCTCAGGAAGAGCTTCTTTGTTAAGAAGAAAGGTTTGAAATGCCTGAAATATATTGGCAACAACCATATAAAGTAATACTCCTGCCGGTAATGGGAAAAACAGAAACATTCCAGTAATCATTACTGGTGTAATCTTGTTAGCTGTTGATTGTTGAGGATTTGCAGGCATGCCTTGACTAGACAAAACTTGAGAAAGAAGTAGTGTTAATCCAAAGGCACCAACTAATGCAGCAATATCCCAGTTAATAGCCCCATCTACATAAAAACCTACTTGACCGAGAGCTTTAATAAAAAGAAAACCACTCTTTGCAGCAAGACCTGGGATTTTCGCTTCAATTGTTGCATCACCTGGTTTAATTGCAGTGACTGTACCGTCTTGAGAAACTTTTAAATTCTCCGAACCTTTTGAAACCGTCCAGGTAGGGAGAAATTTGGATCCGTTATCGTAATTGGACAAAACTTCCGAGTAGCTATTACCATTTGTTGTTTGCAAATTTATTTTTATTGATTCTTCTGTTCCTAATTTTGTTCCATTTGGGATAGTTGCTACTACAGGAAAATGTGATTTTTCTGTAATAAAAATAGAGTGTCTTGGTGATTTATAGGGTTTTGGGTCAATAGCAGCAATTTGATCTTGAGGCACTACCTTAAGATTTATATTGTAAGGAACATCAGCAAATGGAGATCCTCTAAGGGTCGCAAACAATGCAAATAGGACCGGCATTTGAACAATCAACGGAAGGCAACCTGCAAGAGGACTGCCAAACTCATTCATTAATTTTCCTAATTCTTCTTGCTGTTTCTTTGGATCACCTGAAAACTTAGATTTTATTTCTGCTTGCCTTTTTTGCATTACTGGTTGTGCAATTTTCATTCTTCTTGCACTTCTAATTGACCCAGCACTCAAAGGGAAAAGAGCAACCCTTATAACTACTGTTAGTGCAACAATTGCCAATCCGTAGCTAGGTACCAAGCCATAGAAAAAATCTAGAATCGGGATAAGTAGTTTTTCAGAAATGAACCCTATCACGATATTAAAAAGAGAGTAATTTTAATAGACATTTATTTTACAGGAAAAAAAGGTTTTTGTAATTAATTTATTTAGGATTTAGTAGCAAATCCTTCTACCTCGTTTAGATTTGGGATTTGTGTTCTTTTATTTATATATTCCTCAATATATTTTTGCTTTTCTCTAAAAAGAGGTAAAGATTTCATTTCAACTTTTGATCCATCATTAAGAATAAGAACCATATCGCCATATGAGCCAAACCCCCTTGGAATAGATCTTATTTCTTCAATGTTACTTAATGAAACTTGAGTTTTGTTTTTGCCAAACCATCCACCATTAATAGTGATTCTTTTATTTGTAATTTTGTATCTTAGCCATAATGCTCTAACTATTGCAGCAAAGGTGAATGGCAAACCAAGAAGAGTGATACCTGCTAGTAAATTTATTATTAAATCACTTTTTGCAGGACCTCCTTCGTAAAAGGTTTCTTCGTTCATGTTAATCATTTGATTAGGTCAGATTTAAACATTAATTTTTGAAATTCCTCCAAAAGTTTATTTTTATCATTGCAGAAATCTCCAAACCTAAGGTTAACAAGTAACCAATAAGGTTTGTGGCTATTAATTTTCTGGATATTTTTTAATAACCAATCTTGCAGAATTCTCCTTGTTTTATTTCTATCTACAGCTTTTTTTGAGACTTTTTTACTAATGGCAATTGCTATCCTCAAATTGTTTGAGCTATATCTACTTTTATGAGATAAGATGATTTTTGGATTTGATCTTGCCACCTTAAAAGTCATTAATTTCCCATGATATTTAATAGAATTTTTATGAATATAATCAAAAGTCCTATGACCTTTTAAACGCATATCTCTAGGTAAGGCCATTTTAATTATTAGTTAGACTGCTATTCTTTCCCTACCCTTTTGTCTCCTGCTTTTAATCACTCTTCTGCCAGTATGAGAGCGCATTCTTACTCTGAAACCAGATACACGTTTTCTCTTTCTTGAAGTTCCACCAAAAGTTCTTTTAGTCATTTTTTTAATTATCCATAATTAATTTATCATTTAATCGATCACAATAGTCCAGCTTCCTATATATCTTGAAACCGTTTTACCTTTCGGCTGACCAAATGAATGGAATTGATAAAGTCCTGATCTCTTGGGGTTGAATATTTTTTTGAAGACAATAGCATAACTTTCCCTATTATCTTTATTAGAAGGAATAGGACTATAGGGGTAAATGTCTATTGAGCGTAGGGATGATTCATTAGTATTGATTTCGATATCAGCAGGAATATCTTCCAGACATCTAGTCCTACTATCAAAACCACCTATTTTCACCTTACAAAAACTAATTTTTTCTTTTTTTAGAGTCGATTTAAAGGTTTTTGGGATGGCTAGATTAATTTTTAATAGATCAGCATTTCTATCTGTTGGCCTCAAGAAAAAATAAATAGTGTTTCTAAATCTGGTTTTGTTTTCTTTTTGAAACCATTTTAATTTTCTATGTCCAGAGTCTTGGTCCCATTGGAATTCCAACCCTGCTTTAACATGTTGTATGTTAGTAAGAAGTGGAGTTGAAACTAAAAATGCAGGGATAATAAGAAATTTGAAAATTTTAAAATTTAAAGCAAACTTCTTTGAGTTTAAAAACATTGAGGAAAATTTTTTGGCTTGATTCAGGCTAGACAATTTAAAAAGAAAAATTGTTCTACTAAGATTAACATCTATCAGTCCTTAATTTAGCAGCACCTCTTAAATATGGATGCTTTACGGGGTTATTTGGCGGCAATAAAACTTGAGCCATTATTCTTATACAAAAATCCATATCATTTGATACATACATTTGTTGGCAATCTAAAAATGCAACTGAATCGAGTCCATTACATTTCCTTGCAATTGATGCAGGGAAACAGGCATCCAAATCTTTAGTCGCGGTGAATGTAATAGATAATAAGTTCGACTTACTCAGACTATTTCGTGAAATTAATTCGTCTATTAATTCTACTACTGCATCCTCTATTTCCTCAATAGAGTTCCCTGATGCAGTAGTGGCTCCTCGAATAAATTTTATTTTATAATCATCTTTCATTTTCTTATCTAAGGATTTAGGGTTTATATAACCAAAGTATTTTATTAGATGAGTCAATCTCAAAGGTGATATTATTGACAACTCTTTCAATTACTTTACTTCCAGGAATTAATCCAAGTATTTTTTTCTTTTTCTTCCCAAATGTTATAGGCTGAATTTTAGGGTCAATATCGACCATTTTTGAGGCAATTTCCCTCGCAACAAATTCATCTCCAACTTCATCAACAAGCCCTAATTCTTTAGCTTGTGTTCCAGTAAAAATTCTCCCATCGGCAAATTTTCTTACTTCTTCAACAGGTAAACTTCTTCCTTCAGCAACAGCTTCAGTAAATTGTTTATAGCTTTCATCTATTAGACCTTGAAGTAGTTTTCTCCCTTCCTCGCTTAGAGGTTTGTCTGGAGAAAGTATATCTTTAAACACACCGCTTTTTACAGTCTCAAATTTTATACCAACTTTATCTAATAATTCTGATAAATTATTTCCTCTTATAATTACACCAATAGATCCTGTAATTGTGCCTGGATTCGCAACTATTTTGTCAGATGCAACACCAATGTAAACCCCTCCGGATGCTGATATATTCCCAAAACTAGCTATGACTTTACAACCCTTATCTTTTAGTCTTTTAATAGCAGAGTATATTTCTTGGCTATCTCCAACAGTACCCCCTGGCGAATCAATTCTCACGATTAAAGCAGGAAATTCTCTATCCTCAACTTGTTTAAGAGCTTTAAGGACAGAAACTCTTGTTGAACTTGTAATAGGCTCATCAATTACAATACGAGCCATTCTTTTTTTTGATTTTCTTCTAAAAGGCCAAATCATTCTTTTAAGGTAAATACATAAAACTACTTTAAAAAGATTATCAGCAGACCTAATGAATTCAATCCTAAATTGGTTTTTAATGATACTCCCTTTTGCACTTTGGGGAACTTCAATGGCGGCTATGACTCCCTTAGTTTCTAGTGCTGGGCCGGAGTTTGTTGCTTCTTTAAGATTACTTCCTGCAGGGATTCTTGTTCTAATTACAACATATTTGTTTAAAAGAGATCTAAAAATTTATAAGTGCGATTTAAAGTGGTTTTTTGTCTTTACAATCGTAGATGCAACTTTTTTTCAGTTGTTTTTAACCTATGGTATTGAAAAAACTGGTGCAGGTCTGGGCTCTGTATTGATTGATTCTCAGCCCTTGTTAGTAGCAATTTTGGCAAGGGCAATTTTTGGAAATTTAATTAATCCAATAGGATGGTTAGGCTTACTTTTTGGCCTAGGAGGAATAGTATTCTTAGGAGTTCCGCAAGAATTGCTTGGAAATTGGTGGTTAATGTCTGATAATGCAATAAGTGATGTTGCTTTTAACTTTGGAGAACTATGGATGCTTGCAGCTTCGCTAGCTATGGCATTAGGAACAATTTTAATTAGATTCACCTGTACTAAAAGCGATCCAGTTGCAGTTACAGGATGGCATATGGTTTTGGGAAGTTTGCCCTTAATTATTAAGCACTGCATAAACTCAAATTTTCAAATAATTCCAGATTGGTCAATATTTGATTGGGGACTAATGTCATTTGCAAGTATTTTTGGAGGAGCAATAGCTTATGGATTATTTTTCTACTTTGCTAATAATAAAGAAATAACTGGATTTAGTACTCTTGCATTTTTAACTCCTGTATTCGCTCTTCTCAGTGGGGGTTTTTGGTTAGGAGAAAGACTCACTATTCTTCAATGGATAGGGGTTGTTTTTGTTCTTATTTCGGTATTTTTTGTAAGCCAAAGAAGGTCTCTGTGGGAAAATAAATTCACTAATAATATTTAAATAGGTTCTTGGTTTGAAAAGGTTTAAATAATGCGCATAGTTTTAATTAGTACTCCTTTAGGTTTCCTTGGGAGCGGTAAAGGTGGAGGAGTTGAATTAACTTTAAACTCCTTAGTTTCAGGCCTGCTTTCTTTAGGACACACGGTGGAGGTGATAGCTCCTAAAAACTCAAAACTATACGAGAGTAATGAAAAAGCAAAATTACATTTTGTAGATGGTGAAGATCAAATTAGTTGGCAGCATCAAAATTATAATTCTCCCGTAAGTATCCCAGATAATTCACTTTTGGCTGGAATGCTTGAAAAGGGTTTAGATATAGCTAAAAAGGCAGATGTATTACTAAACATGTCTTATGATTGGTTACCAATTTGGATGACTCTAACTGTAGATATCCCCATTGCGCATATAATTAGTATGGGTTCTGAGAGTTTAGTAATAAGTAATTTACTCTCAAAGGTATATGGTAAGTATCCGAATAATTTTGCTTTTCATTCAAAAATACAAGCTGATGATTATCCATTCATAAAAAAACCAATAATTATTGGGAATGGTTTTAAATTAGATAATTATACTTTTCAAGATTCAGTGGATGGACCCTTGGCATGGGTTGGGAGAGTGGCCCCGGAAAAAGGTTTAGAGGATGCTGTTTATGTTGCCCATAAACTTAGCGAAAAACTAAAAGTTTGGGGAGTTAAAGAAGATAAGAACTATGCCACAAAGATAGAACAATCTTTTCCGAAAGGAACTATAGATTGGATGGGTTTTTTATCAACCAATGAATTACAAAAAGAACTTGGTAAATGTAGGGTATTGCTAAATACTCCTAAATGGAATGAGGCATATGGAAATGTAGTGGTTGAAGCTTTAGCCTGTGGAGTGCCAGTCATAGCTTATAAAAGGGGAGGACCTAGTGAAATTATTCAGCATGGGCAAACAGGATATCTTGCTGATCCTGATGACAAAAAAAATATGCTTTCCTATGTTGAGATTATTAAAAAAATAGAGCGTAAAAAATGTAGAGAATGGGTAGAAAAAAATGCTTCCACAGATATATTTGCTAATAAGGTTGTGAACTGGCTTAATAAGGTAATTAAAGAATATTAATAAAATAAATAATATTGAATGATTCTTTTTAAATCAAAAAAAAGGCTCATAACCTTACTAATAATTTTATTTAGTGGGATTATAGTATTTTTCTTTGGGTTAGGCAGTACAGGACTAGTGGATGAAACTCCTCCTTTATTTGCCAGTGCTGGAAGGGCAATGAGTGAATCTGGTGATTGGTTGACTCCAAAAGTCAATGGAATGTTCCGTTTTGATAAGCCTCCACTAATATATTGGCTAATGGGTTTTTTTTACTCTTTACCGAAAAACGAGATTTGGGATAGTCTCGGGTCACTCTCAGCAAGACTTCCTTCAGCTTTGGGATCATTATTCTTAATGTTGATGATTGGAGATACGTTGTTTTGTTGGCCACAAAATGGTGACAAGCAATTTATCACTCCAATTATTGCATCACTAGGATTTGCTCTGTCTCCATTCATAATTATCTGGAGTAGAACTGCTGTTAGCGATGCACTTCTTACTGGAACCTTAGGTATCAGCTTGCTTTTGTTTTGGAGAAGAATGGCGAGTGACAATAATGATCAATGTATTTCAGCGTGGGTTTTTTTAGGATTTGCAATTTTAACTAAAGGGCCTGTTGCATTTGTTTTGGCAACATTGACTATTACCTCCTTCATAATTAGTCAGAAGGATTGGAGAACATTGGTCTACAAGATAAACCCTAAGAAAGGTTTTTTAATAACAATACTGATAAGCATTCCTTGGTATATCTTAGAACTAATTAGAGAAGGAAAGTCTTTTTGGGATAGTTTTTTTGGTTATCATAATTTTCAAAGATATACTTCAGTTGTAAATAATCATGCAGAACCAGTTTGGTTTTTTCTGTACATAATGATATTTGCTTCATTACCTTTCACTCCTTTTTTATATCACGGGATATTTAAAGCTTTTAATGATTTTTTGAAAAGTTCAAAAGAAAGCCGCAATATTACTGAAACCCTTTTTACATATTCTCTATGTTGGTTAATATCAGTTTTAATCTTCTTTAGTATTTCTGCTACGAAACTACCAAGCTATTGGCTGCCAGCAATTCCAGCAGCGGCAATTTTAATTAGTAATAGCTTTATAAGTTTAAAAAATTCGAATAAAAGTTTTTTATATTTAGGGTTCTTTAATATTTTAGTTTTGTTTGGTGTCTCGATAGCATTCTTTTTTTCAAATATTTGGCTAAGTTCAATAAATGATCCTGAAATGCCTAATCTTGCATCTGAATTGATAAGTTCTGGGATAATTTTTAAAGCCAAATTGTTTTTTTCTTCATTAACGCTTCTTGCAATAGTTTTATTTTCTTTAAAATCCAAAAATATCTTTTTTTATCTTCAAATTTTCCTTTTAGTAGGACAATCTTTTTTGATGACGCCAATTAGAAAATTAGCAGATACTTCTAGGCAATTACCTTTAAGAAATATCTCAAAATTAGTTTCAAATATTCGTGAGGGGAATGAAACTCTAGCAATGATCGGGATAAGAAAACCTTCTTTACATTACTATTCGAGACAAATAGTTTTTTATGAACCAAATACTAAACAAGGATTAATTAATCTTTCAGATAGGCTAAATACTGATAGGAGAGAAAATTATGAGGACCAACCTGATTATGAATACAAATCTCTATTGGTCGTAATAGATGAATACTCTTCGCGCGAACAGCACTGGTCAAATATTAATCATCAAAAATTGGGTAAATATGGGATTTATAATTTATGGCGAATTCAGAAAAGTGATTTGAATAATTATTCGCAATTTCTAGTTAATAGCGGTTATGAATCTGACTGGGAAAGTAGAAAAGTTGAGAAATTTTAACAAAGCTTCTTTTTAAGAAGAGCGTTTTTAAGATCATCAAGACTACATTTAGAGGGGATTTCAATTTCATTTAAATCTTCTAGTAATTCGAGATCGATGACAGAATCTTCTGCCAAAAAACTAAAAACTTCATTAATGCTTATCCCCATATCTTGAGCCATCTCAGAGATCAGCCTTAGAGTATCTCTCCTCACGGAAATCCTGAGGTCTAAAGGGATGTATTCATTTTCAGGGTTCGCTGACTTCATAACCTAAATCTTAAGACATTATGTAGTTATCAGGATATTTTCTTTACAATATTCTTTATTCGTGCTTTTAGCTCTAGTTAAATGCATTTATAAGAATTTTTAAGACAGGAATGGTAACTATTGAAATTAAAGTCGTGGTAAATAGGATTTTTGAAGCGATTTTTTGTTTCACGCCATAAGCCTCAGCCATTAAAATTGTGGAAATCGCGGTTGGGGTACCTGCCTGAAGTATTACTGCTGATGATTGATAGAAATCAAAATTTAAAAATTTACTTGTTAAAAAAACAATAAAAGGAAGAATAAATAACTTTAATAAAATTGAGAATTTAATTTCTTCATCGATTTCAAAAAATTTACCCTTTTGATTTGTTATTATCCCTAATCTTGTTCCCACAATTATTATTGCCAAAGCAATAACTATTCTTGCAGGTATCCAAAGATAATTGCCTAATATTTCCTCTAGTTGAAAAAAGTATGCAATGAGTACACCAATGATTCCCCTTGATGCGGGACTATTTATCAATGCGTTTAATAAGGCTTTGATATTTGGGATATTCTTGTTTTGAGAACTTTCTTGCAGAAAAAAAGGTCCAAATATCCAAGCAAATAGTGTTGTCCCTAAGTCAAATCCGATAGTGAAGTTGATAGTTGTCGTAGGTAAAAGAGCTATCGCAATTGGTATTCCAAGAAATGATGTATTTCCTATTAGGCCTGCTAGCTGCAATGTATAATTTGAAAGTCTATTTTTAAATATTGGGAATATATTTATTAAAGTTATTAAACATCCAATTAGGGAGAATGCTAAAAATGCGCTTTTAATGAGGTTTATATCTATACCCTCTTTTAATAAAAGACCCATTACACTCAATGGAATCCCAAATTTTATGAGAGGTTTTGCAATATATTTAGAAATCTTTGGATTCTTTTTCCCAATAAAAAAACCAAAAATTAAGAAAGGGATAATATTTATAAAGAGAGAGTAGATGGTATTAATAAAATATTTAATAAAGCAATATTAACTTGCTATTGCACAGTCAAAAAGCTTTTTATGGATGTATTTATTAAATTATTTTCCATATTGCTTTATCGGGAATTAAAGGAGTTTCATTTAAATCTTCAGGTTCTTTAGTCAAAACTCTCCAAGTCGGAACTCTACAAGTGACGTAAGCAGGACTTTCAATTAAAACCCCAGGTTTCTCATCAAAAGTACAAGTAAACCCCTCTTTCCAAAAACCACCATCTTTAAGGCTACCTTTGAACCAAACCCAGCATTTTGAAGTTTTCAAGATCAACAAAAATTTAGTTTAATGATAAATAAAATTTGAGTAAATTCTTTATATTTTAATATAATTAAGATATTTATTGCTTACTCAAGTTTTTTTGAATAATAAACCTTTGAGATTAATATCAAGAGATTTAAAATTAAGGTAATCAAATTAGCAATTAATATTGGTGTAGAAGAAATTTTATAACCGTAAATAATCCAAGACAAAACTCCAATAATGAACATTATTAAAGTTGTCAATGAAACATCATCTGCTTTTTTTGTTTTTAAAGTCTTTATAAGTTGTGGTAAAAATGCAGCTGTTGTTAAAATCGCAGCAAAATATCCAAATACGTCTATATTCATAAAACTTTGAAAAACTATTCTTTAATTAAATAAGATAAAAATTCTAAAGGATCTCTCATATTTGATGAATATCCAAGAACATCACTTGAAAAAAATTTATAAATAACTTTATTTTTATCATTTAATAAAAAGGAAGCACCTCTTTGAGGAAGATATTTTTCATGAATAATATAATCACTCCAATTTTTGATTATCTCATTCATATTATTTAATCTAAATGTTGCCAGTTCAAATGGTCTCAAGTAACCATCACCGAATACCTTTCTAAAAGAATTACCTGAAAATTTTAGAAATTTTAAAGCGTCAATTTTGTCAAATTCCGAATAGATTTGCTTTGCTTTTCGGTCACCTGTGTAACCTCTAATAACTTCTTTAATTGTTTTAAAAGAATTTATCCCTGACAACATCAAAAGCATATTGATCCAACCGCCTAAACCTATATCTAACCCTCTAGAGACTTCAAGATTATTATGGATTTGATTATCAGACACAACTATTAAATTTTCTTTAGGAAAGCCAGTAAATTCACAGAATTTTTGTTTCCCATTGTTGTTGCCAATGGCAATAGCAAAAATATCTAAATTTTTATTTTGATCATTATCAATAAAATTTTTTAAATTAATTGCATATTCAAAGCTGTCAAAATCTCCCAACAATCCAAACAAGATAATTAATTTAAATTTTTTCCCTCCTATAAAGTTATTTTTTTCAACAAGATTATTAATATCATTTTGAAATTTGTCAGTCACGATGGTGTAAAAATTTTTATGAATTATTCTTAGAAAATTTTTCTTACTTTAATTAGTATAAAATCTTACATGAAAAAGTTTTTTAAGAAATTAATTTAATGTTTCTAGATTTTATTATTTTAAGGTAAACAATTTGAAGTTATGACTGTAGGAATTTATTACGCAACTACAACTGGAAAAACTGAAGACGTAGCTGATCGTCTTCACAACTTTATTTCTTCAGCAGAAGCACCTAAAGATGTATCTGATGTAGATGATCTTTCGGAATTCGAAGGCCTTGACGGGATTATCTGTGGGATACCTACTTGGAACACCGGAGCAGATGAGGAAAGATCAGGAACTGCTTGGGATTCAATCTTAGAGGATATTGGTGAACTAAGTTTATCAGGAAAAAAAGTTGCAATTTTTGGCTTAGGAGATTCTTCTACATATACAGAAAATTATTGTGATGCAATGGAAGAGCTTCATAGCTACTTCACTAAAGCAGGTGCCGAAATGGTCGGTTATGTGGATAAATCTTCTTATACATTTGATGAATCTAAAAGCATCATTGGAGAAAGTTTTTGTGGATTACCTCTCGATGAAGATAGTGAATCTGATTTGACTGATTCACGTCTTGAATCATGGGCTTCTCAGCTTAAAGGCGAAATCCCTTCATTGACATAAGCTTTTAAAGATATTACCTCCATAGATTTGTAACATTTGTTCTTTCAAAATATGTTTTTTTTACATAAGTAATTAAATCTGTAAAGAACATGTCAAAAACCAGACTGAATAGCAATAAGCTCAACTTGCTGTTTACTTAAATCAAGTGTTACAAACTTACGGAAAATCTGATGTCACCTATGACTGGTACGCAGGGAATTCTGGTGTTGTTGGCCGTTCAGGTAAATTCATAGCAGCTCATGCTGCCCATGCAGGATTAATGATGTTCTGGGCAGGAGCTTTTGGATTATTCGAATTGGCTCGTTACGACGCCAGTATTCCAATGGGTGCACAGAAAGCAATTGTTTTGCCTCACCTAGCAGGTATTGGAATTGGTGGCATTGAAAATGGTGTTATTACAGAACCATATGGAATTGTTGTAATTTGCACATTACATCTAATTTTCTCAGCAGTGTTGGGTGCTGGAGGATTATTACATTCCAACAAATTTGCAGGCGATCTTGGAGAATATCCAGAGAATAGTAAGCCACAAAAATTTGATTTTGAGTGGGATGATCCCGATAAATTAACTTTTATTCTTGGCCATCACCTCATTTTTCTTGGTCTTGGAGCAATAATGTTTGTAGAATGGGCAAGAATTCATGGAATTTACGACCCAGCGATAGGATCTACAAGACAAGTTGTCTACAATTTAGATATTGCTGCAATTTGGAATCACCAATTTGATTTTTTAAAAATTGATAGTCTTGAAGATGTTATGGGAGGACATGCTTTCTTAGCTTTCCTTGAGATAATTGGAGGAGTTTTCCATATTTGTACTAAACAATTTGGAGAGTATACGGAATTTAAAGGAAAAGGATTACTGGGAGCAGAGGCTATTTTATCTTACTCAGTAGTTGGTGTTTCTTATATGGCTTTTGTTGCTGCTTTTTGGTGTGCTTCAAATACAACCATATATCCAGTTGATCTTTATGGAGAGCCTTTAAAGCTTCAATTTGAATTCGCACCTTATTTTACTGATACAGTTGATTTAGGTTCAGGAACATACAGCTCAAGAGCTTGGCTTGCTAATACCCATTTCTATTTGGGATTCTTTTTCTTACAAGGTCATCTTTGGCACGCATTAAGAGCAATGGGATTTGACTTTAAGAAAATTGGTCAAGCATTTGACAATATTGAAAATACAAAAATTACTCAAAACTAGTTCAAACTAATAAAAAAACTCTCCCTTAACAGGGAGGTTTTTTTTTGTAGACTACTCAATATATTCAATAAATAAATGGAGAATTTAAGAGAAATTAATTGTAAGGAGATTTTTCGGAAGGCTTATGAAAATAGGTATACTTGGAAGAATGAATTTAATGGTTACAAAGGTAAATGTATTTTTTTGGTTAATAATAATATTCATGAAGGTGAATTCTTATTAGGTAAAGACTTTAAACCAAATATTAAAAAAATAGAGGATGAGAAAATTGTTAAAAGTATCTCCTCTCAATTATTTGAAGTCTGTATACATAGGGTAAAGAGAGAATTTAAAACTGTTCATTCAGAAAATAACTTTAATTTACTCAAGAATTCAGAGAGTGGAATTGAAATGAGTGTTTCAGGGAAGAATCAAGGTGATAAATACAGGGTTAAAAATGACTGCATTAATATGGTCTATAGAAAAATACACGGAACAATCATTGAGATTTTTGTTGAAGAATTCTTACATACAGGAATAGGTTCCCTTAGTAAAAAATACAGTAGTCAACAAATTGATCCCGACACACTCAAGGCTAATTCGCAAAAATTAGAATACTCGGATGAATTTATAAATATAGGTGAAGAGGATTATTGGATCTTAAATTCGAGGACAATAAAATACTTAAACAAAAATCAAGAAGAAGAAAAACAAATGTTCGTTTTCGAGGATTTAAGTTTATTGAAGTAAGCTTTTTTATTCAACCAATCTAAAACCTTTATCAAGTAGTTTTTGATAAAGAAGCCTTGCTCTAAAGGCTAAGATTTGTTCTTCATTTTCATTACTAATTACATGAAAATAATTATTATCTAGTTTATTCTTGCTAAAACATACGTTTGCCTCCCCTAATCTTAAAGTCCAGTTTTCTTCTTTTGATAAATGTTGATTAGGTCCAAGATCCCAAGGGCATTTTTCAGGATATTTTTCTCTTTTGGAGCCCATATTATTAATTTTAGCTATCCAATATTAGTAAAAATTTGAAAGTATGGCTATAGATTTTTGTTAATAGCCATGTCTGAAATTTGGTATTGGTATTATTTAATCTTTAGTCGCAATTAAACAATAAAATGGGTCTTTATTTAAAAAATTCAAAAAACTAAGGGAGGACTCATTGAACTTTTTAATAATTTTTGGTTCATAAAACCCGTTTGTGATTAATACTTTTCTTACATATTTGACTCTTTCTTCCTCAGTAGAGGTAGTCCATATATTAGGAGCTTTATGCCAAAATGCTCTATTTGAAAAAGCTATTATGAACTTGCCCTGACTACTCAAAATTCTTGCAATTTCTCTAGTTAAATTTTCTGGATATTGTAAATATTGCCAGGCTGCGACCATTAAACAATAATCAATACTTTCATTATCTAGGGGAATTTCTTGATTTAAATTGAAATTTTGGATCCAATAAGTATCAAAAATTTTGTTCTTCTCAAGTTCTTGTTTATTTAATCCATGGCCAATAACTTTTTTGTATTTTTTCTCTTTAGGTAAATAACTATCCCAACTGGACATTAAATCGAGGACAGTCGAATAATGTGAAATTTCTTTTTTATAAATATTTGAAAGGTAATGCCTGAAATTTGAATCTAAATGATAAACAAATTTTGGTTCGGAATAAAATTCTTCATCATTGCTCTCGTCAAGTTTTTTTCTTTGATAATTATTTAAAACTTCCAAAACGATAATTAGTTAGCTCTCCTCTAAATCTAGTGAATAGATATTAATATTGTGTTGTTGAAATGAATTTTGCATTTAATTAATTAAAGATTTTAAAAAAACCTAGACATCTATTCAAAAAAAGTTAAATTATAAATTAATAATTTAGTTAAAAATGATTGAATTCAAAAGGAGCAAAAAAAGTAGATCCAAAAATGCTCTTTTCAATCCATATAAAAACGGAATAAGTGAATATGATATGGCATATCTTTCATCAAGAAAAGCTACAAAAAATAAGACTTTTACTCTACAAAATAATTTTCAAAAAGATAATTTAGCTGCATAAATATGCCTTACATTAATGTTTCTACATCAGCAAAAATAGAGGATAAGAAAAAATTACTTGAAGAAATCTCAATATTAGTTTCTTCTTTAACAAATAAATCAAAAAGATTTGTTATGGCTAAATTAGATGATAATTCTGAAATGTATTTCGATGATGAAAGCCCTTGTTGCTTTTTAGAGATTAAGTCTATAGGATCTTTAAATCCTTCAGAAATGGCAAAGGCAATATCTAATTTTGTTTATGAGAAAATTGGAATCCCAATAGATAAGATTTATATTTCTTTCGAGGATGTGCCTGCTTCAATGTGGGCTTGGAATGGAAGAACATTTGGTTAATAATTATAATTTTAGGTATTAATTAAATGGAGATAAATAAGTTAGCCGATTTAAACAGTCTTAGAACTGCTCCTATTTTAAGTAAAGTTCAAATACAAAAACTATTAGAAGAACTAGAAACTAATATTTTTAATGCTGATTGGATAACAATAGGAATAATGGCACCTGGTGATACTAAAGCTATTGAAGCATTACAATCAATTACTAAAAAATATTCCTCCATTAAATTTGTGAATCTAAACTCCCTTCATGCCGATGGAAGTGTTTTTTTAAAAGGTAATCAAAAAACTGGTAATGTTTTTATTAGATCTGAAAATGGTCTCGGTGAAGGTATTTTATTAACTTGTCAGTATGACCATGAATCTAAAGAATCTAGTACTGTTGGACCATTACCACTAGATTTTTTTCATAATTAATTGATTTATAAATTATGTCTTTATCCCCGATTTAATTTAATGATGACTTTTTATCAGATAATACTTTTCAGAACATAGAGTGGAAAAATTTTTTGTTTTTAGCTTTGTTATTATATGTAATGGCATTGATCTAAATCCCTCACTTTTTTATATTTGATGTTTTTTCAGGATATAATCCAAAATTTAAATAATTTTTGGTCCAAAGAAGGGTGTTTGATTATGCAGCCTTACGATACTGAAAAGGGTGCAGGCACAATGAATCCTCATACTTTTTTGAGGGCTATTGGACCGGAACCTTGGTCGGTTGCTTATGCCGAGCCGTGTAGGAGACCTACTGATGGGCGGTTTGGCGATAATCCTAATAGGGCTCAACATTACTTTCAATATCAAGTAATAATTAAACCTTCACCAGATGGAATTCAAGAAAAATATTTAACATCTTTAGAGTCTCTTGGAATTAATCCTAAAGATCATGATATTAGATTTGTAGAGGATAATTGGGAGTCACCAACACTTGGTGCTTGGGGAGTAGGTTGGGAAGTTTGGTTGGATGGAATGGAAGTTACTCAATTTACATATTTCCAACAATGTGGGGGGTTAGATTGTAATCCAATCCCAATTGAAATCACATATGGATTAGAGAGAATTGCAATGTTTTTGCAGGATAAGGAAAGTATTTGGGACTTAAACTGGAATAAAAATTTGAAATATAGTGATATTTGGCTTCAATTCGAAAAAAACCAATGCGAATATAACTTTACTCAATCTAGTCCTGATAATTTACGGAAATTATTTGAAATTTACCAAGATGAGGCAAATTCTTTAATAGAAAAGAAATTAACTTATCCTGCGCTTGATTTTGTTCTGAAATGTAGTCATACTTTTAATCTACTCGATGCGAGGGGAGTTATTTCAGTTACAGATCGTGCCCAATATATTGAAAAGATTAGAAAATTAGCTAGAGAAGTTGCATCATCATGGATAGAGGAAAGAGAATTTCTTAAGTACCCATTAATAAAAAAATAATCTGGATAACCTACTAGGAAGAATTAATTGTATAAAAAGTTACAGCGACTTGGAACTTTTAATTCTTTGCTTTTTTGTAGCTCTCGATACAGTAAGAATGCACCCTTTTTAAAGGGCAATATCCGTGTGAGGCAAAATGAAACTCTTCCAAAAAATGTTGGTAGCAGGAGCATCTGTGAGCTTATTAGCTCCCATTGCTGTTCAGGCTTCCGATGTAATGAAATTAAATCCTTCGACTCTTGATAGTAGTTCTTTTACTAACAACCAAGTCGAAGATATTGAGAACCTTAAGTCTATTGTAAAAGAACTTCAGTCTAAAATTGATGAACTTGATGGCCTTCAGCCAAATCAAAGTGAATTTGAAGCTGGATCTTTTTCTACCACAACATCGATGGATGGTAAAGCGATCTTCTGGGTTGGTGGCATAGATGGCATCAATGATATTGATGATGATGAGGATGGTTCTCTTGCAGATGAACCTACCGATGGAGTTCAGACAGGTTATACCTATACGATGAACTTGAATACAAGTTTTACAGGTGATGATAACCTCTATGTTCGTTTAAAAGGCGGAAATAATGGTGATGCTTGGTCATCTAAGCCTGCTGGTTATCATATCTCTACTAAAGACACTGATCATGCGATGAATATCGATAAGATCTGGTATACATTCCCTATAGGTGAAAGTATCACTGCTTTCGTAGGTCCTATGATTGAGAACTACTACATGTACGTGACTCCATCTATTTATAAGCCGGGTGCCTTAAAAGCCTTTAAATTAGGCGGAAATAGTAATTTTGGAGCTAGTACTGACGTTGGATTTGGTTTCAAATATGAAGCTGACAACGGTTTTGCTATAGCCTCAAACATAGTTGATAAAAATGCTGACAGTACCGGGTTTTTCCAAAACGATTCAGTTAGCAAATGGGATACTCAATTTGCATATACCCAGCCAAGGTATCACTTATCTTTAACTCTTTCAAATGCTCAGGAATGGACATCTCAGTTATATAATGCAACAGCATTAGGTGAGAATACCGCTGCAGATTCGATGGGATATGCTGCAAGAGCATATTGGATGCCTGAAGAGTCAGGTACTGCAGTTCCTGAAATTTCTGTAGGATACGATTTAAAGGTTTGGGATGATGCAGCTAATGGAGCTGTTGATGAGGCAGCAAGCTGGATGATTGGTTTAACTTGGAAGGATATTATGAGTGCAGATGACAGGATTGGAATTGCACTTTCTCAACCACTAAAGGCTACTTCTGTTGCTGGCGGAGGAGACACTGGCGAAGTTGATGACCCACTTTTGTGGGAAGCATATTATTCATTTAAATACAATGATTATATGACAATTACTCCTGCAGTCTTCGGAGGTCGTGATTCCTTCCAACAAGATGATGATACTTTTGGAACAGTTGTAACAACAACCTTAAAGTTCTAGGATCGCTTCTAAGTAAAAACTTAAGAAAAACTAAAAAACACCCTAACGGGTGTTTTTTTTATATATATTTTTTTTTAACTTACCAACAATTTTCTCCTTCCCCAATGGGTATGCAAACATCTGATTTTTTTGCCTTATCTGCAATCTCTTGAGCTTTGTCATCTAGTATGAAATCTGCATTAATGTCCATGTCTGTATTCCATTCTTTAAGACCACCCATGTCATTCTCCCCACTATTAACTGAAGATGATATCGATAATGCGCTAGTAGCAGCAATGAATAATGCTATCGAACTTTTTTTTGGCATTTCAAATTTTAAATTCAAATTTATTTTAAATATTTTTTAAACAATTTTCTATTGAGTGTATAAAATGATTCTTTAACTACCAAGTAGCCTAAGAAGATTCGAGTAAGACTTGAAAATAAGATCCAATTCGTCTGACCTTCCATTTTTAGCTAGCAATCCTTTAGCACCTGCATCAAGATCAAATAAATATTCTCTTTCTTCAATTGATTTTACATAACTTTCAATCCATCCTACGCATACTATTCTTTCTCCATTTTTAATCTTTTTGACTGAATGTAAGTAAGTACTTGGATAAATAATTATTTCACCAGCATCTAATTTGAATTTTTTTTCTGAATTCATCTCTTCAATAATGAGCTCTCCCCCGTCGTATTTATTTTTATCACTTAAAGAAATGGTAAAAGATAAATCTGATCGACCTGATGACATAAATGGATTATCAATATGCCTACCATATTGCATATTATTTAATGATTTCGTAAACATTATTCCATGAATTATTTTTGGTAAGGCAAAGCTTTTTATTAAAGGACTAGAAAGAATTTTCTTTTTGATTAAAAGAGATAGTTTTTTAGATATCTCCGATTCTCTATTTAATTGCAAATTATTTTTAACTATTGAGGCATGGCTTCCCGCTGTCTTTTTCCCGTCTTCCCAGAGAGTATTTTCTTTCTTTAAATTTTTAATTAATGCTTCAATTTCTTCTTGAATGAGAAGCTGGTTAGTTAAATAATTCATTCTGATTATAAAAAATGATACAAGGTGGCGTATAGAAAATATCTTTTAGGATTCTTGTGCTTTTAATATATATAAAGTAACCATAGATACTATTCGAAAAAATTGCAAAACCTAAAAAAAATATTTTATTCAGCTTTGAGTTGTGCCTTTTTACTAGGTTTAAATATACCTGTAAATTCTACTGAAAAAGAAGTCAAAGTATATTCAGGGAGACATTACAACACAGATAGAAGTGTTTTTAAAAAATTCGCAGAAGAAACTGGTATAAAAGTCCGACTAATTGAAGCTGCTGGTATCTCTTTAATCGAAAGATTAAAGAGAGAGGGAAAAAATTCTCAAGCTGATCTAATTTTGCTTGTTGATGCAGCAAGAATTACAAATGCTGCAAAATCTGGATTGCTTCAACAAATCAATTCAGCCACTTTGGAAAATGATGTCCCTATTGGATTGAAAGATCCTAATAAGGAATGGTACGCATTGACCAGAAGAGTTAGAGTTATGGTCGCGAATCCAAAGGTTGTAGATGTTAGCAAGATTAATGATTACAGTGATTTAGCTGACCCATCTTTAAAAGGAAAAGTATGTTTGAGGAATAGAAAAAGTCCCTATAATCAATCTTTGGTTGCTAATCAAATAATTAATAAGGGGGAAGAGGCAACAAAAAATTGGCTTAATGGAATGATTTCAAATGTATCACAACCGTTTTTCCCAGGAGATATTTCTATTATAAGAGCAGTTTCGAAAAGAAAGTGCGGTGTCGGGATCGTAAATCATTACTATGTCGCAAGAATGTTGGCTGGTGTAAATGGAAGAAGAGATGCATTATATGCAAAAAAAACAACAGTCCTTACTCCTAATCCTGCACATGTAAATATTAGTGCTGGTGGTGTAGCAAAATATGCCACAAATAAAAATGAAGCCATTGAGCTACTTGAATATTTGGCATCTCCAAAGGGAAGTAAAGGACTTGCTGCTCCAACGTTTGAACATCCATTAGAAGAGGTTAATCAAAATCCAATAGTCAAGGAATTTGGAGAATTTGTTCCTGATAAGGTAACTGTAGAAGACTTAGGGGTAAATAATTCTATTGCAATAAAATTGATGAAAGATGCAGGTTGGGATTAACAATAAAGACAATTAAAAAGATCATATTTTATATTCAATTATGTTCATAATTATATGTATGCGGAGAGGTGGCTGAGTGGTCGAAAGCGAACGACTCGAAATCGTTTAATAGGTAACTATTCGTGGGTTCGAATCCCACCCTCTCCGTTTATACATATTTATAATTGCTGCATTTTATTTTTTCATAGATAATAAATAAGACATAAATCTTTTAATAGATTTAATTTATGAGAAATTTTTTATCTGTTAGAAAAAGAATATTCAATCAATGTGAATCTGGTTTTTCTTTAGTAGAAATTATTTTCGTTCTTGCAATTTCAAGTATTCTTCTTGTAATAGCAGTTCCAAAACTTGAAATTCCAGTTAGAAAATCGATTGATGGGATTAAAAAATACTCTAACGCTGGTTTTAATTCTTTAAGAAGTTCCGTAGATGTCTCAAAAGAATTTATGTTAATACAAGAAAGATTAAACATAAGATCATATCTTTATGCAGCTAAAAATATTTATATGTCTGATTCAATTTATCCAAAGTCGGTAGGAGATTTGCAAAGATTTACAAAGGTATCAGGATGTCATTTAACGCAAAAACAAACAAGAAATAATCATCTTAGAGATTGCATAAAATTAGGCAATAATTCAACTGCTACTATTTGGGAATCCAAAAATCGTAACTACTGGCTAACGATGTACAGCGAGGATTTAATTTTCAATGTACAGTCAATTCCTTTCAGTGATGACGAAAAAGGTGTCTTAGGCTGTTTTAATAGCAAAACAGGTAGCGTAATAACAAAAATTTTTAAGAAAGATAAGGTAAAAATAAAAACATTAACATGTTGAGTTTTATAAAAAAAATTTTAAATTAGCTAGGTTTCCCAAAATGGGTCTGTAGTCAAAGAAACCTTTAGACTACACTGCTTACTATTTTTGATTTCACTGATACAGGCCCTTATTGTTTCACCGTTTACATCGATTTCACAGGCTCCACAACTGCCTGTAAGACATCCAGTCGGAATTTCCAAACCTGCTTTCTCAGCAGAAGAGAACCAATCATCTCCTTCTGAAACAAATGTCTCAACATTATTTGGCCATAAGACTTTTATGTTTTTCCCTTTCAATCTAAAAATGATGTGAGATTTAAGTGTTTATTAAATTCATTAGCAAGATTATCAAGGATTGATTCTCTTTTCTTTTTATAAGATATTGATTTTTTAATTATCATTGGTAGATTTTTACTCTTTCTTATTAAATTTATATATTGATCTCTCCAATCATCATTTTCGAAGATGCCATGAATGTATGTGCCTGCAATAGTTCCACCTTCTATATTTTCTTTGTACCAGCCAAGATTTAAGTCTTTGAAGATGGGGTTAATTTTTAATGAGTTTTGATTATCATTCAATTCCGTCTGGCCATTATGAATTTCAAAACCATTAATTTTAGATTGGCATGGCCAAAAAGATTCCGAGTTGATTTGACGCGTCAATTTCTTTTCAAGGAAAGTGGTTTTTAATGGCAGTAATCCAATCCCTTTAGTTTTTTGTTCAGAACAATTGTTGGAACCCTCTTTAAAATAAGGATCTTCCAGTGTTGTCCCTAACATTTGTAGACCCCCACATATTCCAAAAATATTGCCTTTGTTATTTGAATATTCCCTTATATCCTGAGATAAGCCAGAATTTTCAAGAAATATTTGATCTTTAATCGTTTGTTTACTACCCGGCAGAATAATGAAGTCATACTTACTCAAGTTCTGAGACTCTCTAATCCATTCAATTAATATTGTTTCTTCATTTTCTAATGGATCAAAATCCGAGAAGTTACTTATAGATGGTAATTTTATAATCCCAACTTTTATCTCAGGATTTGTGACAGTGATTTTTTTTTCTAATAAATCTAAAGAATCCTCTGGAGGAAATGAATCATTTAACCATGGAATAATTCCAATAACAGGGATTTGAGTTTTATTCTCTATCCATTTCTTCCCTTCTTCAAATAATGAAAGGTCTCCTCTGAATCTATTTATAATAATTCCCTTAATAAGTTTCTTTTCTTCGGGCTTCAATAATTCAAGAGTGCCAATTATTTGTGCAAATACGCCTCCTCTTTCAATATCAGTAACTAATATGCAATTTGCATTTAAATATTTTGCAACTCTTAAATTAGTAAGGTCTCTATGAATTAAATTCATTTCTACGGGACTGCCAGCACCTTCGATAATTAATCGACAATTCGGAGTTCGTTTATAAATAGACTTTAAACTTTTTTTAATTACTTCCCAGCCAGGAAAAAACCAATCTTTATAGTAATTTTTTGCGGTTGTGGTTCCTATGCTTTTTCCAAGGTGAATGACCTCGCTTATTGAATTTCCTTGTGGTTTTAATAAAATAGGATTCATTTCTGAAGAAGGATTTATACCACAAGCAAAGGCTTGAAGTGCTTGTGAATATGCCATCTCTCCTCCATCCCAATCAACCCAAGCGTTGTTACTCATATTTTGACCTTTATAAGGTATTGGTTCTTCTCCTAAATTTTTTAGAATTCTGCAAATAGCTGTAACTGTTAATGATTTTCCTGCCCCACTGGAAGTACCTAAGACCATTATTGGTTTCTTTATTGGTTGAAACTTTTCTTCCAAATCCATTAGTAAATTTAATATAGTTTGAAATTTATTATTTAGAAAATTGAATTATAATTTGGTAAAAATTTTGTGTTAATTCTAGCCTCTGCCTCTCAATCTAGAAAGCAATTACTTGAAAATTGTCAAATTGAATTTATTCAAATACCGAGTAACTTTGATGAAAATTCAATAAAAGAAAAGAACACATATCATTTAGCTTTGGAATTATCCTTTCAAAAGGCAAATAGTTTATCTGATAATATTCAAGAAATATCATTTCCCGAAAAATTAAATTTTGGTCTATTGCAAATTCTTGGATGTGATTCAATTTTTGAATTTAAAGGGGAAGCTTATGGAAAACCATCTGATAAAGAAGAGGCATTTACTAGATGGAAAAAAATGTCTGGAGAATATGGTTTTTTACATACTGGACACACTCTAATAATTGGAAATTTTGATTCATCTTTAAACAAGTTTAGAGTAATTAAAACAATTAAGAAAACAGTCAGTTCAAGAGTTTATTTTTCTAAGTTGGAAGATTGGGAAATAAAAAGTTATGTAGATACAAACGAACCTTTACACTGTGCAGGTGGGTTTGCTTTGGAAGGTATAGGCGGCAAATATATAGAAAAAATAGAGGGTTGCTTCAGTAATGTAATGGGTTTAAGTTTGCCATGGCTCAGAGAAAATTTATATAGATAATAAAATTGAGCAAAAAAAAACCCTATCTAGAGATAGGGCTTTTTTAGATGAAATAGAAAAATTAATCTAAATCAGGCATTTCTAGAGCTGGTTCACTCTTTCTGTCGATTCCTTTTTCGAAACCAGCAGCGGCCGCTCTAGCACGTCCAGCATGCCAAAGGTGACCAATGAATGTAAACCATCCTAGGAAGAATTGAGCTGCAGCTAACCATTGTCTTAAGTTAACGAAGTTAACAGCATTAGGCTCTGTAATGATTCCACCAACAGAGTTGATAGAAGCGTTAGGAGCATGAGTCATATATTCAGCAGCTCTTCTTACTTGCCAAGGCTGAATATCATTTTGGATTTTCTCAAGGCTTAAACCGTTAGGTCCTCTTAAAGGCTCTAACCATGGACCTCTGAAATCCCAAAATCTCATTGTTTCACCACCAAATATAATTTCACCAGTAGGAGATCTCATGAGATACTTACCTAGACCTGTTGGTCCCATTGTTGAACCTACGTTAGCTCCAATTCTTTGGTCTCTCACAAGGAAAGTAAAGCTTTGGGCCTGTGAAGCTTCAGCATTTGTTGGTCCATAAAATTCTGAAGGGTAAGCAGTATTGTTAAACCAGATGAATGTTGAAGCAATAAAACTTGCTACACAAATTCCACCAAGAGCATAACTTAAAAGACCTTCGCCGTTCCAGATAAACGCTCTTCTTGCCCATCCAAAAGGTTTAGTAAAGATATGGAATATTCCTCCAATAATTGCAGTAATACCCACATATACATGACCACCAACAATATCCTCGATTGAGTTTACACCGATTATTGAACCAGCACCTCCCCATGGGGATCTGAATAAATAACCAAGAATAACCCTTGGGTCTAAAGTTGGATTGACAAGTCTGACTTCACCACCACCAGGTGCCCATGTGTCATATGCACCGCCAATAAAACACCAGTTAACTGACCATGCTAATGCACCTACACCTAAAACAATCAAATGATATCCAAGGATATTAGTCATTTGATTTTTATCTCTCCAATCAGTTGAGAAAAATGGGAAATCTTCTTCGAGTTTTTCTGGACCCGCTAATGAATGGTAAATACCACCAAAACCAAGAACAGCAGAAGCTATCAAATGAACCACACCTGCCTGGAAGAAAGGCATGATATCAGTAACTTCACCACCGGGGCCAATTCCATAACCAAACATTGCTACGTGTGGCATACAGATTAGTCCTTGCTCCCACATTGGTTTATCAAAAGTAAAATGATTAACCTCAAAGAGCATCATTGCTCCTGCCCAAAAGACTATTAGTCCAGAGTGAGCAATATGAGCTCCTAATAAACGTCCAGATAAATTGATTAATCTAGCGTTGCCTACGTACCAGGCATAACCAGTTTCCTCAATACTTTGGTTTGGAGCTCTTAGTAAATTATTAAAGGGCGTTTCCACGTGGAAGAACCTCCTCAGGGAATACAAAGTTTTCGTGTGGTTGATCCACAGAAGACATCCATGCTCGCATACCTTCGTTCAAAAGTATATTTTTTGTATAGAAAGTTTCAAATTCTGGATCTTCTGCTGCACGTATTTCTTGACTTACGAAATCATAAGCTCTTAAGTTTAGTGCTAAGCCGACAATACCGATTGAAGATGTCCACATACCCATAACAGGTACAAATAGCATCAAGAAATGTAAGAAACGCTTATTTGAGAAAGCAATACCGAAGATTTGACTCCAGAATCTATTAGCTGTAATCATTGAATAAGTTTCTTCTTCTTGAGTTGGATCAAAAGCTCTAAATGTTGAACTTTGAACTTTACCATCTGTGTAAATACTTGTATCTTCATACAAAGTATTTTGTACTGTAGCTCCGTGAATAGCACAAAGTAGAGCGCCACCAAGAATTCCAGCAACTCCCATCATATGGAATGGGTTTAAAGTAATATTGTGAAAACCTTGAATGAACAGAATGTAACGGAAGATTGCTGCAACACCAAATGAAGGTGCGAAGAACCAACTATGCTGTCCTAAAGGATAAATAAGGAAAATACTTGTAAATACTGCAATTACCGCTGAGAAAGCTAGTGCGTTGTATGGTCTAATTCCAACAAGGCCAGCAATTTCAAACTGACGAAGCATAAAACCAATTAGGCCAAATACTCCATGTAATGCAACGAAGTTCCAAAGACCGCCAAGTTGTAGCCATCTTACGAAACTACCTTGGGCTTCAGGACCCCATAAAAATAGAAGACTGTGTCCCATGGCATCACCAGGGGTGCTTACAGCTGCTGTTAAAAAGTTACAACCTTCGAGGTATGAGCTTGCAACTCCGTGTGTGTACCAAGAGGTAACAAATGTTGTTCCGACGAACCAACCACCTATAGCAAGATATGCACAAGGAAGTAGAAGTAGTCCGGACCAACCAATAAATACAAAGCGGTCGCGCTTCAACCAATCATCAAGGACATCAAACCATCCTCTTTGTGGGGCGCTACCAACTGCGATCGTCATGAGAAATCGTTTTTAGCTTTGGGATACGCAGTGACTGTAACAAAGATTGAGAGTAATGTGGGGAAATATTCGTATATCTGAAATGCCTTGTAAAGCTTTCCTGACTTTTTTATTAAAAAATAGGTAAGAATACTCCCTTAGTTTGTTAAATTATCTGAATTAGGCTCTAAAAAAGATAAAAATGAATTCAGACCTCACGTCTTTCGATAAAATCGAACAAAAAATTGGTGGATCAAGAAAAATTTCTAATTATATTATTGGTGGAATGCTTACGATAGGAGGTATAGGTTTCCTTTTAGCCTCTTTATCGAGTTACACAGGGAGGGATCTGTTACCTTTGGGAAATCCATCAACTTTATTATTTATACCGCAAGGAATCATAATGGGAGCCTACGGAGTCATAGCAAATTTATTGAATTTTTATTTGTGGTACCTAGTTTATATAAATTTTGGTTCAGGAAGTAATTCTTTTGATAAATCATCAAAGTCTGTGGAAATAAAAAGAAAAGGGTTATTTAAAGATATTGAAGTTAAATTGAAATTCGAAGAAATTAAATCGGTAAAATTAGATATTAGTGAAGGATTTAATCCTAGAAGAAGAATTGCCTTAGTCCTTAAAGGGAGAAAAAAACCCCTCCCTCTTAGCGGAGCAGGTGAACTTAAACCACTTCTTCAAGTTGAAGAAGAAGGTGCAAGGCTGGCTAAATTTTTGAATGTTAATTTGGAGGGCTTAAAATAAAACAATATTTATTAAAAACATCATCTTTCATTCAGATTTTGTTTTTGGCGTCAGCTTGCAGTTTTAAAAGTCAGATTGATTCAAATTATTACTGTCAAAAACTTAAATTAAATTGTATAAAAAATAATGAAATTGTTTATTTTAAAACTTCAAAAGGAAATTTTGAGGTTAAGTTATTTGGTAAAGATAACCCAGTTACAGTATCCAACTTTATAGAAAATATAGAAAATAATATTTATAAAAATAAAAAATTTTATAAAATAATCAGTTATCCCCAACATAAATTTATACACAGTGGGGTTAATCCAGAAAATAAATTTTATATTGAACAAAATCAAGCTATAAACAAAACAAGTCTCTCAATTCCTTTAGAAATAAAATTTAAGGAAGAAACTAAACCGACATACAAATATCAAATAAAAAATCCTTATGAAGCTGAAGATTTGATAAATACTTTTGAGAGTGGTTCAATAGCTATGGTAAAACTAGGAAAAAGTAAGTCTTCATCTACAGAATTTTTTTTTGTAACAAATAGGATTCCAGAATTAGACGGAAGATACTCGATTTTTGGAAAAATTATTAAAGGATTAGAAGTACTTGAAAAAATTGATCAAGCAGACTATATCAAGGAAGTGAAAATATCTAATTAAATTTCTAGAGAATATTTGTTGATTTTCAACATTTCTGTATTAACTCCTGAAGAGCGCTTAAGAGCTACTTTGCCAGTCCTTGCTATTTCAAGAATGCCATATGGTTCGAGTAATTTCTCCAAAGCAACTAACTTCCCAGGATCTCCAACAACTTCAAGTGTTAATGCTATATCTGAAACGTCTACAACTTTTGCACGGAATATTTGAACTATATCTAGTATATTGCTTCTTGTATCTTCTTTTGAAGATACTTTCAGTAACATTAATTCTCTCTCAACAGCGGCGAGATTAGTAAAATCAACAACTCCCAGAACATTAAATAACTTATTAAGTTGCTTAGTCATTTGTTGAAGAGTTTCATCATCACCTTCTACAACCATTGTTAATCTTGAAATCCCTTTCGATTCTGCAGGGCCTACAGCTAAGCTATCTATGTTAAATCCCCTTCTAGCAAAGAGACCTGAGATTCTACTCAAAGCTCCAGATTCATCTTCAACAAGAACTGATAATGTATGTTTCATATTTTAAAAGGTTTTTAAATCTCTAATCCATTCATAAGAGATGCTATTGAATACTGAAGGATCTTCATCATGGATACAATGTCCAGAATTGGATACTATTTTTAATTTTACCCATCTGTGGAAATTTGCAATCTTTTTACCAAGAAACAAAGGTATGAAATTATCTTTATCTCCCCAAATTAGTAAAAAAGGAACTTTTTTTGAGGCGCAAAGTTTTCCTAATAGGTAGGATGCTTGAAATTCTTCATCTCTTGAAGACATTCCAATACACATTGCTCTTAATGATCTAGCTGCAGTTCTCCTTAAAACCGGTCTTGTTATTAAATCTATTAGTTCGCGATCAATATTATCTTTTTTGTAATAGGCAGAATATAGCCCCAGTTTTATAAAGCCTAATTTGACTATTAGAAATAAAATAATCTCCATTGGGAACAATCTAAAAAATATTCCTATGAAAACAGCTTTAATTTTTTTAAGTAATGATTTATTTGGTATTTTCTCTTTTTTTGCCTGAATTTGATCTGGTAAAGGCGATGCAATAACTGTTGCAATTTGGTCCTCTAATGAAACAGCACATGTTAATGCCACTAATGAACCTAAAGAATTGCCAATAAGAATGACTTTTTCAGAATTATTTGGTCTTATGACCTGTGCAATAAAGTCTTTCACTTGTTCACACCAAATCTCATTATTTATTTTTCCAATTTGTCTAATTCCAGGTTGATCCGATTCGCCAAACCCAATTAGATCCATTGAATAAGTGGCAAAATTTCTTTTTGCAAAATATTCTAAATTGTTTCTCCAATGTTTTCTACTAGCACCAAATCCGTGGAGAAATACAATTGGAATTTTATTATCTTCGCCTGAAACACTCCAACAGATTTTAAAACCATTCCAATTCCAGTAATTAGGATAATTAATATTTTTTTCTTTAAGACTGTCATCCATATATTTAAATTTTCAAGATATTTGCATTATCTACTTTTTTAACAAAAATATGTATATTGATTGTAAATTATAGTAATCATAAAATTTTACTATGGCTAAAGAAATTTTTAGTATTGCAGCAGTTTTTTGGATATTGATACCAATAGGATTGGTTGGTGGTGCATTATTATTAAAGTTTCAGGGAGATTGATTCTCACGAATACATAACAAATTGAGTTATGTTCTAAAAGTTAAGTAAATCTTAAGTATGAAGATTCTTTTAGTAGGAGCAACAGGGACTCTTGGTAGGCAAATAGCAAAGCAAGCTGTAGAAGATGGACACGAAGTTAGATGCTTTGTTAGAAACCCAAGAAAAGCTTCTTTTCTACAAGAATGGGGTTGTGAGCTGACAAAAGGTAACTTATTAAACTCTTCAGATATTGAATATGCATTACAAGATATTGAAGTCGTTATTGATGCTGCAACCAGTAAGCCAGATGATCCTAGAAGTATTTATGAAATAGATTGGGATGGAAAACTTAACTTATTCAATGCTTGTGAAACTCTAAATGTCAAAAGAGTGATATTCCTTTCAATACTTCTAACAGAGAAATTCAGAAAAGTGCCACTAATGGACATTAAGTTTTGTACTGAAAAACTTCTTGAGAAGTCTGATCTAGATTATACAATCTTCAAATGTGCAGCTTTTATGCAAGGAGTTATAAGTCAATTTGCTATTCCAATTTTAGATAGTCAAGCAGTATGGATGAGTGGAACTCCAACTAAAATTGCATACATGAATACTCAAGACATGGCAAAAGTTATTGTCGCATCAGTTAATAATCCAAATACATATAGAACATCATTGCCATTGGTTGGTCCTAAAGCATGGGATTCAAACGAAGTTATATCTCTATGTGAAAAATTTAGCGAAAAGAAGGCTAAAATTTTTCGAGTTTCCCCCTTCCTAATTAGTGTCACTCAAAAAGTAGTTTCCTTTTTCCAAGATTCTTTAAATGTCGCTGAAAGATTGGCTTTTGCTGAAGTAACCAGCAGTGGTGAATCATTAGATGCTGACATGAGCAAAACTTACGAAATATTAGAACTAAAAAAAGAAGATATGACATCACTAGAGAGTTATATAAAGGAGTACTACCAACAAATTCTTAAGAGATTAAGGGAAATGGAAGCTGATCTAAATATTGAAGAAAAAAAGAGATTACCTTTTTAATATTGTAATTTTAGAATTATATAGTATATTTGTACTATATAAATTTTATTGACCTATGTCTGTTTCTAAGTCTAAAAATCTTGAACGAAAGCTAGATAATTTTGCAAAAGAAGCAAGAATTGAACTGAATAATGTTTGCGGATCTTCATTATGGGAAAGCCTTGGCTTTGTTTTTTTTGATCAATTAGAAGATTCTGAAAAAATTGCTAAAGCAAATTTTTACTATGGTCAACTTCAAATAATTAATGAAATTAAATTTTCAATTTGAATTGAATTTCATATTTTTACTTATTTAATTTTTTTTTAAATCAATCTTGGCCAATCTTTTTCTGATAATATGATATTTAGTAAAAGATTAATTAATGATTGAAACTTCAGGTGTAATAGAAAAAGAACAGGGAAATGGATTTTATTTGGTTACCTTAGAACAACCTGAAGGACATCAATGTTTATGTAGAGCTGCAGGTAAATTGACTAAATTTAGAATTAAATTATTAGCTGGTGACAAAGTTTTGGTTGAGATAAGTCCCTATGATCTTTCTAGAGGGAGAATAACTTATAGAGAAAGGAATGCTGGAGGTGCTAGACCTACAACTAACAAAAATAATCCTAAGAGGAATAATAAGTAAACAGTTATTTTAGATAATATTTTTTATCGCTTCTTTAAACTCACTTCTTTGTTTAACACCTTGCCATTGTTTTTTTAATAATTTTTCTTTAAAAAGTTGAACTGTTGGTGTGCCGTTAATACCAGCTTGTTTTGCAATATCTTGATCTTTATCAATATCTATTTCAACGCCAAGTACTGCGCCATCAAGTTCTTTAATTACCCTTTTTAACTGAGGTTTCAAAACATGACATGGGCCGCAGCTTGGGGAACTAAAAATTACTAAGATTGGTTTTTTACTCTCATGATAAAGTTTCCTTAATGCATAACTGCCTTTTTGCCATTCAGAATTTGAATCGAAAGTATCTTCATTAACTTCTTCTTCATTAAAATCTGATGAATTAAGTTTTTTTTCTGGTTCGGGTGTTTCTCTGACTATAGTTTTTGCTAAGTTTTTCTCGGCAAGCCACCTTTCTGTAGCTAATGCTGCCATGCATCCTGTTCCTGCTGCGGTAACTCCTTGTCTCCACTCAGAATCAACAACATCACCTGCTGCAAAAATGCCTTCGATAGATGTTTCTGGTCTTCCTGATTTGCAAGCAATGTATCCTTTATTATCTAAATCAATTTTGTTGCCTAAGAACTTCGTATTTGGTGTGTGACCTATTGCGTAAAAAAGACCCTTTATATTTATTTCCCCTTTACCTTCTTGAGAGTGAATAGTTTCTATTTTCTCAAGCCATTCATAGCCATCAGCTTTATCAACTTTTGTGTTCCAATGAATTTCTATCTTTGGATTAGCTTTTACTCTATCAACCATTGCTGCACTAGCCCTTAATTTTTCTGACCTAACAATTAAGTGCACTTTGCTGCCATACTTTGTAAGGTATGCTGCTTCTTCACATGCAGAGTCCCCTCCTCCAATCACAGCTAATTCTTCACCTCTGAATTGTGGAGTTGCCCCATCACAAATTGCACAAGCACTTATTCCTTTACTCCAGAATTTTTCTTCATTTATAACGCCTAATCTATTTGCGCTTGCTCCAGTTGCAATAATAATTGAATAAGCTTTTATAGTCCCCTCTAAAGTTTTTAATTCAAAAGGATGTGAATCAGTATTTATTGAGACTACATCGCTTTCGTATAAATTAGTACCCCATCTTTCTGCTTGAGCCTTCATTAGATCCATCAACTCAGGACCTAATACTCCATCTGGGAAACCTGGATAATTTTCCACAAATGTCGTTGTCATTAATTGCCCACCAGGAATTCCACCAGAATTAAATCCTGTTACGAGCAAAGGTTGAAGATTCGCTCGTGCCGCATAAATTGCAGCAGTATAACCTGCAGGTCCAGAACCTATAATTACAACATTTTCTATATTTGAAATCTTCTCTTTATTTTCCATTTATTTGCTAATTTCACTATTAATAATAATCAAAAAACCCGATTAATGTAGGACGGATTCCACTCGATCAAATTATTATTTAATCGTTTATTTTTTGGTCTAATATTTTTTTTAATTCCTTTGGGAAGTTTAAAACAGAACCTTTTAAGTTTTCGTTCTTTTCTCCGATATGCAGTATCCACTCTCTGAATTCTTCTGCTATTGCATAACTGTCTTCGTATCTTTCTAGAGTGTCCATTGCAGAAATTCTGTTGGTAGCCCAACAGGTCGCAATGTCTATCCTTTTTCTAATGAAATTATCCATTGAAACTTAAAAGTTTTATATAGATAAACACAAAACAAGTTATTTGTATTGTCTAATAAGTTACAACTTTGTACTTCCAAACAATAATTTAATCTTTAATTTATATTTGAACTGGTTTTTGAGGAGATTATAAAAAAAATATAAAGAATCTAAATTAAACTGCCTCGCTATGATTTGCAAGTAGCCTTTCAACTTCCTCAAAACCCTCTTTAGCTGAATTTATTGCAAGTTCCTCACTAACTTTTTCTTCTAAAATTAATTTTGCGGATATTTTCTTTAAAAGAGATTCTTTCTTTTCTCTTAGTGAAATGACAATTTCCTCTTCAATGATAGATTTTATTGCTTTAGAAATTATTTTTTTGTCATTTGCTTCCTCAAATGTGCCTTGGACTAATTCCTGAATAAATAATCGATGCACCTCACTACTTCTTAGAAAGCTTTCAGTGGCATTAATAATTCCTTCAACAAGAGCTTCATCAGGTTCAGAATCATTTTCTCCGAGCTTAAATTCCCAATCTAAATGTCTTCTTTGCCAGCCTGCTGAGTGGAGACTAGGCATCACTGTCTGTGAATAAGTATCAACCGACATTTCATAAATTCTCTCTGCTAATTTTTCGCACCAGTCCTTACCATGCTTTTCTAGATTTTTCTGCATAGTTTGCCTTGGAACAGCATGACCACCATGATGACTGTGACATACTCCATCTGGACATTCGATTGCTTTTATACTCATTGGAATATTTAATACCTATATATTCTAGATAGCTATTTTTTATAGAAAAGAAAATATATTTTTAACAAAAATCCAAGACTTTTGACTTTCTTCAATTTATATTTAGTATGTTAAAAAAATAAATAAATTGACAAAGATACTTATTCCTTCCGAAACAAGCTCTGGTGAAAGGAGAGTTTCAGCTACTCCAGAAGCGGTAAAGAAATTAAAAAGCCTTGGATGTGATGTTTATATTGAGAGTTCAGCGGGAAAATTATCAGGATTTAGTGACTTGTCATATGAAAAATCGGGCGGAACAATAATAAGTAACTTTGATCAAAAAATTTGGGGTGAAGCTGACCTAATATTTTGTGTTCAAACACCATCAGAGGATAATTTAACTAAATTAAAGAAAGGCGCTGTTCTTCTTGGGCTTCTTAACCCATATGGTAATAAGGAGCTTCTTAAGATTATAAATAGTAATAAGATTTCAGCTTTATCACTAGAATTGCTTCCGAGGATTAGTCGAGCGCAATCTTCTGATGTTCTCTCTTCACAGGCCAATATCGCTGGATATAAAGCAGTTCTTTTAGCTGCAAGTGAGTTAGATAGATATTTCCCAATGCTTATGACGGCAGCTGGCACAGTTCAACCTGCTAAAGTAGTGGTTCTTGGTGGTGGCGTTGCAGGATTGCAGGCAGTTGCGACAGCAAAAAGACTTGGTGCAATAGTATTTGTATCTGATATTAGACCTGCTGTTAAAGAACAAGTAGAGTCCCTCGGAGCAAGATTTATAGAACTTCCTGAAGTGGATGAAAAACCTGGAGAAGCTGGAGGTTATGCAAAAGCTGTAACGCCCGAATTCCTTTCAAAACAAAAGGCTACTTTAACTAAATATTTATCTGAAGCTGATGTTGCTATATGTACTGCGCAAGTTCTAGGTAAAAAGGCTCCTGTTTTAATAGACTCTCCTATGATTGAAAAAATGAGGCCTGGTGCAGTAGTGATTGATTTGGCAGTTTCTCAGGGAGGTAATTGTGAAGGAACAAAATCAAATGAAATTATTATCAAAGATGGGGTAAAACTTATAGGGGCGGGAGAATTACCCTCATCAGTTCCTTATGATGCAAGTTCACTTTATGCTAAGAACTTAACATCTTTGATTACACCTTTTATAAAAGATGGTGTAATTGAATTAGATAAAGAGGATGAACTCATTTCTGGATGTTTATTAAGCGATGAAGGAGTTGTTCTTCAAAATAAAGTTTTTGAAAATTGAGGTTCTAAAATTATGTCTTTTATAAGTCTTCTTTGGGTTCTTTTACTTGGCAGTTTATTAGGACTCGAGTTAATTGGAAAAGTTCCTCCTACTCTTCACACACCTCTAATGAGCGGAGCAAATGCAATTTCAGGAATAACTATGTTGGCAGCATTAACTTTAATTGTAAAAGCAGGAGGCAACGTACCACTTTTAATCATAGGTTCAGTTTCTCTCGGATTTGCCCTTTTCAACGTTGTAGGCGGTTTCTTTGTAACTGATCGAATGCTCGCGATGTTTAGTCGTAAACCATCAAATAAGAAGTAATTTTAAAATGAATCTACCTGTAATTATTAAATTCGTTATTGACCTTCTAGCTGTACTGTTACTGGCTTTGGGAATAAAAGGATTGTCAAAAGTAAAATCAGCAAGGGATGCCAATAGATTAGCTGCATTTGCAATGTCGCTATCAGTAGTAGGATTGCTTTCTTATTATTTAGGTACTTCTGGAATTGCTATTCAGTCTTGGATTTGGATAATAATTGGATCAATCATAGGTAGTTTATTCGGAGCAATACTCGCAAAAAAAGTACCCATGACCTCCATGCCTGAGACAGTGGCTTTGTTCAATGGTTGTGGTGGAATGTCATCACTTTTAGTCGCCTTAGGAGTAGCTATTTTCCCTATATCTAATAATTTAGAAAATCTTGATTTTTTTAAGTCATTGATTAACGAAGTTTCAATATCTGTTTCTATATTTGTTGGTGCCATAACTTTCACAGGTTCAATTGTGGCGATGGCAAAGTTACAGGGTTGGTTGTCAACTCCAGGATGGACTCAGAGCAAAGTTAGACATTTTGTCAATATTGTTTTTGCAGTTGCTTCCTTGATAGCCATTTTTGATTTGATAAACGGCAATACAAATTCTATTTGGCTTTTAGTTATAGTTTCTTCTTTATTAGGTATTGGAGTTACTTTGCCAATTGGTGGAGCGGATATGCCAGTCGTTATATCTTTATTAAATAGCTATTCAGGAATTGCAGCAGCAGCAGCAGGTTTCGTAGTTGATAGTCAGCTTTTGATAGTGGCAGGCGCAATGGTTGGAGCTGCAGGTCTAATACTTACTCAAGTAATGTGCAAGGGTATGAATAGATCATTGGTCTCAGTTCTTTTTGGAGGATCTTTATCGGCACAAAGTACAGCCTCTTCTGGTTCTGGAGAATATACAAATATAACTTCTTGCAGTGTTGAAGAATGCGCATTGACTTTAGAGGCAGCGAACAAGGTAATTATTGTTCCTGGTTATGGTCTGGCAGTAGCTCAAGCTCAACATACTTTAAGGGAAGTGACAAAAAAACTAGAGCAAAATGGTATTGAAGTTGTTTACGCAATTCATCCTGTAGCAGGGAGGATGCCTGGACATATGAATGTACTTTTAGCAGAAGCAGATGTTCCTTACGAACAACTTAAAGAGATGGACGTTGTAAATCCTGATTTTCCGGCAACGGATGTTGTTTTAGTTTTAGGAGCAAATGATGTGGTTAATCCTCAAGCTAAAAATGATAGCTCTTCTCCTTTATATGGCATGCCAGTTCTTGATGTGCAGGAAGCAAGAACGGTATTTGTAATTAAACGTGGTATGAGTGCAGGTTACTCCGGAATAAAAAATGATTTATTTGATCTGCCAAATACCTCAATGGTCTTTGGTGATGCAAAAAAGGTACTGAATGATTTGATTGGAGAATTAAAGGATCTTGGAGTTGGGGAGAAAGAATAGTATATCTTTTAGTTTTTCAGATTACGTAAAAAATAAGCCCTTTCGAGAAGTCTTACCTTGGATAGGTGGCGACTTACAAACTTTGAGAGATACGTTTGTTATTGATCTTGGTAAATCAAAAAAAAATAAAAAACTATTCTTTCCGATTAATAAAATTCTCTCTAAAAAATTTGAATCTGATTATCTTCTAGGGTTTTTAGAATTACCTGAAAGCTTAGACTCACTAAGGGGTTTTGTAATCGTTACTCATGGTTTAGGGGGCTCAACTAAACGGTTTGGTTTAAGAAGAATCTCTAGGAAATTAGCAAATAATGGTTTTGGAGTTCTTAAATTAAATCTGAGAGGATCTGGATCTGCGAGATATTTAGCCAAAGGAAATTATAGTGCTAGATGCTCCAGTGATGTTATTGCAGCAATTAATTATTTTAAAAAATTCATTTATTTAGAGTTTAAAGATCTCATTATGATGAATAATCTTCCAATTTACGGAGTTGGATTATCTTTAGGTGGAACTATTCTTTTAAATGCCTGCTTAGATTACGATGAAAACAAAGGAGAAAAACTTTTAGATGGCCTAGCTTGTGTGAGTAGCCCTTTAGATTTATCATCATGCAGTCTCTGTATTGAAAAATCTAGAAATTATATCTACCAAAAATGGTTACTTCACCGCTTAAAAAATCAATTATGGGACGGATTTAATGATGAAGGCAAAATTCTTAATAATGAGAAATTAAGAAAAAAAATTAGAAATTTAAAAAGTATAAGGGAATTTGATCAGAAATTTACAGCTCCAAGTTGGGGATTTAATTCTTTAGAAGATTATTATCTTAAAGCTTCTCCAATATTTAGAATCCAAAACTCAATAAAAAAATTACCTCAAATGCTTTTTATTCATGCCAAGGATGATCCTTGGGTTCCATATAATGCAACTTTGAATTTAAGAGGGAAATTTATTGATAAATTTACTATTTTTATAACTGAGAAAGGAGGTCATAATGGTTTTCACTCTATTAATGGCTGCTGGTCAGACGAAGTTGTGAAGAATTGGTTTATCAGTATCTAGGACTATTTAAAAATGGTGTTGTTTTAAAAATCCATTTTTCTATTGGCTTACCGTTAATAATATGTGAGGTAAAAATTTCTGAAATTTTTTCTGGAGAAACTTTCTCGTACCAAATACCATCAGGCCAAACAAGAAGAATTGGGCCGTTCTTACATATCCTTAAACAGTCAGCTTTTGATCTTAATATATGAACGTTTTTTGTACAGGGATCGTTCTCAAATTTTTTTAAAGTCTTTTTCAGACATTCCCATGTTTTTTGACCTTCATTGCCTTTAAAGCATTTCTGTTTTGTGGGTGTTGCGCATAGCAGAAGGTGTTTATTTACCCATTTTGTCATTTTAAAATCCCTTTGCCATACTGCCATTAAGTCAATTCTAGGGCATGACACAAGCACCCGTTAAAACTTCTATTTCAAAGGTTATGGCAACCAGTATTGCTGTTAAATTCTGAGCTGAATAAATATTTCCTGTATTAGTTCTATACAGAAACTGATATTGATTAGACATTTTCTGAGATTTTTCTTTGAAATTACTTGTCTTTACTGATTTTTGTTTATAAAAATGTAGTTATAGACACAAATTTTTGAACTTTAATATTTTGGGATCATATAAAGTAAAAACCTTACATAAGGAAAAATCATTTTCTTTTTCAAGAATCGGACCCGATATTTACGGCTCTACTCATCCTCAGAATTTATTATCTGAAATAAAGGAAAGAGCGGAATTTTTATATGAGTTATTGGATAGGCATGTAATTTCCATAGACCCCTTTAGTAAAGATTGTCTTCTACAACTTTTTAGGCTGGCGGCAAAATTTGAAAGTAATCCAAACAGATATATTTCCCATAACAGTCCCCTAAAGGGAAAGATACTCATAAATGCATTTTATGAACCAAGCACCAGAACAAGATTATCTTTTGACAGCGCATGGCATAGGCTGGGTGGCGATTCAATAAATATCACCGATAAAAGTTCCACTGGAATTGCCAAGGGAGAAACCCATCTGGATATTGCTCATATGTTTAATAATTACGGTGACTGCATTGTACTTAGAGATAGTGACAATGAGGCGATTTTTGAAATGACAAAGTCATTGAGAATTCCAATAATCAATGCTGGTAATGGAATCGATGAACATCCCACTCAGGCGATGTCAGATCTTTATACAATTTTTAAATGGAGACCACATCTGGTTAATAAATCAATTGATGATAGTGAAAAAATAACTATTGGTATTATCGGAGTTCCATCACGCATGAGAACAGTCAGATCTCTTCTGAAATTATTCTGCAAGTTTTCATATTTCATAAAAAAAATTATTGTCATTTACGATGACAAATCCATCGATCAGAACGATCTATTTGATGAAGGCCAGCTGGAACAACTTATTGAATCTGGTCTAAAGATTGAGCTGGAGACGGATATGCAAAAAGTATTACCTTCTCTGGACGTTACCTATATAAATGCAATTGCATGGGTGGGAGCAAATTATGAGGTTCATGGAAGTGCATTTAAATTGCACAGTGAGTTGCCATTTAAAAAAGATTCCATAATATTGCATCCACTTGCTCGTGGTCCCGAATTGTCAACATCACTTGATCAGACACCAAAAAATTGGTATTTTGCTCAGTCAAGAGGAGCAGTATTTGTAAGAATGGCATTACTTACCTGTCTGATGGATAGAACAACAAGAGTAATGGATGTCATTTAAATAGATGTGTGGAATAGGGGGGGTTTTTAATAAATCAAAAGATAAATCTGTTGTACCTCAGATTCTTGTAAATATGGCTGCTATTCAAAGCCATCGTGGACCGGACGGTTTCGGATATAAATTATCAGATGATGCTTCTGTAGGGTTCTGTCATGCAAGACTATCAATAATAGATTTGAATGAAAATCGAGCTAGACAGCCTTTTATTGGAGGTGCTAAAAATAATATTTTGATGGCACATAACGGTGAATTTTATGACTTTCAAAGAATCAGGGCTGATCTTGTTGCTCAGGGCGTAAGCTTTTCTTCAAAAAGTGATTCGGAAATATTGCTTAGACTTTATGAGAAATATGGCATTGATGAGTCATTATCTTATTTGAGAGGAGAATTTGCCTTTTCGTTGTTTGATGCAGATCAGGATTGTCTTTATCTTGTAAGAGATCGATTTGGGATTAAACCTCAATACTGGATTGAGACCGATGATTCCTTAATATTTGGCTCTGAATTAAAAGTACTATTTGCCCATCCATCAGTTGAAAGAAAATTTACTGGAGAAGGACTGGTTCATCAACTTATGCAGGTTATGGTCCCTGGCTCTACGGCATTTGCAGGTGTTAAACAAGTTAAGCCTGGATATATTCTTAAGGTCAAAAGATTAAATAATAAATTTCAGATAACAGAGGAAAAGTTCTGGGATATAAATTTCCCAAAGAAAAACGCTTATGAAAGAGAAAAAAGTGAAGAATATTTTATTGAAAATATTAGAAAAGAATTGTTGAGAGCTGTCGAATTAAGAATGGTCGCTGATGTTCCGGTCGGCTGTTATTTATCCGGTGGAATTGATAGTTGCTCAATTTTGGGATTGGCTTCTGCCATAAGTCAAAAATCAGTAAAGGCATTCACGATTGGTTTCAGTGATGAAAGATATGATGAAACTGCGATAGCAAAAGAGATGGCTGTCGCCACAAATGCAGATCATGAGATTTTAAAAATAAATGGGGATGATCTGTATGGGAATTTTGAAAAGGTTCTATGGTTTACTGAAAGATCTATTTATAACACCCTTGCAATTGCCAAATACCTTATGAGTAAAAGAGTGAATGAGCTCGATTATAAGGTCGTTATGACAGGAGAGGGTTCAGATGAATTGTTTGGCGGCTATCCCGCTTTTAGAAAAGATATGTATACCTATGGGGTAGGAATTTCTAATGCAGAATCTGAGAATCTTAAAGAGAATCTAGAAAATTCAAATGATATTTTCAAGGGCGCGATGCTAGCTAATGAAGAGATAAGTAATCAATCTTTCAAGGAATTCTTAGGATTTACGCCAAGTTGCCTTCAACCTTGGCTTGCATGTGAAACTTATGCAAAAAGTCTAATCTCAAGTAAGTATAAAGAGTTAACGGAAGATTATGATCCTGGAGCAGCAATTTTTGGAGAACTTGATCTTGAACAGTTAGAAGATAGATACGCAATTGATCAGGCTCAGTACGTTTGGATGAAGACTATGCTTGAGGGCCAAATTCTCACATGGGGAGGAGATAGAGTGGATATGTCAAATTCAATGGAGGCAAGACCTGCATTTTTAGATCATTACCTAGCTGAAGCTGCTGTTGCTGTCCCCCCTGAATTAAGGATTAAAGATAATGTTGAGAAGTATGTTTTAAGAGAAGCCATGTCAGGATTGCTGCCTGAATCATTATATAAACGTGAAAAATTTCCTTTTATGGCTCCCCCTTCTCATGCAGATAAAGATAATTTAAGTTCTATGCAGGAAATTGTGGATGAGTTTTTAAGTCCTGAGAGGATAAGAGAATTTGGAATCTTGGATGAAACAGAAGTAAATAATTTGCTGAATAAATTTTTTAGTTCAGAGCTTGATGCCTCAGAAAAAGTACAATTGGATGCAATAATCAATCATCTTTTAAGCGTTCAGATCTTATATAAGATTTTTATAATTGAAGATATCCCAGATAAAGCTCAAAAGTTGGCTGATAATTTGGGTTGGAAAGTTTGAATTCGTTCCTTTAATTAATTTCTGAAAAGGTGTAAACCAATACAGGTTTTATTTGAAAAATAAGAGACTTTAAATAGGTTTAAGTAATAAAGGTATGAGCTATAGCGCTGGATTAAACATCCTAGAGCCACAGGTAATAAATAGGGAGAGAATCCAAGAATTGATTAATTCTTTTTCTTCAATCGGAGCTTCTGAGAATGGCTCTGTTTCAAGAAGAGGTTTTTCTGATGAAGATATATATGCAAGAAATTTTTTTATGAAAACCCTTAAAGACTTAGGTTTAAAAATAAAAATAGATACTGCAGGGAATATTATTGCAAAATTAGATGGTCATGATAATAATTTACCTCCAATTGTTACTGGATCGCATCTCGATACTGTTCCAAAGGGAGGTAAGTACGATGGAACTTTAGGAGTAATTGCAGGAATTGAAATTGCTTTTTTCCTTCAGGAAAATGACATTAAATTAAATAGACCATTTGAAATAATTGTCTTTGCTGATGAAGAATCGACAATGATTGGTTGTAAAGGCTTTACAGGTAATTTATCCGTAAACGAAGAAGATTTTATTACCAGTAACTCTTGTTCAATAATTCATAATCTTTCTCGGATTGGTGGAAATTGGCTTGAGATTAAAAGTGCAGCAAGAAGTAAAAAAGATATATTCGCTTTTCTTGAATTACATGTTGAACAGGGAAAGGTTCTAGAAGATGGTGGTTTGGATATCGGAATTGTTAATGGAATAGTAGGTCAAAAAAGAATAACGGTTAAGGTTACAGGCCAGGCAAATCATGCAGGAACTACACCGATGTCAAATAGAAATGACGCACTTTTGGCCGCCTCTAAAATTATTGTTGGCATTGAACAGATTGCTAAAACTACTTCTGAAAGTGCAGTCGCAACAGTTGGCAAATTGAAATTACATCCCAATGCGGCAAATGTTATTCCAGGAGAGGCAGTATTCACTATAGATATGAGAGATTTGGATGAAGATGTAATTGGGAAAATGAGTTTAAGAATTGAGAATCTATGCTCAGAAATTCAAGAAGTTACTGGATGCGTAGTACAGATAGAACCTCAATTTGAAGTGATTCCCACTAAGTCATGCCCTAAATTAGTGAGATCTTCATTTCGCGAATCTGAAAAGTTGGGATTTAAAACTGGAATTTTACCAAGCAAAGCAAGTCATGACTCACAAGAAATAGGTAGGATTTGTCCTATGGTTATGATCTTTGTCCCAAGTAGGAATGGTCTGAGTCATTCCTATAAGGAATATACTTCTCTTGATCAATGCGCTAATGGTATTGAGGTTTTATTGAATACAATATTTTACATTGATAAGAATTTTTTAGACAAGCCTCTAATGATATAAATGACATTTTCAATTATTGGTTTTGATCCTTTAAAAAATAGATTTGGTGTTGCAGTTTCTTCTTGTCATATAGCTGTTGGCTCAACAGTTTCATTTGTTAGATCACAGGTTGGTGCTGTTGCAACTCAAGGGCAAACTAATCCTTATTTAGGATTAAGAAGTCTTGAGTTACTCCAATCCTGCTCTGATTCAAAAATTGTTTTGGAAGATTTAATTAAAGAAGATTTTGGCAGGGGAAAAAGACAGGTTCACTTAATTGATAAGTATGGGAGAAGCGCATGCTGGACAGGTCAAGAATGTTTTCAGACAAGCGGACATATAAGTGGAGAAAACTTTTCTGTAGCTGGCAATTTTCTAGAGAATATTGAAGTTCTTGAGGTGATGGCTGATGTTTTTAAACAAAGTGATCCAAATATCAAATTAGGGAAAAGACTACTTGATGCTCTTAATGCCGGAGAAAATATAGGTGGAGATAGACGAAGCCCCCGTTCAACCTCAAGCGCCTTAAAGGTAAGCGGAGAACTAGGCTTTCCCCTTTTAGACCTTAGAGTTGATTATCATGATTCTTCTGTAGATGAACTAATTAGAATTTATAGACATAGTCAAAGTGAATGGGCCCAGGAATGGAGAGATTCAATGAATGACTTGCCTGAAATGAATATGAAACGAGAATTTAGAGTGGCATAAAGTTTAAAGATGAAAGACTTTGCTTGTAATTTCAGCATCCAATATTCGTAAGAAATCGTTAGTTAGGTGACTTTTAATATTCACTTTTATCCAATACTTACGTATTTTTTCCCTTTTTTAATTTCTTGCTCAACAAAAAGTCTGGCCCAATTGTCTACTTCAAGAATATCCTCCAATTCGGGACTCAAATTCAAATTATCCATATGTGATTCACAAGCTTTACTTATAAATGTTGGAATTTCTTGAAAAGAAATTTTTTCTTTAAGGAATTGTTCAACAGCCATTTCATTAGCAGCATTTAAGACTGCAGGCATCGTCCCAGAAGATTTTCCTGCGGCATAAGCAAGTCCCATGCATGGATATTTAAACTCGTCTGGCTCTTTAAAAGTTAATTTACCAATTTCACTTAGGTTTAATCTTTTCCAATTTGTTTTAAATCTTTCAGGCCAACTCATCGCATATAAAATGGGTAGTTTCATATCTGGCCAACCTAATTGAGCTAATACTGAAGAATCTTCCATCTCAATCATTGAGTGAATAATACTTTGAGGGTGGATAACTATTTCGATATTTTCGTAAGAGGTCCCAAATAAATAATGGGCTTCTATAACTTCTAATCCTTTATTCATAAGAGTCGCAGAATCTACAGTTATTTTTTTTCCCATATCCCAATTAGGATGTGAAGTTGCATCTTCCACTGTGACATGCTTTAAATCTTCAACGGCCCAATCTCTGAAAGCACCACCAGAAGCTGTTAAATGTATGGCTTTTAAACCTTTAGGGGTCTCTCCTGTTGAAAAATCTGCATTTTCATAATTTGGCAATCCTTGTAAACATTGAAAGATAGCAGAGTGTTCTGAATCAGCAGGTAAAAGCCTACTATTATTTTTCTTTAATGCAGGAATAACAATTGGCCCTGCCGCAATTAAAGTTTCTTTGTTAGCAAGTGCAATATTTTTCCCCGCACTTATCGCTGACATTGTTGGAATTAAGCCTGCACATCCTACTATCCCTGTAACCACAGTATCTGCCTTATCCCATGCTGCAACAGTGTTAATCCCTTCCTTCCCACTCAAGACCAAGGGAGCACTATCCAAATCTAAGTTATTAATATTATCCTTTAAATCTTCTATAAGATTTTCATCCTCAATCGCAACTACTTCTGGTTTATGTGTTTTAACTTGTTCGGTTAATAAATTAATATTTCTTCCTGCCGAAAGAGCTACGGCTCTAAACTTATCAGGCTGCTCACTAGCTATTTCGAGAGTTTGAGTCCCAATTGAACCAGTAGAACCGAGCACAGTAATGTATTTCAATTTTCTCTTATATTTCTAATATCTTCCCATTTAAAGGGGTATTTAAAAAACAAAAATTTCAAATTGGTTTTTTTCTTAAAATTTAGATCCTTATCCATGTTGTTATTTCCTTTGATTGATCTATAAGTTCAATACCTTTTTCTTTTAACAAATTCCTAATTTCATCGGACTTCGCATAATTCTTTTCCTTTTTTGCTTTCAATCTTTCATTAATAAGCTTTGAAATTTCTTCTTCTGGTATTTTACTTTCTTTTACTAAAACCTCCTTTTTAAGACCAAGTACCTCAGTCAACTTTTCAAGAGTTTTAAAACTCTCAAGTAGAAAGAATTTTTCATTTAGGTCTATTTTAAAACCTTCGACCCTTTGAAATTGGTTTAAAAAGTTTTTTAATGGTTTTGCTAAATCGTAAATAATTGCAATAGCACCTGCTGTATTAAGGTCATTTCCCAGAGCCTCAGAAAATCTAAGCTTTTTTTGAGATAATTCAAAGCTTATTTTTTCTTTATATTCTTCTACGATTGATTCGTCTTTATCAATAGATCTAAAAACACCTTTTGTAAGATCCATAAAAGAAAGGGCTATATTAATATTTTTCCAAGCTTCTGAAGCACTCTTTAAAGCTTCTTCAGTAAAATCAAGTGGTTTTCTATAATTCACAGTCATAACAAAATATCGCAAAGTCATAGGGCTTATACCTGACTTAATTAGCTCTCTGATAGTTTTAAAATTTTTAAGGGATTTACTCATCTTTTGTCCATTTACATTGACCATCCCATTGTGTAACCAATAGTTCGCTAGCTTTTTGCCATTGGCTGCTTCTGATTGGGCGATTTCATTCTCATGATGTGGAAAAATCAAATCAGAACCACCTAAATGGATATCGATAGTATCTCCTAATTCATCTTTAACCATCGCCGAACATTCAATATGCCATCCTGGCCTACCTTTACCCCATGGCGAATCAAAAAATGGTTCATCATCTTTGGCTTTTTTCCATAGCGCAAAATCTTGAGGATCAAGTTTTTTACTATTTTCCTCATTAACCATTCTTCCTTGCTGATTGATATTTTGTTCTTGTAAATTTTGATTACTTAGCTTTCCATAATTTTTATTTTTGAAAACAGAATAATAAACGTCTCCGTCACTAGAGTATGCATAACCTTTGTCCTCGAGGATTGTTATGAAGGAGCAGATATTGCATATATGATTCGTTGCTCTTGGCATGCTATCCGGACGCATTATCCCTAAAGAATCCATATCTTTATGAAATTCAATGATATTCTTTTCAGATACTTCCTTCATTGAACTGCTTTCTTCTTTCGCTCTTTTTAAGATCTTGTCATCAATATCTGTAAAATTTTGAACATACTTCACTTTGAAATCACTGTAAATTAAAAATCTTCTCAATACATCCCAAGCGATATAACTTCTGGCATGACCAAGATGACATAAATCATAAACAGTTACCCCACAACAATAAATTTTTACTACATCATCAATAGGCTTAAAAACCTCAACTTTTTTGCTTAAAGTATTAAAAAGTTTGATCATCTTAAGATAAGTATTTCATAAGGTTTATTTTGTCTCCATCCAATTGTCTCCAATTCCAATATCAACTAAAAGAGGCACATTTAATTTTACACAATCTTCCATAGTCTTCTTTACTAATTTCGTAGTAATTTCCAAAGAATCTGGTTCAACTTCAAACAATAATTCATCATGTACTTGTAAAAGCATTTTTGCTGGAACATTCATTTCTATGAATTTTTTATTTAGTTGAACCATTGCAATTTTAATAATGTCTGCACTTGAACCCTGAATCGGGGCATTGGCTGCGGCTCTTAATGACTGTGCTTCCATGCCAGCCCTTCTTGCAGATTGCAGGTCAATTTCGTAAGGATCTTTCCCTATTAATCTTCCAAGTCCATTTTTATCAAACTTAAATTCTCTTTTTCGACCAAAAATTGTTTTTACATAACCTTTTGATAAGGCAAGCCTTTCTTGGAGTTCAAGAAATTTGAAAATTTTTGAATATCTTTCTTTGTATTTTATTAAGAATTCTTTTGCCTCTGGAGTACTTACTCCTGTTGAACGGGCAAACTTTTTTATACCCATGCCATAGATAACTCCAAAATTTATTGTTTTCCCAACTCTCCTTTCGTCGGATGATATTTCTTCTTTCTCGAAAATTAATCTTGCAGTCAAAGAATGAATGTCATCGTTTTTATGAAATGCATTAATTAATATTTCTTCATCCGCTAAGTGAGCAAGTATTCTTAATTCGATCTGAGAATAATCAGCTGATAAAAGTTTCCAGTTTTTTTCAGGCAAGAATGCTTTTCTGATTCTCCTACTAAATTCAGTCCTAACCGGAATATTTTGTAGATTAGGATTGCTACTACTAAGTCTTCCAGTTGCCGTAGCAGCTTGATTAAAGTTTGTATGAACCCTTCCTGTTTTTTCGTTAATAAGATTTGGAAGAGCATCAATATAAGTACTAAGTAATTTGCTGAGAGTTCTATGTTTTATTAAATGTTGGATTATTTCATGCTCGTCGACTAATCTCTCAAGAACTACTGCATCTGTACTCCATCCTGTTTTTGTTTTGCGTGATTTCTTTTTATCTAAATTTAATTTTTCAAATAAGATCTCACCGAGTTGTTTTGGTGAAGATAGATTAAAATTTTCTTCTGCTAATTCATAAACTTTACTTTCAATATCTTCTAAGGTACTTTTTAGTTCTTTTGAGAGTTTATCTAAATAAGGGATGTCGATGATTATTCCATTCATTTCCATCTGAGATAATACCGGCTCTAAGGGCAGCTCGATTTCTTCGAATAATTTGAATAATTCATTTTTTTCTGTTGAAAATCTTTCTTTAAAAATTTTGACAATTTTAAAAGTTAGAAATACATCATAACCGCAGTAAATACAAGCTTCATCAATATCAACGAATGAAAAGTCTTTATTTTTTCCAACTGTTTCCTTAAATGAAGGAGGCCTAAATCCAAATAATCTAAAACTAATTTCACTTAACCCATGCTTCTCCTGATTATTTAGAAGATAGTCTGCTAACAAAGTGTCAAAGGTTACGCCTTTAAGATCAAGTCCGTGATTGAAAAATATTTGCCTGTCAAATTTAGAATTTTGGAGTGCCTTTTCTTTTTTTGGATCTTCTATCCAAGTTCTTAGTTTTGAGAAAACATCTTCAATGGATAATTGATAGGGAGTCTCTTTTTTTGTTTGATGACCAAGAGGTATATAAAATAAATCATCAGTTTCTTCTCCAAGACATAGTCCTATCCCAACAAGTTCCGCATCGATTGGATTTAAACTATTAGTCTCTGTATCTAAAGAAACTATATTATTGGTCTTTTCTAATCTTTGAATTAATTTATCAAGTAATTCAAAATCATCTACAACAGTTACTTTGATTTTAGGGATTTTATTTTCACTATTATCTAATTCACTTTTACTAGAGACCTTTGAATCTTTCTCCTCCTCTTTAGCCACGTTATTTTTGTCAAAACCACCTTTACTAAAAGTTGAATTGAAAATATTAATTTGCCGAAGTAGTGTTGATAATTCAAGTTTTTGCAGTGACTCTGAGAGAAGTTCTTGATTTATATTTTTTAATTCATAACCATCACTTAATATCAAAGGAACTTCAGTATTTATTTTTGCTAAATCTCGGGAAAGAAAAGCATTATGCTTATCGTTTCTGAGCTTTTCTATAACCGAACCTTTGATGAATCCTTTATATTGTTTATCATTATTCTGCTGAATCTTGTCCAAAGCCTGATAAATCCCATCAAGTGTATCGTTTTCTTTTAATAGAT
>QCBG01000004.1 GCA_003279115.1 Prochlorococcus sp. AG-347-E03 | reverse complement strand
AAGTTAGTAATCTATTTATGAATGAAATTTTCCCAATTACTCCAAAAATACCATCCCAGGCATTCATCATATTTAGATGTTGAGTTGGTAAAACAACTAACATTGGGAGATTAATTGCTGCTAATTCTGCAGTATTTGCTCCCACAGTTGTAATTGCAAGATCGCATTCTTTTAATATTTCATAGCAAGGATGTTTCTTGATTAGATAAATTTTTGTATTTTTTGATGTTTCAATTACATAATCGAAACAAGAGTCTTTGAAGTTTTTAATTGTTTTTATTTTTGATGAGTAATATTTGGCAATTGGATTTTTGCTACTTTGAAATAATAAATATTCACTTTTATCAGTAGTTGGGGCAATGGGAATTATAAAATTTATATTTTGATTTTCTTGGGCAATATCATCTGCAACTTCTAAGAAGAAAGGAATTCCAACAGAAAGCTTTGCTTTTTTAGAACCAGGCAACAATGCAATGTAGTGTTTTTCTTTATTTCTTAATGATATTGCACTATTAAGTTTGATATCGGCCATCAAATCGCCAATGACCTTACATTTATATTTATATCTTTTAGGTATTAACTCTTTGACCTTTGCATTCATAGCAGCAATTTCGTTGGTCCATTGAGGCCATCTTGAAATCCATTCAGCATATGTGATATTTATATAACCTAATCTTTTAGCTAATAAAATGCTCCAAAATTGATCACCACCAAGGAAAACAACTATCCCCTTTTTGGGCCAATTTGCAAAAGAATTTGGCTTTATTAATAATTTCCAAAAACTTTTGGATTTTGTAATTAATTCGAATTTATCCCATGAATTTGCGACTAAAAATTCTTTACCTGTGGCATTTGGGCAAGGAACCAGGACTAACCTAAGAGTGAAATTAAGTTTTTCGTCGTTAGATAGTGATTTATTTATTTTGTTAATCTCATCCACTACAGGGTTAACCCATGTAGTTAATTCACCAGGACCATTGGAAACTATGACTACTGCAACTGATTTTTTTTTCATTGCAGTTTAACCAAAATACATTAAATGCGGACGGCGAGACTTGAACTCGCAAGGCCGAAGCCACACGCTCCTTAGACGTGCGCGTCTACCAATTCCGCCACGTCCGCAAAGGGTTTTCAGTAACCTGGGGATACCTAAACCTTAAAAATATCATACATTATTGGCTGAAATAAACATCTAGTTCTCAAAGAGTACTTTTGAATATGATGAATAATATTTCTATTGCATAAAACAAATAATTATACATATATAACGTTTTAGGTTGTATTGTAAAAAATGTCCTCTGATCACTAAAAAAATTTTGTTAAATACTTTGGCAAATAGTTTTTATTTTAAGTCATTTTCATTTCTTCAATTTAATTTTCATAATGGTTGAAAAAGTTTTAATTGCTAATCGTGGAGAAATAGCTCTACGAATTGTCAGAAGTTGTAGAGAACTAGGTATTGCAACCGTTGCAGTTTTTAGCACTGTAGATAAAAAAGCATTGCATGTTCAGCTTGCTGATGAAGCTGTTTGCGTTGGTGATTCATTAAGTAATAAGAGTTATTTAAATATTCCAAATATACTTGCTGCTGCTACATCGAGAGGAGTTGATGCTATTCATCCTGGTTATGGATTTCTTGCTGAAAATGATAAATTTGCTGAGATGTGTATCGATCACGGTATAGTTTTTATTGGTCCATCTCCTCAGGCTATTAGATCTATGGGGGATAAATCTACAGCTAAAGAAACTATGGAAGCAGTTGGAGTTCCAACTGTACCTGGTAGTAAAGGCTTATTGTCAAATGTTGATGAGGCTTATGAATTGGCTGATGATATTGGGTATCCGGTAATTATTAAAGCTACTGCTGGAGGAGGTGGAAGAGGTATGAGGTTGGTTGAAAACTCTGAAAATCTCGAAAAAATGTTTAAAGCAGCACAAGGCGAAGCAGAAGCAGCCTTTGGTAATGATGGTTTATATATGGAGAAATTTATAAAGAAGCCAAGACATGTAGAAATTCAAATTTTGGCGGATAGGTCCGGTAATGTTGTTCATTTAGGAGAGAGAGATTGTTCAGTGCAAAGAAGACATCAGAAGTTACTAGAAGAGTCTCCTAGTCCTGCAATTAATACTGAGCTAAGAAAAAAAATGGGGAACGCAGCTATTGCTGCTGCAAAAAGTATTGGTTACGAAGGAGCTGGCACAGTTGAATTTTTAGTTGATGATGATAATAATTTTTATTTTATGGAAATGAATACTAGGATTCAAGTTGAACATCCTGTTACTGAAATGGTTACGGGAGTTGATTTAATAGCTGAGCAAATTAAAATCGCAAGCGGAGCAAACCTGGAATTTAATCAGGATGATATCCATTTAAACGGTCATGCTATTGAATGCAGAATCAATGCTGAAGATCCTTCTCACAATTTCCGACCATCACCTGGGAAAATAACTGGTTGGCTTCCTCCTGGTGGCCCTGGTGTAAGGGTTGATAGTCATGTTTATACCGGCTATGAGATACCTCCTTTTTATGACTCATTAATTGGTAAATTAATAGTCTGGGGAAAAGATCGTAATACTGCAATTAAACGTATGAATAGGGCTTTAAATGAATGCGCAGTAACTGGCATTCCTACAACAATTAATTTTCACCTAACCTTATTGAATAAATCTAAATTTAAGGAAGGGAGAATACATACTAAATATGTAGAAGAAGAATTATTGCCAAATTACTGAGAAATAACTAAATGATTTCTATGAAATATGTGTATGCAATGCAAGTTTTATAAGTCCTTGCTGACCGACTAAAATCTCTCTTAAAAAGCTTAAAACTCCAATCCAAATTACGGGTCCAACATCGACTCCTCCAATAGGAGGAATTAATTTTCTTGTTAAATTAAGAACAGAGCTTGATGGTATTGAAATTAAAAACCATAAACCTCTATTTAAATTTATTTTGGGGTACCAAGTAAGAATCAATCTTATTAGAAAAACTATAATTAGATATGAAAGAGAAATTCCTAAACTAATATCTAATATTTGAAGATAGTTTACAAGCAAGGAAATCACAATTATTTAACTCATCTTAATAAATAACCCATCGAACCGTATTTAATTCGTATTATAAATTGAGAATTTAATATTTAAAAAGTGTTTCAAATCTCCAATTTATTACTAGTCGCAGATGTTTCTGCTAAAGTTGCAAATAATTCCGCAGTTGGAATGATAGGAAGTTTTATTGCCGCTGCTTTACTTATCGTGATTCCAGCCACTGCGTTTTTGATTTTTGTCAGTCAGAAAGATTCCTTCGATCGTACTTCTACTGGAAGACGCTAGTTTTTGTAGAAGTTTTAAGTACACTATATATATAAGGGATTTAATTAACCCTTTTAAAAATAAATTTTTGGAGAAAGAATGTGGTCAATGCTAGTCTCAATTGGGCCAGTATTGTTGGTATTGTACTCGCTGTATGCGGAGGAGGCCTTTACTTTTTAAGGTCTTTTAAACCTGCATTAGCAAGAGATTATGATGTTTTTTTCGCAGCTATAGGACTTTTGTGCGGGGGAATATTATTTTTTCAAGGCTGGAGGTTAGATCCCATACTTCAGTTTGGTCAGTTTTTGTTAGCAGGAACTACAGTATTTTTTGCATATGAAAGTGTGCGATTAAGGGGAGTTGCAACTGATCAAGCTAGAAGGTCATCTTATTTTGATGATGATCCTATTTCTGATACGCCCAGAAATTCTAGAGGTCGATTTAATGATGATTACGATAGGTTTGAGGAGTTTGAAAGATCATCAAGAAGATTTAAACCTCAAGAAGATGAATTTGAAGAAGATTATATGGAGGAGAGATCTCGTAGGAGGAATGCTTCAAGAGCTATACCTTCTGCAGCTGTAAGCAGGAGCAGGTCATCTACAAGAGAAGTAAATCAGTTTGAAAACGAAGAACCTATTAGGAGGAGAAGAAGACAGACTCTTGAAGATAAAAATAGTAATCAATCAGAAGGAAATAACTTTGGTGAGAGACGCAACTTATCTCGTAATGAAACTAAAACAGGATCAAGACCTAGAATGAATCGAAAAGTTTCTAGACAAGATAATATTTCTTCTCTCGATGATGCTTCTCCATTAAGCAAGAAACCCGCAAGATCTCCTATCAGGCAGCAAGCTACAAGGTCTCAAGTAGAAGATGCTTCATTTAAAGATACTAATCAAGTAAAAAAAACTCGTGAGAATCGTAGAGCAAGTTCATCAGCTACATCAAGTTCAAAAAATCAAAATGGTAGATATAACGTTGGAACAAACAAAAAGAAACCTAGAGATAACAGCTCGAGATTTGATGATTAATTATAAGATTCCTGCCCATTTTAGAAACGATTGTTGACTAAATAATTCGATTAGTATTATTGCTAAGAATCCGATCATCGCAAATCTTCCATTAGTTATTTCAGAATAACTACTCCACCCGAATTTATATTCATCTTCAATATTTTTTGATTTTTCATCTAATTTATTGTCTGCAGCATTTTCATTGATGTTATTTCCAAGTTTCTGCTCTTCTTTAGAACTTTCACTCTTTAAATTAGTGACTTCTGAATTAGTTTGTTCTTCTTTAGAATTCATTTTTTTTGCTAATCCTTAAAATTATACTTATCAGAAGTCAATAGTTTCCAGTCTCCTTGTCCATTTAATTCTAAAATGTTTTCGTGAAAATCTTTTAAACTAGGTCTATGTCCAACACTAATAAGAGAAAGTTCTCGTTCCTTAAGTAAACTGTATAGTTTTTTTTCAGTGTCAATATCTAAAGCACTTGTTGCTTCATCAAGTACTGCAAATCTTGGAGAATTTAGTAAGAGTCTTGCAAAAGCTAATCTTTGTTGCTCGCCTAGAGAAAGAATTCGTGGCCAATCCTGTTTGATATCAAGATTAGGATACCGATCGACTAAAGTTTTTAAATTTACTTCATGAAGTACAGAAGTAAGATGTTCATCACTAAATTTCTTAACTTCTGTGGGATAACATAATTGTTCCCTTAAAGAGCCAAGTAACATGTAAGGTTTTTGAGGTATGAATAATAATTCCCCAATCTTTGGCTTTTTAATTACTCCATGGTCTGGTTCCCATAAACCACTAATCATTCTTAGTAAAGATGTTTTTCCGCACCCAGAGGGTCCTACAACCAAAAGTGATTGATTATTGTCGATACTCAAATTCAAATTCTTGATTATTGTTTTATTTGATCCTGGTGGGCAAAGGTCAGCATTATTAATAAGAATTGAAGGATAATCTGAAATAACGTTTTGATTGCTTGTAGGACTAGTTTGACTAATAGATTCTACTTTTGATTGGAATCCCTCTAATCTTCCGATCCCAGCAGTAAACTTTGCAAGTTCTTCTATTTGATTAACAATGAAAAATAACGAACCTTCGACCATTCCAAATGCAAAGCTTGCCTGAATAAAGCGCCCATAATCAATATCACCTTTAAAGTAAGGGATTGCCATTATTAAATATGGAAAGAAATTTCCAGCATAATTAATGGATCTTCTCATGACATCAATTATCACTCTCCATATAATCAATAAATTAAAGTTTCTCACCACTTCTCCTAATCGCCTTTCAGTTTCATTTCGCTCTGGATTCTCCCCAGAGTAAAAGGCTATTGATTCAGCATTATCTCTAATATGTACTAAGCCATATCGAAAATCTGCTTCATATCTGAGTTGATCAAAGTCAATCTTTACTAGATTTTTTCCTGCAATTAAAAGGATAGAAGTTGCAAATGCAGCGTAACCAAATAAAGAGAAGGTAAGTGTTGTACTTATACTCCATAAAATAAGAATATTAAGCGAAAATGTTAAGAGGGCATCAAAAATACCTAATGTGAAAGAAAGACTTTGCCCGGTAAAAGCTCTTGTATCATCTGTGATTCTTTGATCAGGATTATCTACATCGGTTTGTTCTTCGTCATTAGGATTTAATTGGTAATAAGCTTTATTAGTCATGTAATCTTTGACTAAACTTTTTGATAGCCATTCTCTCCAAATTATTCCCAACTTATATGTAAAAAATATTTGGGAAACACGTATTGGTAGAGCCACAGCGAAACAACAAGCGTAAATCCCCAATATCCGATAAAACCCATCTTCTTGTTTTTCTACCAAAGCATTTGTTAAATCTCTTGCTATGAATCCAATACCTGCGTTTATTCCGTTTACAGCTAAAAGCATTAATACAATTATCGCGAGAAATAACCAATGTAACCATCTACGGTTTTTTAATTGACGTCTTAAGCTAAAAAAGCTGCCTGATCCAATTAGAAATAATGCAGAGAAAAGCAATCCCCAGCTACCAGCCCAAATTGAATTGACAGTACTTACGACCCCTCCGAAATACTTTTCAAGAAAAATTGGTTGAAAGCTTTCAAAAAAACTGATTATTCCTGTAAGCCCAACAAGTACTACTCCTCCAACACAAAATAAAAGAGAAATCAAAAGCCATACGAATTGGAATCCATTACATTGATCTATAGGAAGAAAAAATGGTTGAGAGAGCTTCCTTAATTTTTGTAATTGGTACAGTATTTTGGATTTATTATTCACTGCTTTATTCATTACTCTACTATTGTTATCAAATAAATTATAACTTTTAGAAGTCTATTGACTAAAGCCAATAAATGAAAGTGCCCAGTCAGGTAGATTTAGATAATTTAAAATTGTTAAATCAAATTCATGCACTTTTGGGAAAGATTTATCTATCATCCACCATAAAAGAAAAGGTAGATTAAATAATATTTGTAATTGCCATTTATAAGTTAAAACTCTCCAAATTTTTATTAACTTAGTTTTGAGTGAATCATCTAAGTCTTTCCAATTTTTTGAGATTATATTGAATAAGTTTCTGGATTCTGTATTTAAGGAATCTGGTGTATTCATTTTGTTTTTACTTATTTATAACCCATAAACATTTCTTTCGAGAGTTTTAACCTGGGGGCCAATTCATTTTTCTTCCAGATAAAAAGTGAACATGTAAATGAAAAACTGTTTGTCCCGATTCTGCTCCAGTATTTATTACTGTTCTCCAATTAGTTAAATTTTTTGATTTAGCTATTTTGCTACCAACAAAAAGTAAATGCCCTAATAAATTTACATCTTCTTCAATACAATCTAATAAACTGATAATTGGCTTTTTTGGAATCACTAAAAAATGTACTGGTGCTTGCGCTTGGATATCATTAAACGCAATACAAAACTCATCTTCATGAAGCTTATCGCATGGTATTTCTTTATTAATTATTTTTTGAAATATTGTAGTTTCAATCATTAGATTAATTAATAGAAATTACGTCTTTTTTGTTAAATCCTTCCTTTATGAGTTCTTTGTTCAAATCATCTTTTGATGTAACTCTATCAACAAATAATATTCCGTTTAAGTGATCCATTTCGTGTTGAATACACCTTGCTAGAAGCCCATCTGCTTTCATTTTGCGTGGTCTCCCCATTTCATCTCTAAATTTTAATTTTATAGTTGATGGTCTTACTACATTCAAATAGACGCCAGGTATACTCAAGCAGCCTTCTTCATATGAATTAAGGGTTGTTCCAAAGTCTGTAATTTCTGGATTGATTAATATTAAAGGTTCTGCTGCTGAATCTTCAAAATTCACATCTATGACTAGAAGCTCTTTGTTAATACCAATTTGAGGTGCGGCAAGTCCAATTCCTTTGGCCGCATACATGCTTTGAAGCATTTCTCTAGCAAGTTTTCTAATCGATTCATCAACCTTAGTTATTCTTGTGGAATTTTGTCTTAATACATCATCACCAAGTTTATAAATGTCCAGAGATGGCTTACCTGTTTGCTCTTTTGTAATTTTTTCTGAGCTTCCATTTGTTCTTGACTTTTTTGCAAGTTGTGAAAAATGGTTTGCCACGTTAAAAAAGTTTTTAAATAATAGTTTAGCTATAAAAATACTAGCACTTTAATTTACTTTCTTTATAGTTTTTAAAAATGAGTAATGATGATAAGTTAAAAGTTAAGCAAACTGAATCTAAAAAAAAACTTTTTAAGGAATTAACTATTATTGGTGATACCATTTTTTGGATTGATGTTGTTGGTGAAGGGCAAAATGAGAATGCCATTTTTGCAAGACCATTTAATAAAATAAAGGCCTTTCCTCAGAAATTAACAAGTAAAAAATATAATATTAAAAATAATTTTCATGGATATGGTGGTAAATCTTATAAGTGTATAAATTTTAAAAATAATTTTTATTTGATATGGATAGATCAGATTACAAAGGCATTATGGTTTCAAATTTTTAAAGACGCAGCGTCACAATATAGAAGTCAAAATAAATATCTCGATTCAGTTCAAGAACCTAGACAACTATCTAAATCAATTGATGGAAATTTCGATTCTTCCTTTGTAATTTCTGAAAAAAATTTTTTGTATGGTATTTGCGAAATAAATAATACAGATTATTTATTTTCTTTAAATTTAAAAAAAACTAAACAAGATATTAATCGAATAAAAAAATTTAAGAATTTTGCTGGAGAATTATCTTCAAATACTTCTGCAAATTTACTTTCTTGGATAGAGTGGGATTCTCCATACATGCCTTGGGAGAAAAATGATCTGTTTTTTGCTCAAATAGATTTAAATGGAGAGATACAAAAAATAAAAAAATTTTCAAATGAGCTGATAAATACCAAAAAAAACATTTCTTTTTTTCAACCCTATTGGATTAGTGAAACAATTTTAGTATGTTCTGAAGATAGTTCTGGATGGTGGAACTTATTATTTTTAGATGTTAGAGAAATTGATAATATTTTTGTAAAGAAAAGAGTAAAGAGAAATTTCATTGAATATGGGACACCACAATGGGTTTCCGGAATAACATTCTTTTCAGGGAATATCAAAAATTTATTTTGTTTAGCAAGAAAAGACAATAGTTTAATAGTCGAACAATATAAAGATCTTGAATTCGTTAAAGAATTTTCTACTCCTTTTACCTCAATTAGTGATTTCAGTGTTTTTCGGAAAAAAGTTCTTTTAAAGGGTTATGGATCTGATTTTTCGGGAATTGTATTTGAAATTGATTTTGCAAAAAAAGTTTTATCAAATTTTTCTGAGCAGATATTTATTGATCATATAAAAGATTCTTCAAAACCTGAAACATTTTGGTTTAGAGGTTTTGAAGATCAATCTACTCATTCTTTTCTTTATAGGCCGCTTGTTGAAAATTTTAGAAAGCCACCTCTCCTTGTTAGAGCACATAGCGGGCCAACTTCATGTTTTGATGGATCATATAATTCTGAAGTTCAATATTGGACTTCGAAGGGATTTTTTGTTGCTGAAGTTAATTATGGAGGATCATCAGGATTTGGAAAAGAATATAGAGAGAGGTTGAACTATAAGTGGGGTATTGTTGATTCTTATGATTGCAAAGCATTAGCTCTTGAATTAATTAAATTAAATCAAGTTGATAGTGATAAAGTTGTAATTTTTGGCAATAGTGCTGGTGGGTTAACTGCCCTGAGTAGTTTATTATATGGGTCTATTTTTACTGCAGCAATTTGTAAATATCCAGTTATTGATTTGAAGGATATGCACCATAACACTCATAGGTTTGAAAAAGATTATTTAAATTCTTTGGTAGGAAATTATGCAAATAATCATGATGATTATATAAATAGATCACCGATAAATTATATTCACAAAATAAAAAAACCTATCTTATTGTTTCATGGAAAAAAAGATACAGTTATTTCTTATAAACAAACTTTAAAAATTCAAGAAATTTTGATTAAGAATAATAAATATTCAGAAATTATGTTTTTTGATAATGAAGGGCATGGATTTAAAAATATTGAAAATAAAGAAGTAGTAATGCAAAAATGTCAGAGATTTTTAAAAAATGCTTTGGATATTTAAGAATTGATTTTTAAAAATTCAATAGTATCTTTTAATTTTTCTATAAAGATATCAATTTCTTCCTTATTGGTTGTGAAATTCATGCTGATTCTAGCTGTTGATTTAATTCCAATATATCTGTGAAGAGGTTGACAGCAATGATGTCCACTTCTGATGCAAATTCCTTTTGAATCAAGAATTTCAGCAATATCGTTTGAATGTATATTTTTTATATAGAAAGTGGCAAGTGATGCTCTATCTGGATCTAATTCCGGTGATGGACCAATAATTTCAATATTTTCTATTTGATTTAATTTTTCAAATAAATATTTAGTAATAATTTTTTCATATGCATGAATTTCATTCAATCCAATAGTATTTATATAGTTAATTGCTTCTGCGAGGCCTATTGCTTCTGCAATGGCTGGAGTTCCAGCTTCAAATTTATGTGGTAGCTCTGCCCAAGTACTTGTCTCTTCAAAAACATCTTGAATCATTTCGCCACCTCCAAAGAGAGGAGGAATTTTTTCTAGGATTTCTTTTCTTGACCAGAGGAAACCAATACCTGTTGGACCGCAAAGTTTATGTCCTGATCCCGCTAAAAAATCTATATCAAGATCAATTACATCAAGTTTTTGATGCGCCAAACTTTGACATGCATCTATTAACACTAATGCCCCTTTTTGTTTAGCTAATTTAGTTATCTCTTTTATTGGATTACAGCAACCTAGCGTATTACTAACATGTACTAGGCTAACAAGCTTAGTTCTAGATGTTAGTTTTGATTTAAAATCCTCTATGTCTAATTTTCCATTTTTATCTATACCTATAAATTTTAATTTACATTTATTTTTTGCTGCCACCATTTGCCATGGAACAATATTGCTATGATGCTCCATTATAGATAAGAGAATTTCATCGTTTTCTTTTAATGTAGATTCGCCCCATGATCTAGCCGCTAGATTGATTGCTTCAGTAGCATTTCTTGTGAAAATAATTTCTTTTGATGAATTTGCTGTTATGTATTTGCTAATTAAATATCTTGCATTTTCAAACTCTTCTGTTGCCTTAGCACTTAATTGATGTGCTCCTCTATGTACATTGGCATTAAAGTTTCTATAGTATTCATCAATTTTTTTTAATACTTGTATGGGTTTTTGAGTGGTTGCAGCATGGTCTAAATAAATAATTTGTTCATTACTTTTTAAATTCCTATTTAAAAGAGGAAAGTCTTTTTTCGTTATTCTAGGAAAATTTTGAATCGTTTCCATTAATTATCATTTAAAAGTTTATCAAGTAAATCCCATCTATCTTTTGAAACGGGAATAAATGAAATTATTTCTTGAAAGTAAGAACTTAATTGTAGTTTACTTGCTTCTGGTAATGTGATTCCTCTTGTTCGCATATAAAAAAGTTCTTCTTCATTTAGTTGCGAAATTGTAGCTCCGTGTTTGCATTTGACATCATCAGCAATTATTTCTAATTGAGGCTTGGTATCTATTTGTGCGAACTTTGATAAAAGTAAATTTCTGCTTAATTGGCAAGCATCAGTTTTCTGGGCAATTTTCGGAACTTTTATTGAACCTTCGAATATTGCATGTGATTTATCGTCAGCAAGTGATTTATTGATTTGATCTAGAAATCCATTTGGGCCATTAAAGTCTATTTTTGTGTAAGTAGAAATTTGTTCATCTTTTTTTGTTATTTGCATACCCTTGATATTGGTTTTAGCGTTTCCACTAGTTTGTTTAATACGAATTTCAAATCTCGCATAATTAAATTTAAAATGTAAAGATCCTAAATTGTATTCGCTATTTTTTTGTTGAATTACATTGAGAGAATTTAATAGATTTGATTTGTGTTCACCGTAAGACACAACACCATGGTTTACTGAACTATTTTCTTTTAAAAAAAAGAACGTTGATTGAGATAATGAAGAGTTTTCTTTACCAAGATTTACTTGTAATAAATCAATATCACAATTTTTTTCTAAAAAAATTACCAGGGTTTTTGCGTTTAAAGAATTAATTGATGCATGACTAAAGATTTCAATTGGAGGAATTTTTGATCCATTTATTTTTAATCCCAAGATATTCTTCGTACAGCTTAAAGATAGATTTAGTAAGTCACTCCAATTTTCGTTTTGATCACAAAAAGATATCTGTTCCTTGATATGGTTAAATAATTCATCCTCACTGAGTTGCTGTATTGAATATTTTTTCTCTATTAGCTTAATTTGACAATTCTCACCGATTATTAACCTAATAGTATTTTGAGAAGTCTTCGGGTAAGGTGTATCAAATTTTGGTTCTTTTTTATTAACCGAGTAGTCTAAAAACTTTGAAAATTTTGATTTATTTGTAAGCCTCCATAGCTCACTTTTAGGATTAGGGAGGGGGCTTGATTGTAATTTTTTGATACAGAACCTTTGTATTTCTGTTTGATTAACAATTGATTTATTGGTTTTTATTTTTTCAATAATTTCCATTGATTTAACTCTGTTTTATATAGTTATCAGTCCATTCATAACCTTTTTTCTCAAGCTCTAGAGCAAGATCACTTCCACCAGTTTTTATGATTTTCCCGTCTGACATAACATGAACATAATTGGGTTTAATTTCATCTAATAATCTTTGGTAGTGGGTAATTAGTATAATTCCAGTTTGTGTATTAGCTATTTTTTTAATTCCTGATGCCACTATTCTTAGAGCATCGATATCTAGACCAGAATCTGTCTCATCTAATATTGCTATCTTGGGCTCAAGTAAAGCCATTTGCAGAATTTCATTTCTTTTTTTTTCACCTCCAGAAAATCCTTGATTTACACTTCTTGATAAGAATGCATTATCCATTTTTACAAGTTCTAACTTTTCTTTAACTAATTCCTCAAAATCAAAAGTATCTAATTCTTCTTTGTTAAGGAATTTCCTTCTAGCATTAGTTGAAACTCTAAGAAACTCAAGATTACTTACACCTGGAATTTCTATTGGATATTGAAAACCAAGAAAAATTCCTGATTGAGCTCTCTCTTCAGGTTCTAGAGAATTGATATTTTCACCTAAAAATTTTATATCACCATTTGTAATATTATAAGATGGATGTCCTGCAATGATTTTCGAAAGAGTACTCTTGCCACATCCATTTCTTCCCATAATGGCATGGATTTCTCCAGGATAGACAGTAATTGAAACCCCTTTTAAAATTGGAAGATTATCAGTAGATGCAGAGAGATTTTCAACTTCTAAAATTGGATCTGATTCTTTCATTTTACTTTGCATTTCAGTTTAGAAATTGATTCATTAACCTACTGATCCCTCTAGTTTAAGTGCCAGTAACTTATCTGCTTCAGCAGCAAATTCCAAAGGTAATTGATTAAATACATCTCTGCAAAAACCGCTGACCATCATGGATACTGCCTCCTCAAATTCTATACCTCTGCTTTGGAGATAAAAAAGTTGGTCTTCTGAGATTCTACATGTGCTTGCTTCATGCTCAATTTCAGAATTGGGTTGTTGAGATTTGATGTAAGGGAATGTATTTGCAGAAGCTTGATCCCCTATTAACATTGAATCACATTGACTGTAATTTCTTGATCCTGCAGCTTTTGTCCCCATTTTGACAAGACCTCTGTAGCTATTTATTGAGTTGCCTGCACTAATACCTTTGCTAACAATAGTTGATTTGGTCTTAGGACCAATATGGACCATTTTTGTACCGGTATCTGCTTTCTGAAGATTATTGGTGAGTGCCACCGAATAAAATTCTCCTACAGATTCTTCCCCCAAAAGAAGACAACTAGGATATTTCCAAGTAATTGCAGACCCTGTTTCAACTTGAGACCAGCTAATTTTACTTCTCTTACCTAAACATTTTCCTCTCTTGGTGACAAAATTAAAAATTCCGCCAACACCTTCTTCATCACCAGCATACCAATTTTGCACTGTTGAATATTTTATTGAGGCGTCGTCTAGTGCTATTAGTTCTACAACTGCTGCATGTAGGGTATTTGTATCAAACATTGGAGCTGTACAACCTTCTAGATAACTTACAGAACTTGATTCTTCAGCAATGATTAGAGTCCTTTCGAATTGTCCTGAATCTCCACTATTAATTCTGAAGTAGGAAGATAGATCCATAGGGCAAGTAACACCTTTTGGGATATAAACAAAGGAACCATCACTAAAAACAGCAGAATTTAGTGCTGCAAAATAATTATCACTAGCTGGGACTACTGTACCTAAATATTTTTCAATCAAATCCGAGTGATTTTTTACTGCTTCACTAATTGAGCAAAATATAACTCCATGTTCAGCAAGTTCTTCTCTAAAAGTTGTGGCTATAGAAACACTATCAAAGACAGCATCTACTGCTACATTTGTGAGTTTTTTTTGCTCCGTAAGGGGTATCCCCAATTTGTCAAAAGTCTCAAGAAGTTTGGGATCAACTTCATCTAAACTAGAAATTTTCTCTTTTTGCTTAGGAGCAGAGTAATAAATTATATCTTGATAATCAATTTGTTTATATCCTAATCCTGCCCAATCAGGCTCTTTCATTTTTTGCCATTTCTTAAAGGCTTTTAATCTAAAATCAAGAAGATATTTTGGCTCTTCCTTTTTCTGTGAAATTAGTCTTATGATATCTTCATTTAAACCCTTTGCTATTTTTTCAGTTTCAATATCAGTAACGAAACCATATTTGTAAGGCTCTTTTACTACATCTTTAACTAAATTTTCGTTGACCATGTTATCAAAAATAACTTATTACAATTAGCTTTATATACTTTAACGAAAGATACCCCCAATATTGAGTTTTTTCCCTTTATTAAAACTAAAAATTAATGTCTAATCATCTTGATCCCCTATCTAACCTATTAAATATAGAAACTATTCAAGAAATTGATAATCTTGATTTACCTATAATGCAAAAACACCATATAAGAATTCTCGCTCATTGCCTCCAGATTTTAAAAATTATCAATGTAAATAATAGCTTCGAATATCAAAATGAAAATCCTCTAAGAGAATGGTGTGATAACCAATCCAAAAAATTTGATGATAAAAAATTTAGTGATCTTTTTTATGAGCAGTTAGAATCCACTTCGAAAAAATTAAGTACTTTTTCAAAAAAAATAGATAAAAATATTGAAGATTTAGAGATAGATGATTTAGTACTTCTTGTTGAACAACGCTGAAGTCCCTTTTAATTGATCCCGAAGAAAAAATATATTTTTGTTGAGTCGTTAACAAATTCAGGTAATAAAATTTAAAAAAAAAGAAAATTAATTTACATTTAATAAAGCCCTTAAAATTAATTAATTGCTTTGATACCAACTGTTTTGAAGAGAAATATCAATTTTGAGAATTTTTTAGTAGTCAGAGGATCCTGACGACAGGGCAAAAAGACACGCAATTCCTAAAAAAAAAGAACATACTGATCCCAAACAAAAACGGAGATTTTAAAGTGGCCGAAGGGATCATGAATAAAGATCAATTACTCTCATTAACCCTCAGACAACTACGTCAAGAAGCAAGTAAATTATCGGTCCCGCTGTACAGTCGCAAAACTAAAGCTGTTTTAGTTGATTTAATACTTAAATATCAAGAAAAATCTACGAAAAAAATGTACAATATTCCTTCGGAGTCAAAATCTGAAGGAACTTCTGAGTCCAATGCTTTCAACAGTAGTGAAGAAGTTAAAACAAATGTAGTTTTCCTACCCCGAGATCCAGATTGGGCTTATGTTTTTTGGCAAATTTCTGATGCAGATAGAGAAAAAGCACAATCTTTGGGAGCTAATAAATTATGTTTACGATTATTTGATGCATCTGGTTCTGAAGGAAGCAACTTGAATCAAGGAACACTAAGGGAGATTGCAGTTGATAGTTACAGTACCGAGTGGTACTTGCCAATCCCACTTGCAGATAGAGATTATAAAGTTGAATTAGGTTACAAATATGGTTTTAACTGGATGTCATTGGCATTTTCTTCGATAAGCCACGTTCCTGGATCTCATCCTTCTGAGCAAATTCTTGATAAATTTGTACCATTTAATTTAGATTCTTCTTCTGAGTCAATCCCAGATATTTCTAATCGTGTTGTTTCGGAACAAAATGGTATGCATGAAAGGTTATACCAAGCAGCAACTAACATTCCTCTCAGAAGAAAAGTTGGCTCTGAAGAATTTATGGAAAACGTAAATTCAACAAACCTAAATGAAAATCTTACAGACTCAGGCGTTGGTAAATGGTCATCAGGTTTAAATGATTCTGGAAGCGGAATTGTTAAAAATAGATCTTTTTGGCTCGTTGCTGATGCTGAATTAATTGTTTATGGTGCTACAGAGCCTTCTGCAAAATTGACAATAGGTGGAGAAGAAGTACCTCTTGCTGCAGATGGTACTTTTAGAATTCAAGTTCCATTTAGAGACGGGACTCAGAAATATGATATTAAAGCTGTTGATGTATCTGGTGAGCAAGAAAAAAGTATATCAATGAAATTTGATAGAACTACACCACTTGACGATACTAATGAAAAAGATAATGCTGAGACTGAATGGTTTTAATAAATTAAATTAATGCTGAAAAAAATTGTAGCTTTTACTCCATTGCTTGGGGCATTAACATTTCCACTTGTAGTTCCAATTACAATTTCTAAATTTGGAGCTAACTATGGAATTCTTAGTGCATTATTAATTTCTTCATTATGGTTTATCGCTATGTTAAGAACTTCCGAAATGCCTCATTAATTTAGTTAGATTTTTTGAAGTTTCTTAAAAATATGAATCAAGTAAGTGTAATTGATATCAATTCTCCTTTTCTAGATCAAAAACCAGGTACTTCTGGATTAAGAAAAAGTACTTTAAAGTTTCAGGAAGAACATTATCTAGAAGTTTTTATTGAAGCAATCCTACAATCATTAGAAGATTTAAAAGGTTCAACATTAGTAGTTGGTGGGGATGGCAGATATGGCAATATTGAAGCAATAGAAAAAATTGTCCAAATATGTATTGCTCATAAAGTTAAAAAGGTTATTGTTCCAAAATACGGTTTATTATCTACTCCTGCGACATCACATTTAATTAGAAAAGAAAACGCTATTGGTGGAATTATTCTTTCTGCAAGCCATAATCCTGGTGGGATTGATGGCGACTTTGGAGTGAAATTGAATATCTCTAATGGTGGTCCGGCTCCTGAGATAATTACTAATAAGATTTTCAAGGCTTCACAATTACTAACTAGTTATAAAATTTGTAAAATTCAATTACCTGATTTTAGTGAATATGGAACTTATCCTTACGACGAAACTACCTTAGAAATTATTGATGGATTAACAGATTATTCTAATTTGATGGAGAAAATTTTTGACTTTGATCAAATTAGTGATTTTTTAAAAAAAGACTTCTCGTTAATCTTTGATGCAATGAATGCGGTTACGGGCCCATATGCAAAAAATATTTTTGTTGAAAAAATGGGTCTTGCACCTGATTGTGTCATGAATGGTACCCCGTCAAAAGATTTTGGAGGTTTACATCCTGATCCTAATCTTACTTACGCATCCCACTTGGCTGATTTGTTATTAAATAAAAAATCTTATAGTTTTGGTGCTGCATGCGATGGAGATGGAGATAGGAATATGATTTTAGGAAGTGGATGTTTTGTAAATCCTAGTGATAGCCTTGCAGTTATCACTGCTAACACAAAATGTGTCCCTGGTTATAAAGATGGTATTACAGGTGTGGCACGATCCATGCCAACCAGCTCAGCGGTTGATAATGTTGCTCGAGCATTAAATATACCTTGTTTCGAGACACCTACTGGCTGGAAGTTTTTTGGAAATCTTTTAGATTCTAATTTAATTACTTTATGTGGAGAAGAAAGTTTCGGAACAGGTAGTAATCATGTGAGAGAGAAAGATGGACTATGGGCAGTTTTATATTGGTTACAAGTTTTAGCTGAGAAAAAATGTTCGGTAAGTGATTTGATGCAGAATCATTGGAAACAATTTGGTAGGAATTATTATTCAAGACATGATTATGAGGCAATTCCCTTAAGTATTGCTAATCAAATCTTTGGCAATCTAACTTCTATGCTCGAAAATTTAAAAGGAAATAGTTTTGCTGGCCATTTAGTTAAAGTTGCAGATAATTTTTCATATTTAGATCCCGTTGATAATTCCATGAGTGAAAATCAAGGTTTAAGATTAGTTCTTGATGATAATTCTCGAGTAATTGTGCGCCTTTCTGGAACTGGAACTAAGGGTGCAACATTAAGACTTTACTTTGAGAAATTTTTCAATCCTCAACAGAATCTTTCGTTAAATCCTCAGATCGCTTTGAAACCTCTAATAGATGATTTAGATACTTTATTGAACATTTCAAAACTTACTCAAATGGAAACTCCTACAGTAATTACATAGAATTGAAAGTAATGATTTTTTGATTTTTTATATGCATTCAGAAAATTTATTTACTAATTATTCTCAAATAGAAAACAATGCACCTTTGGCAGATAAATTAAGACCAAAGAATTTGGAAGATTTTTTTGGTCAACAACCAATCCTGAATGAGAATTCGCTTTTAAGAAGTGCAATATTAAACGATAAGATTAGTAATTTTATTTTTTCGGGCCCTCCGGGTGTTGGAAAAACTACTCTAATTGAAATTATTTCTTTTAATACGCGGTCAAAATTAATCAAGTTAAATGCAGTATTATCAAGTGTTAAAGAATTAAGAAATGAAATCGCTAATGCAAAAGATAGATTAATAAATTCAAAAAGAAAAACAATTTTATTTATCGATGAGGTTCATAGATTTACATCAGTTCAGCAAGATGCTTTATTACCTTCAATAGAAAATGGAACTATAACTTTTATTGGTGCTACAACTGAAAACCCTTTCTTTGCTGTTAATAAAGCGCTTGTTAGCAGGTCTCGTATTTTTAAATTAATTCCTTTGGCAGAAAATGATTTGCAGAAAATAATACAAAAAGTCATTACTCACTATTCAAAACAAAAAGATTCAAAAAAGGTTTATTTAACTCAAGATGCTATAAGTCATTTAATTAAATTTTCTGGAGGAGATGCAAGGACATTAATTAATGCGCTAGAGATGGCCATAGAAACAACTGCTGAAAATGATGCTAAAGAAATCAATATTAATCTCTCAATAGCAGAGGATGCACTACAAAAGAAAAATATTGTTTACGATAAAAATGGTCAAAATCATTACGATGTAATAAGTGCCTTTATCAAGTCCATAAGAGGTTCAGATCCAGATGGAACTTTATTCTGGCTTGCGAATATGCTGGAGGCTGGTGAAGATCCTAATTTTATTTTTCGAAGACTACTTATATCTGCCAGTGAAGATATTGGAATAGCTGATCCTAATGCCATAGTAGTTGTACAATCCTGTTGTGATGCTTTTGATAGAGTTGGTTTTCCAGAAGGACTATATTTTTTAACGCAGGCTTCTTTATATTTAGCTATTTCTCCAAAAAGTAATAGTACGAAAAGTATTTTTAAAGCAATTGAGACAATCAAATCTATCAATACTTTTGATGTTCCACTTCATTTAAAAAATAATTCTACTAGTTATGTCAATCCTCATAATTATCCAGGTAATTGGGTCGTACAAGAATATCTTCCTAAATCGTTAAGAGGTTTAAAAATATGGGAACCAAATGATAATGGATGGGAAAAAACTCAATATGAAGAACTGCTTAGAAGAAAAGAAAATTAAAAATTTTTCGAACAACAAATAATCTCAGGTTTTAAAGAAGTTTTTTCTTCGTAGGCTAAAGCGATAGTCCAATTATGGAAGTTAATCTGTGAATAATTTAAATGTATATTTTTCTTCTTATGAATTAACTCTTTTTGCTTTTCAAAAAATTGCCAATATTTAATGTCTTTAGCTATTTTTCCATGATCCCATTTTATAGCCGCTTCAACGGCACACCATTGGTTTAGTACCATATTTTTTGTTAAAAAATTATTATGGTTTGATTTATTGGTATGAAAAAAATATTTTTTTGCAAATTTTATATGGTTAAAATCTCTATCTGTTCTCTCAATATCTATCCCTATTTTGCCTTTATGCCAGACTATAGTAATAGCATCTTTACAATGACTTAAACTGATATTTCCCATTCCATAGGGTAAACTTGGAGGTTCTCCAGGTTGAGCATTAATTGGAATTTCTAGGGGGTCTAAATCAAAAAGTGTTGAAAGTGATTGTCGCAAATAAGCTCTTGTTTCTAAGAAAATCTTTGATCTTGAATGTGTTAGGTTTTTTGCAGTTTTAATTTCTTCTATAGTTGCGACATCTTTAGTTGCGACATCTTGCACACCTTTAATCTCATAAAACCAAATTTTTGGTATTTTATATTCATACTCATTTAATAATTTCAATGGCTCTTAAGGTTGGCGACAAAGCACCAGAATTTAAATTAAAAGATTCTTTTGATAAAGAAGTTTCTCTTCGTGATTTTAAAGGTAAAAGAATAATACTATATTTTTATCCAAAAGATAATACTCCAGGATGTACTAAAGAAGCATGTAATTTTAAAGAGAATTGGGATTTACTCCAAAAAAATAATATTGTTGTGCTTGGTATTAGTAAAGATAATGCATCCTCTCATCAGAAGTTTATAGAAAAATTTAATTTACCTTTTATTCTTTTAACTGATCCAGAACCTTTCAAAGTTTCTTCTGATTACGATAGCTATGGACTAAAAAAATTCATGGGAAAAGAATATATGGGAATGATGAGAAATACTTTTTTAATTGATACTGAAGGTAAAATCGAAAAAATTTACTTAAAGGTAAAAGCAGCAATAATGGCTGATCATATAATTGCAGACCTTGGGTTAAGTTAATTTTTTACTGATAGGTGGTGAATAATCATCCCCTCCATAACTAAATTAGGAGCATTGATAATATTTTCTTTTTTAGTTTTTAGAGATTTTGTGATTAATTGAGAGTCTCCTCCACAGATTATTAAAATATCCTTTTCGGGATTAAATAAACTATTTATCACGCCAGTAAGAGAGTTGATTACTCCTTTTAAAATTGCTTCTTCTGTATTAATTAAAAAATCTTTGATCGGAATATCATATTTTTTGGGAACTTTAAGATTTTTTGTATTTTGTTCCATTGATTTTAATTGTGTAAGAAAACCTGGAAGAAGTTGACCTCCAATGATAGATCCATTTGAATTTAATTTTGTTATTGATAATATTGTTCCAAAATCTGCAATTAGCAAATCTTTTTTGAAAGAGTTTTCAATAATTTTTAAAGCGGCAATACAGGCAAGAGCTCTATCAACTCCAAAATGATCAGGAAAATTTGATAATTGTATATCTTTGGTTTTTATTTCATTTTCTTTTTTCAGCAAAAAATTTGGTAGTTTTCCTACAGAAGCCCAAATTAATTGATCAAGATCTATATTTTCTGGAACTTTTTGCTCTTTTTTGGTATGGAAGAATTTAGATTGATTTTTAGAATATTTAGCCCAATGAAGCCTACTATTGCCTACAAATAGAAAATTTATATCTGAGACCATTGTTCTATGATCAATTTAATTATTAGTATGTATTCCACATTCTTGTTTAATCCCCCCAAATCTTGTATCTCTGCCTTTTGTTTCAATACCATCGGGACTGCTTGAATGCCAATCTCCTACAGAAGAATAACCCTTGATAAAAAGTGGATGGGCAGGTAAATTATTATCTTCCATATAATAAAAAATATCTTTATTTGTCCAATTTAATAAAGGTCTTAACGAGAGTCTTTGACGAATTACGTCTATAAATTTCATTTTGTTTCTATTTTCTGTTTGACTTGATCTAACACCGCTTGCCCAGCAGGAAATATTATATTTTTCTAGACCATTTTCTAGAGGTTTTATCTTTCTCAATTCATGATACTTATCTAGATCACTCTCTTTTTTTGTTTCCCAAAGTTTTCCATATTTGGCCTCCATTCTTGCTGGAGATAATTCACTTTGTAGAACTTCAACTTCTAGGGATAAATTATCAATAAGCTTTTCAGCGTAATGGTATGTTTCTGGAGGAAGGTAACCTGTATCTATCCAAAATATTTTGATTTTTTTTTGTAGAGATAATTTGCTAACCATATCTAAAAGGACTGATGACTGTATACCAAAACTTGTTGTAATGGCAAATTGATTATCAAACTTTTCATAACCCCATGTAAGCATTCCTTGAGGCTTTATATCTACAAGCTCTTGATTATATTTCCTCAAGTTAGTTTGAATATCTTTGTGTATTTTTTCAATCATTCTTCAGTTTGATTATGAGTTTAATTTTATTTCGCTCAATTTAAAAATTATTCGTATAGTTTAATAATACATATACGCATAACAATATTTCATTAATGGAATCAATACAAAAACCAATAGTAATAGTTGGAGCAGGTTTTGCAGGTATGACATTTGCTTTGAATTTAAAGAATCTTAATCCTTCTTTACCAATTCTTGTGGTTGATTCTGAAACTAATTTTATATTTAAACCTTTAATGTACGAAGTTTTAAGTAAAGAAATAAGAAGTTGGGAAGCCACCCCAAAATTTGCAAATATTTTTTCTGATGCCGGTATAACTTTTTTAAGAAATTGTTTAACCAAGATTTCCTTCAAAGAAAATATTCTTGAATTTAGTGACGAATTAAAATTAAGTTATCAGTATCTCGTTATCTGTACAGGATCTATTCCAAATAGTTTTTTCATAAAAGGTGTAGATGAAAATTGTTATTTTTTTAATGACGTGCATGATTTAAATAAATTAAATTCTTTTTTAAAAAAATCACAAGATACTGCGTTGCATAAGAAGTTATTCATAGTTGGAGGTGGTCCCTCTGGAATCGAGTTGGCATGCAAAATTAAAGATATATTTACAGACCAATTTGAAATTAATGTAATAGAAAAATCAAACGAAATTTTAAATAAAAACAAAATTTTCAATAGAGAACAAGCAGAGAAGGCATTAGAAAAAAGAAAAATCAACGTTCTTTTGAATTCCATAGTTAAAGAAGTTTCAGAAACTAAGATTAGTATTTCTAGCGATGTTGGAATAACTTCCTTGGATAAAGATATTGTTATTTGGACAGCAGGTGTTAAGCCTAACTTGTCTTACTTAGAAACTGATCAAATAACAAAAAAATTTGGAAGAATTTTAGTTAATACTTATTTGCAAATAGAAAATCATAAAAACTGTTTTGCTATTGGTGATATTTCAGTTATTGAAGGAATGGAGGATTTACCCATAACTGCTCAGGTCGCTATGCAGGAAGGAAATCATCTTGCTAATAATTTAGAACTTTTAATTCAAGGAAAAGATCCTTTACCCTTTGAATTTAAAGACAACGGTGAAATGATTAGCTTAGGAATAGGCGAAGCTTCAATTTCTGGGCTTGGGGTTACTTTATCTGGGAAATTGGCTTTTGAAGCAAGAAGACTTATATATGCTTCCAAGTTGCCTGATATTACAGAAAGCTTAAAATCTGCATCTTCATGGATATTCCAAAAAAAATCTATTTTTAAAAAGTTTCTTAAAAAAGATTATTTGAATTAAACTTTTTTGAAATATTGTTTTTGGGTATATTGAGTTAAATAAGTTTTGTATGAATTTAATTGCAGTAGTTAGTAATAATTTTGATGCGTTTATAACGGTAGTTGTTTTAATAATGTCAATAATTTTGTTTATTAGAAATACTATTGCACCAGAATTGACTGGTTTGTTATGTGTCGGAATATTTATATCTACTGGGGTTCTTTCTCCTGAAAAAGCTTTAGCTGGATTTGGTAGCCCTTCTTTAATTACCCTTATGGGTTTATTTGCAGTTTCCTCAGCATTATTTAAAAGTGGTGCCTTAGATAGAGTCAGAGAATTGATTTCTTCTGAAAGTATTCGAACTCCAAGGAAATTAATTTCTTTAATAGCTTTTTTGATTGCTCCAATATCTGGAATTGTACCTAATACTCCAGTAGTAGCATCTTTGTTACCTTTAATTGAAAGTTGGTGCGAGCGAAGAAATATATCACCATCAAAAGTTTTATTACCTCTTTCTTTTGCTACTTTACTCGGTGGAACTCTGACATTATTAGGTAGCTCAGTAAATCTTCTTGTCAGTGATATTAGTCAACAATTAGGTTATGGAGGTTTGGAATTATTTAGTTTGACATCAATAGGAATTCCTGTATGGCTTATAGGTACAACCTATATGATTCTAGTTTCTGACATGCTTTTGCCAGACAGAGGGAGAGATAAGGAGTTTATTAAAAATGGTGATATGAATGTATATTTTACCGAAGTTACTATTCCCTCTAGTTCAGAATTAGTTGGACAATCTGTCAGAAATAGTAGATTGCAAAGACGATTTGACGTTGATGTTCTGGAATTGCAACGAAATGGAAAAGTTATTCTTCCTCCTTTGGCTGATAGAAAGATTGAACCGGATGATAGATTAATAATCCGCGTTACAAGGGCAGACTTATTTAGGCTGCAGCAGGAACATACTATTCTTTTAGGAGAAAACAAAACATCTTTCGATGGGGCGAATATTTTCTCAGATGATGAAGGTACTAAGACTTTTGAAGCCTTGTTACCAGCTGGTTCAACTTTAGCCGGTGCAAGTTTGAGAGAATTAAGATTTAGGCAGCGTCATAATGCAACAGTTTTAGCATTAAGAAGAGGTCAACAAACTGTTCAAGAGAGATTAGGCCAAGCTGTTTTAAGAGCTGGAGATGTTTTATTATTGCAAGCACCGCTTGATTCAATAAGAGGTTTACAAGCTAGTAATGATTTGCTTATTTTAGATCAATTCGAAGATGACTTACCTTTTTTGATAAAAAAACCTATATCGATTGCAATTGCAATAGGAATGGTGGTTTTGCCTTCGGTTTCTAATATTCCATTAGTAGGTTCAGTTCTTTTGGCAGTGATTGCAATGGTTGCTTGTGGATGTTTAAGACCTGCAGAGATACAAAAATCAATTAGGTTAGACGTCATTTTATTGCTGGGATCTTTATCGTGTTTTAGTGTAGCTATGCAGATAACTGGATTAGCAGATGTAATTGCAGTTAATCTAAACTTTGCCCTTAACGGAATGCCTCTTTATTTTGCACTAGTTGTAATTTTTGTGTCTACAGTTATTCTTACGCAATTTATAAGTAATGCTGCTTCGGTTGCTTTGATTTTGCCTGTTGCTATTGAATTCTCAAATGTTTTAGAAATTTCACCAAGCGCTTTAATAATGCTTGTTTTATTCGGTGCAAGTCAATCTTTCTTAACTCCAATGGGTTATCAAACAAATTTAATGGTTTATGGTCCTGGAAGATATAGATTTTTTGATATCGCAAAATATGGAGCTGGATTAACACTTATAATGTCATTTACTGTGCCAGCATTGATAATTTTAAATTACGGGTAATATCGTGAAATTCCCATTCTCAGTTTATAAGTTAAAAGATGCTTACAAAAAGCTATCTGTACCTCAATTTACTATTGTTACAGGCTTGTTTATTATTTGCCTTGGAACTTTAATTTTGAGCTCTCCATTATGTTCATCTTCAAATGTTGGTTTGTGGGAAGCATTTTTTACATCTACTTCTGCAATAACCGTTACTGGCTTAACCATAATAGATATTGGTGTTGATTTAAATTTCTTTGGCCAAGTTTTCTTAGCTTTTATGCTTTTATCAGGTGGTCTAGGATTAATGGCCATTACAACATTTTTACAAGGGTTTGTTGTAAAGGGAACAAAGCTAAGAACTAGATTAGATAAAGGAAAGACTTTAGATGAATTTGGAGTTGGAGGAATTGGTCGAACTTTTCAAAGCATTGCTATTACTGCGATTAGTATTATATCTTTGGGTGCAATTGTCTTATATTCTTTTGGGTTTGTAGACATTCAAAATAATTGGGAAAGACTATGGTCCTCGATTTTTCACAGTATTTCTGCATATAACAATGCAGGATTTTCGTTAATGTCAAATAGTCTTCAAGACTATAGAACAAATTATTTGGTTAATATTGTTTTTGTTTTTCTCATTGTTATGGGTGGATTGGGTTGGCGGGTTATTGATGATATTTGGAGTCATAAAAAAAATCTTTCTTATAAGAAATTAAGCCTTCATTCCAGACTAGTTATTAGGACAAGTTTATCTCTAATATTGTTCGGATCATTAGGATTCTTTATCACTGAGTCATTGCTAAATAGTCAATTTTTTAATGATTTAAATTTGTTTGAACGGTTAATGTCATCTATCTTCGAAACAGTTAGTGCAAGAACTGCAGGCTTTACAAATTTTCCGATTTCTTTGAACTCTATCTCAGATACGGGCCTCTTATTATTAATGACGCTTATGTTTATTGGAGCAAGTACAGGAGGTACTGGTGGAGGCATAAAAACAACTACATTTATTGCTTTAATGGCTGCAACTAGATCAACTTTAAGAGGTCAGAAAGATGTAATTATTAGCAATAGATTAATTTCAGATAAAGTTATTCTAAAGGCAGTTGGAATCACAGTTGGATCTTTGCTTTTTGTTCTTTTAATGGCAATGTTGCTTAGTACAACTAATACTTTTGTAAAAAAAGAATCATTCACATTCCTAGAAATTCTGTTCACTTGCATATCTGCATTTGCAACAGTTGGTTTTGATATTGGGTTAACGGCAAAATTAAATCATTTTGGTCAATTTATTCTTATTGTTGGTATGTTTGTGGGCAGACTTGGGATCCTTTTGCTTTTAAGTGCACTTTGGCAGGCCCTTTATAAGAGTAGAATAGATAGACAAAAGAGAATTGGCTATCCTAGGGCTGATCTTTATGTTTAGATTTGACTGATTTTTATTATGGCTGATTGGTGGCAGTGGTCTCAAAAAAGAGAAAATGAAGCACTCACTTTTGCAGTTGTAGGCGTTGGAAGATTTGGAACCGCAGTTTGCAGAGAACTTATTAGTAATGGTGCTGATGTTTTGGCTGCAGATTATTCGGAAAAAGCTATTGATGATTTAAGGCAATTAGAACCTTCGATAGAAGCGAGAGTTGTAGATTGTACTGATGAAGAGTCTATGAAGGAATCGGGAATTCTTGAAATGAATACTGTTGTAGTGGGTATTAGTGAACCTATTGAAGCAAGTATAACTACAACTCTTATTGCTAAGGATAGTGAAGGTAGCAAAGTGAAAAGAGTAATAGCGAGAGCTACCAGTGACTTGCACGAAAAAATGTTAAAAAGAGTAGGTGCAGATAAAGTTGTTTTCCCATCTAGGATGCAAGGAGAAAGATTAGGTTTAGAACTTGTAAGACCAAACCTAATCGAAAGATTGGAATTAGATAATCAAACTGGTATAGATGAAATAACTGTTCCAGAGGAATTTATTGGAAGATCTTTAAGAGATTTAAATTTGAGGAAAAATTATTTAGTAAATGTTCTTGCTGCAGGACCTGCTGAAAAGTTAACAGTTAATCCTCCAGCAAAATATATTTTGGAAAGAGGAAATATTTTGGTAGTCATGGGTAAAACTGTAGATTTACAGAAATTGCCTCAAAATTAATTATTTTTAATCAGATTTTTTATAGTATCTAATCCTTTGAGGAGCTCTTTTTAATCTTCTTACGCTTTGTTTTTCAAGTTCATCTCTAAATTTATCAGTATTTAAATTAGCTTCTGAAACAGGTGATTTACTTTCTTTTTCGAAATATTTTTTTATACCCTCTTGTATTAACACTTTTGCCATATTACTTACAGTCCTAGATTCATTATTGGCCAAAATAGTTAATTGCTCACATATTAATTCTGGAAGGACTACTTGAATTCTGGGGGATTTAGGCTTCCCATTAGTTGAGTTTTGGCGGGTAGCCATGAGGCAAAGTTGATAACTGTTACTTATTAGTATACACAGTTAGTCAAGGATACTATCTTTGTGTATATTATTAGTAAGGAAATTTATGTCCGTATCAATTAATTGTTTTATTGTCCTATGAAAAATTCAAGAAAAATTGATTCTCCAAAAAGGTCGATAATTGATAAACCGAAAAAAAGATTAGTGAATTCTGAATGTCACGATAATGAAAATAGTGATGTTTTGGTATCAGCTGTAATTAGTCCATATTTGTTAACTCATCTTCACCATATTCTTCAACAGTCTGAGTATTATGCTCAAAAAGATGGTAGAAAATCTCATGCAGCTAACTTTGCGAAACTAAGAAAGGTTTTATGTTTGGATGCAAGAAGTATGGCAGATGCATCAGCAAAAGAAATCAAAGATACAGACAATGATTTATCTTTTAATAAACATAGTGAAAAAAATGTAGCTTGAAGTAATAATCTATTAATAAATAGATTTTTAAAAAAAATGTCCAGTAATGCAGAAAAGCTCTATAAGTTGATAGCGAACGATTCCAAAAAGAAACAAAGTTTGTTTATGACAGCCTTAACTAATCCCAAAAAAGCCTTAGACAAAATATGCGATATTGGCAAAGAGTTAAATATTTCTGTTACCAAAGAAGAGGTTATTGAATATTTGAGTTCTATTGATGATGAGGCAACTAAAATGTGGTTAGTTAAGGCTCGAGGCGGTCTTTAGAGAGAGGTTCCGAATAATTATTGTTTTGATTAGTCATAGGTTTTATCCTTTTGTTGTAGCCACCTCCACCAGCCAAAGTCCAAAAAAACCAATAACTTGGAATAGCAAGTGCCGCAGCTATGAAAATTACTGCAATTTGTTCTATTCTTTTCATAAATTAAGTTTATTCCACAAAATATTGTTTAGTAAATAAGCATCTGATTTTGTAAATTCTATTTTAAAAAAAAGTGATTAGATTCGAAGGTATAAGCAAAATTTATTCTACAGATGTTGTTTTAAAAAATATTAATTGGGAGATTAAGAAAGGAGAAAAAGTTGGTTTAGTTGGTTCCAATGGAGCAGGTAAATCAACTCAATTTAAAATTTTAATTGGAGAGGAAGATCAAACAAGTGGAACCATCATCAAAGAGGGGAATCCTAGAATTGCTCATTTAAAACAAGAGTTAGATTGTAACTTCAATTGTTCAGTCAGAGAGGAATTAGAAAGTTCTTTTAAAGATATAAAAATTGTGTCTAATAAACTTATAGAAATTGAGAATAAAATGAAATCATTAGATTTAAAAAAAGATTCCGACAAATTAGAAATATTAGTGAATAAACTTTCGAAATATCAAGCAAAATTTGAAGCTTTAGGCGGCTATAAAATGCAATCTGATGTAGACAAGATTTTGCCAAAGTTAGGCTTTTCTAAAGAAGATGCTGATAAATTAGTTGGCAATTTTTCGGGTGGTTGGCAGATGAAAATTGCACTTGGAAAAATAATCTTACAAAAACCTGATTTACTTTTACTTGATGAACCAACAAATCATTTAGATTTAGATACTATTTTCTGGTTGGAAGAATATTTATTGTCTCTTAAAATTGCGATAATTATAATTAGTCATGATAGATATTTTTTAGATAAATTATGTAAAAAAATAATTTTCATAGATAGAGGAGTATCTGAAATTTATAATGGGAACTATTCTTTTTTTGTGGAACAGAAATCTTTAAATGAAGAATCACAAAATAAAGCATATCTATTACAACAAAAAGAAATTGAGATCCAGAAGAAGTATATAGATAGATTTAGAGCTAGTGCGACTAGAAGTTCTCAAGCCAAGAGTAAAGAAAAACAATTAAAAAAGATTTCTATAATTGAAGCTCCTAAAACTAAATCAAAAAGTCCCGCTTTTAATTTTCCAGAATGTCCGCGCTCAGGAAAATTAGTCCTTAATATCAAAAATTTGTCTCAAAGTTATGAGGATAAAATTCTTTTTTTAGATGTGAATTTAAGGATTTCTTCGGGAGAAAAAATAGCAATATTAGGACCTAATGGCTGTGGTAAATCTACATTGTTTAAAATTATTATGAAAAAAATATCTCCTGAAATTGGAGAAATTAATCTTGGAAAACATAATATAATTATTAGCTATTATGAACAGAACCAAGCTCAAGCACTACCACTTGAGGAAAGAGTTATTGATTTAATATGTAATAAATCTCCAGAATGGTCACAAAAAAAAGTAAGAACATTTTTAGGAGGTTTTGGCTTTCAAAATCAAACTGTTTTTAAATTTATTAAGCAACTCAGTGGCGGAGAAAAGGCAAGATTAGCATTGGCCCTTATGATTATGATTCCGAGTAATTTTTTGTTATTGGATGAACCAACTAATCATTTGGATCTTCAATCTAAAGAAAATTTAGAATTGGCAATTAAAAATTACAAAGGTTCATTATTAATAATTTCACATGATCGATATTTTATTTCAAAGGTTGCAAATAGAATTGTTGAAATTAAAAATTCAAAGTTATTCTCATATCATGGTAATTATGAATATTTTTTAGAAAAGAATAATAAGCAAAAAAATTAGTCATAGAACTTTGTTAAAAAAATTTGATTTTTTTAACAAACTTTATAATTAGCTAGGCAAGAACACTCATTTATCTTTACATAGTTTACTGTTTTTGTTTAACCTTAAAAATACAAAAATAAGTTTTAATTCTCATATGAAAGATTTTGATTTAAAAGATAAACAGTTGCTAATTTCTGATCCAATTGAAAGTTACTTTGAATGCATTTCAACCTGTGATATAAAAGATGGTAAATGTATTTCTAGGTGCGTGGAAATACTTAAAAGAAATCATATATAAAAGTCTTATTTAGTTTGTAAATTTGTAATATCAGTTGGTTTTACTTTTAAACTAATAAATTTATTTCCGCGCTTTAATAATATTTTTATTTGTTTATTAATACCATTATTACTTATTTGGCTTATTACATCTGCACTTTTTTTAATATCTTTATTACCAACTTTGATGATTATATCGTTTACTTTGATTCCACTCTTTTCAGCTGGACTATTTGGCACTACATAACTGACTTTTACGGAATTATTATTTTCTTCAAAACTACTTTCATTTGTGAGGCTTATTCCAATCATAGGATGTATTACTTTTCCATTATTTATTAGTTGATATGCAATTTCCTTAGCTTTATTAATTGGGATTGCAAAACTTAAGCCTGCTCCTGGACCTGATCTTATTAAAGTATTAATTCCAATTACTTCTCCATTGCTATTTAATAGTGGACCTCCAGAATTTCCAGGATTGATAGCGGCATCTGTTTGAATTAGTTCAAGTTTTTTATCGTATATTCCTAATTGAGTGACATTTCTTTTTAAATTACTAATAATACCCAGAGTTACTGTGTTTTCTAGTCCAAATGGATTTCCAACTGCGATTGCCCAATCACCAACTTTAACTTTTGTAGAATCACCCAATTTTGCTATTGGCCAAGGTCCTTCTCCTTCGATCTTCAGCACTGCGATGTCAGTAAAAAAGTCTTGACCAACAAGTTTTGCTTTTAATTTTTTGCCATTAGTTAATCCAACAACAACTTTATCAGATCCATTTACGACATGAGCATTAGTCATTACAAGTCCGTCTGAGAATATCAATCCACTCCCTTGGCTTTGCTCTATCCTTGGTTGATTATCGTAAGGTAAATCTAATCCAAAAAATCTATCAAAATATGGGTCTAAAAATAGTTGAGAATTCCTTTGAGGTACCCTTTTTTTCACATATCTTTGGGTATTAATTGTCACTACAGAAGAACCTGTTTTCTCTACAGCTTTAGTAATGAAAGATTTATCTGAATATGTATGAACTTTATTAAATCTTGGTTTAATTAATGGTTCCGAACTTAAATATGATGGACATAAAATACCCATTAAAATTAACAAAAATAATAGTAATTGTTTTTGACTATAAATTTTCAATTTTGAACTTTTATTCTCTTTGAATGCATTAAATAAGCATCATTAATCTACCTTTACTATAACTACTAAAAAAAAGTTAATGTAGTTAAGAGAAAAATTTATTAATTTTAAATGGCTAAATTACTTTTTTTCGGGCTATGATATTAAACATATAACCAACTAATTTATAAATTTAGATGTCTATTTTATTTCCAATTATATATTCTGCAGCCTTAACCTACTTAGTTTGGAAAGCTTTTAAAGTAATGTCCAATGGCTGGGGTATAACTAGTACAGAAAATAAACGTTACAATAAACCAGAATTTCAACAAAAAAAGTACACAATACATCCAGAACTTTTAGATAAATCAGGCAACATAACAGATGAGGAACTATTAACAGTAAGATTCTCAAATGATAATGACTCTACCCTAGAAGAAAAGGGTTCAGCAACTGACTAATCGAATTTAAAATTTAAGGTAAAAAAATTGGAATTAAGAACAAAAATTGTCTCATCTGTCATAAGATCACTTAAATTACCCCCCAGGTTTAGATTAAAAATAGTAAAAGATGATCCTGTAAGGCTTGAACTAAGCCTTACACCTTCTTATGGTAAAAATCCAATTATTGTTGGGTTAGTAGAATCTTTAGACTTAGTCGCTCGAAGAGATAGAGAAGGTAGATTGCCCAGAGATCTTAAAGGCACTTGGGATTGGACAGTAAGACATGGCAAAGTTAGTACTGGAGGATGGAATCCTATGTTAAAGGAAGCCTTGCAAACAATGTTTGAAACAGGATTGCCAGCAATTGTATATGAGGAATTAACCGGAGATGAGTATCGACCTGTTGATGGTGTCAGACATATTAAATAATTAATTATTTATCATAAATTTCTCCTCAAAACGTTAATATAGTTAGATAGCAATATAGTTAATTATGAATGAAGAAAATCAACCAAGATTTGGCTTTGTTAATTTTGCTGAAACTTGGAATGGTCGTATGGCGATGATGGGAATTTTGATTGGTCTTGGTACTGAATTAATTACTGGTCAAAGTATCCTTAGACAAATTGGAATTGGTTAATTCTTATTTAATTTCTTCTGCTTTCACTTCAATAGTGCTTTCACTCGGTTTTTTATCAAATTGATTTCTTTTGTTAATATCATTTAAATCTGCTCCACAAGTTATGCAAGTATCACTCAATCCTAGAGATATTGCACCGCAATTACTACATTGATTAAATTTTGACTTGTAATAGTTAAATCCTACAAAAATTAAAAGAAATATAAAAAGGGGGATAAGAAACAAAAGTATTAGTATATTACCTAGAAAGCTTATTAAAAAATTAATACCAAAAATAGCAGTTACTATGATCAATATTAACGAATAGGTAAGGAAATTCTTATTAACTTTTAAAAAATCATTCATATTACCTATAAGGTCTGTTTCTTCTTCTATTTAATAGAGACATACTAGCAATAACCACACTCCAGCATTGACCAAAATATAAAATCACGCCCAAAAGCCAGACCCATAATGTAAGTACAAGAAAACCTCCAATAAAACCATATGCTTGAAATCTAGCGCCAAGCGAAAGAATACTTTTACTTACTGCTAAATTCAAGGTTGTTAGACCAATTCCAATCAGAATAGATCCAGGCAATAATGGTTTCAACGGCACTTTTCTACTTGGTAAGAGAGCTTGTAATAAAAGAGCCATTAAAGAAAAGCCAATTAATGGGATTGCAAATTGACCAACTTGTAAAAGAGGTAACTTGAGAAATAAAGTAGAAATTAAATTATTAGATTTTGAGATATTTTCTAAAACGTTACTTGGTATCATTCTTAGATTTGCACTAATCTGATCTAATACCATTAAAAATCCAATAAAGAATACTATTAAAAAAGCTTCAACTCTATTACGGAGAAATCTCGAAGCTTGGTCTCTCCAAGCAGAATTTACCTTTTTGGAGGGGAGTTCGTCTTCCCAAAGCCTATCTGAACCTCTTTGGAGAGATAAATATGCATTACCTGCTGTAAAAAGCAAAAACATAGCTCCAAGAATACCCGCTCCAAAACCTTGATCAATTAAATTAAATAATGTTGTTTCTACTAATTCAACTACTGAAGGAGGTAAAACTTGGGCAGCAATAGAAATTATTTCTTGATCTAAGCCCTCTTGTTTGCCTAAGAACCATGATGCTATTGAAAGAGAAATTAGAAGAATAGGAAAAAATGATTGTAGTGTGTAGTAAGCAAATGCAGCACTTAGATCAATGCAATCAGATTTGCTCCATCTTTCACAAGCTCCCCACAAACTTTTTATTATCCAAGCTGAACTTCGTTGCATATTAATTTTCTTCAAATATTAATTTCATTTATTTTTATTGTATCTAATTAGGAAATTTTTCAAGCAATTATTTATTGATGGTTTAATTATTTTTCCAATAATAAATTACCCCATGGCTTTAAGATCTCAATTTTTTCTGTTGATCTACAAGCAATTAATGGAAAATTTACATCGCTCAAGTTTTGTCCTGATATTAAATTTGAAGGATCTGTTTCTAACCACTCTATAGAACAATTTAGTTCTTCTAATAAAAGCCAGGCTGCTGCAATGTCCCATATCTTTGGAGTTGATTCTATTGCTCCATAAGTTTGTCCCATGGCTACACTTGTGAGATTTAAACTCGATACACCTAAGAGTCTGATTTTTCCAGGAAATATTGAGTTTGGTTTTTTTTGGAGTATTTTGATGGATCTACTACACAAAGATACGCATTCGGTTTTCAGGTTATTCTTAGGTTCAATTTTTTGGTTATTTAACCAAACACCTTTTTCTTTAATGGATACAAACTTTTTTTTCAAAGTAGGAATTATCAAAAAAGAAGATTGAGGTTTACCATCTACAAACCTTGCTACTGATATGGACCAGTATGGAATACCTGCAGCAAAATTCGTTGTTCCATCAAGTGGATCGACCACCCAATATGCTTTTGTATTAGGAATAGACTTACCCCCTTCTTCACTAAGGACTCCCTCATTTGGAGCTATTGAAGCTAGACCATCTACTATTGTTTTATCACTCCATAAGTCACAACTAGTGATTAATGATCCGTCTGCTTTACTGCTCGCACTAATATTTCCAAAATCTTTTATTTGACGTTGACTAACTAATTCAAATAGAGAATCTAATTCACTAAGTTGCTTATTAGTTAAATTTGTTGGATTCATTTTGAAATATTGCAAATAGATTGGGTATCTTTATTTTTATTATTATTGTTATTGTTATTGTTATTGTTATTTATACAATTTTTACTTATTTCAAGAAAAGTTAATCTTTTTAATTCATCTAGATTCAAATTGTAATTATATAGCGCATTGATATTTTTTGATTTTGCATTACTTAATTCACTTTGTCTTACAAGTACATCTTTGAGAGTTGATATACCAACATCGTATCTTAGCCTGGAAAGCCTTACAGATTCTTTGCTAGATTCAATTTCTTTGAGAGAAGAAATAATTTTCTCTTCATTTAGTCTGAGATTCAAATATGCTTTGCTAATGTTCGTTTTCAAAACATTTTTTAGATTTTTATAAGCATATTTATCAGATTCTGCATCTGCTATTTTTGATTTGGAAGAGTTTTTATTCTGTCCGCCATCAAAAATACTCCATGCAAAATTTAAACTGATTGTATTTGTATAGTTAGATCCAGATTCTTTAGAGTCAATATTAGTTGAAAGAGAGTCACCCTTGGAAAATGTACTTGCTAAAGAGTTGCTGATATAAATATTTGGTTTATTTTGTGATAAAAAACTTTTTGCTTGATTCTTTTTAATAGATTTTTGAAGGAGGAGGTTTTTTAAAGAAAGATTTTTATCTAAACCTTCAGTAATATTCTTATTCAGTTTATGATTCCAGAAACCTGTTAGATTTTGTTCTTTATTAATTTCGAAATCCCCCTTGATGTTAAGAATCTCTTTGAGAGAAATTTTATTAATTTTATGTTCTATTTTTTTTTCATTGAGAGATAGTTTATCTCGAGATAATTGAGCTTCTGCTTCAAGAACTTCAAATTTTGTACCAATGCCGGCATTTAACTTTGCTAAAGCATTATCTAAACTTGTGATTGATAAATTAACTGTAAAGGTCTTATTTTGAATATCTTGATATGATTTTTGGAATTTGTGATATCTTATTTTAGCTTCTTGAATTAAGTCTTTTTTCTTAATCTCATAATTATTTTCTGCAATTTTGTAATTATCTCTGGCAATTTTAATTTCCGATCCTCTAAGAGGGTCAATTAAATCCCATTTAATATTAAGAGAGGGATTAGCTGAAAATTGTGAAGTTTTTAAAGTCGCTGAATTGCTATTTTTATTTTTACCTGCTACATATTTTGGAAACCCATTGGCTTGAAGATCTAAGGATGGATATCTTTGAGCAATTTGACTCGAGAGATTAAATCTTGCAGAAGTAACTAAATTTTTTAATGATCTTAATTCCTGATTATTTAAGACAATTTTTTCTATCTCTTCATAACTTATAAAAGGATTATTTGATTTCTCTTCTAAAACTTTATCTATAAATCCTTGTTTTTCGTTGGCTTTTATTTCTAGAGAGTTAATAAATAGAGTAAGAGGCAAAAATAAGATTGGATTTATAACTTTTTTAAGCATTTTTTATGTGATTTGTTTTATTAGATTTGCCAATTAAAGTATCTATAATATCATTAGAACCATCTAGAACGTGAATTTCCGTATTCAATTGATTTTCTACTTCTTTAATATTTTTATCATCTAAAAACAAATCAGTATTAATTTTTAACATGATTGATGGTATGTAGATACACTCTCCTAAATCCTTATTTTGTAGTCCATAAATTAGATCTTCTCCAGTTAGAAGTCCAGTAACTACTTGCTCTTGTCCCCAATAAATACTTGGTAAACCGTATAAATTAATTGTCAACCCATCAATTAAGTTTAATTTCTCCACTATAGGAATAAGGGCCTCATAAACTAATTTACCAACAATCCAACTAACTTTTTTTTGCTTTTCTACTGTTTGGGGTAGATTTTTAGTCTTCTGACTTAATATTTTTAGAAAGCTTCTAATTGAGCCAACTCCATTAGATTCTTGAGGCATATTCTCGTAGGTGTTGTACTTTGGTAAAGTCTTGCCTGCAATTAAATACCATTCGTCTGCTAGCCAACAAAAACGAGTCCCATGGCTTTTTTGTAAACAGGCTTGAATCCTTTCCACTTGTTTAATGGTTTTTATTGCATATTCCGAGCTTACTGATTTTAATCCATCATTTTCAGGTCTAAATTTTGTAAGTCCTACAGGAACTATTGCAACTGAAAGTACTGTTTGAGATGATTTTTTGTAGAAGTCTGCAAGTTCTAAAATTGATTTCTCAAGAATTTCCCCATCATTTATATCTGGGCACACCACAATTTGAGCATGAATTTGAATAGAGTTTTTTTCAAACCAGGAGATTTGATCAAGAATTATCCCCGCTTTTTTATTTTTTAGTAATTTTTCTCGAGTATCTGGATCAGTAGCATGAACAGAAATAAAAAGTGGGGATAGTTTTTGCCTTGAAATTCTTTCCCAATCTTCTTTTTTTAAATTCGTAAGAGTTAGATAAGACCCATAAAGGAAACTTAATCTGTAATCATCATCTTTTATGTAAAGACTTTTCCTTTTACCGCTTGGCTGTTGATCTATAAAACAAAATGGACATCTATTATTGCATTGCTTGATTGAATCAAACAATGCATCTTTAAAATTTATGCCTAAATTTACGTCTTGATCTTTTTCAATATTTATATTATGAATTTCATGATTTTTATCTAAAACTGATATGTTTAAAAATTCTTCACTAATGAGAATCTGATAATCAATTAAATCTCTTGGTTTTTTTCCATTAATGCTAATTATTGAATCACCTGATTCAAATCCTATTTCTTCAGCAATAGAATTAGCTTCGACACTTTCAATTTCTGCAGGATTTATTTTATAAGCAATATTAGGAACCATTAGATCGTTAGGATCTTCTCTGTAATTAATTTCTTGCCACACAATTAAATTCCAAATATTAGTCTTTATATTTATTTTAAACTCATAAATGACTCAAAGTGTATTAAATACTTTTAAAATACTCAATATTATGGTGAAATTAAGGACACTTGATTTACTAAAATACTGCATTCGCAGTTTTTTAAACCACGATTAAAATTATTTAAAATTGGTTAAAAATTTATTCATTGAAAGAATTAATTAAAAAAAATTTAGATGTGAAAGATAGCTTGAACTATGAATTGAATAAAAGAGTTGATTCATATGAAAGTACTTTTTTATCAAGGCCAATTTCTTTAAGATTGTGGGCTTCTTTTTTTGTAATTTTACCTATATTTATTCAAGCCCCTTGGGTCAGATTTGAACCAATTAGTGCCCTTTGTTTTACTTTTGTAATCCTCTTGGGAGCATTTGTTTTATATAAAAAACCATCAAATAAATGGTTTATTGTCAGTTCATTACTCCTTGGTGTATCTGGGAGTTGGCTCGGTGGATGTTTATTCTGGGGATGGTTAAGTCCATATCCCATCCTGCATATTCCTGTTGAAGCTGTAGTTCTTCCACTTGCTTTAATTGGCCTTGGTACTAATTGGAAAATAGGTTCTAGTTTTTATATCTCTTCTTTGTTTGGAACTGCAGTAACTGACATTACAATATTTTTGATCGGAATAATGGATCAATGGAGGCAGGTCATTACAGCAGATTCTGAAACTGCTCCTCTAATTCTACAAAAAACCTCAGAGAATCTTATTCAAATAAAATCATTATCTATTATTGCTTTTGTTGCATTAATAATTTGGTTTATTTCAAAAGAAATTTTTGATTCTGCGACTATTAATACAACTAACGGTAAAGCACTATTAGTCTCTAGTTATGTAATTCAAACGACACTAATTGTTGATGGTATTTTTATTTTTCTAGCAATTCTGCAACCAACATTTAGTGGATTGGTTTAATGCTTAGGCCACCATTTTCGCAAGAAACGATTCCAATAAATAATTGGGATGTAATCGTTATAGGCGCTGGAGCTGCAGGACTTATGACTTGCCTTGAATTACCCGCGAATTTTAAAGTGCTTCTTTTAAATAGAAACACTAGCAAGGTATCTTCTAGTAGATGGGCTCAAGGAGGTATAGCATCCGTTATTAGGGATGATGATTCATTTGATCTTCATGCTGACGATACTTTAAAGGCAGGGGATGGGCTATGTGATTTTCAAGCTGTAGAAATGCTAGTCAAAGAAGCCCCAGGTTGCGTCGATAGGTTGCAGAATTTAGGCATGATTTTTGATCAAAGTTCTGATCAACTAGCTACTACTTTAGAAGCAGCTCATTCTCGAAGAAGAGTCTTGCATGTAAAAGATCGTACTGGTAGAGCATTAGTTGAAGTTTTAGAAGATCATGTTGAAAATAAAAAAAATATTCTTCACTGTAGGGGTGTAAGAGTAACTGAACTTCTTGTTGAAAATGAAGAATGTAAAGGAGTTCAGGTTCTTGATGGAGCGAATTTATATTGGATTCAATCGAGAGCGGTTGTTTTGGCCACAGGTGGAGGTGGGCATTTATTTACTAATACAACTAATCCTGCTCAATCTTCTGGAGAAGGTATTGCTCTTGCATGGAAAGCAGGTGCTGCTATTGAAGATTTGGAGTTTGTTCAATTTCATCCAACCGCTTTAAAATTTTATGGAGCACCTTGTTTCTTAATATCTGAGGCACTTAGAGGAGAAGGAGCTATCTTGGTTGATAAAAATGGTGAAAGCCCAGTTAAAAACCTAAAAAATCGTGATTTGGCTTCTAGAGATCAAGTAAGTAGAGCAATCATGAAGAATATGTATGATAATGATGTAGATTATGTTGGCTTAGATCTTAGGTATATTGATCCTGAAAAAATTGTAGAGCGTTTTCCCACTATCCTAAGTAGATGCCTGGATTATGGCGTTAATCCTTTAAATGAGGTTATTCCTGTAGCTCCTGCAGCTCACTATTGGATGGGAGGTGTAAAAACTGATTTAAATGCTTCTTCTACAAGAAAAGGATTATACGCTGTAGGGGAAGTTGCTTCAACGGGTGTTCATGGTGCTAATAGATTAGCAAGTAATTCACTGATGGAATGTCTTGTTTTTGCAAGAAAAATGTCTTCAATTATTTTGAATGATCCTCCTAAATTTCTAAAATGTGATAAATCATTCCAAGAATTAGATATTGAAGATCCTAAAGAAGATCAAATTTCTATAGTTGCAGAAAAAATTGATGATTTAAGAAAATTATGCTGGTCAAATTTAGGAGTATCTCGAAATGAGGCCAATATGAGCAAATTTCTTGATAATATTCAAGATGAAATGACTCAATTAAATAAAAATGATTTTTTAAAAAGTCTTGAAACAATAAGATTTGATCAAAGAATTAAACTTAGTGAACCAAATAGGAGGGTACTAAATCTTTTACTTGATTTGAAGAATAGACAAATAACAACTATGACTTTATTAAAAGCTTGTCTATTTAGAGAAGAGAGTAGGGGTGGCCACTATAGAGATGATTTTCCAGATAAAGATAAAAATTGGGAATGCCATACTAGACAACAGTTGGATAAAAAAACTAAAAAAAGATTTATCAAAAATTAGAATCTCCTTGATAGTTTGTCATTATTGCTAATTCATTCAAGTCGCGAGTACCACTATTAATTTCCCCATTTATTTCCCAAGAAGGAAATCCACTGATTCCTTTCTTTTGGCATAGCTCATACTCATTATCTTTACCATCTTGCGCGCATTCAACTACTTTTAATTCTTTAACTGCCTCTCTACCAAATAATTGTTTCTGATCGTGGCAGTGTGGGCACCAGTATGCACTATACATAACAATGTTGTTTTCACTTAAAAATTTTGCAAATTTTACCTTCTGGGGAGAGCTTGAAGTGGTAATTATTGGCGATACATTTTCAGTTGGGTTTCCAACATCAATAGCATTAGATGGGTCAACGTTTGTTGACCAAATTAGTCCCCCCAGCAGGACACTAATGGCTACAATGAAACCTCTAAAAATCATAGGCTCTCTACTTTCAAACTTTGCTCCAATCATAGAAATTATAAAGATAGAAAACGATAAAATTGCTGAAAGTATACAAAAAAAGCAATATGCTTGAATCTTAAAAAACATAATATTTATTAATAAAAAGCTAAATGTTGATGACGCACAAGATATTAGAAACAACAACCACCATAAAAACTTATTTAGTTTTTCTTTTGGGGAAATTAAATTAAGCGAAAGTATTATTGTGATAACTAATATTGATAAATACGTTATAAATCCCGCTAATGAGAGAGGAATATTAACTTGATTATTTTCAAATAAAGTACCCCAAGGACTATTTAGAACTGTTTCACAACCATTTTGTATCCCTGGGCATGAAAGCGAAGTAAATAATCCCCAGTTTTTTAAAGTTATCGAACCTGTGTCAACTATGCCTATAGTGCTAAGAATTGCGATTATGATTTTTGGCCATTTCAAATCTTTTTTATTTCTTCTGTTTAAGGTTTTAAGGGCCATACAAAATGAAAGTTTGTTATTTACATTTTCTATCTTAATATTATCTTGGCATGAGAGTTATATACGAAATGCTTTTTAAATCTTTTAATTCTTATTTTTCAAGTTGTGAAACAAAATAGTCTTGATGTTAAAGAAAAAAAACTATCTAAGATTGCATTCAGTCATGTTGGTTGCGAGAAAAATCTTGTTGATACTGAACATATGCAAGGTTTATTAGATAAAGAAGGTTATAAAGTTGACAGCAATATTAATGATGCAAATGTTGTTGTAGTAAATACTTGTAGTTTCATTGAAACAGCTAGAGAAGAGTCTATTAGAAAAATTCTAGAATATACAAATCAAGGAAAGGAAGTAATAGTTGCAGGATGTATGGCTCAGCATTTTAAAGATGAACTTCTAAAAGAAATACCTGAAATAAAAGGTTTGGTTGGAACAGGAGATTATCAAAAGATAGCTAATGTTCTAGATAGAGTAGAAAAAGGGGAAATCGTTAATGAAGTTTCAAAAATACCGGAATTTATTGCAGATGAGCAAATACCTCGTTTTGTAGATAAAAATAAATTTGTTGCTTATCTTCGTATTGCTGAAGGCTGCAACTATAATTGTGCTTTTTGTATTATCCCTAAGTTGAGAGGTCCTCAAAGAAGTAGAACAATAGAATCTATAGTTTCAGAAGCCAAAAGTCTTGCGAAGCAGGGTATTCAAGAAATCATATTAATTAGTCAAATAACAACTAATTATGGTCAAGATATTTATGGAAAACCATCATTAGCCAAACTTTTGAATGAGCTTTCTAAAGTTTCAATTCCTTGGATAAGGATTCATTATGCTTATCCAACGGGTTTAACTGATGAAGTTATTAGGGCTTTCAAAGATTCAAAGAATATAGTGCCTTACTTTGATTTACCACTTCAGCATAGTCATCCAGATGTCTTGAAGAGTATGAATAGACCTTGGCAGGCTTCTTTGAATGAATCAATTTTAAAGAAAATTAGAGATGAAATTCCATCTGCTGTATTAAGAACTAGTCTCATAGTTGGTTTCCCAGGAGAAAAAAAAGAACATTTTGACCATCTTCTCGAATTTTTGGATAGGCACAAATTTGATCATGTGGGAGTTTTTATTTTTTCTCCCGAAGAAGGAACTGCAGCTTTTGATTTGCCAAATAAATTATCCTTAGAGGTTGCGGAGGCAAGAAAAGATAACGTTATTTCAGTCCAACAAAATATCTCTAAAGATAAAAATCAGGCATATGTTGGTTCAAAAATGAAGATTTTGGTAGAAAAAATATCTGATAATAACGAATTAATAGGTCGGTCCTACAACTTCGCGCCTGAAATTGACGGAACTGTAATTTTATCTGTTAAAAATAAAAATCATTTAAAAAATTATATTGGTAAATTTGTTGAAGCAAATATTTCTTTTGCGGATGAATATGATTTGTATGGTGAGACTATTAAAATTTTGTAGTTTTTTTTAAATTAATTTAACTGCTCTTAAGAGCTTATCTAATGCGAAAGCAGCTCCAAAACCAAAACCAATAAATGCAAAATAGAAAATAATGTTCATTAATTTTTTTATTTTTATTTAATTTAACATCTGATGAAAAGATTAGATTTTTTCGTTTAATTTCTTAATCTTGGATATATGGTAATTGTTTGTATAAACATTCTTCTGCTTTTTGTAGTTCCCTGCCTAAATATAGAGCATGATCGAATCTGGTTATTAAGTCATTTCTTTCTTCAGTGATCAATATTCCAATTTGTTTTGCACTAATGCCTTTAAAAACTTCATTACTGACTCTTTTATTTTGAGAGTCGCATTTAATTGTTTCATTTGTTTCTGGGTCAAGCGCGTAGCCTTTCTCATCGATGTTATTTAAGAAGTGCTCTAGAACGATTTTTTTTTCTTCTAAATCTACTTTTATAATAAAATAACCTTTTGGATCTAAGTCTATATATCGGTTGGACAGATTATTATCAGTCTTTATTTTTTCATCGAAACTTTTACTCGTATCCATTCTTTGAAGTTAATAAAAAACATATTACTAATATAATATTTGGTAACGCCAAATAATTTTTTATTTGAAGGGTATAGAATTATTCTCAAATTTTATTTCCGTTTCGTTTTGTTTATTAACTTCATTTAGCCAAGGACAAATTATGTTTTCCATATTTTTGTCAAACCACTTATGCAAGCTTATGGTGCTTTTTGCAAAAAAACCCCTCCGTCTTTTATGTTTACCGCCCGCTCCGGGATCAAACAATTTGATACCATTTTTTATGGCCCATTCAATTGGCTGGTAGTAGCATAATTCAAAATGTAAATTAGATATTTCTTCTTGGCTACCCCAATATCTACCCCATAAGTTGTTTTTATTTTTAATGCACATCGACATAGCAAAAATATCGTTTGAATCATTTTTTGATGCGCCAAAAAGTAAAACATTTTTTTTATTATCAACAATTTTTTCGAAAAATGCAGATGTTAGATATTTACTACCCCAAACTCCCCACCTCGAGCAATGCTGTTCATAAAAATTATGCATTTTTTTAAGGATCTCTTGGTTTATATCATCGTCATTAAAAATTGCTACTTTAATATCTTGTTTGGTAATTGATTTCCTCTCTTTTTTTATATTTTTTCTCTGATTAGAATTAAATCTAGACAGAAATTCATCAAACGTATTTTCTCCATTACTTCTCCATTCACTGCTGGAATTTATCCATTCATGGTATCCCAACGATTTAAGATGGTTGCCCCAGATTTCATCAATATATAAAAAATTACAACTTAAAATTTTGTTTGTAATCGCAAAGTTTTCGATATGGTTTAAGAGTAAATTTGTAATTTCTTTCTTATCTTCCTTTTTTTTATAAAGAAATTGATATCCATTAACAGGACTATAAGGACTCATTCCGATTAATTTAGGGTAATAATTTAAATTCAGATCTTGAGCTAATCTTGCAAATGATTGGTCAAAAATGAATTCTCCATAGCTATGATTTTTTAAAAACAGTGGAGCAATTCCTAATATTTCTTTATTTTTACAAGCAACAAAATATAGAGGCTGCCAACCAGTTTCTCTTGAAACACTTTTTGATATTTCCAGGTTTTTAAGCCAATTCCATTCATAAAATGGATTATTGATTTCATTCGCTAATTCATTCCATATCTCCTTAGGAATTTCCTGAATTGATAATTTGACTTCAACTTTATGTATCTTTTGGTTCATTTATTATTGAATCTATTTCAAATTTTTTTGTAATGAACTTGGATTTCATTATTCATTAAATTTTTAATTGATTTTATTTCCCATAATCTTTTGAGATTAAAAATCTCATTTGTTTGTTCTGGAGGGATCCATGTATATCTACCTCCTATAATTCGTGGAATTATTGTAATTTTTATATCTGTTATTAGATCCTCCTTTATAAATGAATTAATAAGTTTTGCACCCCCTAAAAGAGCTAGATCATTTATCCCTTGTTTTTTAAGTTTAATTAAAGTTCTTCCCCATGAATCTTCGAAATAGAATTGTTTCTCAAAGTCATTATTCGACGAATTATCAACTTTACTTGAGCTTATTAGCCATCTTCTAATTGGTTGACGAAAGTATTTCCAATTACTGTTAAATTTTTTGCTATTTGAAGCAACTATAGAAATTGGTTGGCTCTTTGATATGTTTACTTCGTCATTATCATTGAGATTTTTAATTAGGTAAGTTGATTGATGAGCTATCAATGTACCTAAACCAAAAATGGTGGCGTCAACCATTGATAAGTTTTGATTCAACATTTTTTTATCTTCTTCACTTCCAAGATGAGATTCTCCTCCTCCAGGAAATGCAATTCTCCCATCAAGACTAGATGCTATAACAATTATTACTCTTGGGATACTCAAGTTTGTGTGACTAAACTATTTTCAAATTTCAACTTCAACGAATTGGTTAACTTTTGATCAACATAAATTTCTGCAGCATTATTTGGACTCTCCTGAAGTCTTATTTTGTGTAATGTTGCACCAAGATTATGTATTGGTTTTTTAAGAATATCAGAGATATATAAAGCTATATTTTCAGCAGTTGGAACACAATTATGGAAAAATTCGATGTCTTTATTAAGAAAAGTGTGATCTAGTTGTTCAACAACTAAATCGTTAATTATCTCTTGGAGGGCAGATAAGTCGCAAACCATGCCTGTTCTTTTATCAATATCTCCTTTTACAGTTATATCGACAAGATAGTTATGACCATGTCCATTAACTCTGGCACATTTCCCGTAGATTTTTTTATTTTCATCAAAGGATATCTCTTCTTTTGCAAGTCTATGAGCGGCTGCAAAATGAGTTTGTACTGTTAAAAATGCTTCCATGTTTTTTCCAAAATAATCTGCCCATAAATTTGGGTTTTCATAAAGTCTTAGACTCGTAAGAGGTAAATCATCCTTCAGACGACTCCAAATAACCTTTACTAATGCTTCAGTTGTGGGAAGTATACCCTCTTGATTATCAACATTAAATTCAGGCCAGACATCATTTAAAAAACGAAAATCTAATTGTCCAGTAACCTTATCTTTAATAGAGTGTTTTACATCAGAGAGATTAAGTACCATTCCATCAGAGTCTAGTTCTCCACCCATTGAAACAATAAGTTCATAATTATGACCATGACCCGGAGCAATACTGCACTTTCCAAAAAGAGATAAATTCTCTTCTGGGCTTTTTTCAGGAAGCCAATAACGGTGACTAGAACTAAAGCAGGCACGTCGAGTTATGACGCATTCACGTCCTTTTCCATGTAATGGTTTGGATTGTGTAGAAGTCATACCTGTCTGCGATAATACTATATTAAGGTTTTAAATACGCTTTTGTCTTTATGGAACAATCCATTATCGAAAAAACAGTTCATTCTATTAAGGGCAGAAGCATATTTTTAATTGGAATGATGGGTTCTGGTAAGTCACAAACTGGTTTGAAGTTGGCTGAATTGTTGAAATATAAATACATTGATTTAGATTCATTAATAGAGAAGTTGGCAAAAAAATCTATCAATCAAATTTTTAATGATGAAGGAGAAGATAATTTTCGTGAATTAGAAGCAAACTGCCTTAAAGAAACTATCAAAATTCCTTCATTGGTAATCTCAACTGGGGGAGGAATAGTTAACAAATCGGAAAACTGGGGAATCTTAAGACAGGGCATAATTGCTTGGATAGATCTCGACAAAGATATAGCAATTGAAAGATTGAAAAATGAAATTGAAAATAGGCCGCTTCTTCAAGGAAAGAATCTAAATGATTTATATATGAGTATCTTTAAATCTAGAGAAAATTTGTATTCTCAAGCAGATCTAAGAATTCAAGTAAAAAGGGAAAATATTGAAGAAGTCGCTATGAAAATAATTAATGAAATTCATAAAGAAATAATTAGTTAATCTGGTTCAATTCTTACTGCAAACCATTTGATAACGTATCCTAATTTTATTTCTAATTCATAAGTGCTTTCCAATAATTCTTCAAAAAATTCCTGATCAGGATCTTCTATATTTTGATATATTGTTTGTGTTTCTGTCTTACTAAGCCAATTTTTCAACCATAAAATTGCTTCTTGCTTTGATACAATTTTTTCTTTTGAATCTGGCTCTAATAATACATAATGATCTGATGCTCTTATTAGTGGATTTGACATAATGAAAATTCTTCTTGGATTAATTCTTTGCTTGATTTTTCAAGTAATTTTTTTAGAAAGTTCTTTTGCTCTAGATGATTCTAACGTACGTGAGTTTTTGGAAAATCGTGTAAATCAATGGCCAGAATTATATTTGCCAAATTTTAAATTATCGGATACTTCTAAGGATTTAATTTATCCTAAATGGTTCGAGGGGAATTGGCTTGTTACTTCTCAAGATATAGTTAATGATTCAGAAGAGCCAGTAATTTATAAAGTAAATTTCTTTAAGAATGATTTAGATTTAATTGTTGGTAATCGTGCAAAAAATTCTGAATCTATTGGAAAAGCAATATTTGGTGAAACCTTAATCAAGGTTATAAATGATCCTCAATCTATTAATAATCAAATTACTTATTTAAAAGATGATTTTTATATTGATTCAAGAATTACAGGGAGAAATCAGATTCAAGATAATGATATTTTTTTCGCAGATGAGCTAGTTATACAAACAGCACATAAGCCAGGTGCTTCAAGGATTAATCAGGTAGAGACCATTAGTAAATTTCAAAAATGTTCCGAAGAAATATTGGAAGCTGATAATTCAATCAAACCACCAATTTGCGGAGTGCAATATGTTGCTTCTTATGGTTCAAAAGTTGGTGATCCTTCTATTCATGCTATAAAAACAAATAAATATAAATTGAAATTTGAATTTATTGAGAGTTAGCACTAAAAAGATATTCTTCTAGATTGTTCCTCCAAATGAAAAGATTTTCTAAATAAGGGTTGTTTATGTATTCTTGGCTCCCTTCTCCTGAAAGAATTGGTCCCGCAGACTTTGGAAATTTAATAAGGGACAATTGAGCAGCAATTGAAATATCTGCAATTGATAAACTATCTCCAACTAAATATTTCTTGTTGATCAAGGATTTTGATAAAGCTTCCAGTAATTTTTGGAGTTCTAAATTATCTTTAGACGACAAAACTACATTAGAAATTTTAGTAAGATTTTCAAAAGGTAATTTATCAACAATACTTTTAACTGAAGAAGGTATTTCATCTGGAAGTAATGCAGTTCTTAGCTGTGGATTTTCTATTGCAGATTTTATTAAAGCTTTTCTACAAGTTGTAGCCATTGTAGTATCTGCCCAGTCTTCAATTAGTTTGCATTGTGCAAATAATATTGGATCCTCCGGAAAAAGTGGATTATTATTATTTTTTTTATCTATATATTCGCAAATAGTTGAAGAGTCATTAATAACTTGATCATTACTATCGACTATTACAGGTACTTGTTTTTGACCTGATAATTTAAAGATTTCAAATTGGCCTATTCCAGGTGTTACTTCTTCAACTCGATATTGTAGTTTTTTTGCATGAAGAGCCATTCTTGTTTTTAAACAAAAAGCACTATGCCTAAATTGATATAATGTAATCATGCTGTTTAATGTTTGTTAAAACTTAGCTAAAAAAGTAATCTATTTGTGGAGCTGATGGGCGAATTTTTCTCTAATGTTGCGAGATATCCAAAGTATTTGATATCCATCATTATTGGGGGACTTGTTGCTTTGCTTGGACCTTTATTCAAGAATAGATCAAATCCACTCACAATAGTAGGTTTGATATCTTCTGTCTTAAGTGCTTTCATAACTGTTTATTTTGTCTTGCAAGCGATGACAAACCCAATAAATTTACAACCATAATGCCAAATAATTACCGTCTTGCAAAAGTTTCTTCTCTTTTGAAAAAAGAAATAACCATTATTTTGCAGAATGATTTAGAAAATGATCTTATTAGAGATCATTTCGTCAATATTTCTAAGATTGATTTATCAGGTGATTTGCAACACTGTAAAATTTATGTAACTTCAACTGCTCAAGAGAAAGTGAGGAAAGAGATTGTTGAAAACTTGAATAATGCTAAAAGCTCTATAAGGCATAGTTTAGGAAAAAGAATTGAGATGAGAAGAGTTCCAGAGATAATTTTTAAAGATGATATTGTTCTTGATAAAGGATTATCTGTCTTGAAACTTCTCGATGAATTAAAAAATAAAAATCAAAATCATAATGTTGAGGATAAGGATGCCAAAAGTTGATCTACCCCTTGATCAAAGAAATATAATTATTACTCGATCAAAAGAAGGGATATTGGATATAAAAAAGATATTCATAAGCAAGGGCGCTAATGTATTTGATTTACCTGCAATAAGTATTGCTGATCCTGATGATTTGAATCCTCTTGATGAAGCATTAAATCAAATAAATGATTTTCATTGGATTATTTTTTCCAGTAGTAATGGGATCAAATTTGTGGATAAAAGACTTAGATACTTTAATAGTTCATTAAAAGAATGTTCTAAAAAAACAAAAATTGCCGTAGTCGGAGAAAAAACCTCAAAAACTCTTGATGATTTTGGGATTAAGGCTGATTTTATACCTCCAGAATTTGTTGCTGAAAGTTTAATTGATAATTTCCCAGTATCTGGTTATGGACTTCGAGTTTTTGTACCAAGAGTTCAAACAGGTGGTAGGGACTTAATTGCAGATCAATTTAGAAAGGCTGGTTCTCGTGTATTTGAGGTTGCTGCATATGAAACTAGATGTCCTGAATCAATTCCGGAAGAAACAATTGATATTATTTCTAATCGAAAAGTCGATGCAATTATTTTCTCAAGCGGTAAAACCGTAGTAAATTCTGCTTTTTTACTAGAAAAAAAACTTGGTAAACAATGGTTAGAATATTTTGATCAAATTAAGTTATTAACTATTGGACCTCAGACAACAAAAATATGTAACAAGATTTTTGGAAGAGTTGATAGTCAGGCACAAAAATATACTTTTGAAGGACTACTAGATGTAGCAATTAATATTTTTAATTAGAAAAATTTTTTGTATAGTTCTTTTCAACTAAGTCTTTGAACCTATCAATATTGGCCTGTAATTCGTTTGTAACCATTTTGCCTAAAATATTTTCTTCCATAAACCGAGCAATCATTTTTGGTAGTTCATAAGTTATTGCTAAATTTACCGTTGTGATTTGATCAGTTTTACTTTCGAAAACTACTGATCCCTCAGTTGGTAAACCTCCTATTGATTTCCATTTAAGTTTGCTTTTTTCAACCCTTTCTGTAATTTGAGCTTTCCATTTAAACCTGAAGCCATTTGCAGCTAAAGTCCATTCTGTTAAATCTGGTAATGTATTAGTTTCTTCGTCAACTGTTTTTACAGATTCAATCCAGCTCATCCAAAGTGACATTGAGTCTAAATCGCTCCATGTGTCCCATACATTTTCAAGAGGCGCATTAACAACTGTTATTACGTCATGTTTTAGCCAAGTACCCATTAATTAACTTACTGCAAGATTTTTTGCTAATTCGACTTTCTTCTCTAAAATTGCGGCGGCAGCTAAATGACCACTCATTGTAGCTCCTTCCATAGAGTCTATATAATCTTGTTTTGTATAACTACCAGCCATGAAGAAATTAGATATCGATGTTTTTTGATTCGGTCTGAAAGGTTCCATACCGGGAGCTTCTCTATAGAGTGATTGTGGAATTTGTACCACGTTACTCCAAAGCAATTTAAGGTTTTTTGAGGATGGAAATAGACGACGAACCTCTTTATCAATTTCTTTTGTAATTCTTTCTGTGGATCTTCCCATCCATCTATCGCCAGGAGTTAAAACACATTGGAGAAGCGATCCCATATCTTTTTTTCTATAGTCTGCTGGACTTGATAGTGCTAAATCAGCAAAACAACTGAAAGAGGCATCAGCTGAATAAAGAAGGTTATCTAGTCCAATTGGTTCGTTTCCAGTATTATCTTTTTGTAATTCAGTAACCCAACCGTCATATCTTAATTGGATTGTGGCAACAGCTACAGCTCTAAGTTTTTTTAAACCTTCAAATTCTTTAAATTGATACCATTCTTTTGGAATTATTTTTTTTATTCCAGGAACATCGCAGGCAGCTAGAAATTTATCTGCAAACACTGCCTTAATTCCTTCAGGAGAAGATATTTTTAATTGATTTACTGAATAAGAGGAAGATTCCTTTTCATAAATGATTTCTTCTACCTTATGGTTAAGATATATTTTTGCTCCTTTGTTTGTGATGTAGTCGACGATAGGTTGCGTTAACCATTTATGTGGGGAACCCTTTAAAAGATTAAGTTTTGAGGCTTCTGTTTTTGAAGCAAACATCATGAATATAGTTAGCATGCATCTTGCTGAAATATCTTTGCAATTAATGAAACCTAATGCATATGCGATAGGATCCCACATTCTTTCTAAACTTTTTTCACTTCCACCATGGTTTAAAAACCATTCTTTAAAACTAATTCTATCTAGATCTCTAATTATTTTCATTGCGCCTTCATAGTCTATCAATCCTCTAACGATTGGACTTGTCCCTAAAGCTAAGGCATTTCTGAACTTATCTACCCAAGTAAGTTGTTCAGTGGTAAAAAAAGCTTTAAGTCCATTAAATGGAGCACCTAAAGGGAATCTGAAGTCTAAAGATTTTAGATTTCCACCATTATTGATGAAAAGATGAGTATGTTCTTTCGGGAGTAAATTATCTAAAGCTCCCACTTTTTTCATTAATTTAAATAGATTTGCATAATTATAAAAAAATACATGTAATCCCATTTCTATATGGTTGCCATCCTTATCTTCCCAACTTCCTACTTTACCTCCCCAAAAAGATCTGCTCTCATAAATTTCAACTTCGTGACCTTCATCAACTAAATTGACCGCTGCTGTAAGACCAGCTAATCCAGAACCGACTATCGCAATTTTCACTTTTTCTTAAAATTATAACAAATCAAGTTTGGATATTGTTTGTTCTATGCATCCTATCGATTAAGTTTTTATATTATATTTAGTAGGAAATCTTTGTTTATGGAAAATCTAGAAGTTAAACAGGAAATTAAGAATTCTGATGATGGCAAAGGTATCTTAATTACGAATGATGCTATAGAGCAAATTTCAAACTTATTAAAAGGTCAAAGTGATAAAAAAGCACTTAGGGTAGGAGTAAGATCAGGTGGTTGTAGTGGGATGAGCTATACGATGGATTTTATAAGAGATAATGAAATAAATTCTGATGATAAAGTTTATGATTATTCATTAAATGCTGAGCAGAACTTTCAAGTTGTTTGTGATCCTAAAAGTCTCTTATATATTTATGGAATGCAATTAGATTTTAGTAAGGAGTTAATTGGCGGAGGCTTTAATTTTGTAAATCCTAATGCTTCTCAAACTTGTGGATGTGGAAGCTCCTTCGCAGTTTAAATAAAAAATGAATAACGAAATTAATCCCATTGAAGAGGATTTTAATGCAGCTCTATCGAGATATAAAGCTGGGCAAGATTTAATTCCTATCCTTCAAGATTTTCAAAAAATTATACAGCAAATACCAAATCACTTTGCTGCTTGGACTTGTCTATCATGGCTGCATTTACTTTTGAAAAACAATGAAGAAGCTTTGGCAGCTGCCAGACAAGCAGTTCGACTAAATCAGCAAGATCCACAAGCAAGAATGAATTTGTCTTTGGCTCTTTTGGCTACAAATAATAAAGGTGTAAGGGATCATATTGAGTTAATAAAAAAAATGTCTATGATGATGCCTGATGTGAAAAGTGAATTGAAAGAATCTATTGAGGATGGATTAAGTAGATATCCTGAGTGGCCTGAGTTAACCAAAGTTAAAAAATGGTTGGAATTTTAAATTGTCTAAAATTTTAGTATTAAGTAACGGGCATGGAGAAGATCTATCTGGTAGTTTAATTGCTAAGCAATTTGTAAAAAGTGGTTATTCTGTTAATGCTTTGCCAATTGTTGGTAAAGGAAACCATTACAAAAAAGAAAAAATTAAGATACTTGGAAAAACTAAAGAATTTAGTACTGGAGGAATCGGCTATAATTCTTTGAAGGGAAGATTAAGTGAGATATTTGGAGGAGAAATATTTTATCTTTTAAGAAAATTATATTTAACGTATAAAATAAGAAAAAATTATGATTATTTTTTTGTAGTTGGAGATATTGTGCCAATTTTTTTTGCATGGATTTGCAAGAAAGATTTTTTTACATATCTAGTTGCTTATTCCAGTCATTATGAAGGGAAGTTAAATTTACCATGGCCTTCTAAATTTTTCTTGCTCTCACAAAAAGCAAAAAAAATATATACGAGAGATTACCTTACAGCCAATGATTTAACTTTGCAATTAAAAAAGAAAGTATCCTTTTTAGGCAACCCATTTATGGATAAGTATTTTTCTAGAAACAAAGAATTAAAGAACGATGAATTTAGTATTGGATTATTTCCAGGAAGTAGATTCCCTGAGACTCTACATAATTTTGTTTTGATTCTAGAGGTATTAGAAGCATTGTCAGATTTAAGATATTTTCAAAAAATTAAGTTTAACTTTGCAATAGTTAATTCTCTATCTTCATTTAAAATAAGTGAGATATTTCAAAAAAGAGGATGGTTAAAACTAGAAAACATAAGAGATAATAATCTCTTGAAATTTCAATATAAATTTTTAGAAGTGAATATATATTGGAATAACTTTGACAAAATATTATTGAAAAGTAGATGCTGTATCAGCATGGCAGGAACAGCAGCAGAGCAAGCGATTGGATTAGGAAAACCTGTTATTCAGATTGAAGGTAAAGGTCCACAATTTACAAAAACTTTTGCAGAAGCGCAAAGACGTTTGCTTGGAAAATATGTTTTTTGTGCCAGTAATTATAAAGATAAGAATGATCAAATCAATCAGACAATAACATTGATCATAAAAATAATATATCTAATACAGCTAAATAAGAAGTTTATGGTTTCATGTAATGAAAATGCAAAAAAAAGACTGGGAGAAAACAAAGCTTCTCCTAAAATGGTTGATGATATGAATATTGTTATAAAAAATGATTAAAGAAAATAATCAAAATAAGTTAAAACAAATTATTGATAATTTGTTATTGATAAATTTATTTACAGTCATTTTTTTTGCAATATTTTTTATTTTTGCAATCTTGATGCAATTAAATGGCATATTTATTTTTATTAATTTTATTCAGATAATTTGGAATCCTCTTGTAGTTCCATTAATAACAATTCTTATTATTGGTGCTTTAGTAAATGGTATTAATTCTTGGTGGAGGCGTAAATTGCTTTCTCAAGAAGAGGATATTTAAAGGTATAATTTTTGAGTTTATTGCTAATTACTTTTTGTCCTTCTAATACAACTTTTGCTCCATCTCCTAACAATATTTTTAAAACCGCTCCAGGCACTGGAAGTAAATTAGGTCTATTCAGACATTTTCCTAAAGTCTGAGAAAAGTCTCTCATTAATACTGGATTTGGTGCAACAGCATTAAATGCTCCCGAATACTTTTTATCAACTAATGCTTGAGTAATTAATGTACATAAATCAGTTCTATGAATCCAACTCATCCATTGCTTGCCATCTCCAATTGGTCCACCTAATCCAACTTTAAAAATAGGGAGCATTTTCCCTAATGCTCCTCCATCTGCTTCTAGAACTATTCCAATTCTAAAAATAACTAACCTTGAGAAAAATGGTTTTTCAGCAGCGACCGCTTCCCATTTTTTGCAAAGATTAGCTAAAAAATCTTTTCCTCCAATACTATTTTCAGTGAATTCATCAGACAAACTTGTACCGTAATAACCTATTGCTGATCCATTTATAATGACTTTTGGGTTTATTTTAAAATTTTTAAGTGTCTTCATCATAAATTTCGTGGTGTTAATACGACTTTTTTCAATCTCCTGTTTTTGTTCAGAAGTCCATTTTTTTTCTGCTATGGGTTCTCCCATTAAGTTAATAATTCCATCTGTCTCTCTTAAAATATTTAGAAGATTTTCGTTATTCCAGTTTTTTTCTTTTGTTAGATCTATTTGAAAAAATTTCAACTTATTGAAATCTAAATCAATCTTTAATTTGCTTATAGGTTTTCTACTTACAATGTATATTTCGTGATTTTCATTGAGTAGTGTTGGTACTAATTCTTTACCAACAAATCCAGTGCAGCCAAGTAGTAAAAGACGCATATCATATAGATGTTTATGGTTTAAGGCTATTAAATTTTTTTGACGTTTGTAATTATTATTCCGGTATAAATTTTTTTCAATATTTTCCAAACAAGTTTTTGTATAATAGATTTCAAATAACTTTCTTGAATTTATTATGACAGATTCTATTCCAAAGAAACCTCTCAAGAAAGGAAGCTTAGTTTTTGTCGATAGAGAAATTTATATAAAAAGTATCGAAGCGCTATCCAGTGATAATGATCTGCCTAATTATGTCTTTGAAGGTCCTGGAGAGATTCTTTCAGTCAAAGAAGAATATGCTCAAGTGCGGTGGCGTAGACCTGTTCCAGATGTTTGGTTGAAATTAGATCAACTCAAAGAGTATATGCAATAAATTTTATACTTGGAATTTTAATTTTAATACTTAAAAGTTTTTACTCCTTTTTTCTACAGACATCTTTGATTGGATCCTTTTTGCTTCTTTAATCATTTCTTTACCATCAAATAAGTAATCATCTACGTATCCTTGTGTATATCTATCAAATTCTAATAGCGCATCTTTAACTTGTGAAAAACAATGATATAGATCGAGTCCTAAAGCTGAAACAGGCTTTGGAACTAATTTTTTGTTATAAATTTTGTCAACTTTATCTATTTTCTTTTGTGAGAGACTTATATAATTGCAAAAATTTTCCATTAGTTGTTCATCATATGGATCAGCAGATAGTTCTTTTATCTCGTTATTCAGAGGTTTAATTATTTGACTAATTAATCTATTGATGGGAGTGTAAATCTCTTTAATCCATGTTTGAACTTCTTTATCTTTAATTGAAGAATTATATTTTTTTGAATTGTAATTATCTTCCCAATTTTCATTTAATGAATGAAATGATGTACTGCAAGAAAAAATTGTTCTATCATATTGCTCTTTTTTTATAGGGTCATTTAATGTCTCCCAGGCATTTTGTATTGCAAGAAATCGTTCTTTTTCTCCGCCTGCATCAGGATGATGTTTTTTAGCTAAAGAACGATATGAAGATTTAATTTCACTTTTGGTTGCATTTTTTTTGAGGCCTAATTCTTCATATAAATTTTTCTTCATTTTTGTGAATTAGAAATTAAAGATAACCATCTTTTCTGGATTGAATTGAGGTATTCGATTCAAACATTGCTGTTGATAAATATCTCTCACCAAAGCTTGGAAGAATTACTATCAATCTTTTATTCATCAGTTCTTTTCTCTCACCGATTTTTATAGTTGCTGCTAAAGCTGCACCGCTGCTAATGCCTGATAAAAGACCTTCCAATCGAGCTAACAAACGTCCATAATAAAAAGCTTCATCGTCATCTATTTTGATAATTTCATCTATTAACTTAGTATCTAGGACTTTTGGTACGAAACCTGCTCCTATTCCTTGAATTGAATGAGGTCCTGCTTTTTCTCCTGAAATGACAGCACTTTTTTTGGGCTCTACAGCATAAATTTTGCAATTTGGATTTACTTTTTTCAAGAAACGTGCGCAACCAGTAATTGTTCCCCCAGTGCCTACTCCTGTAACTAGTCCATCTAAATTGTTATTGGATTGGTCCCATATTTCTTGAGCCGTTGTTTTTTCATGAATATCAGGATTAGCAAAATTTTCAAATTGATTAAATTTATAGCTATTGGGAATGCTTGAAGATAACTCATTAGCTAAATCTAAAGCTCCTTTCATTCCTTCTTTGCCTGGCGTTAGTTGTAATTCAGCTCCATATGCTCTCAACATTGCCCTTCTCTCAATACTCATTGTATCTGGCATGGTTAATATCAATTTATAGCCTTTTGCTGCAGCTACCATTGCTAATGCGATGCCAGTATTACCACTTGTTGCTTCAATTAATGTTGTTTTATCTGGTGTAATCAATCCTTCTTCTTCAGCTTTACATAACATTGAATAAGCGATGCGATCTTTAACAGATGCCGATGGATTGAAACTTTCTAGTTTGGCTATTATTTCTGGATAACAATTAAAATACTCTCTGATTCGATTTAATTTAACTAAAGGGGTATTTCCAACAAGAGAAGTTATATCATTTGCTATTTCCATGAAATGATTATTTAAATTGCAAAATTAAATCTCCTATTAATATCATAATTGTATTTAAAGATCTTTTATGTAATTTTCTCAAAAGAATTTAATTTAAATAACTTTCTGCGTAAAAATATTTATTATTATAGAAGGTAGTTTTTTTAATAATTATGTATTCGTTGGAACTAAGTATGAGATATTCACCTTTTCCACTTTCAATCCAAAAGAAAGAATTTGAAGATGTTCAACAAATTTATGATGAAATCAAAAATGCTATGAACGAAAATGTAGAATCCTCAAACTTAATTGAATTAAGGTGTGACAAAGTGCAAGATAAATTAATTGCTGTAAGAGCTAAAGAAGTCATTTCTGTTCAGATATATGAAAAATCATCAGTAGCTGGGGGAGCTAAAAGACCAGGATTTTCTCTAGATATAGATTCATAGAATTAATGCCAGGTGCTCTTGAAAATGAAATACCTCACATTCATTTCAAAGATGTCTCTTTTTCCTATTCTGGGAAAAAGGATAATTTAATTTTTAAATGTAATTTTTCATTAAAAAAACCTGGATTTTGGATGGTCGTTGGTAAAAACGGAAGTGGAAAAAGTACCCTTTTAAAATTAATAAATGGAATAATTAAACCCCAAAATGGAATTGTTAATTCAAACGCAAATATTGGGATGGTCTTTCAAAACCCTGATCATCAAATATTGATGCCAAATTGCAGGAGCGAACTTCTGATTAATATTAATCAAGATATAAGCGATTATGAAGCTAATAAAAAAATTGAATATGTGCTTGATCAGGTGGGTTTGACTGGTTTTGAAAAAAGGCCAATACACACTTTAAGCGGAGGCCAAAAACAACGCTTAACTATTGCATGCGCTCTTATTAGTAATAGAAATTTTATTCTTTTGGATGAGCCTACAGCTTTACTAGATCAAACGAGCCAATTAAAAGTTTTAAAAACTATTAAAAATCTTACAAGTGACCATAAAAAACCTTTATCTGCTTTATGGATTACTCATCGTTATGAAGAATTAACTTACGCTGATTCAGTGGCAGAGTTAAAAAATGGTTTTTTATCTAAATGGCAAGAACCATCAAAATTTCAATATAATTAATACTTTTACTTGTCATAAGGCACTTTAAAGAGTTAAATTCATTTTATAATCCTCGGTAGCTCAGCGGTAGAGCGATCGACTGTTAATCGATTGGTCGCAGGTTCGAATCCCGCCCGGGGAGTTAATTTTAATGTTTATACCAACTCATGAGATCCCAGAAGGGATCTTTTTTATTGTCGTTTTATTTTTCCCAGTTCAATTTTTTATAAAAATGGTGGGAATATTCCTGAAATTCATGATTTTTTCATATCAATTTACGTCAGGCACTATAAGGAAAGGTCTACCCGACTTTCGCCCGGTGAGTTTATACATTTCAATAACCCATTAAAAGTAAACATAATAAAGTTGGCTTTTTTAATTTACTATGCTTTTTTTTAAAAAAATAGTTAGAAGAATATATTATCTATTTATTTTATTATTTAATAACAGTAATTAGAACATTTAATTTATTTTATAAAATCAATCATACAACAGATTTTTAGAATTTATTGTATTAGTTTAAATTACAGTTATAATAACATGCTTAAATACGCAATGTTATTAAAAATTATTTTCTTGAATCGACTATTGCGTTCTATACAATCGTCATATTTATTCTTTTTTTTTCGTAATTTAAGCCTTGCAAAAAATTCTAGTCATCCCACATATCTTTTTTCTCTTGATTTAAGTTATTTCTTTCAAGTAATTCTATTCTTTGTTGATGATCATCTATTTCTTTTTCAAGAACGTTTTTCTCTTCACTATATTTTGCTTGCATTTCCTGGATAACTATCTCAAAGTTATCTCCAAAAAAATCTGACATTTCTTTCCATGCTTCCATTTCTTCTTCTTTGTCGATGGTGTCGTTTATCTGATGAGAAATAATTTCTTTTACATATTGTTCAAGTTCTTTATGACTCATTGATTCAACTTTCTTTTGTATGTAAAATTCTTTGAGGTTTTCTAGTTGTTTTTTTGATAAATCAGAATAGATAAATGACTTCTTTTTCATAAATATTTAGATTTTTTTTAATATAGAAGAAATTTTGAGCTTAAACACTAAGAAGAAATATAAGACTGTAAACTTAGTTAAATCCTATTCGAAAAGTGAGAATAAACATTTAATTTCATTTTTGATTACCTTTATTTACTATGGAAATATGAATTAAATATTCTTGAAAATTCGATCACGATTTTTTTGATATTCCCGTAATTATTAAGAAAAAGTAAATAGAATCGAAAGAAATTGTGAAATTTAAACTTTTAAAAAAGTTGTAATTTCTCTCTAACAGATTGCTATTACTGAGTTTATTTATAAACCTAATTGATAAAAATGTTTACACTAATTCAGCAATCTTTCTAAATTCTTGAGAGAATCTTATTACTGAAACTTAATCTTAATTTAATAGTTTATAAATATGAAAATTTCAATCCTTTTAATAGAAGATGATCGTGATATGCGTGATTTGGTAGCTAGGCATTTAGAACATTCTGGTTTTGATGTTCAAAAAGCAGAAGATGGCATTAGAGGACAAGCTTTAGCGCTTCAATACTCACCAGATTTGATACTTCTAGATTTGATGTTACCAAACGTAGATGGATTAACTTTATGTCAACGACTCAGACGAGATGAAAGAACTTCAAATATTCCAATTTTGATGATAACAGCGTTGGGTGGTCTTAAAGATAAAGTTACTGGTTTTAATTCAGGTGCTGATGACTACATTACTAAACCTTTTGATCTAGAAGAATTACATGTTCGTATAAAAGCATTATTAAGAAGGACAAACAGAGCACAGTTGAATTCTAGTAATCAGCAAGAAATTTTAAATTATGGCCCTCTTACTTTAGTACCGGAAAGATTTGAAGCTATCTGGTTTGAATCTCCTGTTAGATTAACACACCTAGAATTTGAATTACTTCATTGTCTTTTACAAAGGCATGGTCAAACTGTATCTCCAGCATTAATTCTTAAAGAAGTTTGGGGATATGAACCTGACGATGATATTGAGACAATAAGGGTTCATATTAGACACTTACGCACTAAGTTAGAACCTGATCCTCGTAAGCCTACTTACATTAAAACTGTATATGGAGCTGGTTATTGTCTTGAGTTGCCCGTTGGCTCTCAAGTAGAAACTGCCAAGAAAGACTTTATTCAAGCAAGAAATCCTGATTTGATAAATTCAGCAATAGATTAAATCTCAATCATACTTTGTTGATATTTTTAACAAAGTTATCTCCCATGCCAATCTAGGTTGAATGTTTTTTGTTATGTAAACTTTTAATTTTTCAAGTTTTTTTACTAGATCCATATTTTTTGTTTTTCTCCACCAACTAATTTGCATTAAATTGACTAAGTATATCTGTTGATTAATTTCTAATTGTTCAGTTATTAATTTAGATACTTCTAAAATTTTTAGACTACTTTTTATTGGAGAATTTAATTTATCTATAATTTCATCTGGTAATGCATTCAAAATTTCGATATTTTTTAATAATTTGCCTGGAGATCCATTGGAAAAGTTTATTAAATCTTCTATTTTGAATTTCCCATCAATATTAAATTGAGAAGGATCTAAACAATCTTTTAATAAAGATTTTATTTGTTTACTAGAAAATGATCGAAACCTTACTAATTGACATCTCGAAATAATTGTATCTAAGAGAAGATTTAATTTTGATGTTAATAAGATAAAAATGCCATTATTAGGTTCTTCAAGTGTTTTTAAAAGGCAATTTGAGGCAGCTTCATTTAGAAGATGTGCATCAAGAATTAAAACAATTTTTTTTGCTGAGTTTATTGATTTTTGACCAAGAAAACTTTTGATATTACGGATTTGAGCAATCTTAATATTCTCAGATCCACTTTTAGTTGTTTTTCCAAGATCGGAACTTTTTGAATTTTTAGCTTCTAAATTAGAGGTAGGTTCGATAATGAGAAAATCAGGATAGTTATTGTTGGTAATTCTTTCTTCAATATTTCCGCTCAGAGAAGATTCTTTGGAAATTTCTTTTATAAATTTAAGAGCAGTTTGTTTTTTTCCTACTCCTTCAGCACCATAAAATATATAACCATTAGTAAATGATTTGTTTTTAATTATTCTGTTAAGGTACTTATTTACTTCTTCATTTAAGAAGAAATTATTTTTTTTGACCTTAATCATTTTTTAGAAAATTTGCTTATTACTGTTTCTTTAATTTGATTGGAAATAGTTTTAATATTTTGTGAGGCTGATATAACTTTCCATTTTTTTTCTTTGGCAATTAGTTTGAAACCTTCATTTACTTTTTCTAAAAATCTTATACCCTCAGATTCTATTCTATCAGGAATTTCATTTTTTCTTCGCAAGATACTTTCTTCTGGAGAAATTTCTAAGAAGAACGTTAGGTCAGGATATTCTCCTTGACACACAATTGATTCAATATTTTTAATTATTTCTAAATTGATGTCTCTTCCATAACCTTGATAAGCCAAAGTGGAATCAGAAAATCTATCACTAATTACCCAATCATTATTATTTAAAGCAGGTGAAATGATTTTTGAGACATGTTCAGCTCTATCCGCTGAATAAAGCAATAACTCTGCAAGTGATGAAGGCTTGTTATTTTCATTATTATCAAGAATCAGACCTCTAAGTTTTTTCCCTAATAGACTGCCTCCCGGCTCTCTTGTTGTGATTAATTTAGACCTTTTCTTCATTAAACCACTATTAGGCAGCCATTTAGATAGTTCATCTATTTGGGTAGTTTTACCACATCCATCAATACCCTCAATAACGATAAATTTTCCTTTCATTTAATCCAAAGATAAAGCATTAATTACAACTGTAATTGAGCTAATAGCCATTAATAATGCTGCTATTGAGGGAGTTAGAAGAATACCGTATTTAGGGAATAAAATCCCTGCGGCTAAGGGAATAGCTAGTAAGTTGTAACCAAAAGCCCATGTTAGATTTTGCTTTATTTTCTTTATAGTTTTTTTTGCAAGATTTAATGAGTATGTTAATCCATTTAGTTGATCTCCCATCAGTATTACATCTGCATTCGCCTTGGCTATTTGAGTCCCTGAACCTACTGCAATTCCTAAGTCTGAGGATGCTAAGGCTGGGACATCATTGATACCATCACCAATCATTGCTACTTTATTATTGATTTTTAAATTTTCTATAGTCTTCAGCTTCATATGAGGAAGAAGATCCCATTTTACTTCTGTTTCTTTACAACCAATTTTTTTTGCTAAAGCTAAAACTGTTTGTTTTCTATCTCCACTTAAAATATTAATTTTAAATTTGTTTTCCCTCAAACTTTGAACTGTTTTAATTGAATCATCTCTAAGTAAATCTCCTAACAAGATAAAGCCTAATAACTTATCTTTAATACTTACTCCAATAATAGTGTTCGTTTTTGTCTCTTCATTTTCAATTTCTTTTTTTGCATCACTATCAATTATTATTCCTTTGCTTTGTAGCCATTGAATATTTCCAATATTAATAAGTCCATCAATTGAATCAAGTTCTCCAGAAATGCCTCTTCCTGAATGGGTGAAAATTTTTTTTATTGGAAATAAACTTAAATTTTGTTTTTTTGCTTCTTGGATTAAGGCATCCGCGATTGGATGTCTGCTTTCCTTTTCTAAACTGGCAGCTACTCTTAATAAAAATGAATGATCATTATTATTTTTATAATCAACAATGAAAGGCTTACCTTTTGTTAAGGTACCTGTCTTATCAAAAATAATGTGATTAATTTTTGAGGCCATTTCTATTTTGTCCCCCCCTTTAAATAAAACCCCCTTTTTTGCTGCTTTACCTGATGCGACAGTAATTACTGTTGGGGTGGCTAAACCTAACGCACAAGGACAAGCTATAACTAAAACAGCAATTGACAATTGAATAGCTAAACTCAGGAAATTCTCAGCATTACTACCAAGTGAACTATGTAGTGTGTGGCTTGAGTGAGTTATGAGTTGATGCTTATGACTTAATAAATCAGGCCAAATGTTTTTTGCCCCCTTCCACCAAAAGAAGAAAGTTAAAGTCGCAAAAATAAGTACAAAGTAAGTAAATTTGCCTGCAATTTCATCAGCAATTCTTTGAATGCGCGGTTTTCTAGCGTTTACAGACTCAATAAGACTTACTAGTTTTGCAAGAGAAGAATCTCCTCCGACTTTTTGTACTTTAAGCCTAAGAGTTGAATTAAGATTTAAAGATCCACTAGATAGATTATCGCCTTCTTTTACCTCGATAGGTTTGGATTCTCCAGTAATATGTGAAACATCAATGTATGAATTACCTTGAGTAACAATGCAGTCAGCAGGAACTCTGTCTCCTGCTAAAACTTGAATCTCTTGATCAGGTCTTAAAGAGTTTACTCTCGTTGACTTTATTTGATTGTCTTTTGTGTAGATATTTGCCACTTCAGGTTGGAGATCTAATAACTCCCCAATAGATGAACCAGTTTGGTACCTTGCTCTTTCCTCTAAGAAACGCCCAATCAGTATAAAACCTAACAACATAACTGGTTCATTAAAAAAACAAGGAAAACCAGTGGCAGGAAAAATTAAGGATAGTAGACTTGTTGTATATGCGCTGGTTACTCCAAGAGCTACTAAAGAATCCATATCCGGACGGTTCCTTATAAAGGATTTAAAGCCATTAATAATTATTCCTCTACCAGGAAATAATAGAGCTAGTGTTGCTAATGAAGCGTGAAAAAATATATTACCCAATATTGGAAAGTTAATATATCTTCCTTCTGCCAGATGACCTAAACCTGAAAATAATAAAAGTAATAGGGCAAAAGTAAGTTTTTTCCATTGATTATTCCACTTCTTTTTTTTTTCTAATTCTGCTTTATTTATTTTTTTTGAAAAATCATTTATGTAAATCTCTGATGGAAAACCATTATCTTTTAGATTTTCTAGAACTGTTTCTATTTCTGTATGTTTCTGGGTAATTTCAAAATATGCACTTTCAGTGAGCAAGTTGACAGAAACATTTTCAATACCATCAGAATTATTTAATATTTTTTCAACAGTACTAACGCAACCACCGCACTTCATTCCTGTAATGCTTAATTGAATGCTCTCCATATTTTCAGTTATAGAAGCAAATTAATGCTTGAACTTATTTTTAACTATAATAATAAATGTTATAGACTTTTTAAATAGTTATTTTTTAAATTACTATATTAACTCAATAGATTTAGAGCAGTGCCTAGTAATCAAAACAGAGACAATTTCATTGATAAAGCCTTTACTGTAATTGCTGAATCCATAGTAAAAATTATGCCTATTGCAGAGAAAGAAAAAAAGGCATATATCTATTATAGAGACGGCTTAGCTGCACAAAATAATGGGGATTATTCTGAAGCATTAGAGTATTACAAAGAGAGTTTATTGCTTGAAGAAAATAAAATTGATAGGGGGGAAACTTTAAAAAATATGGCAATAATATATATGAGTAATGGTGAAGAGGATTTGTCGATTGAAACTTATGAAAAAGCATTAGTTGAAAATCCCAAACAGCCCTCATGCCTTAAAAACATAGGTTTAATTTATGAAAAAAGGGGAAGATACGCTGAGCAAAATGGTGATTTAGATCAGAGAGATATTTGGTTTGATAAAGCTGCTGAAGTTTGGTCTAAGGCAGTGAGATTATATCCAGGTGGGTATCTAGATATTGAGAATTGGTTGAAGAACTCAGGAAGAAGTTCAATAGATATGTATCTCTAATATTTTTTACTCTGATAAAGAATAGTCAACTGCCTCTTTAATATTGGAAATCTCTTTAATATTAATTAAATTTTGAAAATTTTTATTTAGTTCCTCCTCTAATTTTGGCACTACGATATTTTTGATTCCTAGTCTTATAGCTTCTTCTATCTTTGTCCGAAGGTTGTTCGATTTTCTAACTTGACCACTCAAACCCAATTCTCCAATAAATGAGCTACTTTCCATAGGAGGTATATTTTTCAAACTTGATAAAATTGATATAGCTACACCCAAGTCAGAAGATGGGTCATTAAGCTCAAAACCACCACCAGTAGCTATGTAACAATCAAATTCCGATAATTTTATACCCACGTGTTTTTCAATAACAGCTAAAATCTGATGTAATCTATTTATGCTAATCCCAGTTGTAGTTCGTCTTGGGTTACTGTAGAAAGTTTTATTTACAAGTGCTTGTATATCAACTGCTAATGGTCGAGTACCTTCATTTGTAATCGTAGTTGTTACACCTGAAATATTTTCTTTATTTGTAAAAATTGAACTTGGGTTTTTTATCTCTTTTAATCCCTCCTCAAGCATTTCAAAAATTCCAATTTCAAAGGTCGATCCAAACCGATTTTTTATACTTCTTAGTAATCTATGCGAGGAAATATTATCGCCCTCAAAGTTTATTACTGTATCTACTAAATGCTCTAAAGTTTTAGGACCAGCTAAAGCACCATCTTTGGTTACATGACCAATTATTAGAAGAGCAATATTGTTATCTTTAGCTAGATTTTGCAATTCAGAAGAACATGCTCTTACTTGAGAAACCGATCCTGGCGAACTTTCCATCTCATGATTATGAATCGCTTGAATACTATCAATAATTGCGAAACTTGGATTTATATTTTTGATCTCTTCAATAATCAAGGATAAATTGGTTTCTGCAAAAATTTTTAAATCAATACTTTTTTGATTTAATCTTTCCCATCTAATTTTTACTTGTTCTAAAGACTCTTCTGCGGTTATGTATAAAACTTTTTCATTGAGAGATATTTTTCCTGCTGCTTGAAGAACTATTGTGCTTTTACCTATACCTGGTTCTCCTCCAAGTAAAACAACAGATCCAGGTACTATTCCACCTCCAAGAACTCGATCAAATTCCCCAAAACCACTTGTAAATCTTGATATTTTTTTTGATGAAATCTCATTAAATGGTATAGATTTTTTAATTTTTTTTATATCTTTCATTTCTTGATATTTAGATCTCTTACTTTTTATTTCTTCAACAATCGAATTCCATGAGTTGCAATTAAGGCATCTACCAAAGTATTGAGAAGTTTCAGATCCGCAATTCTGACAAATAAAAGTCGATAATTTGCTAGACATTAAGTTTCTTAATGAAGTAATGGGGGTAAAATGTTTGGGATATTGCCCCTCTACAAGTTAGATTAGGTTAATAATAAATTCTCTTACTGATTAGCTAATAGAAACAAATGGCTCTATCTAGTCAAACTAAAGAAACTATACTTGTCGCAGATGATGAGGCAAGTATTAGAAGAATTCTGGAGACACGTCTCTCCATGATTGGCTACAAAGTTGTAACTGCAAGTGATGGTAAAGAAGCACTAAAGTTATTTAAAGATTACGATCCTGATTTAGTTGTGCTTGACGTCATGATGCCAAAGCTAGATGGTTATGGGGTTTGTCAAGAATTGAGGAAAGATTCCGATGTTCCAATTGTTATGTTAACCGCATTAGGAGATGTTGCAGACAGGATAACAGGTTTAGAATTAGGGGCCGATGATTATGTTGTTAAACCATTTAGTCCCAAGGAATTAGAAGCTAGAATAAGGTGTGTTCTAAGAAGAATTGACAAAGAACAAATTCCTGGAATGCCTAATTCAGGATTAATTTTGGTTACTGATATAAAAATTGATACAAATCGAAGACAAGTTTTTAAAAGTGATGAGAGAATTAGATTAACTGGAATGGAATTTAGTCTGTTAGAGCTTTTAGTAAGTAGGTCAGGCGAGCCATTTAGTAGAGGAGAGATTTTAAAAGAGGTTTGGGGATATACACCAGAGAGACATGTTGATACAAGAGTAGTGGATGTTCACATATCAAGATTAAGATCAAAACTGGAGGCTGACCCAGCAAATCCTGAATTGATTTTGACAGCAAGGGGTACAGGATATCTTTTCCAAAGGATTGTTGATATTGCACCTTTTGACGGGAAATAAATGGGGAAAGATAATATACATAAAATTAATAAGCCTAGAGCTATCAGAAGATTAGTTATTTGGTATAAAAGAAACTCAGCTGTTACTTCAATTGTCGATACTGCTGCTAGTTCTGCAGTGACTGCTAGTAATGTAGCGGGTAATGTAGTTTCTGGTGCTGGGTCTGTTGTGAGCACAGCTAGTAATGTTGCGAGTAATGTAGCGGGTAATGTAGCGGGTAATGTAGTTTCAAGCGCTGAGTCTGTTGTAAACACTGCTAGCAGTGTAGTTTCAAATGCTAGTTCAATAGCTAAAAATACATTACAGCCTTTAGTTTTTGACCCATTAAAAAGATTACAAAACAACGATAATATTTTAGATAAGGTAGAAGATTCCCAAACTAATAGAATTTGGATTGCAGTTGATGGTATGGGTGGGGATTATGCACCTGGGCCAATACTTGAAGGTTGCCTTGAAGCGATAAGCAGACTTCCGATAAACATAAAGTTTGTTGGTAAAATTGAAAAGGTTAAAAATGCTGCAGAAAAAATTGGTTTAGTAGAATTACTTGAAAAAGAAATAGAAAATAATCGTCTTGAATTAGTTGATAGTGGAGATCCTATAGAAATGAATGAAGAAGCTACAGCAGTAAGAAAAAGGAAAAATGCAAGTATTAATGTTGCGATGGATTTAGTAAGAAATAATAAAGCGCAAGCGGTTTATTCGGCTGGTAATTCGGGCGCAATGATGGCTTCTGCAATATTTAGAATTGGCAGATTGAAAGGAATTGATAGACCCGCTATCGGTGCATTATTTCCTACAAGGGATCAAACTCGTCCTGTATTAGTTTTAGATGTTGGAGCAAATACCGATTGTAAACCTTCTTATCTTCATCAGTTTGCACTTCTAGGTAATATTTATGCAAAAGATGTTTTACAAGTAAAAAAACCAAGAATTGGTCTTTTAAATATTGGAGAAGAAGAATGTAAAGGGAATGATTTATCTCTTAAAACATTTGAACTACTATCTAGTGAAAAAAATTTTGATTTTGGAGGTAATTGTGAAGGACGAGATGTACTCTCTGGTTGTTTCGATGTAGTAGTCTGTGACGGGTTTACAGGAAATATATTATTAAAATTTCTTGAGTCTGTGGGAGGTGTTTTATTAGATATTCTAAGATCTGAGCTGCCAAGAGGTAGGCGGGGAAAAGTTGGCTCAGCTTTTTTAAAAAGTAATCTAATCAGAATAAAGAAAAGGTTAGATCATGCTGAACATGGTGGTGCCTTATTACTTGGGGTAAACGGTATTTGCGTTATCGGCCATGGGAGCAGTAAGTCTTTATCAGTTGTTAGCGCTCTTCGCTTGGCTCACTCAGCAGTAAATCATAACGTGATGGAAAATTTAAATCAACTTCAAAAGCTTCAAGTTTTAAATTCATAAAACATATTTCGACGAATTTATGTTTGACTTATATAAGTAATTAAAAAACTCTTTTGGAAGGAATAAAGTTTAATCAGATTGGAGTCTCTTTTAAAGGAAGTGGAAGCTATGTACCTGAACAAATACTAACCAATCAAAAAATTAGTCAAAAGGTAGATACAAGTGATGAATGGATAAAATCTAGAACTGGCATTTCTGAGAGAAGAATTTCTAGCCCAGAAGATAATGTCACTGAGATGGGATATAAAGCAGCACAAACTGCGATTGAAATGGCTAATTGGGATCTTAAAACGATTGATTTGATTGTCTTAGCTACTTCAACACCGCATGATTTATTTGGTTCAGCGCCATCTATTCAAGCTAAATTGGGGGCTAATAATGCTGTTGCTTTTGATTTAACTGCAGCATGTAGTGGTTTTTTATTCGCCTTAATTACAGCCTCACAATTTTTAAGAGGGCGTAGTTTTAAAAGGGCTATCGTCATAGGAGCAGATCAATTATCGAGCTTTGTTGATTGGAATGATAGAAGAAGTTGCATTCTTTTTGGAGATGGTGCGGGTGCATTAGCAATTGAAGCTACAAGCGAATATGATAATTTATTAGGATTTGATATGAGAACGGATGGAGATAGGGGTTCTTTTCTGAACCTTCAATCAAAAAATGATAAGAATTCAATAATTGATAACATTGATTTTTTAAGGGGAGGCTTTTCTTCAATTCAAATGAATGGTCAGGAAGTTTATAAATTTGCCGTTAGAGAAGTTCCAATAATTCTTGAAAAATTGTTTAAGAAAACTAACTATAGTTCTGATAAAGTTGATTGGCTTGTATTGCACCAAGCTAATCAAAGAATATTGGATTCTGTAGGAGATAGGTTAAAAATTCCTAGAGAAAAAATACTCAGCAATTTAGAAAAATATGGTAATACTTCAGCAGCAACAATTCCATTAATGATGGATGAGGCAATTAAAAATAATAGAATTAAACAAAATGATATTATTGCCACAAGTGGTTTTGGTGCTGGGCTAAGTTGGGGTGCAGCCCTTATTAAATGGGGTTAAAAACAAAAAAGGAAATTTATGACAGTTGTATGGGTATTCCCTGGACAGGGTTCGCAAAAACTTGGAATGGTAAAACAAATTGAAAATTTGCCAAACACAAAGGAGAGGTTTCTTTATGCTTCTGAGATATTTGAGAGAAATTTATTTGAAATTTGTGAGTTAAATGCTGAACCAAAAAATCCTCTTAATGATTTAAATAACACAAGTAATACTCAAATTTGTCTTTTTTTAGTTGAATCGATTTTATTAGATGCCCTTAAGGGTAATGGTTTTAAACCAACTTATGTTGCTGGGCATAGTTTAGGAGAAATTACTGCACTATATTGTGCGGATGTTTTTTCATTCGAAGATTGTATATCACTGATAAAAGAAAGATCTCAGTTAATGGTCAATGCTGGGCAAGGATCTATGGCAGCTGTAATTGGTTTTGATAGAAATCAACTTGATTTATTAGTGAAGAAAATTGATGATGTTGTAGTTGCCAATGACAATAGTTCTTCCCAAGTTGTTTTATCCGGTACTAGTGAAGCATTAGATAATTTATCGAGAGAAATTTCTTGTAAAAGATTCCTGAAATTAAATGTTTCAGGTGCATTTCATTCACCATTTATGAACGAACCCTCAGCAAAATTTTCTGAGTATTTAAAACAAATTAAATTTAACAATCCTTCTTGCCCAGTCATAAGTAATTATGAACCTTCGCTTTGTAGTGATCCAGAAGTGCTTAAAATTCGATTAGAAAAACAAATGTGTAATGGAGTGAGGTGGCGAGAAACTATGGATTTAATGGCAAAAGATAGCGATCTTCATATAGTCGAAATAGGTCCATCCAATGTGTTAAGTGGTTTAGGAAAAAGACATTTGAGAGATGTAAAAATTTCTCAAGTTTCATCTTCTGATCAAATAACTTATTAATTCGTATGAAAAACGATTTTATTCAAAAATTAATCTATGAATTAGTTAGCAAACTATTTGTTTTACCTATTTATAAATTTGTCTTTAAAGGTCATTTAATAGGTAGAGATAATATTCCGCAAAAAGAACCATTTATAATGGTTTCTAACCATGGTTCTTTACTCGATCCTCCTTTGTTAGGCCATGCCCTTGGACGTAATATATCTTTTATGGCCAAGGCAGAGCTTTTTAAAATACCTTTTCTTGGCTTTATTATTAGAGCTTGTGGTGCGTATCCTGTAAAAAGGGGAATTGCTGATAAAAATACAATTAAAACAGCATGTAATAAATTATCAAATGATAATTGTATTGGAATTTTTATTGATGGCACTCGTCAAAAAAATGGACGTGTTAATAAACCAAAACAAGGCGCTGCATTATTAGCCTTTAAAAATCAAAAATTGCTATTACCTGTTTCAATAGTTAATTCACACAGACTTATAAGATTTAAATTCTGTATTCCTTTTTTTTCAAAAATAGTTATTAAAGTTGGGAAACCTCTTCTGCCTCCAAAAAGTTCATCAAGAGATGATCTAAATTCTGTAACTTTGCAACTTCAAGAAAACATTAATAATTTGATTGGATGAAAATTTAGTTAATTGGAGAAATAGGGTAAAGAGGTAAAACTTTTTTCCATGAATTTACATTTGCATTTAAAAAATTTTTATTTGATAAATCTAAAAGTTCTTTTAAATCTAATTTATCTTCATAATTAGCTTCAAAAAAAAGTTCTTTTCTCTCAAAATCTTGAATAACTTTGGGTAAAACGGTTTCTCGAATAACTAGATCAGCGCTTTTTGGTTCGTTATGACTAATTTCATATTTACCTGCAATGAATCCCTTCCGTTTTAATTTTTTGTAAATCCAGAATGATTTTTTGTTTATAAAGATATTATTGTTTGATGCTATTCTTTTTGCCATTATTTCAAATGAACTAAAACCGTTTAAAGGACAATTTATTTGTTGAGAGATGGTTCTTGCTAAAACTACAATAAGTCTCGAAGCATTAAAATTTGCTGGCCCTATGCTGACAGATATTTTATTGACTTTTTCTAAATTTTCTTTAGAAATAAATTTGTTGAAATCATTAATTAAGTTATTGCAAAAATCATTATCAAATTTCCTTATAAAAAATTCGTCAGTTTCAAGGTTATTGTTTTTTCGATACCCAAAGCCAAAAGAATTATCTGTGCTGTGAATTGCTAATGTATTGTAATTTTGTCTTTGCTCGTGATCAGGTTTCATCTATTACCTTTAAACAGGTAATTCCAGTCCTGGATTACATTTAGACCATTTACCAAATTCGTTTGTAAAACTGTCACAAGATTGAACATCCCAATCAGTTTTGTAATCACCATTATTATTTTTAACTATATTGATATGAATGAATGGGTTTTTTGCTTTAAAATCAGGTACGTCACAAATATTATCAACATCATGATTGTTTTCAACATCATGATATGTGATACATCTATCAACCCATTTACAGTTGATGCATATGCACATAATTAAAAAATAAAATGAAAAGTAACATTCTCACTGATCATACACTAATAATTGATGAAATAGAAAGAAGTATAAAAATTCATAATTGGACTTCTATTTTATCTTTTTTACCTAAAGGTTCATATTTGGTTGGTGGTTACATAAGGGATACTATTTTAGGAAGAGTAACTGAAGAAGTAGATGTTGATATTGTAGTACCTGTAAATGCAATTGAAATTGGTAAAGAGATATCAGATAATATCGAATGTAAGTTTATAATCTTAGATAAAAAAAGAGAAGTTGTCAGAATTATCCTTAACCATATTTGTATTGATATTGCTAATCAGGTTTCATCAACGATCAAAGGAGATTTAAGATCTAGAGACTTTTCAATTAATTCAATTGCTTTTTTATTTGATAAAAAGTGTTTGTTTGATCCATTAAATGGCTTAAAAGATCTACAGATTTCTTTGCTTAGAACGTATTCAGAAGTAAATTTACTAAATGATCCTTTACGAATATTAAGATGCTTTAGATTTGTTTCTGAATTGAATTTTAGAATTGATCCAAATTTAATTTCTTTTATAAAAAAAAATAAAGATAAACTAGATCTTGTTGCTAAAGAGAGGATTAATTATGAAATACATAGAATAGTAAATGGCACAAACGCGCTTGATGCTGTGAGTTTGACAAAAAAATTAAATATATTTGTTACTGATAATTTATATAAAGATTCTTTTTTTTTGGATTTAAACAAAATTAATTATGCAGAACTTAATCAGGAAGAAAAAGAGAAATTTTTACCATTATTTTTTATTTCTCAAATTTTAGATTTATTATCTCTAGAAAAACTTAAATTTAGTAAATCTGAAATTTCTAAAACTAAGTTGATGCGAAAATGGCACTTTTTTTTGAAGGAAAAAGATATCGCTGAGTTAAGTGAATTAGATAGATTTGAATTACATCAGGATTTAGAAATGTTTCTTCCATCTTTTATTTTTTATTTACCTCAGAATTTACGTATCGCTTGGCTAAATAGATGGCGTGACAAGGATGATAAATTATTTCATCCTTCCAATTTACTTAATGGTGATTTAATCAAAAAATATTTCAACATAGAGGATGGGCCTATCTTAGGAAAGCTTTTAAAGTTTCTTTCAATTGAGCTTGCTTACAAAAGATTGAATAATTTTGATGAAGCTATTTATACAGCAAAGCAATGGATTGAACAAAATGCGCCAAAATGTGATTAAATACACATAGCTTAGTTTGTTTAGAAGTTCAGACTTCAAAAATCATTTTAAAAAATTTATGAGCATTCGCATTTACATTGGCAATTTACCACAAGGATTTAATCCAAAAGAATTTGATAAGCTTTTAAAATCAGTTTCTGATTCAATTAGATTTAAAGCAGTTTTAGATAAGGAAACTAAGGAATGCAGGGGGTTTGGTTTTGGGACAACAAATAATGAAGAGAATGCTAATTTGCTGATTCAAAAATTAAACGGTTTTGAATTTAATGGTTCCAAGATAAGAGTAGAGCTATCAGAAAAGAAAGATTCTGCTTCAAACAAAAAAAATAGTGGAAATTTTAATAAAAATAAAAAAAGAAAAGATTTTAAGAAAATTGTCCATAGTGACGCACCTAATCTCCAAGCACCTGATCCGAGATGGGCTGGAGAACTATCTAAATTAAAAGATTTGTTAGCTAACCAGAAAACACCTGCCTAGTTATTTAATTCGAGAAATTAAAAAAGATATTGGCAATTCAAAGGCTTTAACCGAATTTTTTACAAAAGCTCTATTATTAAAGACATCATAGTCTAATCTTTCAATTGAATCTAAGATTCCTCTGTAAAGACGTAAAGATGTCCAGACTGGCCATCTTGCGTCAGACGAGAGCCACTTGATTCCATCTTCAGACTTTTTAAACCAATCCCTTGCCCTGGTCAATTGATATTTCATCAGAGCTTTCCATTGATTGTTTATTTCACCTTTAAAAAGTTTTTCTTCAGAATAATTAAATTTTGTAATATCAGCTTGTGGTAGATAAATTCTGCCTCTTTCTCTATCCTCGCCAACATCTCTTAATATATTTGTTAATTGATTTGCTATCCCTAAAGCTATAGCTGCTTCTGAGGGGTCAGGGGTGGCGCTCCATGGTGCAGATGTATAAGCGCTATCAATACCCATGACATTCTGAGTCATTAAACCAACAGTGCCTGCCACTCTATAGCAATAGAGTTTTAATTCATCAAAATCTTTGTATCTAAATTTATTAAGATCCATCCTCTGACCTTCTATCATATCTAGGTAAGGTTGAATACTTTGTGGATATTTTTCTATGGTATCTAATAAAACTGAATCTAGTTCAGATTTAATATTCCCTTTAAAAACATTCTTTGTATTTTCTTCCCATGCATCTAAATTATCTGAAAGTTCATCCTTCGATTTAGTTAAAGCTTCTACACTATCCATTATTTCATCTGTTCTTCTACACCATACATAAATAGCCCAAATCGCTTTTCTTTTTTCTACAGGTAGCAGGAGCGTACCCAAGTAAAAGGTTTTAGCCCATTTTTGGGTTTCTTTTCGGCATATCTCGTATGCTTGATCTAGATGAGAAATTGAATTTTTCAAAAAGGATTTGATGAATTTTTAAATTACTGGAATGTAAATCTCATAAAGAAACATTTTGAGGAGTTTTGGAATACTCTTTATTAATTGATTCCGCGCATAATTTACCACTTAAAACTGCTCCTTCCATAGATGCTAAATATTTTTGCATAGTATAATCACCTGTTAAGAAGAAGTTTTTTATAGGAGATTTTTGACTAGGTCTGAACTCTTGGCATCCAGGAACTGCCTTATAAACAGATCTTGGAGTTTTGACTACTTTATATTTTCGTAAGTTTGTTTTATTGTCTCCTATGAAATGCGTTGGGAATAATTTTTTGAGTTCCTCCATAGTTGCATCAACAATATCTTGATCACTCCTATTTATCCAATCTTTTGCTGGTGCAAAAACCAATTCAAGCATTGATCTATTTGGATCTTCATATTCCTTGCAGGTAATACTCATATCTGCGTAAACACTGAGGAGAGGTGATCTGCTGAATAATAAATGATCAATATCTGTTAATTTTTTGTCAAACCATAAATGGATATTAATAACTGGTACACCATTTAAACCATCTAATTTAGAAAATGCATCTAACCCTTTCCATTGTTTAGGAATCATTAATTTAAAGAGATCTACAGGCATTGCACTTACATAAGCATCAGCCGTTAGTTCTTTCTTTTCGTTTTTATCTAAAGAAGCAACAGTAAAACTTTTAACAGTGCTGTCCTCATTAAGGTTAATTTGCCTTAATGGACTATTCATGTGAACTTCGCCACCACGAGCAGTAATATAATCAACCATTGGCTGGCATAGTCTTTCTGGAGGAGCTCCGTCGAGGAATGCCATTTTAGAACCATTTTTTTCTTGTAGAAATCTGTTTAATGCTGTTAATAAAACTGTAGATGATATTTCATCTGGTCCAATAAAATTAAGAGCTTTACTCATCGCTATAAAAACTTCATCATTAACTCTTTCGGGTATATTGTGCTCTTTTAGCCAGTCTGTCCATGATTTGGAATCACATTTGTCTAAGTACTTTTGGCCTCTCAGCATTGCAGGCACTAAACCTAATCCAAATAGAATCTTTTCATTCCATGAAAGCATATCATTATTGCTTAGTATTGCTGATACACCATTAACTGGTGCAGGTATATCGGGAAAGTCGAATCTACTGTAAGTTCCAGGCTCTGATGGCTGATTAAAAATCATTGAATGACTTTTCCATTGGAGTCTATCTTCAATATCCAATTCCTTGAAAAGCTGCAACATATTAGGATAGGCTCCAAAAAATATATGTAACCCAGTTTCATACCAATCTCCATCTTCATCTTTCCATGCGGCAACTTTCCCACCTAAAACATCTCTGGCTTCAAGTACAATCGGAATGTGACCATTATCGACTAAATATTTTGCGCAAGATAAACCTGCTAAACCAGCACCAGCAATTACAACACGCATTATTAAATCAAGAAATAAATTAACACTTACTAATAAGCTACATTAAAGTTAGAACATAATAGTTTTTTTCGTTGATTATTTCGTAAAATTATGGAAAAAATGCTTTTAAAATCGACTACTAGGCATGTAAGAATTTTTACTGCCGAAGTTGTAGATGAAGAATTAAAGTTTCATCCCAATAAACTAACTCTTGATTTAGATCCCGATAACGAATTTATTTGGAACGAAGATTCTTTAAACAGAATAAATGAAAAATTCAATGAATTAATCAAAGATAGAGCAGGGAAGGATTTAGATGATTATGAACTTCGAAAAATAGGATCAGAAATCGAAGGTTTAATTAAATTTTTGCTTCAAAATGGTCAGCTCAGTTATAACCCTGATTGTAGAGTAATGAATTATTCGATGGGTTTACCAAAGACTAATGAAGTACTGTGAATAGACCACCATCAAATAGAGGGCCAAGAAGAGGCTCAAATAGAAGTTATTATCCTCCAAATCCAAGGGACAGGGATTCTTATGGTCAAAGAAGCAATAGATTGCCTGCTTCTTCTGAACAAAAGATCAACTTTAATACAGGAACTATTGCTGTTCTTGCGGGAGTATTAATTCTAGGAGTTGGTATTGGGAGCGCGATTACAAGCACAACTGATGGAGGGCAGGGGAATATAGCTAGTCAACAACAATTAGATATGGCTGTTCCAGACCCTGAATTTTGCAGACAATGGGGTGCAAGCGCCTTTGTTATTGATGTTGAAATGTATACAACTTTAAATCCATCCACTAGTTTTGTAACGCAACCAGCTCTCCAGCCAGGTTGTGTAATAAGAAGAGAAAATTGGACAGTGTTACAAAAACAAGGAGCGATTAGTAATGAAGATGTAAGAGAATGCAAGCAAAGAATGAATACTTTTGCTTATATTGGATCTATTCGAGATAAACCCATAGTAAAGTGCGTTTATCAAACTGATGTTAATGAAAATAAGTTTATAATCAAAGGAGATGGACAAGCAGAAGACGGAGGAGTCGGTATTAATAAAGAAGCAGTTCAGTTCTAATCAAATTAACATTTGCTTTAAAGGGCTTTCTAAACTAGCGAATTGAGGCAGAATGTTTTTCTTGAATACTTCTGATGCTCTTGAGGTATATCTTGATGGATTAGTAATCAATTTAAGTTCTCTTTTAACCTCTAAGTCAGCAACAAATGCTTTATGGATTGTTCCAGCAGCAAGTTCTCTTTCAATTGAAACTACTGGCAAAAACGAGGCACCTAGTCCTGATTGAACTGCATTCTTGATAGCTTCAAGAGAGTTAAGTTCCATCTCTATTTTTAATCTTTGCACGTCAAGTCCGGAATCTTGAAGAAGTTTATCAACAACTTTTCTTGTCGTAGATTGAGAATCTAATTTTACGAAATTTAATTTGTATAAGTCTTCTTTTAAAAGTTCTTTTTTGTTTGAGAGTGGGTGTGTAGAGGGTAAAACTAGTGCTAATTCATCTGTTGCATATGGAATAACTTGCAACAAATTTTCTAAATCACCAGGTAATTGCCCTCCAATAATGGCTAAGTCAATTTGTCCGTTGGCGACACTCCAGCCAGTTCTTCTGGTGCTATGAACTTGAAGTTGAACAGATACATCAGGATATCTTTGTCTAAAAAGTCCTATCATTCTAGGCATTAAATAGGTACCCGTTGTTTGACTCGCTCCAATGACAAGAGTTCCGCCTTTTAAGCTATTTAAATCTTCAATAGCTTTGCAAGCTTCGTCACATTGATTCAAAATTCGTTCACAATATTCAAGTAATAGTCTCCCTGCCTCAGTCAGCAGCGCCTTTCTGCCACCTCTGTCAAAAATTGTAATTTCAAGTTGTTTTTCTAAATTTTGTATTTGTAAACTCACTGCAGGTTGGGTTACATATAAGAGATCTGCAGCTTTTTTAAAACTTCCTTGAGCTGCTATAGCTTTTAATATTCTTAATTGGTCGAGTGTAAAAGGTAATTCTGGCATCTATTATGCCTACAATTTCTTATAATTCTAATGCTTAGAAGCATTCTTGTTAAGAACAAAAATTATTTGATCAATTTAAATATATGGAGACTCATAAAACTTCCCTAATCATCTTACTTTTGATTTTGATTTTTGCGGTAATTCATAGTGGGGGAGCTGCTTTAAGAATCAAAGCAGAATCTATTATGGGTCCGAGATTATGGCGGTTATGTTTTGTTTTTTTTAGTTTGCCATCTGCAATTATCTTGATTAGTTATTTTTTGGCTCATAGATATGACGGAATCAGATTATGGAATTTACAGGGCAATAATTTTGTTTTTATAGTCGTTTGGTTCTTAACTGCAATAAGTTTTTTATTTTTATATCCCGCTACTTACAATTTGCTAGAAATTCCATCGGTTTTAAAACCTAAAGTACGAATCTATGGAACTGGGATAATGCGAATCACGAGACATCCACAAGCATTTGGTCAGATAATTTGGTGTTTTGCTCATACTCTATGGATTGGTACTTCATTCACATTAGTAACTTCTATTGGCTTAGTTTTGCATCATCTTTTTGCAATCTGGCATGGGGATAAGAGATTAGCAAATAGATTTGGAGAAGAGTTTGAAAAGTTTAGAAAAAGTACTTCTATAATTCCTTTTATGGCAATACTTGAAGGAAGGCAAGAATTTAAACTTAAAGAATTTTTTAAGTTATCTCAACTTGGCATATTGATTGCAATAGGTGTGCTTTGGTGGTCCCATCAGTATATAAATATTGCCGTTAAAACATTTAATTCATCATTTTTGTCGGAATTTTTCAATTGACAGTTTAAAATCAAACTATAAGTTTTTTAGAATATGCCTCAAGCTTCAGAAATTGCCTGGTTAATTCCTGTTTTCCCACTGATTGGAGCAGTGCTTTCTGGTTTAGGCCTAATAAGTATTAACAAGAAAATTAATAATTCCAGAGAAATTGTTTCTGTAGGTCTTATTTCGTTTGTTGGCATTTCTGCGGTAATTAGTTACAAAGCCCTTGTTGAACAAATTAATGGTTATCAACCTGTAGAAAAATTATTTGTATGGGCTAGTGCTGGGGATTTTACAATCCCGATGGGTTTTGTCCTTGATCCTTTGGGGAGTGTAATGCTTGCTCTTGTAACGACTATAACTTTGCTGGTAATGATCTACTCTCATGGTTATATGGCGCATGACAAAGGTTATGTCAGATTTTTTACATATTTAGCATTATTTAGTAGTTCAATGATGGGATTAATAGTTAGTCCGAATTTATTAGAAATTTATGTTTTTTGGGAATTAGTTGGGATGTGTTCTTACTTGTTGGTTGGTTTTTGGTATGACAGGGATGGCGCTGCCCACGCTGCACAAAAAGCATTTGTTGTTAATAGAGTGGGAGATTTTGGATTATTACTAGGAATTCTTGGCCTTTTTTGGGCAACAAATAGTTTTGATTTTAATGAAATAGCCACTGGAATTTCTCAATCAATATCTGATAATTCCATACCTATTTGGGCTGCTTTACTACTTTGTTTTTTAGTTTTTTTAGGGCCAATGGCAAAATCTGCTCAGTTTCCTCTTCATGTGTGGTTGCCTGATGCGATGGAAGGCCCGACACCTATTTCTGCACTTATCCATGCCGCAACAATGGTTGCTGCAGGAATATTTCTTGTAGCTAGACTCCAACCTTTGTACTCAATATTCCCCTCTATTCAGTTCATTATTGCTTTAGTAGGCACCATTACTTGTTTTTTAGGAGCCTCTATAGCTTTGACCCAAATGGATTTAAAAAAAGGTTTAGCTTACAGCACAGTGTCTCAGCTTGGGTATATGATGCTTGCAATGGGGTGTGGAGCGCCAGTAGCAGGAATTTTTCATTTAGTGACTCATGCTTGCTTTAAAGCAATGCTATTTTTGGGATCTGGTTCTGTAATACATGCTATGGAAGAAGTAGTTGGCCATCAGCCTGTATTAGCTCAAGATATGAGATTAATGGGTGGTTTAAGAAAAAAAATGCCATATACATCAACAACATTTTTAATAGGTTGCGTAGCAATTAGTGGCATTCCACCATTGGCAGGTTTTTGGAGTAAAGATGAGATACTCGGAAATGCTTTTATATCATTTCCAGCTTTTTGGTTTATAGGACTTCTAACAGCTGGTATGACTGCTTTTTATATGTTTAGGCTTTATTTCTTGACATTTGAAGGAGATTTCAGAGGAGAGAATAAAGAATTGCAAAAAGAGCTTCTAATAGCCTCTAAAACAAACCAAGATGAAGAAAATGAAGAACTGCATGAAGAACATGGCTCTATTCATGAGTCACCCTGGTCAATGACATTTCCTTTGGTATTTCTAGCTGTACCGTCTCTAATTATCGGTTTTATGGGACTTCCATGGGATAGCAAAATTGCAAATCTACTAGATCCTGAAGAAGCAGAGACTGCTGCAAAAGCTTTCGAATTAAAAGAATTTTTGCCTTTAGCGATAGCTTCAGTTGTTATTGCATCAGCTGGAATTATTATTGCTTATCAGGCATATTTTGCGAAAAAAATTAATTTATCAGTTTTATTTGCCGAGAAGTTTCCTAGTATCAACAGATTTCTATCAAATAAATGGTATCTAGATGATATTAATGACAAACTTTTTGTTAAGGGTAGTAGAAAACTTGCTAAAGAAGTCTTAGAGGTTGATTCTAAGGTTGTTGATGGCGTCGTAAATCTTACTGGACTTGTAACTTTAGGTAGTGGAGAAGGTTTAAAATATTTTGAGACTGGTAGGGCTCAATTCTACGCGCTTATTGTTTTTGGAGGAGTTATTCTACTAGTTGCCATATTTGGTATTCAATCTCCTCAAGTTTCTTAATTACAATTGTGTGTCTTCACTGTCCATTGGGGTGAAAAAATACAGAAAATTTCTAGACTTTATTTAAGATAAATTTCTTATTAAATTGAGTACCTATTTTTATACACATTTTGCGACACAAATGTTGGGAACTTTGGGAGCTGGTTTGTCTAACTTCCCTTGGCTATCTGCTTCCATTTTATTCCCAATTGCTAGTGCATTTGTGATACCTTTTTTCCCAGATAAAGGAGATGGGAAAGAGGTTAGATGGTTTGCGTTATCAATTGCATTAATAACTTTTTTAATAACTGTAGGTTCATACATTAATGGTTTTGATATTAGTAATGAAAATGTTCAACTGAAAGAAAATATTAGTTGGCTGCCTGATTTAGGTCTTACCTGGTCTGTTGGCGCTGATGGCATGTCTATGCCGTTAATATTATTGACTAGTTTTATAACTGCTTTAGCAGTTCTTGCTGCATGGCCTGTAAAGTTCAAACCAAAATTATTTTTCTTTTTGATATTGGTTATGGATGGTGGGCAAATTGCAGTATTTGCAGTACAAGATATGCTTTTATTCTTTTTAACGTGGGAACTTGAGTTAATTCCCGTTTATTTATTACTGGCTATATGGGGTGGCAAAAATCGACAATATGCAGCAACAAAATTCATTATTTATACAGCTGGCAGTTCTATCTTCATTCTTCTGGCAGCCTTAGCAATGGGTTTTTATGGCACAGAAATTCCTAACTTTGAGTTTTCTCACTTGGCAACTCAAGATTTTAGTCAAAAATTCCAAATATTATGTTACATCGGGCTTTTAATTGCATTTGGAGTGAAACTACCAATAGTTCCTCTTCATACTTGGCTTCCAGATGCTCATGGAGAGGCTACAGCCCCAGTTCATATGCTTCTAGCAGGAATTTTATTAAAGATGGGAGGATATGCTCTTTTAAGATTTAATGCACAGTTATTACCCGTTGCTCATGCTCAATTTGCCCCATTATTAATAGTTTTAGGGGTAGTTAATATAATTTATGCTGCATTAACTTCTTTTGCTCAAAGAAATCTTAAGAGAAAAATTGCATACAGTTCGATAAGTCATATGGGTTTCGTTCTTATTGGTATAGGGAGTTTTAGTAGTCTTGGTACAAGTGGAGCTATGCTGCAAATGGTTAGTCATGGATTAATCGGTGCAAGTTTATTTTTTCTTGTTGGTGCCACATATGACAGAACAAAGACTCTTAAACTTGATGAAATGAGTGGTGTAGGACAAAAAATGAGAATCATGTTTGCCCTATGGACTGCTTGCTCTCTGGCTTCCCTGGCTTTACCTGGTATGAGCGGATTTGTTTCCGAATTGATGGTATTTACAGGATTTGTTACTGATGAAGTGTATACACTTCCGTTTAGGGTAGTGATGGCCTCTTTAGCTGCTATCGGTGTAATACTTACACCTATTTATTTACTTTCAATGTTACGAGAAATTTTCTTTGGTAAAGAAAACTCTAAATTAATCAAAGAAAGAAAACTTATAGATGCAGAGCCAAGGGAAGTTTATATTATTGCTTGTTTACTTTTACCGATTATTGGAATAGGTTTGTACCCAAGATTAGTTACTGAAAGTTATATTGCATCTATCAATAATTTGGTCGATCGAGATTTAACTGCGGTTAAAGGTGCTGGGAAAACAAATATTTTTTCAGGAACTAAAACAAATGAGATTCTAAAAGCTCCAACTATATAATTTTTAAAATTAATACAATAATGTTTGGCATTAAATAATTCAGGGTATATCTTATGAATAGTTATTACCTATTTTAAAAATATCTAACTACAACTCTATTCATAGACAACAATTAGGGCCTAGATTGTTGATTAAGTTTCTTCAAGACGCTGCAGGTAAAGGTGATCTTGATCCATGGGATATTGATGTAATAAGTGTAATTGATAGTTTTTTAGAGCAATATTCACAATCTTTAGGAAGCAAATCAAATAGCAAAAGTTCCTATCATAAGGATTTATCTGAAACAAGTGAGGCTTTTTTTGCGGCTTCCGTACTAGTTAATTTAAAGGCTCAAGTTTTGGAATCTGATGTTTTCAAAGAAAATCCTTCCGAGTTTGAAAATGATTTTGACTTGGATGATCAAGATTGGATTGATCAAGAATTTGATATACCAAAATATCCTGAAAAATATCTAAGGAGAAGATCAATAGCACAACCAATTCTCAAACGTACAACCACTCTGGGAGAACTGGTAAGTCAGTTAGAGTCTATTGCTGAAGTTATAGAGACCCAAGACCTTCTACTAATGAAGAGAAAAAGACATAAAAAATATTCAGATAAAGCTTTAATTTCTCAAGTGAAATCATTAGCCCATCGTGAGAAACTACCAGAAACCACTAAAGCATTAGGTAAATTTATTGATGGATGGGAAAAAGCATTACAGTGGACAGATTTTGAATATCTAGTTGAGAAATGGCAAACTGTTGTGAAAAATGATTTAGATAAAGATCGTTTGGGTGTTTTTTGGGCCTTGTTATTTTTATCATCTGAAAACAAAATTGAAATTAAACAAATTAAATCCTTATATGGCCCAATTCAAATAAAAAGAATAATTCCCGACGGAGGTTTAGCTCAATTGCCTATAGAGAATCTTGAGGTACCCAAGACCTATCCTTCTGCCGTTTAGGAGCTTATTAGTAATAACGTATAATCTTTAAAAAGAGGTTTGAATTCATGAAGGCAATGATACTTGCGGCAGGTAAAGGCACACGTGTTCAGCCTATTACGCATGTTATCCCGAAACCGATGATTCCGATTTTGCAAAAACCTGTTATGGAGTTTCTCTTGGAACTTTTAAGAGAACATAACTTTAAGGAAATCATGGTAAATGTTTCTCATCTGGCTGAAGAAATTGAAAACTATTTTAGGGACGGGCAAAGATTTGGAGTAGAAATTGCTTATAGTTTTGAGGGAAGAATTGAAGATGGAGAATTAATAGGTGATGCTTTGGGATCAGCAGGAGGATTAAAAAAAATTCAGGATTTTCAAAATTTCTTTGATGAAACTTTTGTTGTTTTATGTGGTGATGCTTTAGTTGATTTAGATTTAACACAAGCTGTTAAAAAACATAAGCAGAAAGGAGCTATTGCGAGCCTAATAACAAAGAAGGTAACTAAAGATCAAGTATCAAGTTACGGTGTGGTAGTTTCCGATGAAAATGGTCGAATTAAGGCTTTTCAGGAAAAGCCAACAGTTGATCAAGCTTTAAGTGACTCTATCAATACAGGAATTTATCTTTTCGAACCCGAAATTTTTAATTACATACCTTCAGCAAAGAAATTTGATATAGGAGCTGATCTATTTCCTAAACTTGTTGAAATGGATTTACCATTTTTTGCATTACCAATGGATTTTGAATGGGTAGATATTGGAAAAGTTCCTGATTATTGGAGTGCTATTAGAAATGTACTGAAGGGTAAGGTAAGACAAGTGCAAATACCAGGTAAGGAAATAAAACCAGGAGTTTTTACCGGTTTGAATGTAGCGGTTAACTGGGAAAAGGTTAATATTACTGGGCCGGTTTATATAGGAGGCATGACTAGAATCGAAGATGGAGCAACGATTATTGGCCCTTCCATGATTGGACCAAGTTGTTGCATTTGCGAGGGAGCAACTATAGATAACTCAATTATTTTTGATTATTCTAAAATTGGTAAAGGTGTAAGACTTATGGATAAGTTAGTGTTTGGTAAATATTGTGTTGGGAAAAATGGAGATCATTTTGATTTGCAAGATGCATCTTTAGATTGGTTAATAACAGATTCAAGAAGATCTGATTTAACTGAGCCATCGCCTCAGCAGAAGGCTATGGCAGAATTATTAGGTACTGATTTGATTAATATTCCAGACTAAGATCAGCTTTTTCAAGAATTTCAGGAATCAAATGCTCTGTCTTGACTGCCATTAGATGAACACCGCTTGCAATATTAATAAAACTGTGAGCTTGCTCAGCTGCAATTTGAATACCTTCTTTTAAAGGGTCTTTAGCTTCTTTAAGACGATTTAAGATATTTTCAGGGATGCATGCACCCGGAACGTATTTGTTTATGAAAAGAGCATTTTTGTAAGACTTTAATAGAAATACACCTGCAATAACAGGAATTTCAAGAGGATTGCTAATTGTTTCACAAAATTCTATCAAATTTTCTTTTTCCATAACCATTTGTGTTTGTATAAATCCAGCTCCAGCTTCTTTTTTTTTCCTTATTCTATTTTTTAAACTTTTTTTATTTCTGCAACTAGGATCAGCTGCTGCGCCTGAAAAAATAAATGTTTTTTTATCGGAAAGGTCACCTAGAGTGGGATCAATTCCTTTATTGAAGGCCTGAATTTGTTGAAGTAACCTTACTGATTCAAATTCATGAACTGCTTTTGCATCTTGTTGATCCCCGGCCTTAACAGAATCTCCGGTAATGCACAAAATGTTCCTGATTCCTAAAGCATTTGCTCCCAGAATGTCAGATTGTAAAGCTATTTTATTACGATCTCTGCAAGAAATTTGCATTACTGGTTCTATTCCATTTTCTAGTAATAGTTTGGACATTGCCAAGCTACACATTCTCATTACAGCTCTGCTTCCGTCGGTAATGTTAACAGCATGTACCTTATCTTTCAAAAGTTGTGCTATGTTAAGAGATCTTATGGGGTCTCCACCTCTGGGCGGCATTAATTCTGCTGTTATTACTTTAGATTTTTTTTCTAAAGTCTGTTGAAGTTTTGATTTCAATTGCTTTTGTTTCCTACTTAGTTAACAAGTGTACTGAGATTGCTAAACTTAATTAATATAAAAAAGGAACTGTTTAAATGCAAATGGTTGAAGAAGAAGTAAACAACATTGATATGATGGGTCTCTCAACAAGAGAGATGGAAATCATTGATCTCGTAGCTGATGGGCTTACAAATCAAGAAATTGCAGTAAAACTAACTATTAGTAAGAGAACTGTAGATAATCATGTAAGTAATATGTTTACAAAAACTGGTTCTAAAAATAGAGTGGCCCTTTTGAACTGGGCAATGGATAATGGAAAAATCTGTAGAGATGGATTTAATTGTTGTTCACTTCCAGACTCTGATCAAGAATAGTAGTACTTTTTACATGTTTGGTATCATTAGCTAAATCTATCAAACAATAATTTGTAGAACCTAATTCGAATAGCTCAGCATATGCAATGCAGGCATCTTTGTCAGAATCAACAAATCTCAATATTCCTTCCTTATCATAAAGTCCATACATTGAAGAGATAGAACCTATTACTTAAATATAAAGAAAATATAAAGGATAGCTGGTTCTCTTGACTAGTTATTTTTAATAGTTGTCAAATATTTCTACTGCCATTCTGAAAAAGGTTTGTTAGCAAGGCTGAAATTGGAGAAATATTTGAGCCCAGTAATTTCTTTTGATACAAAAGATGGGAGACTTAAATCTTCCTTTTCATTGGGAAGTTCAATTTCAGCAATTTCAAGTGGAAAATTTTTTTCTTTAAAGCAATCTATAATCCAAGATTTTTTTTCAACTTCTAAATAGAACCTTTCTTTTTTTATTGTATTTGAAAGATTTGACATTATTATTTCACCATCTTTCCTTGGAATGGAGTATTCAAATTCAAAGTTGGTAAAGCTCTCGATATGTTTTTTGAGTGCAATTTTGTAATCTTTGCCTGTGAATCTTATTCTAATAATCCAATCACCAAGACTTTTTGATAAGTATCCTTGTTCAATAAATATTTTTTTTGTGATGAATTTTTTCCAGCTATCATTTTTAATAAGGAATCGTCTTTCTATTTCTAAGGCCATTTAATTTTTTAGAGATAAATCCCCTTTCCAATCAAGTTTTTTTATTAAAGTGTTGTAGTAATTGGAGCTTTTTTTAAACTTTATTATTTTGCAGGGTGATTTTCCTTTTTTTATCTCACAACAATAACTTTCCTTTATTGTCATACATTTTGATCCGTCCCTCCATAATTTAATTTCTCCTTTACTTTTTTTTACTGGTTTAATGATTACCTTACTTGTATTAGGTATAACGATTGGTCTACTAGCTAAACTCATTGGGCATATAGGGTTAATTATCATTGCATTTATACTTGGATGTACTATTGGACCTCCCGCAGCCATTGAGTATGCTGTTGAACCAGTAGATGTAGATATAATCAATCCATCACCTTTATATTCATTTACCTTTTCATTATCGATTTCAATTTGTATTTGGTTTGTAGGAGAAATATCCTCTTCAACAGATTTAAAATAAAAATCATTTAATGCGTCATAACTTTTTATAATTTTTTTTTCAGGACTTGTTCCACTACTATAAACATCACAATTTAATCTATCCCGAAAATCAATTATGTATTCTTCGTTTTCAAGAATTTCAATAAAAGATTTATCAAATAAAAAATCTTTTTCTTGAGTGAGAAAACCCAAATTACCACCAATATTAATGCTTAATAAGGGAATATCATAATCAGCTAATGCATTTGCACATTTCAGGAAGGTTCCATCCCCACCAAGTACTATTCCTATGTCTGGCTGTGATTCTGACTTGCAAAGATATTTTCCAATTTCATCTTTATGAAAATCACTTTCAATTCTGTTTGATTTAATATTTTTAGCTTTAAGAACTTCTGCACAAAATTTTGAAGCCTCTAAAGCTATAGAACTATCTGAACGATATACAATGAGCACTAATGAAAGTTTCATTTAATGCTTTTACCATTTTAATAAATTAAAGCTTTCCATATCTACAGTCACTCTATTCCTGTAAAGAGATAAAAGTATAGCTAGTCCAACGGCTGCTTCTGCGGCAGCAACAGTAATCACAAAGATCGCAAACACTTGTCCTTGAATTAAATTATTATCAATATAGGAAGAAAAAGCCATCAAGTTTATATTTACAGCATTAAGCATTAATTCAATGCTCATAAGAACTCTGACTGCATTTCTGCTATTTAATAATCCCCAAATACCAATGCAAAATAGTGCTGAAGATACTATCAAAAAAGCTTGAAGAGGAATTGATTCTAAATTCATAATAAGAAAGTCGGAAGGTTAATTTTTATTTGTAAGTAATGGCTCTGATGATTTTTCTATTAACTCTTGATCAACAGGTAGTCCTGTCGAAATATCTTTGCTCATTACATCTCTTCTAGCTAAAACAATAGCCCCAATCATTGCCATTAAAAGTAAAACTGAAGCTACTTCAAATGGGAGTAAATAATCACTAAATAGATGTTCTCCAATCCTAATAGTTGATTCTTCTCCAATAGATGTTTGGGGACTTGAAAGGCTCCACTCATTGGTTAAGTCAACTCTTACTAAGAGACTGAGTAGGGTTAAACATATCGATGTTGATAATATTGTTCTTGATTTAATATCATTGATAGGCTTTAAATCTTCTTTTTTATTGACAAGCATAATAGCAAAAATTATTAATACATTTACTGCACCCACATAAACTAAAACTTGAGCTGCGGCAACAAAACTTGCATTTAAAAGAAGATATAAACCTGCTACACTCATGAAAACTCCCCCGAGGAGAAAAGCTGAATAAACAATACTTTCAAGCAATACAACACCAAGGGCTCCAATAATGACAACTAAAGAAAGAACTGTAAAACAAATAAATTGTGTTGTTATTGCAATGGACATAAATTAACGGAAATTAATTAGTTGGATTAGAAATTTTATCTTTATTTTCATTTGATTCAGGCTTCATCCAATCATAGACTTCTTCAGGTAATTTACCAACTCTAGTATCTGATGATGGGATTTCATGAGGGTCCATCACACCTTTAGGAAGATAGGCAAGTTCTCTAAGAGGTTTAACTGATGGATCTGTTGTGACGTTTGTAGGTAGTCTACCAAGGGCGATATTATCAAAGTTTAGATTGTGTCTGTCGAAAGTGGCTAATTCATATTCTTCGGTCATTGATAGACAATTAGTTGGACAATATTCAACACAATTTCCGCAAAATATACAAACTCCAAAATCTATTGAATAATTTCTAAGTTCCTTTTTTTTGGTTTCTTTATTCATTACCCAATCAACTACTGGGAGATTGATGGGACATACTCTCACACAAACTTCGCAGGCAATACATTTATCGAATTCATAATGTATCCTTCCTCTATATCTCTCGGAGGGTATTAATTTTTCATATGGATATTGGACAGTAACTGGTCTTCTTCGAAGATGATCAAAAGTTACTGATATACCATTGTATAAATATTTCCCAGCATTAAATGCCTCCTTGATATAGCTATTTATTTGTTGAAGAAAATTGTTCATTTTGAAAAATTTACTTTGTTATTTTATTTTAGTGGAATAATTTTAAATTTAAGTATTTTTACTTAAATTTAACCACCAAAGAATTGTGGAAAAGCAAGTTTTAATCCTGCAGTTATCAAAAGATTAGCAAGAGAAATTGGAAGAAGAAACTTCCATCCTAGATCTAAAAGTTGATCTATTCTTACTCTAGGAGTTGTCCAACGTAATAATATTGCAATGAAAACTAAAAGATATGCTTTTAAAACAGTCATTACGATTCCTATTGATGCTGTGAAAACCTGAATGAATGGTGCATTAATGGGCAAGTTTAGAACCTTAGCTATTAATTCAACTGGAATAGGAAAACCCCATCCTCCCAAATAAAGTATTGATACCAATAATGCTGAAAGAATTAAATTAATGTAACTACCAAGGTAGAACAATGCGAATTTCATTCCTGCATATTCAGTTTGATATCCTGCAACTAATTCTTCTTCAGCTTCAGGTAAGTCAAATGGAAGTCTTTCGCATTCTGCAAGAGCACAAATCCAAAAAACTATAAAACCAACTGGTTGTCTCCAAATATTCCAACTTAGGATTCCAGCACCACTTTGTTGGTTAACAATGTCAATAGTACTGAGAGAATTTGTCATTAGTACGATGGCTAGTACAGATAAAGCTAAAGGTATTTCGTAACTTATTGATTGAGCTGCTGCTCTTAATCCTCCTAATAGTGAGTATTTATTGTTTGACGCATATCCGCTCATAAGAAGTCCAATTGGCTGGATACTGCTTAAAGCGATCCATAGGAAGATTCCAATACTAACGTTACTTATTAGAAGATTTTGTCCAAAAGGCACAATTAACCAGGAGAGAATAACTGGGACTAGAACTAATATAGGTCCTGCAGTGAAGAGGATTCCATCCGCTTTAGCAGGAATAATATCCTCCTTAACAAGTAACTTAAGACCATCTGCGATTGGTTGTAGGACGCCAAGCGCTCCTGCATATTCGGGACCTATTCTTTGTTGAGCAGCAGCAGAAATTTTTCTTTCAAGCCAAACTGTTACTAAAACACCTACAACTGCTGCTACCAAAACTAATAACATAGGCAGGGGGAGCCAAATTATATGAGCAATTTCACTTGAAAGGCCAAAACCTTTTAAGAATTCATTAAAACTATATTCAAGGTCTAATCCGTATTCCAAAATTTTTACGTTATTTACTTAATAGATTAACTCTTCACAAACAATATGTGTGTTATTTATGAAAAGCTGCAAATATTATTCTCTATTTTCTAGGCTAATCCAATCTCTTGGTGCTGAACCAGTGTAGATTTGCGATGGCCTAAAGATTCTATTTGCTCCAAGTTGTTCTCTCCAATGCGCTAGCCAACCAGCAACTCTAGATATGGCAAAAATTGGAGTAAATAAATCACGAGGAATACCAAGTTTTCTATAAACAAGTCCAGAATAAAAGTCCACGTTAGGGAATATACCCTTAGGTCCAAGTCTTGGTATTGCCTCTGCTTCTAGTGATTTAGCAACTTCATACATTTCATCTGCTCCAAACCTAATAAAGAGCTCTTCTGCCAGTTTTTGAAGAATTATTGCTCTTGGATCTTTGACTTTATATTCTCTGTGGCCGAAGCCCATTATCTTACTTTTATTTTTTATTGCGTTATCTAAAAAAGACCCAGCATTTTCTGGGGTTTTGATTTCCTCTAACATTGCAATTACATCCTCATTGGCTCCTCCGTGAAGAGGGCCAGCCAAGGTTCCTACTGCAGAGGCAATGACAGCATATGGGTCTGTAAGAGTGCTTGCAGTCACTCTAGCGCTAAATGTACTGGCATTTAAACTATGTTCGGCATGTAGAATTAGACATCTATCAAAAACTTTTGCAGCTATGGGATCTTGTTCTTTTTCAGTCAGCATGTAAAGAAAATTTGATGAGTAAGTTAAATCATCTCGAGGTTGAATAGGGTCTTGTCCTTTCCTAATAAGTTGAAACGCAGCAATCATAGTTGGTATTTTTGCTATTAGTCTTATCACTGCGTTGTAGATGTAATTAGGATCATCTATTGCTCTACGCGAATAAAAAAGCCCTAAGGAAGCTGCACTTGATTGAAGAGCATCCATAGGATGGCCTGTTGCAGGGAAACATTTCATCATATCTCGGACTCTAAAACTTAATCTGCGATGCATCTGAACTTCTTGTTCAAAATCTCTTAGTTGAACAGCTGTAGGCAATTCACCCCAAATTAATAAGTAAGCAGTTTCTAGAAAACTACTTTTTTTGGATAGTTCTTCAATGGAGTAGCCTCTGTATAATAATTTACCTTTGTTCCCATCTATATCACAGATAGATGAATTAGTAACTGGGACACCCTCTAATCCTGGTTTTAAAATTAGTTTGTTGCTATCCAATTGCTTAATTCAATATCAAATACTTATAGATTAAAGATAGTCAAATAATTTTTAATTAACCACAAGTTATTAACTTCACAAAAATTTAAAATGATTGTGTTTGAAGCTTCTTTGAATAACTTTATTAAAGGATTTTTACACTTTTTTCTGTATAAAGAATTGGATTTTTTTCTGGAATTGATTGACTTATGATTTCTAAAGATTCTTCATTTGATATTTTTAAAATATTTCTAATAAGAAAATTAAGATCATCAAAATCAGAAAGATATTGAATCTCATTAGAATTTTCATCTTTGGTATCAACTTTTGCAAAAAGAAAAGTAGATTTATCTTTATTATTTTTTAGGTTAAAAAATTTTTTTGAGATTGTTTCTATTTTTTTACCATCAATTAAATAATTACTTATGAATTGTAAACCTCCTGACTCTATTGTATAAATATTTTCAAAAGTTAATTGTTTGATTACATTGTCTTTTTCTTCAAGAATATCTTTGGAATATATTGAGTAGATATTTTCCTTTTGTTTCAAAGTATATTTATTAAAATCTTTTAGTTTTTTCAAATCACTTAAATCAAATTGATCTTCATTATTTTTTTCAAATGTAATAAGCCAATCTTTTTTTGAATTGAGAATTAAGATGTTTTGACTTGCATTATGATTAAAATCTTTAAAAAAACTTTGTTCAAAATCATTTATTAAAGGTTTAATGTATTTGTCAAAATTTTTTACATTACTAAAAATTGAAACTTCAGGATTACCTTCATTATAATTCTCTTCATTTATTAGTTTATTGTAAGTAAGAAAATCAAGGTTTTTTTTATTATTTAGCAAATATGATTTTAAAAACAAATGTTTATTTTTTAAATCAAATGTTGTAGCTATAATATCTCCATTATTCTCAGTAACGATTTCTTGATTAAAAAATGTGCTTTCCGGAAATTTACGGGTAAATAATAGATTTTTTTCGTTTTTTAGTCCAGAAAGTTCTCCCTCGTATTCAAATTTTTTTTCTTTAAAATGATAACTGGAGTTAATACTATTTTTGATTAAGTTTTTATCTGATGAAGCAACTATATAGTTATCTTCGGTCCTATATATATATTTAAGGAAATTTATTTTATTTTCTCTATTAATTGAAATTAATTCATCAACCTTATCAATTTTATTAGGCAAATTTAATAAATCATCTATTGTTTTTTCTGGCTTAATTTTAAAAACAATCAAAATATCATCTTTAAGTTTTTTATTATTCTCAAAAGTTGAGATTATAAGTTCATTATCATAAATATCTTCGAATTTATTCTTACCTAGATCTATACCTAAGTAATTAAATATAGAATCTTTTATTAAAAAAAATTTATCTTGAATTTTTGGATTTTTATCTTTTTCATTGTTGTTAATAACATCAAAACTATCTAAATTTGAAATAAATAATAATTTATTTTTTTCAGGAATATACTTTAGGATATTTAGTTGCTCAATATTTGTACTTTGTTCCTTATTTTTATTATCAGAAATTTTTTTAAAACCAAAAAAAAGTAATAAAGAAAATAATAGTATTATTGCTATTACTCTAAGTTTCATTATCAATGTTTATTTTTATTTTTAACAATAAATTTCCTACTGCAACTTAATTTATTAAATTGTAAATAACACATAATTTATCCTCTCAATTGGGAAATTGTCCAAAATCTATAAATGCCTCTAGTCTCAATGATTGGTTTAATTCTGAGAAAGAAGATCCAGTTTTGATTGACGTAAGAGAACAGTCAGAGCTTGAACTAGCTCATTTCTCAAAAGAATTTTTACATATACCAATTAGTAAAGTCACATCTGAATACGTTGAAGAAATATTTGCTGGTTTATTAGACAGAGCTATTGTTGTTAGCTGTCATGCAGGAATAAGAAGTTATAACTTTTGTCAATGGTGTTTAGATAATAAAATTGTTAGCGAAATATGGAATTTGGAGGAAGGTATTGATGGATGGAGTAGATATATTGACCCATCAATTCCAAGGTACTGATTAAATATCTAATGAAGATGCAACAGTATTAACATCTTTGTCACCTCTTCCAGAACAGTTGATAACTATATGAGTATCTTTTTCAAGAGTAGGGCATAATTTATCCAACCAAGCAAAGGCATGGGCAGTTTCAAGTGCAGGAATAATTCCTTCAAGTTCACTAACAAGTCTTAAAGCATCTAAAGCTTCTTGATCTGTAACTGATCCATATTCTGCTCTACCTATATCTTTTAAATGGCTATGTTCAGGCCCAACTCCTGGGTAATCTAAACCCGCACTTATTGAATGAGCTTCTTGTACTTGACCATTATCATCTTGTAAGAGAAGACTCATTGATCCATGCAAAATTCCAACTGAACCTTTAGTGATAGTTGCAGCATGTTTGTCAGTATCAATTCCGCTTCCTGCGGCTTCAACTCCAATCAGACGTACAGAAGTTTCTTTAACAAAAGGGTGAAAAAGACCCATTGCGTTTGATCCCCCACCTACACAAGCAAGCAAAATATCGGGTAAAGATCCAAATGATTCCAAACATTGTTTTTTAGTTTCTTCTCCTATAACTGCATGAAAATCTCTCACAATCTTTGGGAAAGGGTGTGGCCCGGCAACAGATCCTAAAATGTAGTGTGTGGTTTCGACATTAGAAACCCAATCTCTAATGGCTTCACTAGTAGCATCCTTGAGGGTTGCAGTTCCAGAATTTACAACTTTAACTTCAGCCCCAAGGAGTTTCATTCTGAAAACGTTAAGGGATTGCCTTTTTATGTCTTCCGCACCCATATAGATAATACACTTCAAGCCAAATCTCGCACAAACAGTAGCCGTAGCAACTCCATGCTGACCTGCTCCAGTTTCTGCAATTATTCTTTTTTTGCCCATTCTTATTGCTAATAGAGCTTGTCCAAGGGCATTATTAATTTTGTGAGCACCAGTATGATTTAAATCTTCTCTTTTTAGCCATATTCTTGGAGTTGCTTTTTTAGTTTTGTAATGTTCAGTAAGTCTTTTGGCTTCATAAAGTGGTGTTTCTCGTCCTACATAAGTCTTTAGTAGATGATTTAATTCATCTAGAAAAAGTTTATCTTTCCATGCATTAGATGCAGCTGTTTCAAGTTCAAAAAGAGCAGGCATTAGAGTTTCAGGAACATATTGACCACCATATTTTCCAAATCTTCCCTTTTTGGAGGGTTGATTTAAATCGTCATTTTTATAGTTTTGATCTTTGCGAGGAAATGTACTTACCACTTTTTCTATAGAATAAGTATTAACTAACTATAGATTATATTAAAAATAATGGGAAAAAAGAATTGGATCGAATTTGATAATCAAGAAAAAAAATCTGAAGAAACAGCTAAGGTAGATACTCTTAATGAAAGATCAAAAATAAATATTTCAAAACAAAAAAAAGGTAAAAAGGGCAAGACTATAACTTTAATTAGAGGTTTAGGAACTCAGGATGAAATTTTATTAAAAGAATTACTAAAAAAAATTAAAGTTTTTTGTGGTACGGGTGGAACATTAATTGATAAAAATATCCAGTTACAGGGTGATATGGTATCGAAATCAATTGAGTTTCTTCGTAAAGAGGGTTTTCATAATTTATGAAACAAGGGTTAGGATAGGTTTTTAAATTTGAAGATGCAAAAAATGAAAGAACAAGATCAAACAAAGTCAACCAATATAAAGTGGCACAATTTAACTATTGATAGAGAAAAGTTAGAGAAAATGAGAGGTCATAAAGGTATGGTTATCTGGTTTACAGGTTTATCTGGTTCTGGTAAGAGTACTTTGGCCAACGCTTTAAATGAAGTACTACACTTAGATGGTTTTTCGACTTATATTTTGGATGGAGATAATATTAGACATGGTTTATGTAAAGATCTTGGGTTTTCGGATGAAGATAGAGAAGAAAATATAAGAAGAATTGGAGAAGTTGCGAATTTATTTATGAATGCTGGGATAATAACTATTACAGCTTTCGTTTCTCCATTTATTAGCGATCGAGATAAGGTGAGAAAAATTATTGGATCTAAAGATTTTATTGAAGTTTATTGTGCTGCAGATATCACAGTTTGCGAAAATAGGGATACTAAAGGTCTTTATAAAAAAGCTCGTTTAGGAGAAATTAAGGAATTTACAGGCATTTCTAGTCCATATGAAGCTCCTAATAATCCAGAAATTGTTGTTGATACAGGTTCGTTAGATTTAAATGATTCCGTTGAAAAAGTTATTAACTACCTGAAAAAAGAAAACTTTCTTAAAAAGGCCTAATGGAAATATAGGTGTCATTTTTTTTGCAGATAATTGTCAGCTCCAATAGTTGATAACTTACTATTTTTAGTTCTTACCTGTGCATGAAGATTTTCTCTGAATTCTTTTAAATTTTTCTTTATGGATTCATCAAATAAACTGATTATCTCTATCGCCAATAATCCAGCATTTTGACCTCCATTAATTGCAACTGTTGCAACTGGAATCCCAGCTGGCATTTGAACGATTGATAAAAGAGAGTCAATCCCTTTAAGGGTCTTACTCTCTACTGGTACTCCAATTACAGGAATGCAAGTTATGGATGCCAGCATTCCTGGAAGATGAGCTGCACCACCAGCACCGGCAATTATTACTTTTATGTTTTCTGATTCTGCATTTTTTGCATATTCCATCATTTCAATAGGTGTTCGATGGGCAGAAAGTATACAAACTTCAGTTTTTATTCCAAATTCTTTTAAAATATCTACAGCAGGTTTCAATGTTTTTAGATCTGAATCACTACCCATTACGACAGCGATTTTATAAATATCTTTAGAATTCAATTCTGACAAAATAACAAATCAATTCTTTCCTATAATGGCGTGCAATTAATTTGGTGCCAGTTAGTTAATATAAAAAGAATAAATTTTCATAGAAAACTATGACGTCTAATAAGATTATTGAAAAAAGTGAAGTTAGGGAGTATTTTAACGGCACCGGCTTTGAAAGATGGAATAAAATTTATAGCAAATCTGATGAAATTAATACAGTTCAGAAAAATATTAGGAAAGGACATCAAAAAACTGTAGATGATGTGGTCTCATACATCAAAAATTATCCTCAACTAACAAAAAAAAGTTATTGTGATGCAGGATGTGGTGTTGGAAGTCTTTCCATACCTTTACTAAGACTTGGTATAAAAGAACTACAAGTGAGCGATATTTCTTCTGAAATGATTAAAGAAACAAAAAAACGCATTAATGAATTAGGTTTGAATCAAGGTAAAATCAAATATCAAGTCTGTGATTTGGAAAAATTAAAAGGATTGTTTGATGTTGTGGTTTGTTTGGATGTATTTATTCATTATCCTCAACCGGTCGCAGAAGAAATGGTTCAACATCTATGTGATTTAAGTAAAGAAAAACTAATCGTTAGCTTTGCTCCTTATACTCCAGTTCTTGCTGTTCTAAAAAATATTGGGAAATTATTTCCTGGTCCAAGTAAAACTACAAGAGCATATACATTGAAAGAAAAGGGCATTATTAATGCTGCAAGAGAAAGAGGATTTAAAGTGGTTAAAAAGAAATTAAACCAAGCTCCTTTTTATTTTTCAAAACTAATTGAATTCGAAAAAATTTAATAATTTATTTCACTAAATGATTTTCAAGTGCATAACGAACTAATTCGGTTCTACTAGATGTACCCGTCTTGATAAAAAGTCTACTTACATATTTTTCAACATTTCTAATAGATGTTTCAAGCTTTCTTGCAATTTCTTTATTCATCAATCCCTCTGCTACTAGTTGAAGTACACTAGCTTCTCTTGGAGTAAAACTAGGAAGATTTATTTTATTTTCTGAATTAGTCGGATTTTGGTCTGTGAGCATAGATTTTATTTCAGTAATTTGCTTAGCCATTTTGCTAACATCAATATCTGCAAATCTTGCTGCTTCTTTCAGTAAACGTTCTTGTCTGTTGATTACATTTTTAACTCTCGCAGCTAATTCATCGGGATCGAAAGGTTTGGAAATATAATCATCAACTCCTGCAAGATAACCTTCTGTTCTATCTAGGGTCATTCCTTTTGCAGTTAGAAAAATAACTGGAGTTCCTCCTAATTTTTCATCCTCTCTAATTTTTTCTAATAAAGTATAACCGTTAGCTCGGGGCATCATAATATCGCTAATTATCAAATCGGGAAAAACTGTTTGAGCTTTTTCCCATCCATCCTCTCCATCAACTGCAATAAAAATTTCAAAGCCTTCATCTTCTAGAAATGTTTTAACAGCTGTTCTTAAACCAGGCTCATCATCAACTAATAAAATTCTCGATTTTCTTACTGGTTCATTATTTAATTGATTAATTTCATTCATTTTTTAAATTCTTTAATTTGATTTTCTAGTAATAATGAGAATTTTATATACTAAACGTAATGCTATCAACTCCTATACTACTAGACTATCAATCTTCGACTCCTTGCTCTAAAGATGTTGTTGATTCTATGAAACCTTTTTGGAGTGAGATATTTTCTAATCCTTCAAGCAAATCTAATTTGGGGGGTATTAACGCAAGCGCCATATTGGAAGCCTCAAGAGAAAAAATAGAACAAAATTTATTTCTTAAAAATAAAAAAGTTATTTTTACAAGTGGGGCAACAGAATCTAATAATTTAGCCTTATTGGGGTTTGCTAGAAATTACTACAAAAAAACAGGAAATTATGGACATATCATTACCTTAAAAACGGAGCATAAAGCTGTTTTGGAGCCCCTAAACCAACTAAAGAAAGAGGGATTTATGGTTACAGAAATTAATCCTCAGAAAGATGGCTTAATTTCAGAAGAACAATTCAAAAAAAATATAAGAGAAGATACATTTATGGTAAGTATTATGTTGGCGAATAACGAAATAGGCGTTATTCAGCCTGTAGAGAATATTTCAAAGATATGTAAATCGAGAGGAATAACCTTTCACTCTGATTTCGCACAATGTTTAGGTTATATCGAGTTAGATAATCTTTTATCAGATTTAAATATGGTAACGATAAGTTCTCATAAAATATATGGTCCTAAAGGGATAGGACTTCTTTTAATTGATGAAGAAATTAATCTTGAGCCTTTAATTGTTGGAGGAGGTCAGGAATATGGTTTCAGGTCCGGTACATTACCTCTTCCTTTAGTAGTTGGCTTCGCTAAAGCAATAGAGATTGCGGTTTTTAATCAAAAAAATAATGCTGAGAAATTACTTTTGTACAGAAATAACCTCTTAGAGGGTTTGTTAGAAAATAATTCTGGTTTATTAATTAATGGCTCCATAGAAAAAAGATTACCTCACAATTTAAATTTGACTGTATTGGATTTAAACGGAGCAAAGCTTCATAAACTTTTAAAATCTAAAATAATTTGTTCTAGTGGATCTGCATGCAGTAATGGTGAACCTTCTCATGTTTTACAAGCTTTAGGTAGATCCTTTAAAGAAGCAGAATCTTCAATAAGGTTAAGTATTGGATTAAGTACTAATTCAAAAGATATAAAACAAGCAATTCATATTCTTACAAATACGATCGAATCATTACGATAAAAATTATTGGCTCTTTAATTTAATTGAGCAATTCTTAATTTTCCACTTCGAGCTCTTTTATTCAGTTCGACTTCTTGTTCGGAAGGCGTTATTGGCTTTTTTGTGAGATTTTTAAGTCTTTGATCATTCTTAAAAGAATTTTTAACTAACCTATCCTCCAGGGAATGAAAACTAATAATAGAAATAATTCCTCCCGGCAGAAGCCAACTAGGGACAACTTGCAAAAATTTTTCTAGTACTTCAATTTCTTTATTAACGGCTATTCTTAGTGCTTGAAATGTTCTTGTTGCTGGGTGTATTTTTTTATATCTTTGTTTTGGTGGGAAGCAGCCTGCAATAGAATAAGCTAACTCTTTTGTTCCAGAATATTTACCATTTTCCTTTAAATCCATTTTTATTTTTCTAGCAATCTTTCTTGATAATCTTTCATCTCCATATCTATAAATTAGATTAGCTAGATCTTTTTCATTTAAATCTTCAATTAATTTCTCTGCATTAACCTCAAGAAAAGGATTCATCCGCATATCAAGTGGACCATCTTTTTGGAAACTAAATCCTCTTTTAGGGTCATCAATTTGGTTACTATTTACTCCAAGATCTGCAATCACAAAAGAAACTTTTTCTTTTGGCACAAATTCCGCAAAATTTGAAGCCTTTATATCAATCCTATTTTTAAATTCATCAAGTTTTTTTGATGCTGATTTTCTTGCGAATGGATCTTGATCAAGGCCAATTATATTTAAATCCGAATATTTCCTCAATAAATGATAAGAGTGCCCTCCTCCGCCTAAAGTTGCGTCTATTCCTTTAAATTGGTTGTTATGTATTAATGGGTAATGTTCTAATGAGGCCATAATCTCATCTGTCATAACTGATTTATGATTGAAAAAAGATGAATCAGATAGGTCAGTTTGCATAACTTTCGACTAAGATTTATTTAGAAGTTAAATTTAGAATGGCTCAGCTAGAGACTAGAACAGAACCAATGGTGGTCAATTTTGGACCTCACCATCCCTCAATGCATGGGGTTTTAAGGTTAGTTGTAACTCTTGATGGTGAGAATGTCATTGATTGTGAGCCAGTAATTGGATATTTACATAGAGGAATGGAAAAGATAGCTGAAAATAGAACAAATGTAATGTATGTCCCTTATGTAAGCAGAATGGATTATGCAGCAGGAATGTTTTATGAAGCTATTGTAGTAAATGCTCCTGAAAGATTAGCTAATATTCCAGTTCCTAAAAGAGCAAGTTACATCAGAGTTCTTATGCTCGAACTTAATCGTATTGCTAACCATCTTTTATGGCTTGGTCCCTTTTTAGCAGACGTAGGAGCTCAAACTCCATTTTTCTATATTTTTAGAGAAAGAGAAATGATTTATGATCTCTGGGAAGCTGCTACTGGACAAAGGCTAATAAATAATAATTTCTTCAGGATAGGTGGTGTTGCATGTGATCTTCCATACGGATGGTTAGAAAAATGTATAGACTTTTGCGATTGGTTCGGTCCTAAGATAGATGAATATGAAAAATTAATCACAAATAATCCAATTTTTAAAAAAAGAATTGAAGGTCTCGGAACAATACAAAGAGATCAGGCAATTAATTGGTCTTTGTCTGGGCCAATGCTTAGGGCTTCTGGAGTTTCCTGGGATTTAAGGAAAGTTGATAGTTATGAATGCTATGACGATTTTGATTGGCAGATTGCTTCAGAAAAAGAGGGAGATTGTTATGCGAGATATCGAGTAAGAGTTGAAGAGATGAGACAATCACTGAGCATCATTCGCCAAGCTTGCAAAATGATTCCAGGAGGTCCAACAGAAAATTTAGAAGCTCAAAGAATGGCGACTGAAGATAAGAAAAATGAAATATTTGGCATTGACTATCAATATGTAGCTAAGAAGGTTGCTCCAACTTTTAAAATTCCTAACGGAGAATTGTATACAAGATTAGAGTCCGGCAAAGGAGAAATAGGTGTATTTATTCAAGGAAATAATGAAGTTACCCCTTGGAGATTTAAAATCAGAGCAGCCGATTTAAATAATCTGCAAATATTGCCTCATATTCTTAAAGGTGCCAAAATCGCTGATATTATGGCAATCCTTGGCTCAATAGATGTCATTATGGGATCTGTTGATAGATAAGCTCTTTAAATGAAACCCGCTGATTGGTTAATTTTGCAGAAGAAGGTAAGATTTGGTGATTGTGATTCTGCAGGTGTAATTCATTTTCATAACTTATTGAAATGGTCGCACGAAGCCTGGGAAGAGAGTATTGAAATTTACGGGATTCCTTATCAAGATATTTTTCCAGATTTTTCTATACGTAAAAGTCAAATTATTTTTCCCATAGTGAATTGCGAAGCAAACTTTTTTGTGCCTATAAAAATTGGAGATATCTTAAAAGTAAAAATTGCCCCTCATAAAATTAATACTCATTTGTTCCAAGTAAATAGCTTTTTTATAAAAAATGAAAATAAAGTAGCAGAAGGAAAAATAATACATTGTTCTTTAGAGGTTGATTCAAGAAAAAAAATAGAACTTCCCGATCAGTTAGAAAGATGGATAGAGGCTTCAAATGTAAGTACAAATTTAAAGGAATGCTAATTATTATTTTTTAAATTTATAGTTTATTTATCTGTATTGGTATTTTTGTTTTTAACAATCCACTTTTCAGGTTTTTCATGTTTAGGCCAACTTTGAGAAAATTTTTTTAATAAATTTAATGAATTTGCAATATTTTTATGATTTGTAAGTTCTCTAAATTCAACAATTATTTTAATTTTATTTCCCCATAATTTGTTGGATACTTTTGAAATATTGAATTTATTAATTGGCATATTTTTTTTCATAATGAAATCATTTAATCGAGATTCAATTACTTCTGGGAAAACGATTTCTCCTCCTGAATTAAAAGCTTTATCACTTCTTCCAAGAAAGTTTAAATATAAAGAATTATTGATTTGATTAATTTCACCTAAATCACCGGTTTGCCACCACCCATTTTTATTTTTGAAATTTTCAGTTTTTGAAGAGTCAATTATTTCGATTCCAATTCTGGATGACTTTATCTCGATTAATCCTTGTGCGTTAATTCTGATTTCTGTATCAGGTAATATTTCTCCAACATTTTTAAAACCCATTAAGAATTCTTTTGGTTTTAAACTTGTAACCATTGCTGCTGTTTCAGTGGAGCCGTAACAAGGTGCTAATTTTATCTTTTCTTCTATACATAGTTCTGCAGTTTCCCTTGAAATTGAAGCTCCACCTACCCAAATTAGATCAAAAATTTTTAGCCAACTAATACCATCTTTTTGAGATAAAAGTCTTTGTAATTGTGTAGGTACTAATGATGTAATCAAGTGTTTTTTGTTTTTTTTAGATTTAATTGTAAAAAGTAAAAGTTCTCGAGTTTTTTTTATTAAATTCGGAGAAATATTAATAAAATCACATCCCCAAGTTTGACTTCTAAAAATTGGCATTAAGCCACTTATGTGGTTCAGAGGTAAAGTATTAAAAATTAGGCATTTTTGTAATTCAAATCCTTGCTCTATTAGCCATTTTCCTGATGTTATAGCAGATAATTGAAGATTATCTAAATGGTGAAAACATTTTCTTGGTTTTCCAGAACTTCCACTACTATTTAAGATAATTGCTGGCCCATTTTCAGTAATTGAATCTAATACATCTTTGTCTTCATAAAATTTGTTTTTTACATAAATAATTTTATTCTCTCTAATTTTTTCAATAATTTTTTCTACAGATTGAGTTTCGTTATTTTCAACTTCAATAGTATGAATTTTATTTTTCATAGTTGATCCCATATCTTTTTTGCTTCATTTAAAAATAGAAACGAATTAGGAAATTTATTCATTGCCAAACCAGGAACTTTTGGCGTTGGACCTTGTAATTGTAGAGAAGATAAATGATAGAGCCATCTCTTTCCTATTCCAGTTTCAAATGAGGTACTTATAGATATTAAAGCTTTTTTATTTTCTAATTCTCTTAAAAGCTTAACTGGATTATTTTCTTGAGAAGGCCTTCTAATTTGCCAACCCTTCCACTCATCAATCAAAGTTGGAAATTTTAAAAGTGATTCGTCTAAAGCTATTGGAATTTTTTTGTTTAGTTCTGTCAGTCCATCAATATCATCAACACAGAGAGGTTGTTCTAACCAATCTATATTTTTATTATCTTTCAAAATATCAGCCCATCTATTAGCTATCTCTCTTCCCCAAGAACCATTAGCATCTATTCTTAACTTAATATTATTACCTATTTTGCTTAAAATTTCTTCTAATTTTGCTTCTTCCTCAAGGTTATTTTTTAGTGCTACTTTCCATTTTAAGGTTAATGATTTTCCAATATCATAATGTCTTTTTTTAATATCATTTAGATCTGAAACTACATTTTCAGAATTTAAAAGTATGGCTGTTTTACCAATTTCATCAAAGTAGTAGTTTTCTTTAAAAATTATTTTTCCATTGATCTCAGCTAATGCAGAATTTATTGCAGATTGAATGCATGGGTGAAAAATATTTATTTGCTCAGATAAATTAAATTCTTCTATATACTCAGGGATCATATTTAGTTGTCTCGCACACTTTTTTAAGTCTTTTTTATGTAGCGGTGAAACTTCTCCAAACCCTATTTTTTTATCATTACTTATTAATTTAATTATCCAACCTGATTTTGTATGGTAATTGGTTTTAGAATTTTCTACTTTGGCCGATAACTTAAAACTATAAGATTTTTTTTGAAATATTAAGTTCATTTATTTAGATAGTAATTAAATATTAATCCTGTGATTAAACCAATTCCATTAAGAGTTTGAAATTTTATTGCGACGAATTTGCAATTTTTTATTGCAGAAGGTTTTGTATACGAAGACTTTAATAAATTTATAAGTCTTATTGCTTGAGGGAAACTAAGCAAATAAAGGATGCAAAACACTGGAATAAATCCATAAACTATTGTGAAAAGTTGAAAAATATATATTGTAAAAATTATCCAAGGCACAAATTGAGAACCTTTTTTTGCCCCTAAGCGAACTAAAGGTGAATTTTTCCCATGCTTTTTATCTTCAGAAATTTGATGAAAATGAGAACAAAATAATACAAGAGTTGTTGCCAAGGAAGGTCCTGAACCAAGTAATAAAGAAACTTTCCATGGAATATCTTCGAAGTAAATATTAGACGGATTTAACGCAATTAAGACTGCAGAGTACGCAAAAGGTCCAAATGCAAGCCAGCATAATGGTTCTCCTAAACCTTGATAGCCCAATCTAAAAGGAGGACCTTGATATAAATATCCTAAGAAGCAGCAAGCTGCCACCAAAATAAAAATGTTTATACTTGTTGATACTGAAATAATTAAAATTATTAATAAACCAATAACTAAAGATGTATATGCAATAAATGAAATTATTTTTTTATTTTTTACAAGATTTACTATTGAATGGAATTTAAATTCATCGATTCCTGTTTCTGCGTCGTATAAATCATTAGTTAGGTTTTCCCAAAGTAATATCAAAATTGCAGCTAAAGTAAATGAAATCAAATTATATATTTTTACCTCTTCATATTGGTTGAGTAAGTAAGCCCCTGTTATTAAAACTGGAAGTATGGCAACAGAATAAAGAGGCCATTTTATTGCTTTTTCCCATAATTTTTTTTTATCTTCGTCCATTTTTAATTAACTCGCAAAATTAGATAATTATTGAATGTAGTTTATAAATTGAGTTACATTTTTTACTTTATTGCATCATTTTTAGTTATTTTCAATAAGTAATGAAAAATGATTTAAACTTAACAGATTTTTTAAAAGATGTATTTTCCTCTTTCGATAAGAAAGTTGAAAATTCTGGATTAGTAAGTATTTGTGTTGAGATTCCTTGTGTTGATTTATTTCAAGTTTATGAATTGTTAATAAATCAATATCCGTTTTCTTCATTTTGGGAGGAATCTGATGGCATTTCATATATAGCTTTCGAGAAGTGTAAATATGTTACTCTGGATGGCCCAAAAAGATTTGAGGTAGCAAAAGAGTTTAATTCTGAGAATTTTAAAAATTTAATTAACTTAACTAATGAATCGCATAATTCTGCACTTTCAAAAATTATTTATTTATTTTCTTTCTCTGAAAATTTGAATAATAAGAATTTACCTTCAGATATCCCTAGTTTGGAAGCCATTTTGCCAAAAATATTAATTACTAAAAGTGGCAAGAATTGCTGGTTAAGAATCAATGGTCATGTTGAAGGTAAATCATCATTAAGAACATTAATTGAAGAAATATGGACAATTAGAAATCAAGTTATTAATTCTGGCTCAGAATTAATAAAATCATCTGGCTTAAAAACTAGTTTTGATTCCCCTTTTATTGATGATTTCTCACGCTCCTTAGAAACTTCTAAAATAAACATGAAAAAAGTAGTAAATAGAGGAATTCAATTAGTAGAGAAAGATATCCTCGAAAAGATAGTTTTAGCGAATAGGATTAAAATAAAACTTAAAAATAAATTAGATTTAGTAGAAATTTTAAAAAGATTTAAAAAGAAGCAACCAAATACATGTAGATACGTTTGGAAAAGGAATAGTAAGGATATTTTGTTTGGAGCATCTCCAGAAAAATTATTTTCTTTCTCTAAACCTAATTTAATTTTAGAGGCTCTTGCTGGAACTATCTCTACTAATTCAAATTTTAAGAAACTCCTAAAAAGTACTAAAGACTTAAAGGAACATAATTATGTAATACAACATTTGATTAAATCTTTAGAAGTTTCAAAAATAACAAACTTTAAAAAAAGTGATATCAAGGTAAATTCATTTGGAGATATTTCTCATTTGCAAACACTTATTTTCTCTAAAGTTGAAAATATTTGTCCTTTTGAATTGCTTAAAAACTTACATCCATCTCCAGCTGTTTGTGGATACCCAAAAAATGCAGCATTGGATTGGATAAACACTCTTGAGTCTTTCCCTAGAGGAAATTATGCTTCTCCAATGGGTTGGGTGGATTCATCAGGCAATGCTTCATTTCTTTTGGCAATAAGAGGCGCAAGATGTATTGAAGAAAATATTGAATTTACTGCAGGTTCAGGAATAGTTTCTGGCTCCGTTTTAGAGAAAGAAATAGATGAGATTAAATTAAAGTTTGAATCTATAGTAAAACAGATATTTTGCGCTAAAAATCCTAGATAATTTCTACTAATTTTTCAATAACTTCCTCTGAAACATTTTTATTGGACAAATTTTCTATTTCTCTTAAACCTGTTGGACTGGTTACATTAATCTCGCTAAGCATTCCATTTATTACATCAATACCTACAAAAAATAAACCCTCATCTTTGAAGTGTTGAGATAATTCTGAGCAGATACTTTTTTCTTTTTCTGTTAATAATGTGGGTTCAGCCTTGCCTCCCATCGCTAAATTACTCCTAAAATCGCCTCCTTGAGGAATCCTATTTATTGATCCAATTGCTTCTCCGTTTACGATAATTATTCTTTTATCACCCTCTATGACTTCAGGAATAAATTTTTGCATCATAACGGGCAATTCTTCTTGAGAAGTGATTAATTCAATGATTGATTTAATTCCTGGAGAATTTTTATTTATCCTTATAACACCTTGACCACCTTTTCCTCCAAGAGGTTTTATGACTACTTCATTATTTATATTTGCAAAATTAATAAGATCTTTTACCTTACTCGCAACTATTGTAGGTGCCATTAAGTGGCTGTATCTTAAAGCACCTAGCTTTTCATTCCACGCTCTTAGCGATGAGGGTTTGTTAATTACTTTTACTCCTTTTCTTTCGGCAACTTCTAAAAGATGGGTTGCATATAAATAAGCCTCATTTACAGGAGGATCTTTTCTCATCCAAATGCAATTAAATTCGGCGAGAGGTATGCAATCATTCTCTTTGAAAGAAATCCACGGAATTACTTCAACTTTTACGGAAGATGCCCATACTTCATCACCTCTAGCTTCCAGGTCTTGAGGAGTACAACTCCAGATTTCAATATTTTTTTTTGATGATGCTTGCATTAAAGCAGCAGTTGAATCTTTTAAGGGATTTATATTTTTAATTGGATCTATTACGAATAGAAATTTCATAAGATCTAGTTTAATAATGCTTCTAATTTATTTTCATTTTCTAATTCGTAGAGATCATCGCAGCCTCCGATACCCTCATTATCTATAAATATTTGTGGTAATGTTCTTCTACCATCAGCTCTTTCAATCATCAATGCTCTGGCATCTTCGTCGCCATCTATTTTATATTCTGTAAAATTTACATTTTTTTTCTTGAGTAGTGATTTTGCTCGAATACAGAATGGGCAATATTGCCAAGTATAAATTTCAACTTTGGACATTTTTTTAAAATAATACTTAGTTTATACTATTAAACAAAAGTGCTTGTTAGATTATAAATAACGATTAAATTCTATTTTGATAGATATTACAGATTTCAAAAAAGATCTTTCGGAACTCACAGACCGCCTGGGTAATGCTCAGGATTGTCTTTGACGTTCCAAGATTAAAATCGAAAAGGAAAGAGTTAGAGCAAATTTCTGCTCAGCCTGAATTTTGGGAAAATCAAGAAGAAGCTAAAAAGCAAATGTTAGTCCTTGATGATGTCAAAGCACAACTCGAATTGTTAGATAAATGGAAAACTTTTATTTCTGATGCTAATGCCTCTCTTGAGCTTTATTCTCTAGAACCCGAAGAGGAAATGATTTTAGAATCGCAGCTGGGATTAAAGAAATTAAGAGAGAATTTGGATAAATGGGAATTTGAAAGATTGTTATGTGGTGAATACGATAAGGAAGGAGCAGTAGTTTCTATTAACGCAGGTGCGGGTGGAACAGATGCGCAGGATTGGGTAGAGATATTATTAAGAATGTACTCAAGATGGGCCGATAATAATCAAATGAGCCTTGTCATTAATGAATTATCTCAAGGAGAAGAAGCAGGTATTAAAAGTGTAACATTCGAAATTGATGGAAAATATGCATATGGCTATCTGCAACATGAAAAAGGAACTCATAGATTAGTAAGAATTTCTCCTTTCAATGCCAATGGCAAAAGACAAACCAGCTTTGCTGGGGTAGAGGTTATGCCAAAATTAGATGATAATATTTCACTTGATATACCTGAAAAAGATTTAGAAATCACAACAAGTAGATCCGGTGGAGCTGGAGGACAAAATGTTAATAAAGTAGAAACAGCAGTGAGAATTGTTCATTTGCCTACAGGGATTTCAGTAAGATGTACTCAAGAAAGATCTCAATTACAAAATAAAGAAAAAGCTATGTTACTTTTAAAGTCTAAACTATTAGTAATTGCTAAAGAACAACGAGCTGCTGAAGTCGCTGATATTAAAGGTGATATTGTGGAAGCTGCATGGGGCAATCAAATAAGAAATTATGTTTTCCATCCCTATCAAATGGTAAAAGATCTTAGGACTATGCAGGAGACTAATGAGTTAGATAGTGTTTTAGATGGTGGACTTGAACCATTTATTCATGAATTATTACGTATGAATATTTCTTCTAATGAATCTCTTGAATAACTAATGGAAAATAAAAACGAAATTTTAGAAAAAAAAGTTTCTCCTCCAAGCTTTATAAAGCTTGCTATGAGAAATATGGTAAGGAAAGGCTCAAAAAGTATTTCTCATTTTTCAATAACTTTTCTAGTTTTAATTGGGATATTAATACTTGTGGCCACAATAGGTAAGCCCAATATTCCATTTTAAGAATGTATGAAAGAAAAAATTATTTCTGAAATAAATTTAGATTTGGTTTTTCAATGTAATGATTTCTCTCAATTTTCAAATAAGTTAAAAGATACTAAAACTCATCTTATTTTTGAATCTATTTTTTGGGAGAAAGTTTTTTTATCTTGGATAAATACTATATTAAAAAAAGAGGATTATGAATTACCAAATTATATTTTTGAAAAAAAATCTTTTTCATTAGGCTTACAGATAATAGCTAATCAAGAAATTGCTTCTTTGAATAAGAAATGGATGCAAAAAAATGGTCCAACTGATGTTCTATCTTTTCCAATTATTTCTGATGAATCTCTAAATAATTTAGATCATATAGAGTTGGGAGATATTTTTATATCATTAGAGATGGCACTTGAACAATCTTATGAATATAAACATTCAATCTATAGAGAGATGATCTGGTTGGCTAGTCATGGATTTTTACATCTTTTAGGATGGGAACATAATAATGAGCATGATTTAGAAAATATGTTAAATTTCCAAGAATATTTAATTACTCGATTAGATTAAAAATCAATGGAAAAAAAAATAAACTATTTAGAAAATAGAAAAGAATCATACAAAACTTCTAGAAATGTATTTATAAGTTTTAAGTATGCTTTCAGTGGTATTAGTTATGTATTAAAAACTTCAAGAAATTTTAAAATTCAATTAATTTTTGCAGTTACAAGTTTAATAATTGGTTTTTTACTCAAAATTAGTCTAAGTAATTATGTTATTTTGATTGCAACAATAATGTCTGTTTTAATATTAGAAATATTGAATACATCTATTGAATCAATCGTTGATTTAGTAGTGAAAAAAGAATTTCGTAGTTTGGCTAAAATTTCAAAAGATACTTCTGCAGGAGCAGTATTATTAGCTTCCATTAATTCTGTTATTATTGCTGTATATATCTTTGTTCCTAAAATAAAGTTGTTATTTTAAATCCATATAAATATGTTTCTTGTTATTGATAATTACGATAGTTTTACTTATAACCTTGTTCAATACTTAGGAGAACTTTCAGTTGAGCATGAAATAACTAAAGAATTAATAGTTAAAAGAAATGATGAAATTACTCTAGAAGAAATTATCAAACTAAATCCAGGTGGAATTCTCTTATCTCCAGGTCCAGGTAATCCAGATCAATCTGGAATTTGTCTGCCAATTCTAAAAAAATTATCTAAAAATATTCCGACCTTGGGAGTTTGTTTAGGTCATCAAGCTTTGGCCCAAGCTTTTGGAGGTAAGGTTATAGTTGGGAAAGAACTTATGCATGGTAAGACATCCAAAATATTTCATAATCAAAAAGGATTGTTTAGTGATATCGAGACTCCATTTGTGGCTACTAGATATCATAGTCTTATAGTTGATTCAAGTTCTTTACCATCTTGTTTCGACATAACTGCGACTTTAGAAGACTCAACAATTATGGCTATCTCTCATAAAGAATATAAACATTTACATGGTGTACAGTTCCATCCTGAAAGTGTGTTGACGCAATTTGGTCATAAATTAATTAGTAATTTTCTAAAAATGGCTGAAAAAAAGTAAAATAAAAAAAAATCAATATTATGATTTCTCAAATTAAAAACTTTTTATTTTTGATATTAGTTAGCTCTTTTTTACCTACCTCATTATTGGCAAGGAACTTAGGAATAAAAAGTTTGGGACATAGTAGTTTTTTAATTACTAGTGCAGATAAATCTATTCTTATAAATCCCTTTAAAGCAATAGGTTGTGCAAGTAATTTAAAGGAGCCAAAAGAAGTCAAAGTAGATTTTATTTTGGCTAGTTCTAGGCTTCCAGATGAAGGATATAACCCTAATGATCAATTAATGTTCGTTGACCCAGGAATCTATCAATTTGAGGATATTTTATTAAATGGAATTTCTGTACCACATGACAGAGTAGATGGAAGAAGATTTGGGATGGCAACTGTTTGGAGTTGGGAGCAGAATGATCTTAAAATTGTTCATATGGGAGGAGCTGCTGGTGATATTGATATAAACAGTCAAATTATTTTGTCTAGTCCAGATATATTGTTTATTTCAATTGGAGGAGGAATAAAATCTTACAATGGTAAAGAAGCCTCAAAAATAGTTAAGCTTCTAAAACCTAATCTAGTTATTCCTGTTCACTTTGAACGCGGTAAAAAAATTAATAAAGAATGTGATTTCTCAAATGCTGATTTATTTATCGAAAATATGAAAGATTTTAAAGTAAAATATGTTGGAAAAGATTTTCAAATAAAACCTAAAAGAATCGATCAAAATACAATTTATATTTTCAGTAATTAATTTTTTAAATCTAATATCTTGTAATTGTCCCAGAAAAAAATCATTTGTTCTTTAGTTCCAATACTAACCCTTATAGAATTACCGATATCTTTTTTGTTTTCCATACTTCTAATAAGAATGCCCTTTTCTCTCATTTGTTGTATTAAGATTTTAGGATCTTTTTTTGGCCAAATTAAGAAATAATTACCTCCACTAAAGTGAGTTCTGATTTTTGTTGATTTAAATTTATTTAAAATCCATTCCCTCGCCTTTTTTACTTCTAAAACATAATTATCAATATATGATTTGTCTTTAAGTGCTGCTAATGCAGCTGTTATAGCAAAGCTGTTTACATCATATGGTCCTGTAACTTTATTAATGTACTGAATTAAACTTTTATTGCCAAAAGTAAAACCTATTCTTAAACCAGCTAGACCTGCAGTTTTTGAAAGAGATTGGATTATTAGTATATTTTTATTCTTTTCAAAATCTATCGATTCAAGAAGACTATCTCCATTAAATTTTTCATATAGTTCATCAACAACTATTAATGAATCGTTATTGATATTGGCTAAATTAATTATTTCATGAGAGCTTAGAACAGTTCCTGTTGGATTATTTGGATTGCAAATAAATATTAACTTTGGATTATGCTTTATTATTTTTTCCCTAAATTCTTCGATGGGGAATAGAAAATTTTCTCCAATGTAAGAACAACTTATTTTTTTCATTCCTCGGATTTCTGCACAAGGAGAATAGTAACCAAAAGTTGGATTTGTGGTTAGAAATATCTGATCTTTTTCTCCAAAGCAGTTGAAAATTGCATTTATTGCTGCATCTGCTCCATTGAAAATTCCGATTTCATCATTATCAAATTTTCTTGAATCAAGATATTTATCACATAAAAATTTTTTTAAAAAATTATATTCTGGATAAATTGATATCTCTTCTAATTTTATCGCTTGTAATGCCTCTAAAACCTTAGGACTTGGACCTAAAGTATTTTCATTAAAGTCTAAGCGGAGTAAATTTCTTCTATTTTCTAAAGGTGCAGAGTAAGACTGCATATTTATTATTTCTTCTCTTGGTTTTGTGAAAAGATTATTTAATGGATCAAAATCATTCATTACATTCTTTCTAAAGTTTCAATTCCTAAAAGCTCTAAGCTTAATTTTAGTGTTTTTGCAGTTAGGTCACATAAATTAAGCCTAGAGATTTTTATATTTTTTTCTTCTTTGAGGATTGGAACTTGATCATAGAATCTATTAAAAGTCTGACATAGCTCGAATAGATAATTGCATAATCTATTTGGCATTAAGTCTTTTTCAATAGAAATTATGACTTCATCGAACCTAAGTAATTTTCTGATAAGTTTCCACTCAGATTTATGTTCATAATTTACGTACTGAAAATCTTTAGATTCATAAACAAAATCATTTTTTCTTTTAATTCCTAAAATTCTTACAAGTGTATATAACAAATAAGGAGCAGTATTACCATTAAGGGAAAGCATTTTATCAAAACTAAATTGATAATTAGTAATCCTATTTTGACTTAAATCTGCATACTTAACAGCTCCTAATCCAATAATTCTTGAAGTATTTGCTATAAACTCTTCGGTCTCATAACGATCTTCATCTTCTAATCTTTTCAATAAATCTTCTTTTGCTCTACTAACTGCTTCATTTAATAAATCTTTTAGGCGTATTGTTTCACCTTCTCTTGTCTTTAGTTTTTTGCCATCAATTCCTTGAACTAACCCAAAAGGAACATGGTCTACTTGACAATTTTCTGGGATCCATTTTGCTTTTTTTGCAACTTGAAAAACTCCAGCAAAATGATTTGCTTGCCCATGATCAGTTACATAAATAATTCTTGAAGCATCATCGCCATTAGGAGGTTTATTGAATCTATATCTTATAGCAGCAAGATCTGTGGTGGCATAATTAAAACCACCATCTTTTTTTTGAATAATTAGCGGTAAAGGTTTGCCTTCTTTATTAGTCATCCCATCTAAAAATACACATTTTGCTCCTTGATCTTCTACTAATATTTTTTCTAAATTCAAATCATCAATAACTGATTTTAAGAAGGGATTATAAAAAGATTCACCTCTTTCTTCTATTTTTATTTTTAAATTTTTGTAGATTTCATCAAATTCTTTCCTTGATTGATCACATAATAATTTCCAAGCTTTAATAGATTTAATATCTCCACTTTGTAACTTAACTACTTCCTCTCTAGATCTTTTTTGGAATTCAGATTCGTTATCAAATCTTTTTTTTGATTCTTTATAAAATTCAACTAAATCACTTATCTTGATCTTTCCTATTTCTTCTAGATCATTTGAATATAAATCTTTGAGCTGAGTAATAAGCATGCCAAATTGTGTTCCCCAATCACCAACATGATTGAGTCTTAATACTTCATAACCTCTTAACTCGAAAATTCTAGATATTGAGTCACCTATTATTGTTGATCTTAAATGCCCTACATGCATTTCTTTAGCAATATTAGGGCTAGAAAAATCTACAATAACTTTATTGGACAAACCACTATCTAAATCTTTTCTAATTAGAGGTATGCCAGCCCTATTGCATTGAATATTTGACTTAATTTCAT
>QCBG01000003.1 GCA_003279115.1 Prochlorococcus sp. AG-347-E03 | reverse complement strand
ATGCCTTTTAAAATTATAAGTGAATAATTTGTGAGGAACCCAAGAAAGACTGATTAAATTTATCTAAATGTGTCGCACTAATAAAACATTGACTATCTTTGCCAACAGAATTTAATAGCAAATTTTGCCTAGTTAAATCTAATTCTGCCAAAACATCATCCAATATAAGTATTGGGGGGACATTTAATGTTTTAGTTAATAAATCTAGTTCAGCCATCTTTAAAGCCAAGATAAAAGTCCTTTGCTGTCCTGATGAACCATATTTTCTTACTGAAACATTATTGATTAGAAACTCAACATCATCACGATGAGGGCCAAAATTACATTTACCAGTCAATGCTTCTATTGAGCGCTGATTTAAGAGTTGTTCTGCTATTTTTTTACTAATAACTTCTTCTTCTTCTTCTTCTGGCATTATATTTTGTATCCCCGAAAGATAATTTATATCTATTTGCTCTTTAGATTTACTTAAATGATTATGCCAATATTCAACATATGGTTTTATTTTTAATAAAGCCCTTCTTCTGCGCCTAAAAATTCTTGTACTTATTATTGACATTTGAATATCAAAGCTTTCAACAATATCTGAAGATTTGGTTTTTAAGAAACTTTCCGAACGCCAATAATGACTTCTTTGCTTTAAAAGCCTATTAAATCTACTTATCAGATCTAAATATACTGGTTCAAGCTGAGATACGACTTTATCAATCCATGTTCTTCGATAACTTGGTTCACTTCTAACAATATCTATATCATTAGAACAGAAACATACACTACGAATATAATTCTTTATTTCACTTTGTTTTTTCAAGATTGATTCATTGACGTAAATTCTTTTAGGGCCTTTTCGGAATAAATTTAACTTTAAATCGTCTTTAAAATTTATCTGTCCTATTACTACAGCCATATCACTACCATTCTCTATTAAGTCTTTATCACTTAATGCTCTATTAGATTTTAATTGACTTAAAAATTCAACCGATTCAAGTAAATTTGACTTGCCAATACCATTACAACCAAGAACAATTGCTCTTTGCTCTTCTAAATCAATTTCAAAACTTTTATGGTTCCGAAAATTTTTAATTTTTAATTTATTTAAAAAAATTTTTTTTGTGCATTCATTAATTAAATTAGCTAAGTTTAAAATATTTAGATTTTCTTTAAAGAAATTGAAAAATTAAAGGGCATGTAGCTCAGTTGGATAGAGCATCAGATTCCGGTTCTGAGAGTCGGGGGTTCGAATCCCTCCATGCTCGTAAAATGATTTTTAAAGTTTATATCCCATTACTCTTATTCCATTGGGATCTAGTATGAATCCATTTTCCTCTAAACTGAGAAATGATGATACTGGAGCCTGTACAGAAATACTGCATCCAGGCATTTCTCTATTTATTTTCTCAAGAGTAACTTGAAGCAATATTGAATAATAAAGTTGCTGATTATTACCTGGCAATGCACTTAAATTCCACAAGTTAGCGTTCAATCCTCTATCGGAAGTAACCCTTACAAAGCCATATAATTTATTTTTTAATTCACTCTGTATGGTAAAAAAGAAATTACTTTTCTGAATAGCCTCAGAAAGAGGTTTTATTGGAAATGTCTCACAACCACAATTGGCTAAAAGTTTGTTAACTTCTTTAGCTAATGGAATTTGCGAAGAGTTAACAAAAAAACCTTCTGGAAGAACAAGTTTTTTTTTAGAAAAATATTGCAATTATCAACCTGTATTTCTCATACCAGCTGCTATACCATTAATAGTTAAAAGTGCACCCCTTAATAGTTCACTTCTACTGTATGATCTTCTAGATTCATCTTTATCTATGATAAATTCACTTATTGGAGGTTGTCTTGTCTGGTCTCTTAGTCTTCTTAAAAGTGAAACCTGTAAAAATCCTAAAGGAATGATTGTCTTATTTCTCAAGCTTACTGATGATTTCAAGTCCCTATCAGATTCGAGGAGCATATTTTTACCAGTAATTTCGAGTATTAAAGATTTTGTAAGATTATATTCTTTAGAAATAACTTCAAAAATATCATCAAAAGAATCTTTGTTTTCCTTACTGCCAAGAGTATCAACATAATATCTAGCAACTTCCAAATCCACCTTAGATAATGTCATTTCTACCTTAGATATAAGCATCCTGAAAAATGGCCATCTTTGATGCAGAACTCTTAATAATTCAATTTGTTCTGGATCTGAACGTAATTCAGATGACAATGCTGTGCCTACCCCAAACCAGCTTGGCAAAAGAAATCTACTTTGTGTCCAACCAAATACCCATGGAATAGCTCTTAAACTTGACAAATCTTTCGCACCTTTTTTTCTTCTAGCAGGCCTGCTAGATATCTGTAATTTACTTATTTCTTCTATTGGAGTGACTTCTTGAAAGAAATTTAGCAAGTCAGGATTCTCATGTACTAATTTTCTATAGTGAGACCTTGATGTTTCTGCCAACCTAGACATTAATTGATTCCATTCTGGAGTAGCGTCAAGTCTATTATTTACCAAACTATTTTGTATTACCGCTGTAGTGACAGTCTCAAGATTATACAAAGCCAGTTCTGGAAGACTATATTTAGATGCTAAAACTTCACCTTGTTCTGTTATTTTTATTCGTCCTTTTAAAGTACCGCTTGGTTGGGCCAATATTGCCTGATAGGCTGGTCCTCCTCCTCTACCTACAGAGCCACCTCTTCCATGAAAAAGTCTTAGCAATATGTTATTTCTACTAGCAAGATTTTGAAGAGCTATTTGGGCTCTATGAATTTCCCAATTACTAGAAACAAAACCCGAATCTTTATTGCTATCAGAGTATCCAAGCATTAATTCTTGAAGAGGTTTAAAAGATTCTCCAACTTTTGGCAATAATAATCTATAGAAATCCAATTTAAACAACTTTTCCATTACTTCTGGAGCTCTTTTAAGATCTTCTACAGTTTCAAAAAGAGGAACAACTAATAATTTTGATTTTTGTGAATTTTGATCGAGAAGTCCCATTTCTTTAGCCAGCAAGAGAACTTCAAGCAAATCAGAAGCACTATGACTCATTGAAATTACATAAGAATGACAAATGCGACTTCCAAATTCTTGCTGTAGTCTCTTAACCATTTTAAAAACTGAAAAGGTTTCTTCTGTAGTTTTTGTCCAGTTAGCTTCTGATGGAATGAGAGGCCTTTTTGTATTTAATTCGTCTACAAGCCATTTTATTTTCTCTTCCTCAGACATTTGGTCATATTGCACAGATAAATCAAGATAATTTGTAAGCTCTTGTATGGCGTCACTATGCCTTGTACTCTCTTGACGGATATCCAAACTAGCTAAAGAGAAACCAAAAATATGAACCTGAGTAAGTAAGGCATTTACAGACTCGCAAGTTAAATCTGTACTAATCAGGCTATTTTTAATTAATTCGAGATCATAAGTAAATTCTTTTACTGACTTGTAATATAAGCTTTCAACTTTATCTAGATTGTTGTTATCAATTTCTCCCTCTAAGTCAAATTTCCACCCATTATCAGATAATAAATTATTTCTTTCTTGTGTTAACCGTAATTTCTCTAAAATATAACTTAATTTCAATCTGTAAGGTTCTGATCTATACCTTGTAGCCCTAGCTTCATAGATTTCTGGGAACTTAACCCTGTCCGTTTCGAGTGACTCTAATAGAGAAGAACTAACTTGACTCCATTGCATAGAGACACTTAATTGATCTCTAAGATTAGATGTCGCAATAATGTATCTTTCCAACATCAACTGCCTTTGGTAGCATGCAGTTCTCCATGTAATCTCAGGAGTGACCGATGGATTACCGTCCCTATCGGAGCCTACCCAAGAACCGAAGTTACAAAAAGATTCAGGGGGCAACTGAACATCTGGATAATTTTCGGTAAGTGCTTCAGCGATCCTGCCCCTTAATTGAGGCATCGCATTAAATAAAACTTGCTGAAAATAATGCAAGGAATAATCTACTTCGTCTAAAACTGATGGTTTAAATTGATGCAATTCATCTGTTCTCCACCAAAGTCTGACTTCCTCTTTTAATTGGGTTTTTAGAGAAACTTTTTCTTCTTTTGTTAAAAATTGCTCAATCTGTATTTTTTTTAATAAATTTGCCACTCTTGTTTGCTTATGTCTAATCGTATGTCTCACTATCTCGGTTGGATGTGCAGTAAAAACTAAACGGATATCCATTTCCTGCAATAACTCTTCTAATTTCCCTGGTGGTACATTTAATTTCCTAAGCCTGTAAAATAATTCTCTAAAAGTTACTGGTGCATTTTGCCTAGCCAATGCTGGAGCAAAAGGATCTAGATTGTCGGGTGAATTTTGTACATCCTTATTGGTAAAGCTTTGAATATATCTATCTTCCTCAACTCTTTGTTCCAAAATATTCACAAGCTGAAAATATAATGAAAACGCTCTTGCTGCTGCAATAGATTCTGCTAAATCCATAGAATTGACGATATCAACTATTTCATTTTTAAAAGTTTTTGAACTATCACCGTCAATTTGTTTTGAATAACTTAATTCTTTAAGCTGTATCAATCTCTCTGCTTGATCATCTGGGCACTCTTCTCTGAGTACAGATTCCCAGAGATCTTCTATTAAAAGACGATTTTTATGCAGTGGATCATTGTTACTTATAAGATCCACGTTATTATTTTTTATCTGTCGAAAAGATTCCATATAATCATTATGTCACAAGTGAAAATGTTCAGATCAAATGTTTATTTAAATAATTAAACATTCTCGCCTTCAATCCTAATCATATCTTCGATAGAAATTTTCATAATTTGCTCAATAGAAAGACCTTCTTCATATTGATTTATCCATTTCATAGATTGATTACCTTCTTCCAGGACTTCATAGATAGGATTCAAAAGATGTGTCATATTTAATTTTTCTGCTGTGGATGACAAATCTGATAATAAGTTTTGAATCCACTCTCCACAAATAACTTTTTTGCCATCTTGCCAGTGAATTAATTCTGAATTCAAACTATTTTTAGCAGCATTAGTTTCATTTTGATCACATATTTCTGACAATTTATCAATAGAAAAAAAACTAGCATTCAAAGGATCTAAAGAATCTAAATTTTCAAAAAGATTTAAAATCCTTAGTTCTATCATGGCTGTTATCCCTAAAAGTAAATTAATATCGTGAACAAAATCACAAATTCTTAATTCCAAACGATCCAGAATTAAAGGCCTTTGGGGACCATTTGGTCGGATTGAAGACCAAAAATGCCTGATATTATGCATATTTTTATTAGCTATATTTTCCTCGATCCAAGCGATATAAGAATTATGATTTACAAAAATAGGAACCTTACTTGGTGTTTTCGGAAACTGAATCCATCTCTGAGAGTGGTTATCCGTAATTTTATTATTTAAAAAAGGTGAACTAGCACTTAAAGATAGATATAAAGAGGCCTCAGATCTTATTAGTCTTATAGCCGCAAAAAGCTTATCTAAGTCATCAATGCCTATATTTATGTGAACACTTGAAGTCGCTATAGAGGTTCCATAATTATCTTGTATAAATTGATGATAAACATTGTCAATATCAGATCTTTGAACTTGAATATCGTGTTTAAAACAAAGAGTTGATGAAGGAATAATTGTTAACTCCTTTTTTTTAAGCCATCGTCTTAATTTTTTTCTTGGAGTTATTAATTTCTCAAATAACAAACTGTAATCTTTTTCAGGTGTTGTTATATATTCAATATTTCTGTTATCTGGCTCTTTTACAAAATCAAGAAATTTTTTCTCAATTTCGGCTGAAACACCAATATGAGAATTTAAAGAACCTGTGAAAAGTTCCACCTCAAAGCCCTTATAAAGATTATTTTGAGTCATTTATTTATCCAAACAGGCTAATGCTTTTAGAATCCCCTTCGCTTTATTTATCGTCTCTTTATATTCATTTTCTGGAAAAGAATCAGCAACAATTCCAGCCCCTGCTTGCACTGAAACATCATATTTTCCATCTCTTGAGGGTTTAACTATCATAGTTCTTATCGTAATTGCCGTATTTAATGCACCATTTATATCAATAGATCCGTAAACACCAGCATAAGGTCCTCTTGCATCTTTTTCAAAGTTCTTAATCAACTGCATAGCTCTTATTTTTGGTGCACCAGTTACAGTCCCTGCGGGAAAAGATGCTTTTAGCAAATCCCATACATCAGCATTGTTTTTTAAGATTCCCTCAACTTCACTAACTATATGCATAACATGTGAATATTTCTCAATAACCATTAAATCCTTGACCTTCACAGTACCAATTTCACACACTCGTCCAAGATCATTTCTCCCAAGATCAATTAGCATTACATGCTCAGCTATCTCTTTTGGATCATTTAATAAATCCTTTTCTAATTCCAAGTCTTGTTGATTATCAATACCTCTTGGTCTTGTGCCAGCTATTGGTCTTAAGCTTGCAACAATCTGACTATTTTTATTTTTTTCAGCTTTAACCATTACTTCAGGACTGGAACCTATCAAATACCATGAGCCAAAATCAAAAAATGACATATATGGAGATGGATTAACCATCCTCAAACTTCTATATAAATTAAAGGGATCATTATTGACTTGAGTTTGAAATCTCTGACTTATAACTATTTGGAAGATATCTCCTTTTCTTATGTATTCTTTTGCAGTGAGGACTGCATCCTCAAAATCTTTTTTCTTCCAATTACTTTCTAGATCTAAATTCAAATTCTCATTTTCATTCCAATCTAAAAACTGATTTTCTTTTAGAGGAACTCTCATCAAATTTCTAGTTTTCTGAATTTTAGAAATTGAGTTTAGATATAACTCTTCAATAGAAAATTTTTTTGAAGAAGTTGTATCTGCATAAACCACTGCAGTAATACATCTTTTTATTTGATCAAATACAACTAACTGATCAAAAAACATCCAGGAACCATAAGGGATATTGTTTTCCGTTATTTCATTTATTGGAACGCTTGGTTCTATTTGATTTATTAATTCATAACCCCAAGAGCCATATAACTGTCCAATTGATGGTAAGTCATCAAGCATGGTTGACTTATATTCCTTTGTCCAACTTCTTAAAACATCAAAAGGATCCCCTTTATGTGTTTCAGTCTTGCCATTATTCCAAGTTTTAACTATTTCTTCTCCATAACAAACTGCTTCCCAAAGAGGTTTAGTAGCAACAATACTCCACCTGCCCAAACTTTCCCCACCTTCAACAGATTCAAGAAAAACACCATGGGAATCTTTTGAAGATAATTTTAACCAAGTCGACAATGGAGTTTCTAAATCTGCTGGCCATGTTTGAATAATAGGTATAAAATTTTTACCTTCTTTGTAAGCCTTTAAAAAACTATCTTTCTGTGAGCTGATCATATTAATAATTTCAACCCAAATTATAATTATTTTCCTCTTTTAAATCAACTTTAAGGAAGTTAATCAAAAGTTTTCTTAGTTGTGAATTTCAAACCAGCTGGATTAGGATTCTCACCTATTCTTCTAGGATTATGACCCACTTTCTCTCTACCCTCATTAACTTTCTCAGAGAAAACACCATCTTTTGGGTGTAAAAATTCAGTATCTCCACCTGGGAAAATTCTATAAATTTTGAAGTCTTCAATTCTTGGTTTGAAAGCTCTTAATTGTGTCCCTAGTGCAAGACATTGTTCTTTTCTTGCAAAGTACATTAAGTTATCACCTTCATGCATAATAGCAGCACCACCTGTAGGCAATTCAAACGCTTGTTCTTTTGAACTATTCCATACAATCGCATACTTTTCTTCGGTTTCAGCTGAGTTTAATAAACCCCCAGTACTTCCTATATGCTTTGGAAATTGACCAACTAAAGTTTCCGTCATCCTAGATTTTGAGTTATTTATAATAAGAAATTAGCATTCATATTTTACAAAATTCAAAATTTACAAGAAAGTTTCTACATTATTTAATAAATGAAGAAGTTATTTTTTATTTCATTTTGAATCTGAAATCGGGAAAAATACTGTCAAACCTGTATTTCGTCTTTGTGTGACATGCCCTCCTAAACTAGCTAACAATTTTTGAGTGGCATTTTGACTAAGTTGTAAACTTCCAGTTTGAGGGTTCCAATTTAAAACTGGGCCAATATCAGAACCGTTATCTTTTTTTTGAAATTCTTTTTGATTGTTATCTAATTTTTGTACTTTTAGTTGAAGTTTGAGTTTTTGACCAGCTGGTCTTAATTCTAAAATTAATGTACTGCCTTCTTTTAATCCTCTAGTATTTTTATCAATTAATCCTCTCAACATTAATTCTAATTTTTCAGAATCACTCAAAATTTGTGGAAGTTGTTTGGGGATATCTATCTTCAAAGAAATACCACGTCGGTTTAATTGTTTATTCCATAAAGGAGCAAGCTTTTTAAAAATTTCAGCTAAATTAATTTTCGCCAAGTTATTCAATGATGGCACTTCATTACCAACTAATTCTGCTGCATTAAAGATTAAACCAAACCTATCAATTTGTTCATTACATTCATTATCTATTTGAATTAAACGATTTCTCATTGATTCATCCATTTTATATTTTTTTAAAGTAGAACTTATTAAGGTTCTTATTGTTGCCAAAGGAGTTCTTACTTCATGAGAGATTGCTCGTAATAATTTTGCTTCAGTTATTTGTACATTTTTTTCATCATTTTTCACAGAATTCTGTATATTGTGGTTTGGCGTAATATTTGCTAATTTTGCCGATAATATTGGCCAAAATAATTTTTCAAATTGATTATTAATATTCAGGTCACCTAAATTATTGATTGCATTTCGAAATTTTAGTCCTTCCTCATAATTTTCTTGATTTAATTTTGCATGCATTAATTCAATTGAGAGTTTAAGGCTCTCTTCATCACACTTCATTAATAGAATTTTCTTATCTTTTTCTCCTACAATTGATAATACACATTGAAAATTTGGAGTGATTATCATCAAAAAAGGTTCATAGCCATCTTCTTGACAAAGATTTAAGACTTTATAATTACTAACTAAATCGAAATCTTTTTTTATCTTTTCTGAATTATTAACTGGTAAAAAACCTGCATTCTCATTTTGAAAGTATGGGAACCCTTCAGGGGACCAAAGCCATCCATGAAGTTGATTTAAAAATTTTTTATCATTAAAAGCCGGCAAAGGCGAGGCAACCCACATCCCCCCCTGTTTATAATTCTGGGAAAGGAAATCTTTTTGAATAACTTCTAAAGAAGCCCACCACATTCTTCTGGATGTATCATCATCCACATATATGGTTTGAACTCCTTTAAGCAAAAGCTTTTGAATTTTTTTTATAGTTATTTGTGATTTCATTAATTTCTTAGCGATCTAGAACGTTTCAATATAGATAAAACAAATCCAATAGATATAAAATTAGTCACCAATGACGTTCGACCATAGCTCATAAAAGGAAGTGGAATCCCAGTAACTGGTCCTAATCCAATAGTCATAAATAAGTTAATAATTATTTGAAATAAAAATGTTGAGGCTATTCCAATTACAATTAGAGATTCAAAGTTAGTCCTAGCAATTGTTGCAGTATTAATCAGTTTTTTAATCAAAAAAAAGAACAATAATAAAACTATAGCGCAACCCACAAAACCTAATTCTTCCCCTAAAGCACTGAATATAAAATCAGTATGTTGTTCCGGGATAAATTGCAAATTAGTCAGCTTACCTTGTAGCAAACCAGTCCCAAATAATCCTCCAGAACCAATTGCAATTTTACTCTGTATCAAATGATATCCGCCACCTAATGGATCTCTACTTGGATCTAAAAATAAAACTAATCTATCTTTTTGATATTCTTTTAAGCCATATTGCCACAAAATTGGTGTAAATTTTGCCACTAATAAATGGAACGAAATAGCGAGAGCAGAAAAAATAATTTTCTTTTTTGAAGATCTATAGGCAAGATATCCTATAAATGGAATCCAGAAAATAAGAAGAGTTGGTAAGGTTAGAAATAATATTGATGTGATAATGCAAAACACTAATATTAAAATCCACTCTATGGGCATTTGAGACCAATAGAGCATTACACCTGTCAAAACAATTAAAACTAAAGAGGTCCCTAAGTCCGGTTGAAAGAAAATTAATAACCAAGGAATAACTACTACAAATAAGGGCAATACTAAATCTCTTATTTTTAGGATTATTTTTTTGTCGAGTACCAAAGCAAGAGTTAATACAGTACTAAGCTTAGCTACCTCTGAAGGTTGAAAAGAAAAGATGCCAAAGTTTAGCCATCTTTGAGCTCCAGAAACAGAAATTCCAAAAAAATAAATAAGTAATAAGGATATTAAAGTACACAAATAAAATGGAAGCACATACTTTCTAATTCTCTCTAAAGGTATATAAGAAATAAAAAATGCTAATAAATAACCTAAAAAACCAGTTAAAATATGTCCTAAATAGTTCGATACTAAAAAATCACCTTGAATACTTTTTATCAATAAACCTGAAATAATAACTAGAATCAGGGGAATAATAAGTAGTGGAGAAAATAAAAAACCTCTATTAAAGTTGTCTTTTTTTTGTAAAAATCCTCTTTTATTTAAAAAAGAAATTCTCTTAAACATCAATTAAGTATTCAAAAATTGATTCTTAATTAATTGAGCTAAATTATCAAATGCGATAGAACTTTCTTTATTGGGCTGGCTTATTGAGATTGGTACACCTTTATTACTATCATCAACGAGAGGGATTTCAATAGGGATTTGAGCTAATAATGGTAAGTCATTTTCATTAGCTAATATTTGTCCACCACCTTTACCAAAAATTTCATATTTTTTACCTGGCATATCTGGCGGAATAAATACTGACATATTTTCTACAATTCCCAGTAAAGGTACTCCTAGTTGTTTAAACATTGCTAATCCCCTCCTTGCATCTTGCAACGATACTTGTTGAGGAGTAGTAACAACTATAGCTCCAGAAATAGGCACAGATTGAGAAAGGGATATTTGAGCATCTCCTGTTCCTGGAGGCAAATCAATAACCAAAAAATCAAGATTATTCCATTCAACTTGGTATAAAAATTGTCTGATAATACTATTAAGCATTGGTCCTCTCCATATAACTGGCTGACCTTCTTCTATGAGGAAACCCATCGATACCAATGAAATTCCATATTTATTTATTGGTATTAACCTTTGATCAGTGCCACTACCTTCTGTAACCGTTGGATTCTGTTCGGCAACTCCCATCATTGAGGGAGTATTAGGTCCATATATATCTGCATCCAGCAACCCCGTTTTTAAGCCTAATTTAGCCAAAGAACAAGCAAGATTAACTGCAATCGTACTTTTTCCAACTCCACCTTTTCCACTGCTAACAGCTACTATATGGCGAATCCCATCAATCTTCTGCAACTCAGGAGCATTACTTTGATTTTGAGATTCTGTTTTGGAAGGATTATTATCTATCTCTATTTGAACATCATTAATATCTTCAAAATCCAGTAGTACCCCTCTAACCTCTTGTACAATTCTATCTCTTTGAGAATTTGCAAACGATGGTAATGATAATGTTACTATTACTCTTGGTATAGTTACTCTTACATTTTTAATCCAAGCTAATTCAATTACATTTTTATGTGATCCAGCATCTAGAACTTTTTGTAAAGCAAAATTCGCATCTTCTATTGTGGTCATTAAATTTTTAAATATTTTGACAAGGTAGTCGACTGTTTAAAAGATTAAGAACTATGTCGAACTATCAAATAATAAGCAATAAGGTCCTCCTAAGAGAAATTATAAAGAGAAACTTATAATTAACCAAAAAAAATTTTTTTCTTCAAGATTTACTAAATACATGTTGAAAGAACCTCCAAAAAACTCGAGAGAAAAAACTAAAAATCTCTTATTAACTCTACAAGACAAAATTTGTTCAGGAATTGAAAATGTAGATGACAAAGGTAAATTTATAGAGGAATCTTGGCTAAGAGACGAAGGTGGCGGTGGAAGATCAAGAGTATTGAAAAATGGTTCTATTTTTGAGCAAGCAGGCGTAAATTTCTCGGAAGTTCAGGGAAAAGAATTACCTCAATCTATAATCTCTCAAAGGCCCGAAGCTAAAGGTCATGAATGGTTTGCTACGGGAACTTCTATGGTTTTGCATCCTAATAATCCTTATATTCCTACAGTTCATCTGAATTATCGATATTTCGAGGCTGGTCCTGTTTGGTGGTTTGGCGGAGGTGCAGACTTAACTCCTTTTTATCCTTATCTTGCTGATGTGAGAAATTTTCATAGAGAACATAAAAAAGCTTGTGAGAAAGTTGATAAAGATTTGCATAAAGTATTTAAACCATGGTGTGATGAATATTTCTTTTTGAAGCACAGAAATGAATCTAGAGGCATAGGAGGTATTTTTTATGATTATCAAGATGGTTCTGGCAATTTATATAGAGGAAATAATCATAATGGAGTGGCATCAAAAGCTTCACAAAATATTGGTAAATTGGATTTAAATTGGGATAATTTATTTTCTCTAGCAGAAAACTGTGGGCAAGCGTTCCTCCCTTCATATTTGCCCATTATTGAAAAAAGAGCTTCTAAAAAATATACATCCAAGGAAAGAGAATTCCAGCTTTATCGAAGAGGTAGATATGTTGAATTTAACTTAGTTTGGGATAGAGGCACAATTTTTGGACTACAAACAAATGGTAGAACCGAATCAATTTTAATGTCATTACCGCCCTTAGCCAGATGGGAGTATGGATATAAAGCTGAACGTGATTCTAGAGAAGAATTTCTCACATCAATTTTTACAAAACCTCAAGATTGGTTTAATGATAAAGAGTTAGAAAAATTCTGTATGGAGAACAATATTTTTGATTAAAAATTATCGAATATATTTTTAAAGTATCTTAAATAGGTGTTTTAAATAAAGAACCGTCACTTTTCAATTGAAGTTTTTCTCCAAGTTCATTTTCTAAAGAGATCAATTCATCTCTATGCGCTCTTAGTCTCATAAAAGTTGTATCATTTTCATTTTCGTTGAGCAACCTTAATTCAAATTTCTCCTCTCTTGCTGATTTTTTAAAATAAACAATTCCAGACAAAGGGCCACCAATTAATCCCAAAAGAATAGGCCACCAACCTAATTCAGGATATATTTGAATAATTACCAATCCCAAAGCACAAGAACCAAAACCGCCAAGAAAACCTAAAAAAATTGCTAAAAACTTACTAGAAACAACTTGACCCTTGAATATTAAAGTTCTTTGTTCAGAATCTCCTCCTGTTTGCTTCCATCCCCTCAAATTAAGCCATTCACATAAACCACTTAAAACCTTAACTGGCTGCTGAGAAGATGAAATCTCAACGATGGTTGTTCTATCTTTACTTGAAGCTCTAAGAAAAAAAAATAATCCTATGGCCAAGAGAATTGTCAGCAATAATGTTGAATTTAAGGAATAGGACATTAAATAAATTTTTTCAAAAAAATCGAGAATAAAAATTAAAGTTACATCATATTATAATTTTCTAGATTTATTCTGTAAAATATTCCTACTTAGATAAAAATTCTTAAAAAATAAAATCTTAAGTAATATTTTAAATCTTTAATTACATCAAAGTACTTATTCAAAATGACTATTGAAAATAAAAATATTGATTTTCTATATAGCGATTTAACAGCAGATTTATACAATCTATATAAAAAATCATCATACCTAGCTATTGACACTGAAGCGATGGGTTTAATTCATGGAAGAGATAGACTCTGTTTAGTGCAAATATGCAATGAATTTAAAAGAACATCCTGTATAAAAATCGAACTTAATACATCTTCTTCACCTCATTTAAAAGCACTTCTTGAAGACGAAAAAATTACTAAAATATTTCACTATGCGAGATTTGATGTAGCAGCTCTAAAATGCAATCTTGAAATTAATACAAAAAATATTTTTTGTACAAAAATTGCAAGTAAGTTGGCAAGAACTTATACAAATAAACACGGTTTAAAGGATTTAATTAATGAATTGTTAGGTATAGAACTGGACAAAAGCTCGCAAAGTAGTGATTGGGGTAGCAACGAAGATTTAACAAAAGATCAATTAGATTATGCGGCAAATGATGTTAGATATTTAATTGAAGCTATGCATAAATTAAAAGTTATCTTAGAAAGAGAGAATAGATATGATTTGGCTCAAAAATGTTTCGAAACAATTTCTGTACATGCTGATTTAGACATACTAAAATTCTCTAATATTTTTGAACATTAAGAATCAATCTTCAGTTAAAAAATTATCTTCACTATCAAGAGTTTCCATAAGCTTATCAAGTATTCTTGAAGAGCTTAATTTATTTCCATCATTTTTTTCACAACTTTTTAAGACATTTTGCGCTACTTGTATTTTTTCTTGAATAGTTTTCGAGCCTTCTTTTGCAATTTGAATTTCTACTTTCTTCTTAGCAGAAGATAAGCTTATACTCATAAGTTTTGCAATCTCTGCACAAATTTTTAGATATTGCCGATCATTTATTGGATACATAAAAGAATTAATAATTAATTAGCTAGTGCCATTTACTAAGATAACAAATTAAGGTTTATGGCATCTACGATTTTATTACTTGCTCCTGATTCCCCCATTCTTTTTTTTCCAATTTTTGCTTGTTCTAACCTATCAACTTTTCCTTTCAACAGGAAACTTAAACGTTTTAAAAGAATTTTTTTGTTCTTGCAAACTAAAACACTACCTCCCAATAATCTTGATTGCCTTTTTGCAAATGATTTTGTAAATTGTGGTCCAGATCCCGGTAGAGAAAGAGATGGGATTCCAAGGCCAGCAATTTGCTCTGTAGCAGTTCCTGCATTAGACAAACCAACTTCTGCCATATTTGCCCATGAATTGAATTTACCTTTTCCAATCACTACATATTGATCTTTCTTTTTCCATACTGAATCTTCATCAATAAGAAATTTAACTTTACTCTGTTTTATAAAACCATATTTATTTAAACAACTTTGAATTTGAATCACATTCGCATTAATGCTCAAAGGCAAAAGTATTACCAAATCTTTTGAAAAATCAAAATCTTGCAAACAATTAAGAAAATTATCAAGATTTTTAAGAGCTTCAGGATATCTACTTCCAACTAATAAAATGATCCTTTTAAAAGAAATAATATTTGATATTTTCTCGTTTGTTGAATTAACAAAATCCATCATTGGATTACCCAAGTATTTTGCATCAATATTTTTTCTATTCAAATTATTAGCTGTAATTTTATCTCTCATAATTAAATTTTTACATCTTGGAGATTTCATTAAAAACATTTCCCATGGATCCCATTCAGAACCTTTCAACTTATGATAAAAATCGCTTAAATCCCAACCTGGCCCACTACTCCAAGTATGATCACTTTTAGGCGTTCCAATGAAACAAAATTCGCATTCTGAACTCCAAGCGTAAAGTAATGGCAAGAAATCACCAACTGCGATAATTTTGCAGTTATGTTTTGACTTATGTTTTACAAGTAAAAAATTTCTTAAATTATCGAATAAAAATCCTGCACACAAATCAAGCACAAATCCTTTCAGACTTTGATTACTAAAACCTCCACTAGGCAGCTCTTTTAGATATCCTATTTTACGAAAATTCTTAGATTTTATGGAATTAAATGCATCTCCTTTTCCTACTAAAGGCAAAACTTCAATATTTTTATTTTTTATTTTTTTTAGTAATCTTTTTATTATTTCCGATGCGATTACATCTTCTCCATGACCATTGCATATAAATAATAGAGAATGAGACACCTTACTGTTAAGATCATAAAAAGACTCAATCGAATCTTTTTCGGCGGCATGGCCAAGTGGTAAGGCAGAGGATTGCAAATCCTTTATCCCCAGTTCGAATCTGGGTGCCGCCTTATTTATTTTTTTTACGCATTTAATAATGAAGTTTTCGAGGAACTTCAATTTCAAATAAAGGGTATAAAGTTTCAATTACTTATTTATATACAGAAAAATAAACTTTTTTTATTATTGATAAATAATACCTTATATCTATTAATAAATAAAATTAAATTGATTCATCAATTATTTTAATCAGATTATTTGTATGAAAATTTAAATCATTTTAGTAATCATTATCAGCTACACACATTCCTAAACATCTAACACCATTTGAAGCAGTTCTTTTGCAATGATTACATAAAATGGGATCTTTCTCTGAAGTAAGGTTAATTTTTGGATTATTTTGGTCTTTAAAACTTATTAGTTTTTGTGTTGAATCAAATAGAGTCATTCTTGGAATCATCACTTGAGTCGATACTAACAACAAGTGAAGCATTTGTGTTGGAAGAGGGTATATCCATAATTTTTACAGTTTCTTTAGGCTCATCAATAACTTGATTTTCTTCCGTACTTTCATCAACTGCACAAGCTTCAAGAGCCTCTCGAAGTAGTGAATCAAAAGTTGCTCCTGGCAATCTATGTCTAGCTACCTCAAGAAAAGTTCTCGGTAACGATTCAGATGCAGCATGTCGTAAAGCAGGATTATTCTTTCTATGTTCTTGTTCTTCTTCTATTGATTTAATAAACCTCAGTGTGACATCTCTTTTAGTAGAGGCTTTTATCAGCGTATCGTTTTCAGGATTACTGACATTAGGTTCATTTTCAAGATCACTAAGTCTTTTTTCCAAACTATTTAAAACTTCATTAGCTTCTTTACTGATATGCGCTAATTGACCATCGGACAAATTAGGTAAATCAGCGACAAAAACTTTCCCATGATCCCTGAGTGTCAAGAAAGTCGGTCTTGGCCCTTGAGCCTGTCTACCAATTGATTCCGAATTATTACCTATTGGTCTTTTTGGAGGTATAGGGCCAGCTGAACTACGTCTACGTGTAATTCTTTGATTATTTGCAAAGGGCATTGAATAAAAGGTTAAATCTTAATACTTAAACTTCCGATATAATTCGGCGGTAATTTTATTATATTACACCTAACTTTTTCATTTGGGTATAAAAAATAATTTTTTAAAACTCATTTAAAAAAGATAAAAACATTTAAGTTAAAATTTCTGGCAAAAATTTACTAATTGTAGAATCATTTTTTCGAACTATCTTTCCTATTTCCCAACTATCTATATCATGATCTTTACAGATGCTTAATATCGCATCCTTAAATTGTTTATCAATAATTAAACAAAATCCCACTCCAAGATTGAAAGTATTCCAAAAATCTTTTGCAGGAATCAATCCTTTCTCTTTAAGGAATTTAAATAAAAAAGGTATTTCCCAAGAACTGGTATTGATATAAGGAATAAAATCAGAAGGTATACATCTTGGTAAATTTTCTGGAATTCCTCCTCCAGTAATATGAGACATTGCTTTAATTTCAATATTTTCAGATAAAATTTGATTAATCACATTATTGTAAATTTTTGTAGGTTTTAATAACTCATCATAAAAATTTAAGTGAGAAACTTTTTCAAATTCTTTATCTATTTGATTATTGTTCTGAATAATTTTTCTTACTAAACTAAAGCCATTACTATGAACTCCATTACTTTTTAAAGCTATTATTAAATCATTTTCAGATACTTTTTTACCATTAATAAGCTTATCCTCATCAACTATTCCAACACAAAATCCTGCAAGATCATACTTATTTTTTGAATAGAAACCAGGCATTTCAGCAGTTTCTCCGCCAAGTAATGAACAGTTATTTTGTCCGCAGCCATGTGAAATTCCCTGAACAACCCTCAATAATTGTTTTTTATCAAGTTTACCCGTGGCAATATAATCCAGAAAAAATAAAGGTTTTGCTCCACTAGTAATGATATCGTTCATGCACATAGCAACTAAATCAATACCAACCTCAAAGTGAAAGTTTTTACTTTGAGCTAACTCTAATTTTGTTCCAACACCATCAGTTCCTGAAACTAGAACTGGTTTTTTAAAACTATCGATAGGAATTCTAAACAAACCTCCAAACCCACCAATACCTTCAATCACATTAGGTGTATGAGTTCCTTCAACTGCCTGTTTAATTTCGGAAACAAATTCTCGCCCAGCTTCTATATCAACACCTGAAGTTTTGTAATCCATGAAATAAAAATGATAGACTTTCCCTATATAGATATTCCTCCTAAGATTGCTTTTGTCCAGTAATTATTTATCAAATAGATTTATTTTTTAAAAACAAAGTGAAGAAAGTAATCATAAGAAACACTGAAGAAATAGAAAATTGGAGGAAAAATATTAATAGTGAAATCAACTTTATTCCAACAATGGGTAATCTTCACAATGGACATATAAAACTTATATCAACAGCAAAAAATGACAATTCAAATGTTAATTTAGTAAGTATTTTTATTAATCCACTTCAATTTGATAACAAATTAGATTTAGAGAATTACCCTAAAACAATTGATAATGATATAGAGATCTCATTTTCAAATGGCGCAGATGCCATCTTCATACCAAGTAATGAAGATATATATCCTCCGAATAATAAAAATATTAAATTCCTTAAGGCTCCAATAGAATTATCTTCTGCATTATGTGGATTAAATCGAATTGGACATTTTGATGGTGTTTGTACAGTAGTTTATAGATTACTTAATCTTATCAAGCCAAAAAATCTTTACTTAGGAGAAAAAGATTGGCAACAACTTTTAATTTTAAAAAATCTTGTCCTAAGAGAGAAATTAAATGTTGCTATTAAAACTATTCCTACACAGAGAGATTTTGATGGAATTCCTTTAAGTTCACGTAATGTACATTTATCAGAAAACGAAAGGAATTTGATTAGGTTTTTTTCAAGTGAATTATTAGAAGCAAAAAAAAATTTTCAACAAGAAAAAAAGATTAATTTAAACGACATAATTAAAAAGCTATCAGCAAAAAAAATTTCAATTGAATATTTAGAACATTTACACCCTTATACGCTCCAAAAAGCAAGACTTGAGGATAATATTTCGTTACTAGCTGGTGCGATAAGATGTGGAGAGACAAGATTAATTGATCACGTTTTTCTAATGAAAAGAAGGCCTATTATTGCAATTGATGGTCCTGCAGGGTCAGGTAAAAGTACTGTAACAAAGTTAATAGCTAAGAAACTTAAACTTTTATATTTGGATACTGGAGCAATGTATAGGGCATTAAGTTGGCTTATGATAAAAGAAAGAATTGACTATAAAAAAGAAAAAAAATTACAGAGTATTCTTAAAGATATATCTATTGTTTTCAAGTCGAATACAAATTCACATCAGGATGTTTATGTTAATAGCTACTGTGTTACTGAAGAAATTAGGTCGCAAAAGATAAGTTCTATCGTTTCTAAAATTTCTTCAATAAAAGAAGTAAGAAAATTCTTAGTTGAAGAACAAAGAAAGATTGGAGAATCAGGCGGACTTGTAGCTGAAGGAAGAGATATAGGAACTACTGTTTTTCCTAATGCAGAACTTAAAATATTTTTGACTGCTAGCATCGATGAAAGAGCAAAAAGAAGAAAATCTGATAAAAACAGTAAAGACTCACAAGAAATAGACCTTGATACATTAAAAGAACTTATAAAGAAAAGAGATTTTGAAGATTCCAATAGAGAAATTTCACCTCTAATAAAAGCGAATGACGCAATAGAAATTATTACGGATGGATATTCAATTAATGAGGTAGTAAATAAAATTATTGATCTTTATAATGACAAGATTCCTAACGAGACTGAAATCAAATAAATTCAAGAAATACTTTCCAAAAAACCTTTTACAGAGTCTTCTAAAATATCAAGGACATAATCAAAGCCATCATCACCTCCAAAATATGGGTCAGGAACTTCTTGCTCATTAAAAACTGATCTAAAATCTTGTATTTTTTTAATTAAGGCAAAATCAGTTGAAGCTGTTCTATTTTTAAGATCATGAATATTTCTAAAATTTGAGTCGTCCATCGCAAGAATATAGTTAAATTCGTCAAAATCTTTGCTAGTAATTTGACGAGCCCTACTTAAGATATTTATATCTCTTCTTTTTGCCGCAATTCTCATCCTAGAGTCAGCTTTTTTTCCAATATGCCAACTCCCAGTTCCAGCAGAATCGACAATAAAGCCATCGGTTAATCCATTCTTTTCAAGAAGACTTATAAAGATAGCTTCCGCTGCTGGAGACCTACAAATATTTCCTAAACATACAAAAAGAACAGAAATTTTTTTCATATGATTTCAAATTTCTATAAATTATAAGACTTTTAAGTAGTAAATAAAACTTCATTAATTAAAGATTCAGTAAATTCTTTACCAAACAAACTCGACAACATTGGCCTTGCTGGATCGTTATCTCTTCTATATTTCAAATAATTATTTTGACCATTTATTAATTCTTTTTGCATTTCCAGCTTGACTTCTTTGCTTTCGAAAAGAATTTTCAAATACAAATCAAGATATTCCTTAAATGATGTAAAAAGCTGATTAGCAATTAAAAAATCACTTCTTTCTTCCTTTGGTAATTTTGACCAGATTACTCCTGGAGAAAAAAATCCAGTTACATCTGCAGACATTTTCTCAGCTAATGGGAGTGATGAATGACAATTATTTTTGAGTTTTATAAGTTTTTCTAATAAATCATTATTGTATTGATTTTGTATTTTTAATGAAGGCTGAAAATCTAATACTAATAAATGACTATTAGGTAGAGAAACAAAATCTACTCCAAAAAATGGAACGTTGTAAATAATATTAGGAATAATTAAAAAATTTAAAACAGAATAATTTGGACTATTTATACACACTGCTCTTGCTAATTGGATTCTTTTTTTATGCGTTACACCCCAAGTAGAGAGATTCACATTTTTTTTTGATTTTTTTGAACCATAAGTTGAATCTTTATAAGAATATTCCAGGGGTATTATTTTTTCTGAACAGTTATATTTAATTAAATTATTAGTTAAATATTTTAGAAAATTATGCCATCTCCAATCTGGACTGTAAAAAATAGTATCTTGTATTAACATTCAATTTATAATTTCATTGTTTAATGTAAAAAGAAATTTATTGATAAATTTTTTTGTCCATTTTTCTCCAAAAAAAGATTTAAACAATTTATCTGCAGGGTCTTTTTCAAAACTGTACTTATCATATTTAATTTGATTAATCTTAATTTGTTCTGCATTTAAAAATTGATTAACAGGATTCGATTTATAAATTTTCAAGTAATTATTTACAAATGAATGGAATATATAATTTAAATCTCTATCAAGATTTAATTTATTTCCTCTACATATAATCACCCATGGGGAAAAATACTTTTTTGAATCATATATATTTTTCATTTTATTATTATCAAATGCAGAATATTTTTTCTTAATAGTACCTAAACTTGAACAATATTTTTCGAGATACTTGCCTTCTTGAATTAAAGGTTGATAATCAAGTATTGCTAATAACTTTTGAGAAGTTCCAAACCATAAAATATCAGCTCCTAAAATAGGAATTTCACTATCAAAATTTGGATATGCGACCGTATTAAACACTTGCAGTTTATTGCCACCATCTAATCTTGTTATTCGCCACTTTCTATATTCGGGAGATGAAAAAAGCCAATTTTTAATGATATATTTTGAGTCTTCATTGTGATGTTCTTTGAATTCGCTAGATATTTGAACTTCATGACCATTTAATTCATCAATATTGGTTTTAAGGAAATCAACAAATGAATCAAACATAAATAACTAGGTCTCGGTGCTTCCTTTCCTTACTTTTTTTGTAATGTAATTAAATACAATCTTGCCTAAAACAGCAATCAAGTTACCTTCAAGCTCCTTAAACATTTTCATATTGTAAGAAAAAGCTTGATTAGCTTCATCAATAATTTGATCAGCAGTCTTTTGATTTATTGGAAGTTGATTCAAAGTAAGAGAATATTCTTCCTTGAATTTCTTTTCATCAGGAATTAATTCAAACTCATAAAAATTTAAACCATCATTTCCCTGCAAATTTAATGCTTTTTTAGCAATCTTTTTCAAAATTTGCCCACCAGATAAATCACCTATATAGCGAGTGTAGTGGTGACCAACCAATAGCTCTGGTGAATTTTTTGCGACCTCTCGGATTCTTTCAACGTATTCATTTGCTGAGTGAGAAATATTAATTTCATTCTTCCAGTTATCACCAAAATAAAATTTAAGATCATTTGCAAGAGTTTCTTTCCTAAATAATGACTTAAAACCTATAGGTTTTATTACGGGATGTTCATCTTTGACCAGTCTTTCAATTTCTTCTTCCATAGCTTCATAAACAAAGTATAAATCACTAATTAATTTTCTATAAGATTTTTTTTCAACAACACCTTTTAAAAAACAAGCCACAAAGCCAGTATTTTCAGCCATAGTGTGGGATTTTTTTGTCCCTTCTCTTAGTTGTCCTGCAAGAGCGACTGCCATATATTTTGAATAATTTTTGTAAGTGTATTTAATCTACAAGGAAAATACATAAAACAGCTAATTTTTGTTACCAGCGGATGTTGTAGAGAATAGCTTATAAAGTTCTTTACAAACCAAAAAAAGGTTATCTTTTTGTTCTTTTTGCGGTAGATGAGTGCCAGTCATTTCCCAATCACCGATGGTAGCTACTCTCCATCTCTCGGAGGGAACAATCATACCTCGCATTATTATTCCCAATAATTTCGGGACTTTTTCATTATTATCACTTTCAATCCTTAATTGTAAGAGTATTGCTCTACATTCAATAAGAGGACTCCAACCAGGGAAATGAAAAGCAAAATCAATAGTATCTTGCATGGATTCATTATTTGAATTGTCCCAAGGACTAAAGTTGACATTTGCATCTGGAAAATATTTCCGAAACAAAGCTGCAGTAGAAGCAATTTTATTAGCTATTTCAACATTACTTACATTTGAACTCGCATTCATAAGTAGCTGAGTATTTTTATGAAAATGACATAATTTGCTTTAACTTGCTTATTAACTACTTTTTCTTTTAATAAAGATGTTGAAATGCTGATCAATAAAGTATTCTCTATTCACATTTGAATAATAAGTTTCTAGGTTTTAAAGAAAATAACTCATCGCAAATTACAATACGAGGAACTTCAAAGAGTTATCTTTTATTAATTCAATGCTATGCCAAAATTTGAAAAATTAACTTTACCTAGTGAAGGCGAGATAATAACTTTTGATCAAGGCAAACCTAATGTTCCTAATAATCCAATTGTCCCATTTATTAGGGGTGATGGTACTGGAGTTGATATTTGGCCTGCAACTCAAATCGTTCTTGATTCAGCTATTAAAAAAAGCTATGGAGATGAAAGAAAAATTAATTGGTTTAAAGTCTATGCAGGAGATGAAGCTTGTGAACTTTATGGAACATATAACTACCTCCCTCAAGATACTATTGAAGCAATCAAACACTTTGGTGTAGCCATCAAAGGTCCTTTAACAACTCCCATCGGTGGAGGTATTAGATCTCTTAATGTTGCATTAAGACAAATCTTTGATTTATATAGCTGTGTTAGACCATGCAAATATTATTCAGGAACTCCAAGCCCTCACAAAAATCCCCAAAATTTAGACGTTATTGTTTATAGAGAAAATACTGAGGATATCTACATGGGAATTGAATGGGAAGCAGAGGATAATAATTGTCTTGAATTAATTAATCACTTAAATAACGTTGTCATACCAAAAAGTAAAAATTTAAAAAATAGATCTATACCTGCCGGATCAGGTATTGGAATAAAACCGGTGAGTAAATCTGGTAGCCAAAGGCATATTAGAAAAGCTATTGAACATGCTAAAAGATTATCAGGAGATAAAAGGCATGTGACTCTTGTACATAAAGGGAATATTATGAAATATACAGAAGGTGCATTTAGAGATTGGGGATATGAATTAGCAGTTAATGAATTTAGGGAAGATTGCATTACAGAAAGAGAAAGCTGGATTTTAGATAATATTCAGAAAAATCCAGAAATTACAATTGAAAATAATGCTCGAAAAATTGAACCAGGTTTTGACAAGCTTACAAATAACAAAAAAGCATTCATTTGCGAAGAAATTAAAGAAGTTATCGCATCAATATCAAATTCTCACGGAGATGGAAAATGGAAAGAACTTATTCTTGTTGATGATCGGATAGCTGATAGTATATTTCAACAAATTCAAACTAGACCTCAAGAATATTCAATTCTTGCAACCTTAAATCTCAATGGAGACTATGTTTCTGATGCAGCTGCAGCAATTGTTGGTGGCCTAGGTATGGCTCCTGGTGCAAATATTGGAGATAATGCAGCAATTTTCGAAGCTACTCACGGAACTGCGCCAAAACATGCAGGCTTAAATAAGATTAATCCAGGCTCAGTAATTCTTAGTGGTGTAATGATGCTTGAATATTTTGGTTGGGATGAAGCAGCTAACTTAATTACTAATGGTTTAAGTAAGGCAATAGAGCAAAAAAAAGTCACCTATGATCTAGCACGCTTAATGGAACCAAAAGTAGAACCCTTATCCTGCAGCAGTTTTGCTGAAGAAATTATCTCAAATTTCTAATTTTAAAAATTATTTTTATTTTCAAAAACTTTCCAAATATTAACCAGTGAATCTTTAGTGCCAATGTTTCCAGGATGAGTAACAATGGGAAGGTTTTCGCCATTTTTTAGATTGTATGTCACCACTGAAATGCCAGTTAAAATCTGTCCTTCAAGATAAACATAATCTGCATTAAGTCCTTTACTAAGAATCAAATTTGTTGTTATTCCTCCTTTTGAAATCAAATATCCTATTTCATACTTCAAATCTGCGACTAATTCAGCAATAAAACAAGCAAGTAAATTATAAAAATTAAATAGTTCAGAAGCATCTAAAGACATAAATTTTCTTGAAGTAAACAAAACAGGAGTTTTTCCTTTCTCAAAAGAAAATCTAATTTCTTTCAACAATTTATTTTTAAACAAATTCCTTCGCTTTTGATTATTATCTGATGAAGTAATTTTAAAGAATTCAAAAACATCTAATTCAACTGGATTGCAATTACTTATCTCCAATAAATTATTCAATTGTATTGTTGATAGTTCTACATAAGATCCAACAATTATTAGTCCTGGAAGAAAACTCTTTTCTTTATTTCTTATTCGTAAGTTAGAGAAAAATATTTCACTCTGAGAGACACTTTTTTTCTCAGAAATTGAACTTATAAAACTTGCTGCAGTTCGAAAAAGGAATTTTTTTTGTTTAATTAATTTTTTAATTACTAAAGAAAATTTTTTTAGTTGAGAATAATTTTCTACATCTACAACTACATGTTTATTATTCTTCAAGTTCTTTATTGTTTTAAAAACAATATTATTTTCTTCATCATTTAGCATTTCGATATCTGACAATAAAAGATTTTGAATATCTTCAAAATTTATTTGCGATTTACTCTGCTGAAATAAAAGATTCTTAACATTACTTGTCTCATATCCAAAAATTTTATCTGTTGCAAAAATTGTTTGACTAATAGGAGTTTTATCAACAAAATGAGATCCGTTAATTGTTAATCTTTTACCCTCTATGAAAGCTGGAATATGAAAAGTAGCATCAAAAGGACCTAAGCAACTATTTAGAGCAATTGGCTCTAAATAGTTATGTCCTCGAAGAGTAGAGTCTCCTCTACTTATAAAAATAATTTCTTCTTCATAGGCTTGAGAAGTTATTACAGTCTTAAGATTTTTACAAATTTCCTCTATTGTTAATTTCGCATCATTTTCAGATAGTGACCTTGTGTTAGCCAAAATAAAAAATAAATTAGATTTAGATTCAAAACCTTTGACTAAAGTCGAGCAGTCCCACTTAAGCAGTAATAGGCAATCTTGAACAGTTTGAGAGCCTGTGGGATCATCATCTATAACAACAAATTTCATAAGTATTGCAAAATTACTTAAGAGATTTTATTTGTATTGAGGCATTTAACCTTTTACTATCATTTGAAGGAATCATAATGTTTCTAAATCCATCAACAAAAGAATTTCGGGGACTAGTCCAAGGTTCGAGACATATCATTCTTCTTGGAGGATCACTCCAAATAACGCCTATATTAAAAGGATATGGATGATTTAAAGTTACCTCTCTATTAAAAATCTTATCTTTAAAAGAGCTTCTACCGGAAGTATACATAAGTAGATCAACTCCTAAATTAATTTTGTTTAATTCATCCAAAGTATTACATATAGAATTTCTTTCTTGATCCTGACAATTAAGTGGATTATCAATAAACTCTAAATTTTTGAAATCTGAAACATTAAAATAAGGATGCAAACCAAAATTGATAGGCATGGCAAAATCTGTTTTGTTATAGATTGTTATTTCAAATTCTAAAAAGTTAATTTTTAAGGTAACTTCTATTTTGAGTTCGAAATCGAAAGGATAATATTTTTTGGTTTGTTGAGATGCATTTAAAAATAAGCATAAAAATTTTTCATTTTCATTGAAAGAGTATTGCCATTGCAAATCCCTAGCGAAACCATGTTGTGGTAATTGCAAATAACCATTTCCAAATACTGAACTAGAGGTATTGAGATTTCCACAAATTGGAAACAATATTGGGATTCCTCCCCTTATACTTTTTGTCTTGTCCATAAATCTTGTTTCATCGAAATAAAGTATTTCATTACCATCAGAAACCCAATTTGTAATAACGCCTCCTCTTTCAGGACAAAATTTAATGTAATTATTTTTATCTAATTGAAAGACGAAAATTCCTTTGTCCTTATTAGATAGTTCAAGTTTCACGATTATTAATTAAAGAGAATCAACCCAATCCAAAATATGCTGATTAACTAATTCAGGTATCTCATCATGAGGGCAATGTCCTGCATTAAGAATAATTTCTTTTGTATTCTTTGGTGTAAATTTTTTATATAGATTTCTTTTTTTTGGAGTATTCATCCATGGATCCTTCCCTCCCCAAAGAAGTAATAATGGTGCATTTAGTTTTGCGAATAGCTTATCCAACGGCAATCCCTGAGGACCTGATGGGTTAAATACACTTCTAAAAACATTAAAAGCTCCAAAATCTAATGAAGGCTTCCTTATTGACTCAACTAAAAAATCATCAACATTTTTTTTATCAACGTAAACTTGATTTAAAGTTTTTTTAATATTTTTTGGATTTCTCATATTCTCAAAAATCAAACGTTGAAGAACAATATTTTTCAAAAATATGCCGGCAACTGTCTCAATTGAAGTTTGTAACATATTCTTTTTGATAGTTTTTTCTTCACTAAAATATCCTGCAGCATTAAGTAATATCACTCCTGCATTTAGATCATTTAATTCTGCACCAGCTGCTAATGCTGCATAACCACCTAATGAATTTCCAACAACAATTGTGGGTTTTTTTATTTTCTCTTGTACATAAGCAACAACCTGATCCTTCCATAAAGATCCTGAGTATTCAACATCTTGGGGCTTAGGACTTTTTCCAAAACCTAGAAGATCGATCGCATGAACCTCATATTTGCTACTCAAAATAGGGATATTGAATCTCCAATGATCGGTAGAGGCCCCAAAACCATGAATTAATAAAATTGCACATTCTTTTGATGTTTGCTCAGGCTTAGCAGAAATAGTATGTATTGGGTAATTTAAAAAATTCCAGTCATAATTTACGTCACTATCTATCAGAGCTGATTTTTCCATTTAATGAAAATACTATATCAATTAATACTAATAAAATTATTTCCTAAAGAAGACCTACAGGATCAGCTGCAACATCATCTGAAATTTTATTGCCATCATTTGGTGGCTTATCTTTTAGAACAATTCTCAAGAGAACAGGTGCAAGAAATGTAGTTCCTATAACCATTAATAAAATAGCTGCTTCAAGAGAAGGAGTTAACAACTTAGCACTTGTTCCTAGCCCAAGGAAAATTAAACCAACCTCTCCTCTAGGCATCATGCCCAAACCTACAACTAATCTGTTAGTAGGTTTATCACTCGAAAATACCCATCCTGCAGCAATTTTTCCAATAATTGCTACAACTAATAAAAATCCTGCAACTACAAGAGCTGACCTACTTGTTGGATCAAGTGGATTGATAACTGATAAATCCATTCCAGCTCCTACTAATACGAAGAAAATAGTTGCGAATAAGGATACTAAAGGTAAAACGGATTGTTGGATTGCATGATTATTCTTAGAACTACTAAGAATTAGTCCAGCTGCAAAAGCACCTAAAGCTGCTTCTAATCCAATAGCTGTTGCGACAAAACAACAGAGCACAAGTATCACAAAAGAAGCCACCACTACGGCTCCAGGAGCCTTTAATCTATCTAATAACCAATCAAACCCAGGGGCTGCAGTTCTACTTAATGCGATAGCAGCAATAACAAATACGACAGCTGCAGCAACTAATTTAACAATAGGAGCAATTTCTAAAGTACCTCCTGCAGCAAGAGCCACAACAACAGCCAGAATTACAATTCCCAAAATATCGTCTAATACTGCTGCACCAATAACAATCTGTCCTTCTCTGGTTTTTAAATAACCTAATTCACCGAAAACACTAGCAGTAATTCCTATACTTGTTGCTGTCATAGATGCTCCAGCAAAAACTGCTGGAATTAGATCTACCTGGAAAATAAACATTAATCCAAGAGTTCCAAAGGCAAAAGGTAAAATTACACCAGCCATAGCAACTGTAAAAGCTTGAGCTCCGACAGCTACTAATTCCTCTAACTCACTTTCTAATCCTGTTAAAAATAAAAGCGCATATAAGCCTAGAGTTGCTACTGCTTGTAGGGATGGAAAACTTTCGAAATAAACATCAGGTACCGCTTCTGGGGGGATAGACGCCAACGAGCTAATAACATTTACGAGTCCTTCATTTAATTCGGTTCCTGCTGAGGGCGGTATCAACAAATGGAATCCCGATGCCCCTATTACAACTCCTGCGAGCAGCTCACCTACTATAGTTGGTAAACTTAGTCTTACTAATACTTCTGCTAATGCTCTTGCAGCTAAAAATATCAGTAGAAACCTTATAACTCCTATTAAAGTTTCAGCAACTTCTAAATCATGTGCACTTAATTCAGCAAGTAAAGAATACATATGAAATGAGAGAAAAAATAAACTACCTAATTGGAAGATAGTTTATAGAGGGCCCACTTTAAGAAATATGTAAGAAAAAAGCAAAAATACTCAACAAGTGTGGATCTGAAGTTACAACAAAGAAATTTTCAAAAAAATGGCTATTGTCTGTTATATGGCTAAACCAATGAATCCCAACGAACCCTTTGATCTACGCTTGCCTACTCCAGGCTGCTACTTAGATCCTGAAAAGGCTGGCATGGATTCTGATGCTGTTTTTCAAGGAATGACAGCCCATCTATTTTATACCCTTGGAAAGTTAGCTACTTCTGCAAGTCCTCACGACTTGTATATGGCTTTAAGTTATGCAGTTAAAGATAGGCTAATGACAAGATATTTAGCCAGCCAAGAAGTCATAAGAAAAAAACCACAAAAAACAGTCGCCTACTTATCAGCAGAATTTTTGATAGGCCCTCAATTAAGTAATAATCTTCTAAATCTTGGAATAACACAAGAAGCAGAAGATGCTTTAAAAAGATTTGGCATCGAATCATTGTCAACAATTCTTGAAGTTGAAGAGGAGCCTGGATTAGGTAATGGTGGACTTGGCAGACTTGCAGCTTGTTATATGGAATCATTAGCATCGCTACAAGTTCCAGCAGTTGGTTATGGTATTAGATATGAATTTGGAATATTCAATCAGTTAATTAGGGATGGTTGGCAAGTTGAAGTAACTGACAAATGGCTAAAAGGGGGTTGGCCATGGGAACTTCCACAACCAGACGAATCATGTTTTGTTGGTTTTGGAGGCAGAACTGAAAGTTATAGAGATGATAAAGGGAACTACAGATCAAGATGGATTCCCTCTGAACATGCTATTGGAGTACCTCATGATGTTCCAGTTTTAGGATACAGAGTAAATACATGTGACAGATTAAGATTATGGAGAGCTGATGCAACTGAAAGTTTTGACTTTTATGCATTCAATATTGGTGATTATTACGGCGCAGTAGAAGAAAAAGTTGCATCTGAAACACTTTCAAAAGTTCTATATCCAAATGATGGAACTGACGAAGGTAGAAGATTAAGACTCAAGCAACAACATTTTTTTGTAAGTTGTTCTCTTCAAGATATGTTGAGAAGCCTTGAAAAAAGATCAATACCAATAACAGAATTTCCTAATCATTGGACAGTCCAATTAAATGATACCCACCCTGCTATTGCTGTTGCAGAACTAATGCGACTTCTTATTGATCAATATCAAATTGGCTGGGATAAAGCTTGGAATATAACAACCTCCTCTGTTGCTTATACCAACCACACATTATTACCAGAAGCTTTAGAGAAATGGGATTTAGGTTTATTTAATGATCTTCTTCCTCGTCATCTAGAAATTATTTATGAAATTAATTGGAGATTTCTACAGCAATTGAGACTACGTTACCCTGGAGATGACAAGATCCTTCAAAAACTTTCAATAATTGATGAAGAAGGCTCCAAATCAGTTCGGATGGCTCACTTGGCTACAATCGGGGCCCATCATATAAATGGTGTTGCAGCTCTTCACTCAGATCTTATAAAAAGACAACTTCTGCCTGAATTCGCAGCATTATGGCCTGAAAAATTTACAAATGTAACTAATGGGGTTACTCCAAGAAGATGGGTTGCATTATCTAATCCATCATTATCTAATCTTCTAGAAGAAGAAGTTGGTCCAAATTGGATAACAAATATGGAACTTCTTAAGAAGTTAGAAGAAAAAAAAGATGACAACAATTTTTTAGAAAAATTTGAGGAAACTAAACTAAATGGCAAAAGAAAATTAGCTAGTTTTATCCATTCAAAAACTGGAATACTTGTAGACCCATCCAGCTTATTTGATGTTCAAGTAAAAAGAATACATCAATATAAAAGGCAACATTTAAACGCTCTTCAAATTATTGCTCAATATTTAAGAATCAAAAATGGTACAAACAAATATGAAGTACCAAGAACAATAATATTTGGAGGTAAAGCTGCGCCAGGCTACTTTATGGCAAAGCTGATGATTCGATTTATAAATGGTATTGCTGACGTAGTCAATTCGGATCCTGACATGGATGGCCTATTAAGAGTTGTATTTCTACCAGACTACAACGTTAAACTTGGTGAAATAGTTTATCCTGCAACGGATCTTTCAGAACAAATTTCAACTGCTGGAAAAGAAGCATCTGGAACTGGAAATATGAAATTTGCAATGAATGGAGCTTTAACTATTGGAACCTTAGATGGAGCTAATGTTGAATTAAGAGATCTTGTGAAAAAAGAGAATTTCTTCCTTTTTGGTAAAACTGAAAGTGAAATTATGGATTTAAAAAATAATAATTATTCACCACAAACTTTTATTGATCAATGTCCAGAACTTAAAGAAGTAATACGCCTAATTGAAATAGGCCACTTTAGCAATGGGGATAAAGAATTATTTAAACCTTTATTAAATAGCTTGACCGGACATGATCCATTCTTTGTTATGGCTGACTTTGAAGACTATCTATACAAACAAGATGTGGTCAGTGAATGCTGGAATAATAAAAAAGATTGGAATAAAATGGCATTATTAAATACGGCGAGATCAGGATATTTTTCATCAGATAGATCTATAAGAGAATACTGCGAATCAATTTGGAAAGTCTCTCCAATGCCTGTAGATATTACTTGTGATGTAGAAGAAATAACTAATTAATATTTTTCTTATCTGGGAAATCTGGAGTTTGATGAAATAATCTGTTAAGAATTAACCTATCCACATTTAATGGATCTGGTGCTATCTCTTTTGCAATTTCTTTAAATTTTGATTCAATATTATTTGAAATTTTTATATCAAAGATTCTCTCCATCAATGCTTCAATTGAATATAAATAAGCATTTACACTTTCAAGTTCATCTAAAGCTTCACTAATATCTTCAACAGAAATATGTTTTTCTTCTAGTTTTATATCTTGATTTAATTCTCTTTCTGTCAATTGTTTTTGCAATTCATTGGTAACCTTACTGCAAAGGGTTCTAAAAGATTGAATTGATGCCCAATTCAATTCTTGCTGCTGCTTAAAAGTAGGAAATTCCCTTACAAGACGATCATGCTCTTTGTAAAATCTCTGACAATCTGAGCATTGACATGGTTCTTCAGTCAAAAGATAATATAACTCTTCCTATATCATCTCACTATTTGGGTAAATTTGTAGGACCATCCAATAATTCGTCATTTTCATCAAGAGAATCTGGACTATCAGGTAATGGTATTTCAATACTTGTAACCAAGTTGATGACGTCTCTTAGTCTCATAGAATCAGCAAACCATCCCATTGCTTGTTCAGCATCCCCTCTTTTTTCAGCGTCATTCGCTTGATCTTCATGAGCCTCTGCTAATAAAGCAAGCCAGCATAAGCATCTTGCCTGAACTATTGAAAGATCTAAATCATTAGGTTGAGATTTAGAAATGCGTTCATGCTCTTGTTGAATTAAGAGTTTCAAACGCATATCATGCAACTTAGCCATAAAAGATTTATTACTAACTATACGCTAGCTAGAGAGTAGCAAATTTGCACACATACTACATATAGTTTTTTATTTTTACGGGACTGGCGGGAGTCGAACCCACGACCTACGGTTTAGGAAACCGTTGCTCTATCCTGCTGAGCTACAGCCCCAATAGATGATTTTTAGTGCAATAAGCACTATGCTAAATGAAAGCAGGAGAGGCAATCGCAAAAAAGTTTTATTTTGTTTCCAAAATAAAACTTTTTTGAGGAAAGTCCGGGCTCCCATATGGTCAGGCTTGCTGGGTAATTCCCAGTGCGGGTAACCGTGAGGATAGTGCCACAGAAACATACCGCCGAATACATACATATTGTATGGCAAGGGTGCAAGGGTGCGGTAAGAGCGCACCAGCAACATTGAGAAGTGTTGGCTAGGTAAACCCCGGCTGGGAGCAAGGCTTAGTAGATTTATGACCATTTCACAATCTACTTTTAAGCGCCGCTTGAGACTGTGAAGTAATTCCAGCCCTAGATAGATGATTGCCCATCTTAATTAAGATGAACAGAACCCGGCTTATGACCTGCTTTCTAAATGTTGTAACTATCTAAATCATATGACTAATACAATTACCGATATAAGAATTAATCAAATAACTACTTTTTTAAAATCTCTAAATATTCAATCAGAAAGATTTTCAAAAATAGTTAGAACACAAAATCATTCGACAATACTAAGTTTTAATCAAGTATTTATTCATTCCTCAGAAGACAAAAAAATAAATTACGAAAAATTAGAATTCTTCGGAGATGCAGTTCTCAGATTAGCTGCTTCTAATTTTATTGAAAAAAAATATCCTCAAATGAGTGTAGGACAAAGATCAGAGCTAAGAGCACAAATTGTGAGTGATGAATGGTTAACTAAACTAGGAAAAAAAATTGGTATAGAGAAATTAATAATTAAAGGACCTAAAGCTCTTGGCGATAAAAATTCAAAAAATACTATTATTGGAGAAGCTACAGAAGCTTTAATAGGTGCCGTTTATAAGTGCTTTAATTCAACTCAGGAAATAAATATTTGGTTAGATGATATTTGGGAAAAAGAAGCGGAAATATTCTTAAAAGCTCCATATAAATTCAAATCAAAGACAGTTTTACAAGAGTGGTGTCAAAGTAAAGGTTTTGATTTACCAATTTATAAAATCATTGAACTCTCCAAGAAAAATGGTGACCCTAAAAGGTTTTCTTGTGATTTATTTATTGAAGGATTAAAAGAATCATCAGCATTCGGCAAATCCCATAAACAAGCAGAAACAAATGCAGCTAGGGTTTTGATAGAAAGATTTATTACTGTAGGTGAAATCTAATTTTTTTTATACTATTTCTAAATTGGTTAGCTGAAAAGTAATGAGTTTATCCCAATTACCTCCTTCGAAAAGAACTGCTGCCTTTTTTTTTGTAACTCTTTGTACAAACCCTTTATATCCTCTGTATATAGAGTTAGGCTCTTTTACTACAACAAAAGAGCCTGGGAGAATGGGTTTAGTCGATAATTCCATAAAACTTTCCTCACATACAATATATGATAAATAAAAATGAATGGTTGGTTGTCGGATTGATAACATCATGTCACGGAATTAAAGGTCAGTTAAAGGTTAAATCTCTTACTGATTTTGAAGAAAGGTTTATAAAACCTGGAATGAGATGGGTGCAAAAAGAAAATGAACCTCCTTTAGAAATAAAACTTACTTCAGGGTTCAGACAGCCTGGGAGAGCAACCTTTATCATTAGCCTTGAAGGAATAAATAGCAGAAATGATGCAGAGCAACTAAAAAAATTTAAGATTCTTGTAAAAACGGATAATCTACCTAGATTACAGAAGGAAGAATTCCACTTGTTAGAACTTATAAATTTGCAAGTTAAGACTTTAGAAAATGATAAATTGAAAATAATTGGGAAAGTTCTTGATTTAGAAAATGAGAAAAATAATTTACTCGTTATTCAACTATTCAAAAATCAGAAAGTAGTGTTAATACCTTTCGTTGAAGAAATAGTACCATTAGTAGATAAAAAAAATAATTTTCTAATTATCAATCCTCCCAAAGGACTTTTAGAGTTATAAATTTAAAAAAATAAAACTTTTGAATAAACTAATTATTCAACAGTTACGCTTTTAGCTAAATTTCTTGGTTGATCTACATCAAGTCCTCTATGAGCTGCTATGTGGTAACTCAATAATTGTAAAGGTACTATGTTTAATAAAGGTGAAACCCATTCATTGGAAGAAGGGACTGTCATCAAATGGTCAAAGATTTCCGTTCCATTACATTCTGGAGCAATCCCGATTAAATATGAATCTCTGGCTTTCGCTTCTTGAGCATTACTGATAACTTTATCAAAAACTTCACCAGGAGAAGCGATAGAAATCACTGGTACTTTTTTATCTAACAAAGCTATCGGACCATGTTTCATTTCACCAGCTGGATATCCAGCTGCATGTATATAACTAATTTCTTTAAGTTTTAATGCTCCTTCAAGAGCAATAGGATAATTGATACCTCTTCCTAAAAAGATAACATCTTTAATATTGAAAAAATCATGCGCTAGCTTTTCTGAAGATTTATTATGTTGCTCTAAAAGATCTTCTATTAATGGTGGGAGTTTTATAAGTTCTTTTATTAAATTACCTATTTCTTCTGAGCTTCTACTACCTTTGACTTGAGCAAATTTTATAGCTAATCCATAAAAAGAAAGTAATTGTGCAAAAAAAGTTTTTGTTGCAGCAACTCCCACCTCAATGCCTGCACAGATATCAATAATATTTGTAACTTGCCTTCCTATTGAGCTCTCTTTTCTATTTGTTATTGCAATAAGATTAGGTTTAAATTTTTTATCCTCAATAGAAGACCGTCTTTTAATTTCCATATCGATAGCTGCAATTGTGTCTGCAGTTTCTCCGGACTGTGTGACACCAATAGTTAATGTATTGGGAAGAAGTGGGGGTGGTGAATAACGAAATTCGCTCGCGTAAAATACATTAGTTGGAATACCTGAAAATTGTTCCAATAAAAAACTACCCACCATTGCAGCATGTTTACTTGTACCACAAGCGATGATTTCAATTTTTTCAATTGATTCAAAAAACTTTGTATCAAATGGATAATTAATTTGATATTGACCCTCTTCTAAATTTTGAATTAAATAATTTTCCAACCAGTTTTTTGCAGTATCTGGCTGATCATATATCTCTTTTAACATGTAGTGTTTAAAGTTCATCTTATCCATTATTTGTTCTGAGACTTTTAGAGAAATTGGATTTCGATATTGTCTCTCATTATTTACGTCATATATTTCTATACCAAGAGGAGTTAATAACGCTATTTCTTCATCCTCCATAGGCAAAATAATATTTGTAAAGTTTGCAATAGCTGGAGTATCACTTGCACAAATAAATTCTCCCTCGCCCAATCCAATAATCAAAGGAGCTTGTCTTCTTGCAACAACAAGAGAAGTTGGAGCACCAGCCCATAAGACTGCCAAGGCATAAGATCCTTCCAAATCAGATATTACATTTCTCACAGCAACCAACAATGTTGAACCATTACTCTCAAGTTTCAATCTACTTAATGTTTTTAGTTCTCTTTCAATTAGATGAGGTATTACCTCAGTATCTGTATCAGAATTAAAAATGATACCCTCTTTTTGTAATTTATTTTTTAATTCTTGAAAATTCTCAATAATACCATTTTGAACAACCGCTATGGTTCCTGAACTATCTATATGAGGATGAGCATTTTTAACCTCAGGTTTTCCATGAGTTGCCCATCGAGTATGACCTATGCCAACAGTTCCTGGAATATTCTCACCATCTAGATTATTTATTAAATTCTTAAGTTTCCCCTCTGCTTTATTACAAATAATGGAATTTGTTTCAGAATTTATAATTGCAATACCGGCAGAATCATAGCCTCTATATTCAAGATTTTCTAAACCATTCATCAATAATGGTAAGGCCTTTTTATATCCTGTTACAGCAACTATTCCACACATTTAGTATTTTTTTTTCAATTATATTGAAAAAAAATGAGTAATTATTAAAAAATGGACTCTCTTAAAACTGCACTATAAAATTAATAAGCTAAACCCATACTTCTAGAAGTTTCATCTCCTAAATAAACACGAATACTTAAAAAATCTGTTGGACAAGCTGTTTCACATCTTTTGCAGCCTACACAATCTTCAGTTCTAGGAGATGAAGCGATTTGGCCAGCTTTGCAGCCATCCCAGGGAACCATCTCTAAAACATCGAGGGGACAAGCCCTAACACATTGAGTACATCCAATACATGTGTCGTAAATTTTAACTGCGTGTGACATGAAAAATTGTCTTTTGAACCTCGTTATATAATACTATTGTCTTACAAAGAAATTAAAAAAATTAAGATATGCTTCACTCTTGTTAACTCTAGGGCATAAAATCTTATAGATAATTAGTAAATTCCATAAACTATGTCACAAGAAATCCTCGAAAAAGTCTGTTCTATTGTTTCAGAGCAATTAAGCGTTGAAGCAGGAGAAGTAAAATCAGATTCAAATTTCCAAAATGATTTAGGTGCAGATTCTCTAGATACCGTTGAATTAGTGATGGCTCTAGAAGAAGCATTTGATATTGAAATCCCTGATGAAGCAGCTGAAGGAATTGCAACAGTTGGTGATGCTGTAAAATTCATCGAAGAAAAAAAAGGTTAATAAAGGATGCCAAATTTCCATCGAGTAGTTATTACTGGTATCGGAGCAGTAACTCCTATTGGTAATAACATTGATGAATATTTAGTCGGTCTTCAAACTGGGACTAATGGGGTCTCTGACATCACTCTCTTTGATCCTGAACAACATCCATGCAAATTTGCTGCAGAAGTTAAAAATTTTCAATCTGAAAATTTTATTGAAGCCAAAGAATCCAAAAGATGGGATCGTTTTTCACAATTTGGAGTTATTGCTGCAAAGCAAGCATTTAATGATTCTGGACTTGAAATTACTGAAGCTAATTCATCAAGAATTGGAGTAATTATTGGTTCTGGTGTTGGAGGCTTACTAACTATGGAAAGTCAGGCTCAAATATTGAGTCATAAAGGACCAAAGAGAGTAAGTCCATTTACAGTTCCAATGATGATTCCAAACATGGCAACTGGATTAGCTGCCATCGCTTTGGGTGCAAAGGGACCCAGTTCCTCTGTTTCAACTGCCTGCGCAGCCGGTTCAAATGCAATTGGTGATTCTTTTAGATTACTCCAACTTGGGAAGGCGGATGCAATGATCTGTGGAGGAGCAGAAGCAAGTATTACGCCACTTGGAGTAGCTGGTTTTGCCAGTGCTAAAGCTCTTTCGTTTAGAAATGAAAGTCCTCAAACTGCTAGCAGACCTTTTGATGCAGAAAGAGATGGATTCGTTATTGGAGAAGGATCTGGAATTCTTGTCTTAGAAACTTTAGAAAATGCACAAAAAAGGGATGCAAGAATCTACGCAGAAATCATTGGATATGGTACGACATGCGATGCCCACCATATTACTGCTCCATCTCCAGGCGGAGTTGGAGGAGCAGAAGCTATCAAACTTGCAATTGAGGATAGTTCTTTAAGTCTTGACAAAATTGATTACATTAATGCTCACGGAACAAGTACATCAGCAAATGACAAAAATGAAACTTCTGCAATTAAATCTATTTTTAGAGACAGATCTTACCTTATTCCTGTAAGCTCTACTAAGTCGATGACTGGTCATCTCTTAGGAGGATCTGGAGGTATAGAAGCTGTAGCTTGTATACTTTCTTTGACACATAATTTTATCCCTCCTACAATTAACTACGTCAATCCAGATCCTGAATGTGATCTTGATTATGTACCTAATAACGCAAGAGAGGCTCAAGTAGAAGTTGCTCTTTCTAATTCCTTCGGCTTTGGTGGTCACAACGTTTGCCTTGCTTTTAGCAAAATGAATTGAGGACAACCAATTCTTTATTTCCAAATTATCTTTTTTTAAAACAATGGTCGCTGCATCTGTTTCATTAGAATCACTTTGTGTAAATAGTATAAGAATGCTTGCTGTAGATGCAGTAAATAAATCTAATAGTGGACATCCTGGATTGCCAATGGGTTGCGCTCCTATGGGTTATGCACTATGGCAAAACATACTGAACCACAACCCCAATAATCCAAAATGGTTTAATAGAGATCGTTTTGTATTATCAGCTGGTCATGGCTGCATGTTGTTATATTCACTACTACATTTGACTGGATACAAATCAGTTTCAATAGAAGATATAAAAGAATTTAGACAGTGGGGATCCAAAACTCCTGGACATCCAGAAACATTCGAAACTGAAGGAGTTGAAGTTACAGCTGGACCTCTGGGAGCAGGGATTTCTAATGCAGTTGGTTTAGCAATAGCTGAAACTCACTTAGCAGCTAAATTTAATAAGCCTGATTGCAATATCGTTGATCACTATACTTACGTCATAATGGGTGACGGCTGTAATCAAGAAGGTATTGCATCAGAGGCTTGTTCACTAGCTGGTCACCTCAAGCTTGGAAAATTAATTGCATTATATGACGATAATCAAATTACGATTGATGGGCGCACCGATGTTTCTTTCACTGAAGATGTTTTAAAAAGATATGAAGCTTATGGGTGGCATGTACAACATGTTGAAAATGGTAATCATGATGTTCAAGGAATAACTGAAGCTATTGAAAAAGCAAAATTAGTTACTGATAAACCTTCAATTATAAAAATTTCTACAACCATAGGCTATGGTTCTCCCAATAAATCAGACACAGCTGGGATTCATGGAGCAGCCGTTGGAGAAGAAGAAGCTGCATTAACTAGAGAGTTTTTAAATTGGGAATATCCTCCATTTGAAATACCTGATGAAGTATACGCACAATTTAGAAAATCAATAAACAAAGGCGAAATTTTGGAGAAAGAATGGGATTCTAGATTTGAAGAATATCAAAAGAGATATCCCTCTGAAGGAGCTGAGTTGAACAGAATGTTAAAAGGCGAATTACCTGATAATTGGGACTCAGATCTGCCCTCTTACACTCCTGATGACAAAGGTTTAGCCACAAGAAAGCATTCACAAATATGTTTAGGTGCTCTAGGTCCTAACCTGCCTGAATTAATTGGTGGTTCTGCAGATTTAACTCACTCTAACTACACAGATATTAAGGGAGAAACTGGATCATTCCAGCCTCATAGCCCTGAAAAAAGATATTTACATTTTGGAGTAAGAGAGCACGCAATGGCAGCAATACTTAATGGTATTGCCTATCACAATAGCGGTCTTATTCCTTATGGTGGAACCTTCCTCGTTTTTGCTGATTATATGAGAGGTTCAATGAGACTATCAGCACTCAGCGAATTAGGAGTAATCTATGTATTAACTCATGATTCAATTGGTGTAGGCGAAGATGGTCCAACACATCAACCTATTGAAACTATTCCTTCCCTTCGTGCCATGCCTAATATGCTAGTTTTCAGACCAGGAGATGGTAATGAGACAAGTGGATCTTATAAGATTGCTGTTCAAAATCGAAAAAGACCTTCTGCCCTCTGTTTAAGTAGACAAGGTATGCCTAATCAAGAGAATACTTCAATTGAAAAAGTTGCATTAGGAGGTTATATAGTTTCTGACTGCGAGGGTACACCAGATCTAATATTTATTGGCACAGGTAGTGAACTAAACCTTTGTATTGAGGCAAGTAAAGAGATTGCAAACTTAGGTAAAAAAACTAGAGTTGTCTCTATGCCTTGCGTAGAACTTTTCGAAGAGCAAGAAGAATCTTACAAAGAGAGTGTTTTACCTAGTAGTGTTACAAAGAGAGTTGTAGTAGAAGCTGCCCATTCATTTGGCTGGCATAAATACACAGGTTTTGAAGGTATATGTATTACTATGGACAGATTTGGGGCATCAGCACCTGGTGGAGAATGTTTGAAGAATTTCGGATTTACAGTTGAAAACGTAGTTAATAAAACAAAAGAAATTTTATAAATAAAAATTTATAACTAAACTGAAGTATTACATTCTTTAAGTTTATCTTTTAATTGATCAAGAGACTCATCAGAAATTTTTGAATTCATTGGGCAATGTTTTGGGCCACACATTGAACAAAACTCTGCCTTTTTAAAGATTTCTTCAGGCAATGTCTCATCATGATATTGCTTTGCTCTTTCAGGATCCAATGAAAGTGCGAATTGTTTATTCCAATCAAAGTTATACCTTGCATGACTAAGTTCGTCATCTCTATCACGAGCACCAGCTCTATGTCTCGCTATATCAGCAGCATGAGCAGCTATCTTATAAGCAATTAATCCTTCGCGAACATCTTCTGCATTTGGAAGACCTAAATGTTCTTTTGGCGTTACATAACATAACATTGAAGTCCCATACCATCCTGCCATCGCCGCCCCAATAGCACTTGATATATGGTCATAACCAGGGGATATATCTGTCACTAATGGACCAAGCACATAAAATGGAGCTTCTGAACATTCTTCCATTTGCTTTCTTACATTAAACTCAATTTGATCCATAGGTACATGACCAGGACCTTCAACCATTACTTGAACATTATGTTCCCATGCTCTTCTAGTAAGCTCGCCTAAGGTCTTCAATTCAGCTAGCTGAGCATCATCAGAAGCATCATGCAAACATCCAGGCCTTAGTGAATCTCCTAGAGAAAAAGTACAATCATATTTCTTGAAAATCTCACAGATATCATCAAACCTTGTATAAAGGGGATTTTGTTTAAAATGATGTAACATCCATTGGGCTAAAATACCTCCCCCTCTACTGACAATTCCAGTAATTCTTCCTTTAACTTTTGGCAAATGCTCTATTAATAGACCAGCATGAATAGTTTGATAATCTACGCCCTGCTGACAATGTTTTTCGATAATATGAAGAAAATCGTCTTCTGTTAGTCTATCTATTGAACCATGAACACTTTCTAAAGCTTGATAAACAGGAACAGTTCCTATGGGAACAGGAGATTCTTGAATAATTGCTTGTCGGACTTCATCTAAATTTACTCCTCCCGTAGAAAGATCCATAACCGTATCAGCACCATATTTAACAGCAAGTTTGAGCTTTTCTACTTCTTCATTGATATCACTTGCATTAGGGGAAGCACCAATATTGGCATTAACTTTGCATCTAGAAGCAATACCTATAGACATTGGCTCAAGATTCAAATGATTAATATTAGCTGGAATAATTAATCTGCCTCTTGCCACTTCTTCCATTATTAAAGAAGAGGGAAGATTCTCTTTTTTAGCAACAAAATCCATTTCTTCAGTGATATATCCATTTCTCGCAAAGTTCATCTGAGTTACATTGTCTTTCCCAAGGCGAGGCTTAATCCAAGAACTTCTCATAATTTCTTAATTTTTAAAAGTGTTATTACTAAAGTTTGATCAAATCTCAACTTCCCTGCATCGAAATTAATGATTCAGGTTCAAAGGGTATGATCTCAGCTAAGTTAAATTTCTTAGCACCCCTAGTATTTATCTTATTAATAGCTCTTTTCTAAAAATAAGTCATCTCATATTGCGTGAAAATAAATAAAATTGTTTTATTTATTTTTTTGATAAGACTTTATCTTTTTTAAAATATTTTTTCTACCCAATTGTCTGCTCATACCCCTCTCCAAAATAATTACAATCCCCATTAAGCCAATAGGTAAATAAAAAATCTTCTTGGAATTATCCCTAAATATTAATCCGATAGCAGATATAAAAATCATGAAAGGAGCTACAAAAGATAAAATATATCTTTTATTAATTTTCATTTGCCAATAGTATTAATTTTTTCATTGTTTAATTTTACTATGGATTCTGTTATCACTTTAATTCCAACAGCAATAGCTCTTTCATCCGGATCAAATTTAGAACTATGAAGAGGAGCACATCCATTGGAACTAGAAACACCAAGCCTAAACATAGCTCCAGGAATTTCATTTAAGAATTCAGCGAAATCCTCGGCTCCTAATGATGGTTTTTGTAATTCGATTACATTTTTTTGACCCAAAACCTTAATTCCCGAATCTCTGAGGACTTTATTAATTTCAGAATTATTATTAACTGCCGGAGTAATTTCTCTAAATCTTACTTTTGCTTCAGCTCCGCAACTATTAGCTAAAGAAGTGATATTTTCATTGAGCCAATTACCAATATTCGTAAATACTTTACGATTAGTGCATCTAACAGTACCAGTTAAATTAACCTTTTCTGCGAGAACATTGAATGCATTGCCACCATTTATTTTCCCAAAAGTTATTACTACTGGATCTAGAGGGTCTAACTTCCGTGATATTGATTCTTGAATTCCCGAGATAACTTTTGAGGCCGCCCAAATAGCATCAACTCCTTCATGAGGTCGAGCACCATGGCCTGATTTTCCTTTAATCTCAACATTAAGTTCTCCGGCAGCTGCAGTTAAACTTCCCTCTTTAATGCCAATAGTCCCTACAGATAAATCAGGGTAGACATGAACTCCCAAAATATGGGTTAAACCATTAGTTGCACCATCGTTAATCATCCATCTAGCTCCACTCGCAATTTCTTCAGCAGGCTGAAAAATTATCCGAGTCCCAAAATTTAGTTTTAAATCCTTAATAATTTTTGCGACACCCAATCCAATCGAGATATGCAAATCGTGACCACAGGCATGCATAACACCATCTACTTTTGAAGAAAAACTTAATTTAGTTTCCTCAAATATTGGCAAAGCATCCATATCCACTCTTAAACCTATAATACCTTTATCTAGGGGGCCAAAATCAGCTATAACCCCAGTCCTACCTATAGATTCTCTAACATTCCAACCAATATCTTTTAAAAAACCACTGATCAAGATCGCTGTTTGATTTTCAAGTCCACTTAATTCCGGATGTTCATGGATATGTCTTCTTAAGTTAATTAGTTCATCATTAAACGAATCAATTTTTTTATGTAACTGATCTCTATTCATTACTTATTTTAAATCGATAAAATTCATTAAATCTTTAATTGGTTGAGGAGGCCATCTTCTTATTTTTTTTAACCATTCTTCATCACTATATCTAGGATCTAATTCAGTTACCGCTATCCAATTACTCTCTGCTTTACCAGCTTCTCCATTAGACCAATTCAAAGCTGTTAGAGCTGCCCTAGCATCTGCAAAAGTTGGATAACGTCTAATTAACTTTATTAATTCTTTTTCAGCTTCATCAATATTTCCCAACTGGAAATCTGCTAACGCCAAACTTGACCTAGCCATGGCAAATCCTGGATTATATAAAGCAGCTTTTGAGAATAAATCTCTTGCTTTATCCCAATGGGATGTAGATCCTTCGACGTTAGCTAAATTATATAATGCAGAGAAATTTTCACTATCTAGGGAAATAACGAACATATAATCCTTTTTCGCTTGCGACCATAAACCCAATGCTTCCTCAGCAATTCCCCTGTTAATGTAAGGATCTATTTCACTAGGATTCAAACTTATTGCCTTATTTTGGTCATCTATTGATCCCTTAACATCTCCTACAACAAGTCTTACATTTCCTCTATTGCTAAAACCTGCAGCATCATCAGGATAAGAATCAAGATATTGATTCCATTCTTGTAAAGCGAGATTAAATTTTCCGCCTGAACTAAGATCTAACGCATTTTTAAACAAATCCTCTCTCGAAGATAATGAATAGCATGGTGCAATATAAAAAATATTGAAAAAAATAAAAATTAATAAAAAACAAACCTTAACTTTTTTAAAAGTTATCATCTTTTGAATCAATGTACTTTTTTCCTAAAGCAGTAAGCAATCTTCCTCGAGGAGTTCTCGTGAGAAAACCAATTTTAATAAGATATGGCTCAACAACAAATTCTAACATTGAAGGATCATCCCCCAACCCAGATGCAATTGAATCAAGGCCAGTTGGTATATTATTGTTTTGGCTAAGAAAAGATAAATAGTGTCTATCTAAAGAATCCAATCCTTTTTCGTCTATTTGGTAAGAATTTAAAGCTTTTTTTATTAAATTCACTGAGATAGTATTAGTTTTCATAACAACTTGAGCATAATCTCTAACTCGTCTTAATAATCTTAAAGCAATTCTTGGGGTCCCTCGAGATATTTTTGCCAAATCATAAGATGCTTTATCTTCTAAATTGAGGTTTATTAATCGGGAGAAATTAACAATAATTTGTTTTAATTCATCACATGTATAGAATTCAATTTTCTGAGATATCCCAAATCTGTCTCTTAGAGGTGCACTTATTGAGGCTAATTTAGTTGTCGCGCCAATCAGAGTAAACCTAGGAAGATTAATTGTTCTGCAACGGGCTCCTCTATTAGCTCCCATAGTTAAGTCAAGTCTAAAATCCTCCATTGCAGAATATAACAACTCTTCAGTTAACCTATTTAAGCGATGTATCTCATCGATAAATAAAACTTCACCTTCTTTTAATCCAAGAAGTAAACCTACAATATCTCTTGGTCTTTCAATTGCTGGTGCAGTAGCAATCCTACATTTTGTATTCAATTCGTGGGCTATCAAAAAAGCAAGAGTAGTTTTACCTAGACCAGGCTGTCCATATAAAAGAGTATGCTCCAAAGGTTCTTTTCTAATAATTGAAGCATCTATAGCTATTCTTAAAGAAGATTTAAGTTGTTCTTGGCCAATAAATTCTTTTAAATTAAGAGGCCGGGCTAAGTTTAAATTATTATTTCTCTTTTCTTCTGGAATATTTTTTGAATCAACTAGCCTAAGTTCTTTTTTACGAAAAGAAAAGTCATTATCGCCTATATTGGAAGAAATTATTGCCATAATGAAAGGTTAATTGCAATTGTTCTGAGTAGAAAGATTTTTTACAACTAAAATGGCAAAAAATTCAAACAAAGTGAAAAAAAATACTAATAAAGCAAATAATTTTAAACTTCTAGCTAATAATAGATATGCAAAATTTCAATATGCAATATCTGAAACAATCGAAGCTGGAATTGAGCTTTTAGGGACTGAAGTAAAGTCCATTAGAAACGGAAAAGCAAATTTAAGAGACGGATACTGTTCATTCAGAGATGGTGAGATTCTATTATTAAATGTTCACATTTCACCACATAAAAATGTTGGGTCTTTTTTTAATCATGATCCCTTAAGAAATAGAAAGTTGCTTTTACATAAAAAAGAAATAATAAAACTGAAATCTAATACTGAAAAAAAAGGAATGACTATTGTTCCATTATCTCTTTATTTAAAAGGCTCATGGATAAAACTAACTATTGGAGTCGGTAAAGGGAAAAAATTATACGACAAAAGACGAGATGAAAAACAAAAAAGTATCAAAAAAGAAATTAACTCTGCACTACAAAGATAAAAATATTATCAAGACTTAATAAGACTATCAATCTAAACTTACTGAACTTGGAGGGGGAGAAGGGTCTGGATCTGCGATTAACATATGCTGCAATACAGTTTCAGGTCTCTCACTATCTCTCCAACGAATTTTATATGCAGGCATTTTTGTACCCCTACTTGTAGTTTGCTCTACTGGTTCAATAACCCATCCTCTTCTTGATCGGCCTTGAGGATTTCTTTTTACTACTGCGTCCGCGTGTTTAAAACGGAAACCAACACGTTCACCACTCATTTAAAAAATTCGTATTGGATTAATTCATCTATTTTACTTCATTCAAGGGTAATTTTTCATTTTTATTAGAAGTTATTTCTGGTTTTAACAATGGGAAAGGGATTACATCTCTAATGGATGGACTATTAGTAATTAACATAATAAGTCTATCAATACCTATGCCTAAACCTCCAGTAGGAGGCATGCCAATCTCTAAAGCATTTAAAAAATCTTCATCTATACAATGAGCCTCTTGATCTCCTTCATCTCTAAGAGATTGCTGCAATTGCATTCTTTCTCTTTGATCTACTGGATCTATTAACTCACTAAACGCATTTGCTAGTTCTCGACCAAAGATAAATAATTCAAATCTCTGAACTATTTCTCTATTATCGACATGAGATCTAGCTAAAGGAGAAATTTCAACAGGATAATCTATAACAAAAGTAGGTTGTAAAAGTTCTGACTCTACTTTTTGCTCGAAGACTTCATTTAAAAGCCTTCCTGTAGTATTCACTTTATTAGAAAATTCAACATTTATACTTTTTGCAGCTTTTTTTGCTGCTTGAAAGTCTCCACTGAAAGAATCAAAATCAAGCCCCGTATATTTTTTGACTATATCTTTCATAGATATTCTTGCCCAAGGTTTAGAAAAGTCAATTACATGATTTTGATAATTTATAACTGAAGACCCACACGCATCAATTACTATATCTTTGATCAGTTCCTCTGTTAAATCCATCATATCGATATAGTTGGAAAAAGCTTGATAAATTTCAACTGAGGTAAATTCTGGATTATGTTTTGTACTTATACCCTCATTGCGGAATATTCTTCCCAATTCATAAACTTTCTCAAATCCTCCAACAACCATTCTTTTCAAATGTAATTCTGTGGCTATTCTTAGATACAGCGGAATATCTAATGTATTGTGATGAGTAATAAATGGTCTTGCTTCAGCACCACCAGCTTCAGATTGCAGAATTGGAGTCTCTATCTCTAAAAAATTTCTATTGTCTAGCCATTTTCTTATGAAACTTATACATTTTGCTCTTGTTTTAAATACATTTTTAGAGCGAGGATTAACTATTAAATCTAAATAACGTTGTCTATATCTTTTTTCAATATCAGTCAATCCATGCCATTTATCTGGAAGGGGTTGCAATGATTTGGATAACATTTCCCATTTTTCTACTTTAATTGAAAGCTCGCCTTTATTGGTTTTTTTAATAGTTCCGCAGACGCCTATCCAATCACCAATATCTACTATTTCCTTAATATCTTCATAAGAAAGTAATTTTTGATTTTCTAAATTACAATTAATAATTCTTTTATCTAAGTAAAGCTGGATCTGACTTTCTTGATCGCTTATTGTGAAAAAGGCAATCTTACCCATTACCCTTTTTGCCATCACTCTACCTGCTATAGAAACTTTGAAGTCTTCCTCCTGACCATTTTCTAAGTAATCAAATTTTTGAATAAGAAATTTTGTAGTATGTGAAACTCTAAAACTCTCTGCGTAAGAAGCAAATCCTTTACTAACTAGTGAATTGGCTTTTTGTAAACGCGCTTCTCTTATTTCAGACAAAATTTATTTTAATATATTTGTTTTATTTAATAAATTATCAGAACATGGTTCAACTTGCCAAAGATGTTGCTGTTTCGCCAACTCTTTGAGATGCATAACCAATGCCTCTAACAGTTAATATTAGTTCGGGATTTCTTGGATCTGGTTCCAATTTGCCTCTTAATCTAGCTACATATACATCTACAACTCTTAAATCAGCAGCTCTACGAGGAGGATAACCCCATAGTTGTTCTAAAATTTCTGCTCTGGGAACAACTTTACCGGGCTCATCAAATAATAATTCTAAGAGACTAAATTCAGTATAAGTTAAGCTAATTCTTTCCCCTGCTCTAGAAACTTGTCTGCGATTAGTATCAACAACTAAACTTCCAAATTTCATAACTCCTTTGCCAGATGGAACTTCTTTAGTTTCAGTAACAGATACAGTAGGTCCCATTCTTCTTAAAATAGTAGCTATCCTAGCCTCTAACTCTTTTGGGCTAAATGGTTTAGATAAATAATCATCAGCCCCTAAATCCAAACCTGCAACTCTCTCTGAAATAGCCTCAAGAGCGGTTAAGAATATTATTGGTACGACAGATTCGGCTCTAATTCTTCTGCAAACAGCAAAACCATCCATTTTTGGAAGCATAACATCAAGAACTATCAAGTCTGGGGAATCTCTGTGAAAAGACTCTAGAGCTTCTTCCCCATTAGTTGCTGAATATACTTGATATCCAGCTAATTGAAGCCTTGTAACTAATACCTTCAAAACTGCTGGTTCATCATCAACAACTAAAATTCTTGCTTTTGACATAGTTAAAAAAGATTTTTCGATACTTCAAAGCAAAGAATTATTGCTATGAATATTTATTCTAACAATTTCAAATATAACATTACGAACCCTCAAAGAAATATTCCAATGATTTACAAAAATATTAAATATTTTTAGGATATGAATTTTTTTTCTAACAATTTTTACTTCCTTGTAAAAATTATTAATGCAATTTTCTCTTTGAAAATTTAAAAATTACTAATAGTTGAGAGCAGATAAAGGGAGCAAATAAACCTGTCAGAAAAACTTCAGCTAAGATATTTTTAAAACCAGGAATAAATAATAAAAAAGACCCATCTGAAAAATTTCTAAACAAAATTTGTAAAAAATAAAGAGTCCCGCATAAAAAGCTTCCAAAAGAACAAATTAAACCATGCCTGAAATGTCCCACCAAAATATCACTATGCAATTTAATTTTCCCAAACAAAATGCCACATAGAACTAAGCCTGGTATTTGAGTAAAGTTATTATCTAGAGTTAGAGAATCTAAAATTAGACCTAAAAACAAACCAAATATTAGTCCGTTTATTGATCCATTAATCATTGACCAAGGCAATAACCAAAATAATGGCCAATATGGCTGAACACCTAAAAATCCAAGCCAATTAGGGTGCCACAAAAAAATAATTGGGATAAAAATAAAGCAAAATATCGATGATTTCTTTGTGAAAAGTTTATTCATTAAATATTTACTTTCAAAATTTGTACCCAATCAATAACTTGAGGATTTGCCAAAAGTAATATTTTTGCAGTTTTTTTTGATTTCAGTGTTTTATCAATAGATTGGACAATTCCAATAGGGATATTTGGAGGTAATAACGTACTAGCAGGAGAAGAAGATACAAAATCTCCAACTTTAATATCAGCATCTTTTGAATAAAGTATTAAGCTAGGAGAATCATCTCCTAAGCCAACAAGTAATCCATTAATTTGAATTCTATCGACCCAAACGCCCAACTTACTTTCTGGTGAGGTTATTAAGGTTACTGAGGAAGTGAATAAAGAAGTATCGATTACTCTCCCTAATAATCCTCCTGGACCAATAACAATATTACCAATTTCAACTCCATCATTTGAACCCTTGTTTAATATTATTTGTCTCCACCAACCCCCAGTTTTCCTTGAAATAACCGCAGCTGAAATATTGTCTTTATTATATGATTCTTGCAGAGATAAGATTTTACGCAACCTTAAATTATCCTTTTTAAGAAGATTTAACTTTACTAAAGATTCTTGGTCAATGCTCTTAAGAATTAGTTCTTTTTGAAATTGACCAGGCCAAAAAGGCTTTGAAATAAAATAATAAAAATCCTTATAAAAAGATCCCTTTGATATCCTGACAAAAACTAAAAATACAAAGATCCCAAAAAAAAACCAACTTTTCTTTTTATGCCACCAACGACTAGTAGAGATTCGTCGGACATCTAACATGATATTAATCTCTAATGGCGTTCCTTATAAAGTCTGGAGTATCGACTACTCTTTTCAGTTTTTTAAAATCGTCCAAAACCTCTCCACAACCGTTAACCACACAAAGCAGTGGGTTTTCCGCTATGTGAGTAAAAATTCCCGTTTCATCGCTTAATAAATCATTAATACCTCTCACTAAAGCTCCACCTCCTGCAAGCATAATCCCCCTGTCAACAATATCTGCAGCGAGTTCGGGAGGTGTTCGTTCTAAAGTTCTTTTTACAGCTTCCACTATTTTGCCAAGTGTTTCAGCCATTGCTTCTCTAATTTCTCCTGATGTCAAAGTGACTGATCTAGGTAAACCTGATAAAAGGTGTAAACCTCTCACCTCTAAAGTAGTTCTATCAAAATCATCATCTGGGAATGCGGATCCAATCTTAATTTTGATATCTTCTGCGGTTCTCTCGCCAACAACTAAATTATGAACTTTTTTTAGGTATAACGCAATTGACTCATTTATTTCGTCACCAGCTATTCGAACCGATTCACTCAATACAGTGCCACCTAAACTTAATACTGCAACCTCAGTAGTACCACCACCAATATCAACAATCATAGTTCCAATTGGCTCAGTTACTGGCAATGATGCTCCTATAGCAGCTGCAACAGGTTCATCAATTAAGTGAACTTCTCTAGCTCCAGCCAATCCAGCTTCCCTAACTGCTCTTCTTTCAACACTGGTAACTCCACTGGGTATACCAATCACTATTCTTGGAGCTACTATACCCTTGCCTTCATTACATTTTTGAATAAATGTTTTTATCATTTGTTCTGCTGCATCAAAATCTGCAATTACCCCATCTCTTAATGGTCTTACAGCTCTTATATTGCCTGGGGTTCTTCCAAGCATTAACTTAGCTTCTTTACCAACAGCCAATGGAATCCCTTCTTCTAAATCCATAGCAACCACAGAAGGCTCCTGTAAAACAACGCCCTTACCTGAAACATGTATAAGAGTATTGGCAGTTCCCAAATCTATGCCAATATCTCTAGAAAATTTAAATCTGTTAAAAATCACAATAAGAAATCTTTTTTAAATAATATATCTATTTTTCGTTAAGCTCTAAGAATTCCCTCGTTTGGTTATGAATAGCACGCAAAACTTCGAGCAGAATCTAAAAAAAAGAGTAGTATTAAAAAAAATATAATTATGGAAATTAACACTATTAACCTAGTTGGTAGAGCAGGAAGAGAACCAGATGTCAGATATTTTGAATCTGGCTCTATAGTAGCGAATTTCACTCTTGCAGTTAACAGAAGAAGCAGAGATGAAGAGCCAGACTGGTTTAATTTAGAAATATGGGGCAAACAAGCACAAATAGCAGCAGATTACGTTAAAAAAGGATCTTTAATTGGAATTACAGGAAGCTTTAAAATTGATAGTTGGAAAGATAAAAATACTGGGGAGGATAGATACAAACCAGTTGTTAGAGTAGATAGATTAAACTTACTAAGCTCTCGAAAAGAGTCTGAAAATAACCAATATTCTAACAACAGTAATTCTAGTGAGATCCCATTCTAAACTCTTCTTTTTTTTAAGAACCTAATGAGTAGTTTAATAAAAAAATAAAGGATAATAAAAATTAAAATTGGTTTCACAAAATATTTAATTTTTTCTAAATAAGTTTCAATAATTAGATAATTTTCACCAAACAAATAGCCAGCATATGTCAGAAGTACGACCCAGATAAAACTGCCGAGTGTAGTCCAAATCAGAAATTTTCTTAATGGCATAAGTTCTATACCAGCAGGAACCGAAATTAAAGTTCTTATACCGGGTACTAATCTGCCCCAAAATACTAAAGGAACCCCATACTTATCAAACCACCGTTTACTTTTATTGAGATCATTAGAAGAAATTCCCAGATATTTTCCTTTTTTATCTAGAAAATTTGAAAGTCTTTTTTCATTAACTAATTTACCTAAGTAGTACCAAGGCAGTGATCCTAGAATAGTTCCAAGTAATCCACAAAAAACTAAAATATAGAAATTTAATTTCTGTTGATAAACGAAAAAACCTCCTAAGGGCATTATTATTTCTGAGGGGATTGGAGGTACTATGTTCTCTAAAAACATAGCTAAACCAATAGTCAGGTATGCGATTGCTGAATTCTTTTCAACAGCCAAACTGATGTAGTCTGGAATTGAAGTGAGAAAATTTAAGAAAATTAAACTCAAGCTTAATATCTATAAAGTTCTGGTTTATAAGGTCCCTCAACAGAAACATTAATATAATCAGCCTGTTCTTTGGTTAATTTTGTCAATTTTGCACCAATTTTATCTAGATGTAATCTTGCTACCATTTCATCTAAATGTTTTGGTAAAACATAAACCTGTTTCGCATATTCTTCTGATTTATTGAAAAGTTCAATTTGAGCTAGTACTTGATTAGTAAAAGAATTACTCATAACAAAACTTGGATGTCCAGTAGCACAACCTAAATTAACTAATCTACCTTCAGCTAAAAGGATTATTTTATTACCACTCGGTAAAGTTATGTGATCAACCTGCGGCTTAATATTTTCCCATGGATAATCTTTTAATGAAGCCACATCAATTTCATTATCGAAATGGCCGATGTTACAGACTATGGCCTCGTCTTTCATCTTGACAAGATTTTCGTTTTTTATTACCTGATAGTTCCCAGTAGCTGTAACAAATATATCTATATCTTCCACAACATCTTCTAATGTAACAACGCTAAAACCTTCCATTGCCGCTTGAAGAGCACAAATTGGATCAACTTCGGCAACTTTTACAATTGCACCAAGTCCTCTTAGAGACTGAGCTGAACCTTTACCTACATCTCCAAAACCAATTACTAAAGCGACCTTACCTGCAATCATCACGTCAGTTGCACGCTTGATACTATCTACTAAAGATTCTCGGCAGCCATATAAATTATCAAATTTGCTCTTAGTTACTGAATCATTAACGTTGATAGCAGGGAAAGGTAAAGCATTTTGCTTTTGGAGTTGATAAAGTCTTGCAACTCCCGTTGTAGTTTCTTCAGTGACACCAATGATATTATTCTTAATTCTAGAATAGAAGTCACTATCATGTTCCAACTTAGACTTGATAGAATTGAACAAAGCAATTTCTTCTTCATTACCGGGATTATCTAAAACAGATAAATCTTTTTCTGCTTTACTACCGAGTATCAATAAGCCAGTTGCATCTCCCCCGTCATCAAGAATCATATTTGGAGAGTCTGAACCCCAATCAAGGATGCAGTGTGTATATTGCCAATATTCATCAAGTGTCTCACCTTTTTTGGCGTACACAGAAATTCCTTGATCTGCGATAGCTGCTGCTGCATGATCTTGAGTTGAAAAAATATTACATGAAGCCCATTTCACTTCTGCACCAAGATCAACAAGAGTTTCTATTAAGACTGCTGTCTGAATAGTCATATGAAGACTTCCAGCTATTTTTGCACCTTTTAGTGGCTTTTCAGATTGATATTTATCTCTAAGTGCCATTAATCCAGGCATTTCTGTTTCGGCAATTTTAATTTCTTTACGACCAAAATCTGATAAAGATATATCAGCAATTACATAATTAGGTGTGGAGGTTTTAACTGAATTTGCTATAACCATATCTAGTAAATAGTATCTCTACTAAACTATAAGTGATTATCATGTAATTTTGTGTTTGTTGAGAATTTAAAAGAGACTTTAAATTTAGGAAAAAAACTCTCACACAAATTAAATCCCAAATCAATTATTTTATTAAAGGGTCCAATTGGGGCTGGGAAAACTTCATTTGTTCAAGGGATTGCTAAAGGCTTATCAATCTCTGAGGACATCACAAGCCCTACATTTGCTTTATCCCATCACTATAACTCCGGCACAATTCCGCTAATTCACCTTGATTTATACAGGTTAGAAAATGTTTCTTCTGCAAAAGAAGTTTTTTTTGCAGAAGAAGAAGAAGCAATTCAAAGTCAAGCCATTTTAGTTATTGAATGGCCAGAATTAATAGAATCATTTATTGATAATTTCTGGAAAATAGAAATTAGTTACGCAAAAAATCATGGAAGACACTACGAGATAAGAGATCCCAAAAATTTATTAACCTTCTCGTAATATGGCTGTTGCTCGATGGCGCCTTCACCAAGACAAGTTAGTAATCCACAAACACCTGCGAACTTAATGCAATCTTCTACCTCTAGTTTATTTGTAGGATAGCCAGAAGAAATTAATTTTGAAATTAAGCCAGCTAGAAAAGCATCTCCTGCACCAGTAGTATCGACAATTTTTTGTGAAGTGTGAGTTTCGGTAATTCCCTGCAATCCATTGATGTACCATGCAACGGGATTTTTTCCATCGGTTATTATTACATCTGGTCTATTAAACAATTGTTGAGATATAAACAAGGGATTTTCATCCTCAAAAAACAAAGTTGCTTCTTCCTTGGCAAGTTTTAAAACATTTGCATGATTTAAAAATTTCTTAATTAAATTAATTCTCGCTGCTTTACTAATTTTTGATGAAAAACTTGAATTATCCCAAAACACCTCTCTCCAATTCAAATCGATAACTATTTTGACTTCAAATTTTTTAGCTTGTTCAAGAAGAAAAAAAATTGTCTCTGCTGATATTGGAGATGATAATAAGATCGTTCCTGTAACCAAATATTTTGTTTCTAGAAAAGATTTCTCCAAATTCAAAATTTCTATTTCGATTAATTTCTTACGAATAACTTCGTCTGCAAAGCATGAATGAGAACTTTTCTCAAAGCCTGAAAAAAAACGATCTCCAAATTGATCTCTATCAACATTAACCACACGAGTAGATGAATCATTATCTAATTGCAAGAAATCTAAATTAACGTCCAATTCATTAAATTGAGTAATAAATTTTTTTCCATAATCATCACTACCCAAACTTCCTATAAATGTTGAATCTATTTTTAATTTTCTTAATGCACAGGCAACGTTAGCAGGCGCACCTCCCAAAAAATCTGTAAATCCTTCATTTGACTTATTTCTGATTCTGTCGATTAAAGCCTCTCCAATACATATAACCTTTTTCTTGTGCATAAAATGAAAGTTTTTTCTTAAACTAAGAATAATTTATTAAAAACAAATTATTTTTTTTTGAATTAAAGTTTAATTAAAAGCATATTTCAAAGTGTCTTTAAATAAATCGGAAACTTGGAAGTGGAAAAATTGGGAAATTTCTTGGTCTTTATCAAAAGAATCTATTTCTGAAAAAAATATTAAAATTTTATTAATTCATGGATTTGGGGCATCAAAAAACCACTGGAGAAATAATCAAGATTTTCTTGGTAAATTTTCTAACTGCTTCGCAATTGACTTATTAGGATTTGGGAAAAGCAGTCAGCCTAGTGCAATATTAAATTACGAACCTGATAGAGAAAATTCAGTTAAATATTCATTTGACTTATGGGGTAACCAAATATCAACATTTTGTTCAGAGGTAATAAAATCTCCTGTTTACTTGGTGGGAAATTCAATTGGTGGTGTTATCGCATTGAAAGCTGCTGAAATCCTAAAAGATAATTGCAAAGGCGTCATTTTGATTGATTGTGCACAAAGAACTATGGATGATAAACGTTTAAAAAAAAGTGATATCTTAATGAATCTACTAAGACCAGTTCTTAAAACGATAGTTAGACAAAGAGTAATTAGTAATACCCTCTTTACAAGAGCTGCTAATCCAAAAGTTATCAAGAAAATACTTGAAAAAGCTTACCCTTCAGGAAAAAATATCGATAAAGAATTGATCGAAATACTTTATCAACCCTCTAGAAGGAAAAACTCTAAAGAAGCTTTTCGTGGATTTATTAATCTATTTGATGACTATCTTGCTACAGACCTTTTCGATAAGGTCAATACTCCAATTCAATTAATTTGGGGTGAAAAAGACCCTTGGGAATCTTTAAGTGAAGCAAAAGAGTGGAAGAAAAAATTCAAGAATATTAAAAGACTTGATATTATTGAGGGTACTGGCCATTGTCCTCATGATGAAGAACCTGAAAAGACAAATGATTTAATATATGAATTTCTTCAGGAAACGAAATAAGCCTCTACATTAGAACTTAGTCTTCTCAAACCTCTTAATCCATCTCTTTCTAGATTTCTTACTCTATCCCTACTTATTCCTAATACTCTTCCTATACCAGTAAGAGACATTGGCTCATCACCATCCATTCCATATCTCATTCTTAAAACTCTACATTGTAAATCTGGCAATTGATGCAAAAGAGAATGAAGATCACCTCTCATACAATCCATCTCGATTTGTTCATCTGGCAAATCCTCCCCACCTGCTAATAAATCTAATAAAACAGTGTCTTCACCATCTCCAACTTTTGTCTCAAGACTAACTGGCTGTCCAGCTTTACACATCAAATCTTTAACATCTTCCTCAGGTAGCTCTACATATTTTGCAAGTTCACTAACTGTTGGCGTTCTAGACATTTCTTGACTTAACTCTCTTTGACCTTTTTTCAACTTATTCAACATTTCAGTAATGTGGATCGGAAGTCTTATTGCCCTACTTTTTTCAGCTATTGCTCTAGTAATACCTTGTCTTATCCACCAGTATGCATATGTTGAAAACTTGTAGCCTCTTGCAGGATCAAATTTTTCCACTCCCCTTACTAACCCTATCGTCCCTTCTTGAATTAAATCTAATAACTCCATATTTCTTTTAGTATATTTTTTTGCAACACTTACTACCAACCTTAAATTAGCTGCAACCATTCTTTCTTTTGCTCTCTGTCCAGCTCTTAATCTTTTTTTTATTACAGGAATAGATAGATTTAATTTATCTGATAATTCCTCAATACTAGGTTTATCTCCAGTTAATTCATAAATTTCCAATTCTGCTCTTTCAACCTGCATATATTCTTGGACCTGCCTCCCAAGAGTAATTTCCTGCTCGTGTGATAGAAGTGGAACTCTCCCGATATCCCTCAAGTATGATCTGACTAAGTCGACATCATTACTCGCTTTTAAACTTGATATCGTCGCTAATTTATTCTCACTTAATGTTTCAGTAGACATGAAAGTTGAATGTTGTTTTGTAAACAATACCATTAAGAAATGTAAAGTTAAACAAAAAAATCCACATTTTTACAAAAATGAGAATAAATACCTAGTCGATTTTAAATTAACGAAGAGCTGAACAACCATTTTGCCGTAGTTAAATATATAAATACACCTGCAATATCAGTGACGGTTGTAATAAAGGGAGAGGACATTAAAGCTGGATCTAACCTCATCTTGTCAAACAATAATGGAAGAATAGCGCCAGTTGTAGCAGCTAAAGTTGTTATGGATATTAAACTTATTCCTACTGCAGAGGCTATTAAAGGACCTTCTCCTTGCCACCAAGCGAAAGGGAATACTACTAGCATCATCAATATACCTAAAATAGCTCCTGTGATTGCCTCCTTAACAACTGCCTTAATTGCGCCAAGAGACTTCAATTTTTGGGTACTTAAACCTCTAATGACAACTGTTGAACTTTGAGCCCCAACATTGCCCCCAGTACCTATCAGCAGTGGAATAAATGCAGCTAGCAAAACTATTTCTTTTAATATTTGATCATTCATAGCTATTACTTTTGTAGTTAAACCATTTGCCAAAACCAAAATTAACAGCCACAAAATTCTTCGACGAGCTATCGTAAATAAACTACTTTGAAAATAATCATCTTCATCTCCAGGTTGAACTGCTCCTGCTGCATAGATATCTCTTGTTGCTTCTTGCTCTATTACATCAATTAAATCATCAACAGTTACTATCCCAACAAGTCTTTTTTCTTTATCAACAACTGGAAGCGCTAAAAAATCATATCTTTGTATTGCTCTTGCTACTTCTTCTTGATTTGTATTTGTAGAAATATTAACTACATCTTTAGTCATAACATCTCCAATTGGCTTAGATGGATCAGCAGTCACAAGGTCTCTCAAAGAAAGAATTCCTGTTAAATGTCTTTCTTTATCAGTCACATATAAACTATAAATTGTTTCTGTATATGGAGCTCTTTTTCTGACTAAAGAAAGAGCCTCAGCTGCCGTTTGCATCTCTTTAAGGTCTATAAATTCAGTTGTCATTAATCTTCCAGCAGTTTCAGGCTCATATCCAAGTAATTCAGCTGTTACTTTCCTTTCACCAGGACTTAGAGCAGACAAAAATTTTCGTACAACTTTTGCAGGTAATTCGTCAAAGAGTTGAACCCTATCATCAGGAGACATTTTCTCAACAATTTCTAAAACTTCTCCTGAACGGAGTCTGTCTAATAAAGTTTGCTGAACTATTGGATCTAAATATTCATAAACCTCAATGGCCTCATTTTTCTTTAACAATCTGAATGCTAATGCTTGCAATATTAATGGAAGGCTTCCAATAGCATCAGCAATATCAACAGGTTGGGAGGGTTCTAAAAGTAACTTTGCCTCATCATAATTTCCTGCGACGAGCAATTCTTCAAGTTGAAAAGTAATATTTTCTCGAGTACTTAAATCTGAAGATAAAGATGTAACCGTTTCAAGATTATTTTCATTCATAAGATATATATCGTGTTCATAGTAACAACACTATTATATGAAATTTAAGTAATTTTTCTACTTATCCAAAACCCTAAATACATTGTGAGTAAATTTATAATGATGAAAAAATTAAAAATGATTATAAATTTCATCAAATCACCCTGATTCAAAATTTTGTATAAAAAATATATAAATCCGCTAAAAGATGTGAAGCACGAAAAGAAACCGCTCAATATAATTTTTTCTTTCGATAAACTTAATCGTTTTGAAATAAAAAATCCTAAAAACAAGGATCCAATTAGAGAAACAATCAAATTATTATTTAAAAATACTCTCAAAAAAGTAGCTGCATAACAAGCTAAAAGAATATAAATATAGTTTATTTTCATTTAATTAATTGCATAAAATAATTACCCAAATAAAAGCAAAAAAAAGAAATTATTATTACCTCGATGTAATGAAAAAACAAACGTATAAATTTCCTTTTTTGAAATAGAAGAAATAGTTGATATATAAAAGAAGAAAACGTACTAAAGCATCCCAAAAATCCGCTGTAAAATAAAAATAATATTTTGTTATTAATAAAGTCTAATGCTACTAAAATACCCAAAAAAAAAGATGCTATAAAATTTACTATTGAAGTATTTTGTATATTAAATCCTATATTAATTTTTAAATTATTTTGTATAAATATCCTAAGTATTAGTCCAAAAGTGCTCCCAAATAAAAAAATAATAATTGATTTATTATCCAAAATTTACATTTTTATCCAGCCTTTTGTGATTTTATTAGGGTCATCCAAAATTTTATTAGAGGCTAATTCCACCCTAAGCCAAATTTCACTTTCACAGACTTTCCAATTACGTAAAACAGATAAGCATGTACCTATATCAAGAACTAGTAATTCTTTAGCATTAATTTCCGGAAAAGAATAAAGAGAGGTATTAGAGCTTAATATAATTTCCTTTGTATTATTAGGAAATCTATAATGGTTTATACTTTTTTGAATTCCACCAGCAGGTAATGTAATTGGAGCAATCAATGCAAAAGTAATTAAGCAGAGATTCTTAAGAAGATTATTAATCATATATCTAAAGTTGCAATGTCTAGATTACTACTGTGTGTTTCAATAAATTCTCGTCTGGGTGCAACTTTATCTCCCATTAATATATTAAATATTCTGTCAGCTTCAAGTGCGTCTTCAATTTCAACCCTTTTCATCATCCTAGTTTGAGGATTCATAGTTGTATCCCACAATTGTTTTGGCATCATTTCACCTAGTCCCTTAAATCTCTGGATATTGTAATTAGCATTTCCTCCAAAACTTTCAATTGTATCCTTTAATTGATTCTCGTTATAACAGTATTTGTGATTCTTACCTCTTTCTACCTTATAAAGAGGAGGACAGGCAATATAAATATGACCCTTCTCAACTAGTTCTCTTTGGTATCTATAAAAAAATGTCAGCAACAAAGTTCTTATATGAGCACCGTCAACGTCAGCATCCGTCATTATTACAACTCTATGATACCGCAAAGAGCTCACATCAAATTCCTCTCCTTTTATTCCTAATCCAAGAGCTGTTATTAATGACTGAATTTCTGTATTTTTGTATATTTTGGTATCGTCAGTTTTTTCGATATTAAGAATTTTTCCCCTGAGAGGCAAAATAGCCTGAAAATTTCTATCTCTTCCTTGTTTTGCAGAACCTCCAGCAGAATCTCCCTCAACGATATAAATTTCTGATTCTGCTGGATCTCTAGAACTACAATCTGCTAATTTACCTGGCAAAGTTGAACTTTCAAGAACACTTTTTCTTCTTACTAATTCCCTAGCCCTTCTAGCAGCTTCTGCTGCATTAAATGATTGAATTGCTTTCTCAAGAATCAAGTCAAAAATTCCAGGATTGAATTCCATATATTTCGTAAGAGCCTCCCCAATAAGAGAGTCAACGATGCCTCTGACTTCAGTATTGCCTAGTTTTGTTTTTGTTTGTCCCTCAAATTCAGGATCTGGAACTTTAACTGATAAAACAACAGTTAAGCCCTCTCTGATATTTTCACCGGCTAAATTTTTTTCAATATCTTTTCTCTTGCCTCTCTTTTTTGCAAGATTATTAAAAGTTCTCGTCAAAACTGTTTTTAATCCTTCAATATGAGTACCACCATCAATAGTTCTAATATTATTTGCAAAACCTAAAATATTGTCTGAATATACATCTGAACACCATTGCAAAGCTGCCTCTACGTAGACGTTTTCTTTTTGTGAGTCAACATAAATTATCTCAGGATGAATTGACTCCTTTTCTGCATTCATATATTGAACGTATTCTTTAATGCCTCCTTGATATAAGTAAATCTCTTCTTTGAAAGAACCATCTGACAATTTATTTCTCTCATCTCTAAAAACAATTTTTACACCACCATTAAGATAAGCTAGTTCTCTTAACCTAGATGAGAGAAGAGAATATTCGAAACCGATTCCTCCAGAAAAAATTGTTTTATCGGGTTTAAAGCAAATAGTGGTTCCTTTTTTTAAAGGTTTTTGAGACTGTTTTTTACTTTTTAATACACCCTGTGATATACCCTTTTCAAATCTTTGATTAAACTCATTACCATCTCTATAAACAGTTACATTAACCCATTCGCTTAAAGCATTAACTACAGATATTCCTACTCCATGCAGGCCTCCTGAAACTTTATAACCACCGCTTCCGAATTTACCTCCAGCATGAAGAACAGTCAGCACAGTTTCTAAGGCACTTTTTCCTGTCCTTGGATGAATATCTGTTGGAATGCCTCGTCCATTATCAGAGATTAAAGCTGATCCATCTGCTTGAAGAACTATTTCTATATGATCACAATGGCCAGCAAGTGCTTCATCAACCGAATTATCAACGACCTCATAAACTAAATGATGCAGACCTCTAGGGCCCGTGGAACCTATATACATGCCAGGTCGTTTACGAACTGGCTCTAATCCCTCTAAGACCTGAATCTGTTCCGCACCATATTCATTTGAGATTTTATTAGATCTTTTGTCCTCACTCATTTAATATAAAAAAAAAACATTGATCTTTCTAATGTTATTTAAAAGATCTTTAATTAAACTTACCACCGCAATAAGAGAAAGGCTCGAAGTCTATGAAAAATTTAATCACTTACATTATATAGCTAATTAATTTTTCTTCAGAAATTCATATGTCCTCCTATCCACCTCGTGTAATAGTTTTAATTGGGGCCACAGCAAGTGGAAAAACAGAATTAGCTATTGAAATTGCAGAATATTTTAAAACTCGTATACATAACATCGATTCAAGACAAATTTATAAATTTATGGATATTGGAACAGCCAAACCATCGGAGAATCAACAAAAAAAAATAAGGCATTTTTTAATAGATTTAGAAGAGCCTAATAATCAAATTAATGTAAAACAATTCAAAGAAATTGCTCAAAAATCAATAACAAGAGAAATTAAGCAAAATAAATTGCCTTTTCTTGTTGGAGGAAGTGGTTTGTATATGAATTCATTAACAAAGGGTTTTTTTATACCTGATATCCCTCCGCAACATAATTTAAGGAGACAATTAGAAAAACTTGGTCATCAAGAATGTTGGGAGCTTTTAAAAAGTTGCGATCCAATATCAGCAAAAAAAATTAATTTTGCCGATCAAATTAGAACAATTAGAGCTTTAGAAGTCTTTTACGTTACCGGTCAAACATTATCATCACAAAATGTTCAAAAACCGCCTGAATGGAAAATCCTAGAGCTTGGATTAAATAGAGATAATTTAAAAGAAAGAATTTTACAAAGAACAAAAAATATGTTTTTATCTGGCATTATTGAAGAGACAAAAAATCTTATTTCTCGATATGGATCAGATTTACCAATATTAGAAACTATTGGTTACTGTGAAGCTAAAAATGTTTTAAATAATAATTTAACTATCGATGAGGCAATTGAGTTAACTACTAGAAAAACTAGCCAATTCGCTAAAAGGCAAAAAACATGGTTTCGTAATAAAAATAATCCATTTTGGCTGAATAACAAAAACCTGCTAAAAGATGCAATAATTAAAATAGAGTCTTTTTTAGGCTAATTTTTAAAAAATTTCTGTTCATCATCTAATCAAATTATAAACTGAATGCCACCACGCCCACGCTTTGACCGTCGCTCTCCAGTTAGAGAGCTCCCAAATATTAATGAAAGAATAAAATATCCTCAATTAAGAGTTGTTGATTCGGATGGGAAACAATTAGGTGTCATAGATAGATTGGAAGCATTAGAAATAGCTGCTCAAAGAGAACTTGATTTGGTTTTAGTAAGTGAGAAAGCAAATCCTCCTGTTTGTAGAGTTATGGACTATGGAAAATATAAATTTGAACAAGAAAAAAAAGCAAAAGAAGCAAGAAAAAAATCTCATCAAACAGAAGTTAAAGAAGTAAAAATGAGATACAAAATTGACAAACATGATTATGATGTACGAATAAATCAAGCTGTCAAATTTTTAAAATCAGGAGATAAAGTAAAGTGCACTGTAATTTTTAGGGGCAGAGAAATTCAACACTCAAATTTAGCAGAAACACTACTTTTGAAAATGGCAAATGATTTAGAAGAACAATCAGAAGTACAGCAAAAACCAAAAAGAGAAGGAAGAAACATGATTATGTTTTTAAGCCCCAGAAAAACTCCTCTTATCAAAAAAGATGTAGAGTGATGAATTATTATCAAAAAGCTATGACAAATGTTAAAGTGTCCCTACGGATATAATTTAATCAGTAAGGATTTTTCTAAAGTGAGATTTCATATTCAACAAGAAAGTGATATTCCAGCATCAACACAACTCTATAATCAAATATGCTTTGCCATAGCTGCAAGACATTATCCTCCGGGTCATAGACTTCCCAGCACTAGGCAACTTGCAATGCAGACTGGACTTCATAGAAATACTATAAGCAAAGTTTACAGACAACTTGAAATGGATGGGGTTGTTGAAGCGATAGCTGGATCAGGTATTTATGTAAGAGATAATCTTAATAAAAGAAACTTTAAAAAATCTGTCTACTCAAAAGACAAAATATTTGTACAACCAGATCAAGAAGTAAAGCAGACTGTCGATAAATTCATTAACCTTGGATGCACGTTACAAGAAACAAGAGAAATATTAACAAATGAAATTGATTGGCGTATTAAATGCGGCGCAAAAATTATTGTAAGTACTCCGAGAGAGGATATAGGAGCATCTATGTTAATAGCAGAAGATCTTTCACCAAAAATTAATGTTCCCGTAGAAGTTGTTCCTATGGAAGAATTAGAAAAAGTTTTGAGTAATTCAAATAATGGTACTGTGGTCACAAGCAGATATTTTTTACAGCCTCTAGAAAAAGTTGCTAAACAATACGGGGTTAGAGCAATTGCTGTTGACTTAAGCGACTTTCAAAAAGAATTAGATATCATCAAAGAATTAAATGCTGGGAGTTGTGTAGGTATTGTTAGCATTAGTCCTGGTTTATTGCGAGCAGCGGAAGTCATCATACACAGCATACGTGGTGGTGAATTGATTCTTATGACTGCAATCTCAGATAATAATAGTAGACTACTTTCATTATTAAAAGCCTCCAACCATATAGTGTGTGATGGGCCCAGTTTATCAGTTGTGGAGAATACTTTATTAAAAAATAGGTCTCAGCTTATGAGATTACCTCAAATAATATGTTCCAAAAATTATTTAAGTATAGAAACAATAAATCACTTAAAAAAAGAAATAGGAGTTATTAATTGAACCATGATGCTAAGAACTTTTAAGTCTGATATAGAAATTATCAAAGAGAGAGATCCTGCTGCTAGAGGAATATTAGAGATTTTTCTTTGCTACCCAGGATTTCAATCAATAGTTATTCATAGGTTTACTCATAAATTATGGCAATTAAAAATTCCTCTAATTCCTCGCTTTTTAAGTCATATCAATAGGTTAGCAACAGGTATTGAAATCCATCCTGGGGCAAAAATTGGTAAACGGGTTTTCATAGATCATGGGATGGGAGTTGTGATTGGTGAAACAGCTGAAATAGGAAATAATTGTCTACTTTATCAGGGAGTAACATTAGGAGGTACTGGCAAAAGTCATGGGAAAAGACATCCTACCCTAATGGAAAATGTTGTAGTTGGAGCTGGTGCTAAAGTTCTTGGATCCATCACAGTTGGATCTAATACACGTATTGGTGCCGGTTCGGTAGTAGTCCGTAACGTAGAAGGTAATAGTACTGTCGTTGGAGTTCCTGGAAGAGTAGTTCATCAGAGTGGTGTTAAAGTTAATCCACTTGCGCACTCTGCCTTACCTGATGCAGAAGCTAATGTGATAAAAAATCTAATGGATAGAATAGACGTACTTGAAAATGAAATTCTGAAGTTACAAGAAACCATGCTGTGTATAGCTAATTCAGAATCTATTGATATTTCTAAACTTGGTAAAGCTCAAAATCTGAAGGATAAAGAAATTATAGAATTTCTTGGAGATGATTAAATCGTGATTTAACTCTTATCCTGCTCATCAGTTTTAGGTTGAAACATAAACATTGAATAAATAACATTTCGTCTCATATTAGTCATCATTTCAAGAAACATATCATAACCTTCGTTTTTATATTCGATTAAAGGATCTTTTTGTCCATAACCTCTCAATCCAACTGATTCTCTCAAAGAATCCATAGCTTGGAGGTGTTCTCTCCATAAATTATCAATTTGCTGCAAAATAAAAAATCTTTCAGCTTCTCTCATTAATCCTGGACGCATCTTTTCTATTTGTGATTCCTTTAAATCATAAGCTACTCGCAATTGCTCCTGAAGGTAGTTTTTTAATTCTTCTATTGATAGTAATTTGATATCATCAACCTTAAGGTCATCTAATAAATATATGAATTCTTTGACTTTAGCAATTAATTGATCAATATTCCACTCTTCAGGTGGCAGATCAGGATTAATATAAGCCTCTACAATTTCATACATTGTTCTTTCCCCATACCCTATGACTTGTCTCTTTAAATCATTTCCTTGCAGGACTCTTAGTCTTTCGCTGTACACTGCTTTTCTTTGATTATTCATTACCTCATCATATTCAAAAACTTGTTTTCTAATATCGTAATAATATGTTTCTACTTTCTTTTGAGCACTTTCTAAAGACCTAGTAAGCATTCCTGATTCGATAGGCATATCTTCATCAACCCTAAATGCATTCATTAGATTTGCTACCCTATCACCTCCAAAAATCCTTAATAAATTATCTTCCAAAGATAAAAAGAATCTTGTACTTCCAGAATCACCTTGTCTTCCTGCTCTTCCTCTAAGTTGATTATCCACTCTTCTTGATTCATGTCTCTCAGTACCAATAACATGTAAACCACCGGATTCTCTTACTTTTTGCTCTTCATGAATCAAAACTTTCTCATACTCAGCTTTTACACATGAAAAGGATTCTCTCAAAAGTTTTATCAAATTATCTTCCGTTGGCGCTTTTTCTGAGGCTGTAGCGATTCTGTCATCTAATTCCAAGACAGAAAGTTGTCTTTCACCCCAATTATTGACAAGTTCGTTGGATAAAATAGAGAGTTTCTTTTCGATTTCTTCATCAAGTTTGCAGGGAAAAAGATTTGTTGAAGATTCTGGCATATTCTTTTTCAAATTCGAGGCTCCTTTTGAAGAAAAACCACCCTTAGATTTTGTACTTCTTTGTTTAGGGATTGGTGGCTTATGTTCATTATCTGGCTTTACTAACAAAGGAATTAAAATCTCTTTTAATTTAAGTCTTGCCATATAGTCACTGTTACCTCCAAGAATTATATCTGTTCCCCTTCCAGCCATATTAGTCGCAATAGTAACAGCGCCTGCTCTCCCAGCCTGCGCTACAATTTCTGCCTCACGTTCAACATTCTCTGGCTTAGCATTTAACAAGTTATGTGGAATTTTTTCTTCAGCTAAAAGTGAACTTAACAACTCACTTTTTTCAACGCTTGTTGTACCAATTAAGACAGGTCTACTATCTCTATGGATTTGTGCAGTTTCTTTCGCAACAGCTTTCCATTTACCCATCTCTGTCTTAAAGACTTGATCAGGCCAATCTTGTCTTTTTCTTATTTGATTTGTTGGTACAACTGTTGATTCTAATTTATAAGTTTTTTCAAATTCGACCTCTTCTGTTTTTGCAGTGCCAGTCATACCTGCTAGACCAGGATATAACAAGAAAAAATTCTGATAAGTAATTGATGCTAATGTTTGAGTCTCAGGCTGAATTTTTAGTCCCTCTTTTGCTTCAATTGCCTGATGCTGTCCGTCACTCCATCGCCTTCCTGGCATTACTCTCCCTGTAAATTCATCCACTATTACAGCCTCATCATTTTTAATAATGTAATTTACATCTCTAATAAATAATTCTTTAGCTTTTAAAGCATTGGTTACATAGTGAGCCCAAGGATCTTTGGGATTATATAAGTCACTGACTGATAAAAACTCTTCACACTTAGCAAAACCCTGATCTGTTAATATACAGCTTCTTTGCTTTTCATCAACTTCATAATCACCTTCTGGATCGACACCATCTTTACTTAATTCTTTTGCCTTAATTAGAGCCAAAGCTAATTCAGAAGCTTTTTGATATTTTTCTTGGGGTCTCTCAACTTGACCAGAAATGATAAGAGGTGTTCGAGCTTCATCAATTAATATTGAATCTACCTCGTCAATTACACAGTAATTGAATTTTCTTTGCACTACCTCATTAATATCGGTGGACATATTATCTCTTAAGTAATCAAATCCTAATTCGGAATTCGTGGCATAGGTTATATCGCAGTCGTAATTTTTCTTTCTCTCAATTGGGTTCATATCTTGTTGAATCAACCCAACTGATAAACCTAAAAAACGATGAACTTGGCCCATCCATTCTGCATCTCTTCTAGCTAAATAATCATTTACGGTAACTACGTGGACACCTTTTCCAGTTAAAGCATTTAAATAACAAGGTAATGTTGCTACAAGAGTTTTACCTTCTCCAGTTTTCATCTCTGCAATTTGACACTCATGTAAAACCATTCCGCCTATTAACTGAACATCAAAATGTCTCATATCAAGAACTCGCTTACTTGCTTCTCTAACAATTGCAAAGGCTTTTGGAAGAAATTCTCCCAATAGTTCTTTTTGCTTTTTGATATCTAATTCTGATGAAATCGTTGATTTTAAAGTTTGAGTTTCTTTTCTCAACTCATCATCAGTTAATTGAGAAATTTCTTCTTCTAAAAAATTTATATTTTCAACTATTGGTTGATAGCGCTTTAACTTTCGTGTATTCGGATCTCCCAACAAAAGTTTTAGCATAAGTAACGGTCCTTAAAAGATTTATCCTATTACAAACATTATAAATTAGCGCGTTACAACAGAATGAAGAAAAAACATATCTTTTTATTTTGGAGAAATGATCAATTAGGGTTATTTAAATTAAACTCAAAAAGTAAACCTTACTATCATTAAATTTATATAATTTTTTAAAAATGAAAGCAATATCACTAATAAATCATTCCAAAGGAGCTTTAGGGTTAAGATTTTTTGGATTAGGTCCTAATCTTATACCGACTCATGGATTAATTAAGCTACAAAAATTACTAGAAAACAATACTTTCTGGGCAAAAAATAGAACTATTAATGATCTAAAAAAATGTCTTGCGAACAGTGATGTCGTAATAAGTCTTTGGATTGGTAAGGAAATAGTTGGGTTTGGTAGAGCTTTAACCGATGGGATATACCGCGGGGTGCTTTGGGATATTGTTATTGATAAAAATCACCAAGGCAAAGGATTTGGTACGTTAATTGTGAAAAATCTTTTAACCTCTAAAAAAATTAAAAATACAAAAAAATTGTATTTAATGACGACAAATAAGAAATTGTTTTATACTCAGTTGGACTTCAAAGAAGTTATCTCTCAAAATTTGTTAATTCGTGAAATATAAAGTTCTTATCTATAGAAGTTAAATCAAGAAACAAATTTACTATACAGCCATCTTATAAAAGGACCTAAAATAGGAACTGGTCCAAAAGTTGGACCGCAAAAATCAAAGTAATCTCTATGCTCTTTTATTAATCCATTTTCGCCAAATAATAAACGAGTAGTTCCGGGATAAATAAATTCTTTACCCATAATTTTTAAACCCATTGTCCATTCAACAAATCCACAATTTCCAGTTATGGAAATCGCATGAGTTTCTAAAAAAACATCATCACATCTTTTAACTAGCTTTTCTTGAGCTTTAATATAAGAATCTAAGCCCTTTGTTTCCTGAGTTGGATCTACAAAAATTACATTCTCATTATAAAATTCAGCCCATTTTTGTTTTGTTGGTGCATCTGTACCATAAGGTTTGGTAAATAATCCCTTTAAATCCTCAATAGAAATTACCTTTGTCATTACGAAATGATTATTAGGATTACTTTAAGGGATACAAACATTAAAAGCGGATGAAGAGATTCGAACTCTCGACATTCTCCTTGGCAAGGAGATGCTCTACCACTGAGCTACATCCGCATAGCTTTTTTATTTTATCTCAAAGAAGGGATCAATGATAGAAATAATTAAATTTTTTCAATTAATTTAAATTTTTAATCAAGGATCCCATCTCAATTGCTTGTAAAGCATAATTCCAACCAAGATTATTTTTAATTCCTGCTCTTTCAAGAGCCTGCTGCATAGTATCAGTAGTCAAAACTCCAAAAATAATTGGAACATTATTTTCATATGAAACTTGTGATATACCTTTGCTAGCCTCAGATATAACTACATCATAGTGGGAAGTTTCCCCACGGATTACAGCCCCAAGAGCAATTACAACGTCATAACTCTTTTTTTTCATGAGAGTTTTAGCTGCGATTGGTAATTCAAATGAACCAGGAACCCAAACTATATCTACTTGATTACTTAAGTCAGAAGTATCTAAACCATGTCTTTTTAAACAATCAAGACAACCAGATAAAATTTTATTTGTAATTAAATCATTAAATCTTGCTATTACAATCCCAACTTTCAAAGTGGATGCATTAGTAAAAGATCCCTCAAAAATAGCCATTTAATTTTACTTCGATATATTAATAGACTCTCACGAAAAGGTATTAAGTTCAAACTAATGAAGAAACGATTCCTGTAACAAAAACCAAAACAACCCAAACAGCAGCAATAGAATAAATTTTTCTCCTACTTTCTCGCTGTCCTTCTTCAGTAGAAGGTTGAGTCACATATAAAACGGGTACTCCAACTACCGCAATTAAAGAAGCAAATAATAGAGCATTTACGAAGAAAAAATTAACAGCCTGCATAGTTCAGTCTTAGGTTTAAAATTATTATAAATACTATAATCTCATGAAAATGATAATTTTTAGAGAAAATTTACATACTTTAGCCACTTTAAAATGCAAAAAAAAAATTTCTACCTAATATCTATTTAGGAATTAAAAAAGTATGCAAGAAGATACGATAATACAAAAGAATTTATTTGCTATTGGTAATGAAAATAATGAACAAGAAGAAATAACAAAAATTCCAGAAGACTTATCTTGGGAAGATTTAAAAAAAGAATCACAAAAAAGACCTAGGCAAAGAAAAAATTCAACTAATTTAATAAATAAATTCAAGACTGATTTAATTTCAAATAACAAAAATGTTTGCATCAATGAAGAATCTTATAGTTATAAAACAGTCTCCAAACTGAAATTAACTCCTGTAATGAAGCATTATGTAACTCTAAAAGAGGAAAATAAAGATAGGTTATTACTTTACAGATTAGGAGATTTTTTTGAATGTTTTTTTGAGGATGCTGTATTAATATCTAACCTTTTGGAAATAACACTTACCAGTAAAGATGCTGGGAAAGAGATTGGAAAGATTCCTATGGCAGGGGTTCCCTATCATGCAATGGAGAGATACTGTGCTGATTTAATTAAAAAAAATTATTCTGTGGTTATATGCGACCAACTAGAAAAAAGTTCTGGAAATTACGGAACTCCTATTAAAAGAGGAATAACAAGAATAATTACTCCTGGAACTGTAATTGAAGAGGGGATGTTGATAGCAAAGAAAAATAATTGGATTACTGCTATTTACTTATCAGAAGAAAACTCAGATGAATCTTATGAATGTGAATGGGGTATATCAAAAGCTGATGTAAGCACAGGAGAATTAATAACTTTAGAAGGTCAATCTCTGTCAAAACTATTTGATGAAATTATTAAATTAGATTCTTCAGAAATTATTGTAGGAAGCAATGAAGTAAGAAATTTATTAATTAAGGGAAATAGTCAAATAACATATACTGTTTGTCAAGAGACTAATTTTGGTATCAATGAAGCAAATTATCTAATAAAACAATATTTCCAAATTGCAAACCTAGAAGGAATAGGACTTAAAAATTTAAACAATGCGACTAGATCTCTTGGAGGTTTATTAAATTATTTAGAAAAAATTAATCCTTCAAATTTAGATAAAGATTCTTCTGTAAAAATCTCATTAGACTTTCCACAAATTCAATTTGGTAACAACAACTTAATTATTGATTATCAAACTCAAAAAAACCTAGAAATCAAAAATACACAAAGAGAAAACAATTATGTAGGTTCGCTATTATGGAGCATCGATAGAACTTATACTTGCATGGGTGCAAGGTGTTTAAGAAGATGGATAGATTCACCACTACTAAACGTTAATGAAATTTATAAAAGACAAAATATAATTAAAAACTTTATTGAAAGTAGACAAATACGTATAGATACCCAAAATTTACTTAGAGCAATGGGGGATTTAGAGAGACTTGCAGGTAGAGCTTGTGCAGGTCATGCAAGTCCTAGAGACCTAATTGCAATAGCGGAAGGTTTAAAAAAATTGCCTAGACTAAAATCTATAATTGAATTATTTAAATATGATCTTCCAGATTGGACTGATCAATTAAAAAATATTGATGCAGGCCTCTTAGAATTAGCTGATACTATAAGTTTTAAACTAATAGAAAATCCACCTCTAAATATTAGTGAAGGAGGAATGATCCACGATGGAGTTGACAATATATTAGATGGTTTACGTAATTTAATGGATGATTACTCTGAGTGGCTAAATAAAGAGGAATTAAAAGAAAGGAAAATTAGCAAAATTTCAAACCTAAAAATTCAATTTCATAAAAATTTTGGTTACTACATTTCTATAAATAAATCAAAAGTTAATTTAGCGCCACAACATTGGATCAAAAGGCAAACACTTACTAATGAAGAAAGGTATATCACTTCAGAAATTAAAAATAAAGAAAATAAGATTTTCCAAATAAAAAGTAGAGCTTCATCAAGAGAATATGAAATCTTCTGCGAATTAAGAAATATAGTTGCTGAAAAAACAAAACAAATAAGATCAATCGCAAAATCCATAGCATCTCTCGATGCATTGCTTGGTTTATCAATTACTTCATTAGAAAACAATTTTATAAAGCCTTCATTAATACCAATAAATGATTCAATTACAAAAAATAGTACAAAAATTATCGCAGGAAGAAATCCAATTGTAGAGCAATTGTTAAATGATAAAAAGTTTATAGCGAACGATATCTCTTTTGATGATAATCAAAAATTAATTATATTAACGGGTCCGAATGCAAGCGGAAAAAGTTGCTTTATAAGACAACTTGGTTTAATACAAATTCTCGCGCAAATTGGTAGCTTTGTTCCTGCTAATAATGCTGAAATCAATATTGCAGATAGAATTTTTACAAGAATTGGGGCAGTTGATGATCAATCATCTGGACAATCAACATTTATGGTAGAAATGTCTGAAACTGCGTCAATTCTAAATCAGGCGACTTCTAGCTCACTAGTTTTACTTGATGAGATAGGTAGAGGCACATCTACTTTTGATGGTCTTTCAATAGCTTGGTCAGTAAGTGAATATCTTGCAAAAAAAATTAAATGTAATACTATTTTTGCTACGCACTATCATGAGCTGAATTATTTAAAAAATTCAAATAATAATATACAAAATTTTCAAGTTTTAGTAGAACAAAATAACGATCAGATAATTTTTAGTCACAGGATTGTCAAAGGGGGGTCAAACAAAAGCTACGGTATTGAAGCAGCTAAATTAGCAGGAGTTCCAAAAGAAGTTATAGAAAAAGCAAAATCAGTTTTGAATTCTTTAGAAAAAAATAATAAATTAAATTATGAAATTGATTAGATTTTTGAAATTTTTATAAGAAAAATACTTTTTAAATAGTTTCCCTCAACAAGGCGTTAACTGCAGCAGCTGCCATGGCAGCACCTCCTCTAGTTGAATTCAAAACAATTCTAGGGAGATCGGTAGAAATTAGTTTGTTTTTGCTTTTCTCTACTCCAATAAATCCAACGGGCATTCCGATAATTAAACTTGGTAAATCTTTTGCATTCTCTAAAATATCAATTAAATAAGTTAAAGCTGTAGGCGAACTACCAATAACTACAATAGGTGATTTGCTTCCAGAATTTATAGCGGATAACTCCTTCCAACCTTCACTTAAGCCATATGCAGTTTTAGTTAATTTTGTATGATTATTTTTTTCGAACCACCTCCTAGCGGTAAATACTTTGTTCCTAGTGGTATTTTCTGCCATGGATTTTATAGCTGCTGCAGCCATATCGGTATCAGTTAAAATCGGAGCACCATTTTTAAGTGCTTGAAGCCCCTTTTCACAAGCACCCTCACTAAAATTTATAAGATTTTGAACTGAAAAATCTCCTGAAGTATGGACTAATCTCTCTAAAACTTTTTTTTCCAAATAATTTAGATCATTTGCTCCTAGATGAGATCTTATGAATCTGATGCTTTCCAAAAAAATTGGATGATCTATTACCATTAAATTTAATTTGTGTTAGAAGTAATCATAGTTAATATATGGTTTTTATTGAGCGATTATGCCAATACAAATATTATGGGGTAATGATCTAAATGCTCAAAATTCATTTATTCAAAAATTCATTGATAAGGAAGTATCCAAAGAATGGAAGGAAATAAACGTAACTAATTTAAATGGAGATGATGATGAGCAAGTCAATAAAGCTTTTGATGAAGTTCTTACACCTCCTTTTGGAGATGGATACAGAATAGTTACACTGAAAAATAATCCAATTTTTACTTCAAAAAATGAGGATCTAAGAACTAAATTTGAAAAAATTCATGACAATATACCTCAAAATACTTATTTCATTTTGCAAAATACAAAAAAACCAGACTCAAGACTCAAGAGTACTAAATTTTTACAAAAACTTATCAAAAATAACTTAGCCAAAGAAAAATCATTTTCATTACCAGAAATCTGGGACTATCAGGGACAAAAAAGATTTTTAGAAGATGCAGCAAATGAAATGAATATCACAATTGATAATAATGCAGCTGAATTAATTATTGATTCCGTTGGGAATGACAGCTTTAAACTAATTAATGAATTAGCTAAAGCAAAAACATACCTTTCTGCAGTATCAAGTGATTCTAATGCACAACTTTTTCTTAAAAGTATCGATGTAAAAAAAATATTCAGTGATCATCAATCCAACATTTTCAAAATCATTGATCTTCTCTTAAAAAAAAATATTGATGAAAGCCTCATTGAAATAAATTATTCCTTACAGAAAGGAGAACCTGCTTTAAGACTAAATGCAGGTTTAATTAGTCAAATAAGAATTCATACCATTATAAAATTAGCAGTTAATTCAGGAAACGATAATGCAGAAAAGATTTGTAATCTTGCAGGCATTTCTAATCCAAAAAGAATTTTTTTTATTCGAAGAAAAGTCAAAAATGTATCGCAAGAATATTTAATTAATTTAATGAGTAATCTATTAGATATTGAATCATTTCTTAAACAAGGTAATAATACCATAAATGTTTTTATAGATAATTTAATTAATTTAAGTTAACCAAATTATAAGTTTAAGAATTTACATTATGATTTATATATGGCTTTATTAGTAAAAAAATTTGGCGGTACTTCTGTCGGTGATATTAAAAAAATTAAAAATATTGCAAGTAGCATTTGTCAAAGTAAAGAGGCAGGAAATGAAATTGTAGTAGTTGTCTCTGCAATGGGGCAAACTACAGATGATTTAAATTGTTTAGCGGAATCAATTAGTAAAAACCCTAATCGAAGAGAATTAGATATGCTGCTCTCAACTGGAGAGCAAGTAACCATAGCTCTTCTCTCAATGGCATTAAACGAATACGGAATTCCTGCAATTTCAATGACTGGTAGCCAAGTTGGAATTATTACTGAATCAATTCATGGGAAAGCGAGAATTCTGGATATTAAAACAGAAAGAATCCAAAATTATATAAATCAGGGTTTTGTAGTTGTAGTGGCTGGATTTCAGGGGACAACATTAAGTCATACGGGTTCAATGGAAATTACAACTTTGGGTAGAGGTGGTTCAGATACTTCTGCAGTAGCTTTATCAACTGCTTTAGGAGCTGAGACTTGCGAAATCTATACAGACGTTCCAGGGGTTCTAACTACTGATCCAAGAATTGTTCCTGATGCAAAACTCTTAGATGAAATTAGCTGTGAGGAAATGCTTGAACTCGCAAGCGTCGGTGCTTCAGTTCTGCATCCAAGAGCAGTAGAAATTGCTCGCAATTATGGAATTAAATTGTGCGTCAAATCAAGCCAAAGTGACTCAAGTGGGACTTTCCTAGAAAGTCAAATCCAACCTCTCCCACTCAAAAGAGGAAGCTTAGAATTAACAAAAACAGTCAATAGTCTCGAAGTATTAGAAAACCAAGCGGTATTCAGTCTCTCAAATATTCCTGATAGGCCTGGGATTGCTGCACAAATATTTGAAAAACTATCAGAAGCAAATATTAATGTAGATTTAATCATACAAGCGACAAATGATGGAAATAATAACGATATCACTTTTACTGTTGGTGAATTACAAGTTCAAAAAACTGCAGAACAATGTGAACTTATAACTAGTCAATTAGGAGGAGAATATAATCTAAAAACAAATATGACTAAATTGAGTATTCAAGGAGCAGGCATTATGGGCAGACCAAGTGTTTCAGCTGATTTATTTGATACTTTATCTCAAGCGAATATAAATGTAAGGTTAATAGCCACTAGTGAAATTAAAGTCAGCTGCGTAATTGAAATTAATAATATTCCAAAAGCTATTAGATTTGTAGCTGAGAAATTTAAGTTATCCGATACACAAATATTTGTTAATCCAATCAACGAAAAACAAGATCAACCTGAAGTAAGAGGAATTGCATTAGATAAAAACCAAGTTCAAGTAAGTTTTCGAAAACTGCCTGATAGACCAGGCGTAGCCGCATCGATATGTTTAGCATTAGCTGAAAAAAATTTACTTTTCGATACGATCGTGCAGTCTGAAAGAATTTCTTCTTTAAAAACTAAGGATATTAGTTTTACAATGAATAAACAAGATAGAGAAAAAGCTAACCTAATTTTTGAGGCCTTAACAAAGAAATTCCCCGGTTCATTAATTGAAGATGGTCCTGCGATAGCCAAAGTTAGTACTGTAGGAGCGGGAATGGCATTTAAGGTTGGAACGGCTGGAAAAATATTTAGAGCACTTGCTGACCAAAATATCAATATTGAGATGATTGCCACTAGTGAAATTAGGACATCATGCATTGTGTTAGAAAAAGATTGTAACCAGGCAGTTAATGCGATTCATAATCATTTCGAATTAGAGAAATAAGTTCTTTTTAGTTATTTCTTGCCAATTTTTGTCTTAATTTTTTGATTCTATCTCTCAAGTTTGCTGCTTCTTCAAAATTTAACTCTTTTGCTGCATCTTTCATTTTAATTTCTAACTTATCTATCAAATCAGGCAATTCTTCGAGCAAACATTGATTATCGCTAGAATTGATAATTGCATCAGTTTTGTTATTAACTATATTTATTAAATCTTTAGATAAACCACCAGCATCTAATTTTCTGGAAAGTTCTAGAAAAGATAATATTGAATTTTCTATTTTTTTTCCTGCAGGTTTTGGAGTAATACCATTGACTTGGTTATATTTTTTTTGAATAGTTCTTCTTCTTTCAGTTTCAGATATTGCTCTTTTCATTGAATCTGTAAAGTTATCTGCATAAAGCAAGGCAACACCTTCAACATGTCTTGCAGCTCTTCCTATTGTTTGAATCAATGACCTTTCTGCCCTCAGAAAACCTTCTTTATCAGCATCTAAAATAGCTACTAAGGATACTTCAGGAAGATCTAGTCCCTCTCTTAATAAATTCACTCCTACCAAAACATCATATTCGCCCATTCTAAGGTCTTGAATAATTTCAATTCTTTCAATTGAATGGATTTCGGAGTGCAAATATCTAACTCTTACTTTATTTTCAGATAAAAAATCAGTTAGATCTTCAGCCATTCTCTTAGTAAGTGTTGTCACTAACACTCTTTGATTCTTCTCAGCTCTAATTCTAATTTCAGATAATAGATCTTCTATTTGGCCCTCACTTGGTCTTACATCAATTACAGGGTCTAATACCCCAGTTGGTCTTATAACTTGTTCAATAAATTCTCCATCACATTGATCTAATTCCCATTGACCGGGAGTTGCACTTATAAATAATGTCTGTTTTGATTTTTCCCAAAACTCTTCACATTTTAAAGGTCTATTATCTGCAGCACTTGGCAATCTAAAGCCATGATCTATTAGAACTTTTTTTCTAGATTGATCTCCGTTATACATTGCATGAAGTTGAGGACATGTTACATGACTCTCATCAACTACCAACAACCAATCTTTGGGAAAGTAATCTATTAAACATTCTGGCGGTGAACCTTCCTCCCTGCCAGATAAATGACGAGCATAATTCTCGACTCCATTACAATAACCAACCTCTTTAAGCATTTCTAAATCATATTTTGTGCGTTGTTCTAGACGTTGAGCCTCTAATAATTTTCCTTCGTATGTAAATTTATCGAGTTGAGTTTTTAATTCACTTCTAATTGCACTTATTGCGCTCTCTAGTCTTTCTTTTGGGGTCACAAAATGCTTCGCTGGGTAAACGCTAACTTGTTCCAAACTTTCAAGTATCTCCCCGGTGGTGGGGTCAACATATCTAATTGCCTCGACTTCATCACCAAATAATTCGATTCTTATTAATCTATCTTCATAAGCTGGACCGATTTCTAAAACATCACCTTTGATTCTGAATCTTCCTCTAGTAATTTCAATATCATTTCTCGTATATTGATTTTCAACGAGCGACCTCAAAGAAGAACGTAGATTTATCGATTTTCCAACTTCAAATTTAACTGCAGCTTTTAAATATTCACTCGGTATACCAAGACCATAAATACAACTTATTGAGGCTACAACAATTACATCTTTTCTCTCAAATAGCGAGCGTGTTGCAGAATGTCTGAGCATATCTATTTCTTCATTAATTGAAGCAGTTTTTGCTATGTACGTATCACTGACAGGAACATAAGCTTCAGGTTGATAATAATCGTAGTAAGAAATAAAGTACTCAACAGCATTTTTTGGGAAAAACTCCCTTAATTCATTACATAGTTGTGCAGCTAACGTTTTGTTATGGGCTAATACAAGAGCTGGCCTTCCTGTCTGTTGGATTACATTTGCGATAGTAAATGTTTTGCCAGTTCCAGTAGCTCCTAAAAGAGTCTGAAACTCTTTACCACTATTAACACCTTTAACTAATTTTTTAATAGCTTCTGGTTGATCTCCATTTGGTTCGTAAGGAGCTTGAAGCTTATAGTTATTCATCAAGCAAGTAGCTAAAGGTTATTGCTATACTAAGAAATTTTTTCTTCAATTATTGAATTTTTCAAAGATTCTTTTAAGCCCCTAACAACAGCAATCATTGATATTAAATCATCTAATTTATTAACCACAGATCCAACGCCCACTGCTGAGGCTCCAGAGGATATTGCTAGTGGACAAGTTACTTGGCTTAATCCAGAGGCACTCATAATTGGTATATTCAGAGATTGTTTCTTAAATTCTTGATGAATAGCATAGGTAGCTGCAAGTGTTGGTACTGATTTTTCAAATAAACCTTGAATTCCTGGAGAGTAAGGAGTAGAACTGGTACCACCTTCTGTTTGAATAATATCAACGCCTTGTTCCACTAGCTTTACAGCAAGATCAACTTGTTTATCAATAGGCATAGTATGAGGAACAGTTACTGATAAAGGAAAATTAGGCAATAAATCCCTCGTCTCTTTTGTAATGTTTAAAACTTTTTTATCTGAAAAATGAATGCCTTTTTCATAAAAAGTATCGTAATTTCCTATCTCAATTAATGATGCACCTGCTTTTACACAATCTTGAAAAGATCGAGGCACTACTGAACTAACACAAACGGGCAGTGTTGAATTCTTAAGCGCTAAATCAACGAGTTCAGGTTTACAAGCAATATCGACAAGATCTGCACCGCCTAATGAACCAGCCTCAACAATTATCTTCACAGACTGAACATCGAAATTATTCAATCCTGAAATAACTTTGAGTAAGGATTTGGTTCTTAACTCTTCTTTGATTTTTTGTGGCAAAAGATTAATCAGACTCATTTACTTAATGAATTTATTACCCGATTGTGACATTGTTTTAGTAAAACAGTGCATTTTTTAAAAAATATTATCTGAGCAACACAAAATGACTGATAAAAAATTAAGTCAGAAAAATTGGTCATCATGGCATCATCAGCTTCATAAGGAGATTCTTTCCAAAAAAATATTAATTCCCAAAGGATCCAATATTTTAATAAGTGTTTCGGGGGGTCAAGACTCAATGGCCTTATTAACCCTAATTAATGACCTAAAAAAACTACATAATTGGTCTATTAGTGTTTGGCATGGTGATCATCAGTGGCACGAAAAATCATCGCTATATGCTCTTGAATTAAAAGATTATTGCGAAGATAAAAATATTTCATTCTCTTTTGATCAAGCAAATAAAGCAAGTATTTCTTCAGAAGAAAAAGCACGAGAATGGAGATATAAAAAATTATGTGAAAGAGCCAAAACTTTATTAAATAAAAACCAGCAAAAACATAATATTTATTTGTTAACTGGTCACACGAGTAGTGATAATGCAGAAACATTTATCCTCAATTTATCTAGAGGAAGCAATTTTGCAGGTCTGAGTAATATTGAGAGTAAAAGATTAATAGAAAATCAAATTTATTTAATAAGACCAATATTAATTTTCAGTAGGGAAGATACAAAACAATTTTGCAATGATATGAAGATCCCAGTCTGGGAAGATCCTACAAATTCAGATCTTAAATTAAAAAGAAATTTAGTAAGACAAAAAATTATTCCCACTTTGGAAGTTATTTATCCTGGTTGTTCTGAAAGGATAAATAATTTTTCCCAAAAAATGAGCAACTACAATAATGAACGTAATGATCTTAGTGAACTAGCGTATTTATATTGTAAAAATGTTAAAGGTATCGACAGGAATCTCCTAAATGGTATGTGTATTGAAGCGAGGTGCACAATTTTAAATAAATTTTTAAAAGAAATATCTGCAAAGCAATGTAGTTCTAAAAATCTGACAAAATTAGCAACTTCTATTTATGAAAAAAATAAAGGTCAAATTAATCTGCAAGAGTTTTTAAAAATTGTTTGGGATAAAAACTATATAAATTTTGAAAAAAGTTAAGATGTTACAGCAGATCTTCTTCTTCTTGTTCTACCTTCAAATGAATCTTCTGTAGCAGTCTCAGCTGATGGATTCTGTGAAACTTTTGGACTTTTTTGGGTATTTTGTGGGTTATTTGAACTATTAGGATGATTATTGTTTGATTTCTTATGGAAATTATTATTTCTATTTCTATGAGAGAAATTTTGCTCTTCGGTAATCTTTGGAATATAAGCACGAGTTCCACTTGGAGCAGGTTGAACTAAACACAAAATAAGTGGTTCAACTTGTAATTCTCTTCTCATTCTTCTCGATAAACCATTTTCAATTTCTCTTTGTACACCAATCCAATCTACCTCAAAATTATTCGGCCCAGTTTGTCTGGATAATTGTTTCCATCTATTTTCTAAGACCCAGCTTATTTCTCGTTCTGTCCACATAGACATTTTTCTTGGCTCTGCAGTAGTAACAACTCCTCTTAAATTAACTCTAGGAGGCGCAACCATCTTCCCATCTGTACTAATAGGAGCTAAAACAGTTACTACGCCATCACCAGCTAATTGCTGCCTTTCCTTTAATACTCGAGCATCTACTATCCCATTCCGTGAGTTATCAAGCAGTTCAACACCAGCTTTTACAGGATCACCCTTTTGAATAGAATTAGGTGTTAACTCAACTACATCTCCATTTTCAATAATTAAGATATTATCCTTCGGAACCCCCATAGTTTGTGCACTCTTCCCATGACAAACAAGCATTCTATGTTCTCCATGAACAGGAACAAAAAACTTAGGTTTTGCGAGTGCCAACATTAACTTTTGATCTTCTTGAAAACCATGACCAGAAACATGAATATTCTCACCCTTTCCATAAACAACCTTTGCTCCGAGTTTCATTAATCTATCTATTGTATTAACAACAGAAATAGTATTACCAGGAATTGGGCTGGCTGAAAATATTACAGTATCAGTAGTCTTAAGACGAACATGCTGATGTTCACCACGAGAGATTCTGCTTAACGCTGCTAGGGGTTCTCCTTGACTACCCGTCATTAATAATAAGGTTTCCCTATCTGGCAAATCTCTAATTTGCTTGATAGGAACAAACAAATCATCTGGACATTTCATATAACCAATATCTCTTGCCTTAGCAATAACATTTATCATCGATCTACCTAACAAACCTACCTTTCTTCCATGTTTCATGGCCAATTCTAAGATCATTGTCACTCTATGAACAGAACTAGCAAAAGTGGTAAGGATAACTCGTTCTTTTGCCTCTGCAATATGTTTTTCTAAAGAGGGATAGATAGTCTTCTCAGAAGGACAAAAACCCGGAACTTCAGCATTAGTGGAATCACTGAACATGCATAAAACACCCTTTTCTCCATAGTGCACCATTCTTTCAATATCAAATTGCTCTCCATCTACTGGCATATGATCGAACTTAAAATCTCCAGTGAAAATAATTGTGCCAACAGGTGTTGTAACTGCTAAAGAAAAGCTATCGCAAATAGAATGGGTATTTCGAATAAATTCAACAGAAAAATGTTGTCCAACTTTTACAACATCTCTTGGATTTACTGTTTGTATAGTTGTTCTATCAGATACCCCCGCTTCCTCCATTTTTCCTCTAAGCATTGACATCGCTAGTCTTGGGCCATAAATAATCGGAATATTAAAATGCTTTAGATGATGAGAAATACCTCCAATATGATCTTCATGACCATGAGTGACAATCATTCCTTTTATTCTTCTTTGATTTTCTTTTAAAAAAGTTGTATCTGGCATAACAACGTTTACGCCATGCATACCATCAGAAGGGAAAGCCAAACCAGCATCAACAAGCATCAATTCATCACCATATTCAAAAACACAAGTGTTTTTGCCTATTTCATGTAGTCCTCCAAGAGGTATTACTCGTAGAGCTGGGGTATTACTTTTAGATCTAGATGAACTATTGTTAGATCTATTTACAGTTGAATTTGTACTTGATTGCATAATTTTGAAATTTATGAAGGCCTGCTTGTAATCAAATAATGTTTATTTAAATTTAATTATCAAGTTGTAATTAATCCCTATTATAAGGATTTCAGGATAAAAGATAGTTGCTTTTTCATGTCATTGGTTAAAGGTGACAAAGGACTTCTAGGATTACCTACACCCCATCCCGATAGCTCCAAAGCAGCCTTAATCGGTATTGGATTAGTCGTCATAAAGAGTGCTTTGAAAAGAGGTTGAAGTTTTTCATGAATAGCAAGAGCATTGGAAACCTTTCCACTTTGAAAAGAATGAATCATCTCTTTCAATTGCAATCCAACTAAATGACTTGCAACACTTACTACTCCTACAGCACCTACAGATAACATTGGAAGCAACAATGAATCGTCGCCACTATATACAGAGAGTTCGGAGCCACAAATAGCTCTTAGTTCTGTCACTTCTTCTATTCTACCGCTTGCAGCCTTAATACTGAGAATATTTGAGAAATCCATAAGTTTCTTCACAGTATCAGGTAATAAATTGCATCCAGTCCTGCCAGGAATGTTGTAGAGCATAAGAGGCAAATCCTTTGCAGATTTAGCAATAGAACTGAAATGTTTATAAAGACCTTCTTGAGGCGGCTTATTGTAATAAGGAACAACGACTAAAGCACCGTCGGCACCAGAGTCGTAAGCTTTTTTTGTAGCTTCCACAGCTTCGCTTGTACAATTGCTACCAGTGCCAACTATTACTTTACAGCTTGCATCCAAAGATCCTTTTACCGCAATAAATAAATCATGCTGTTCCGCCCATGAAAGAGTCGGAGATTCTCCAGTAGTACCGCACAAAACAATTCCATCGGAACCGTTCTCAAAAAGATAATTTGAAAGTTTTATAGCTAGTTCATAATCTACATCTCCATTCTCAGTAAATGGAGTAACCATTGCAGTCAATAATCTTCCAAATAGTGGATTATTACACTCAGTTTTGTCTGTAATCATTTTTTTGGAATCAATAACTCAGCTATTTGAACAGCATTCAGAGCTGCTCCTTTTCTTATTTGATCTCCACATAACCATAATTCTAATCCATGAGGCTGACTTATATCAGTTCTTAGCCTGCCAACAGCAACATTATCCCTTCCCATAACGTCATTTGGCATAGGAAATCTATTATTTTTGTAATCCTCAATAACTTCAATTCCAGGAGATTTTTTTAATTCTTCAAGAGCATCTTTAGGCTCAACTACATCGGCAAATTCAATATTGATCGATTCAGAATGTGCTCTCAGTACTGGGACTCGAACACATGTAGCAGAGAGCTTTAAATCAGCAATATTTAATATTTTCCTTGTCTCATTAACCATTTTCATCTCTTCTTCGCAGTAATTATTTGAAAGCATAGGGGAATTATGTAAAAACAAATTAAAAGCGAGGGAGTATGGCAAAACTTCACTTTTTTGAGGATTTCCTTGAAGATATTGTTCAGTTAAAAGTTTTAGTTCCTCCATCGCCAGTTGGCCTGCACCACTGACAGATTGATATGTTGAGACAATAACTCTTTGAATAGTCGAAAGTTTGTTTAATGGAGCTAAAACTAATGTCAACAAAATGGTAGTGCAGTTTGGATTCGCTATTATCCCATCATGATTAAGTACTTCACTAGCATTAACTTCAGGGACTATAAGAGGAACGTTCTTATCTAATCTGAAAGCACTTGAATTATCTATCAGTAAAGCATTTTGATCAATAATGGTAGACAACCATTTTTTTGAAATACTTCCGCCAGCTGAAGCCAAAACTAAATCAAGATTCTTAAATTCTTCTTTAGTTGTTTTTTTTGTAACTAATTCTTCATCTTTCCAAATAATTTTTTTTCCTTCTGACCGCTCTGATGAAAGCAAGACCAATTCTGATATTGGGAAATCACGTTGTTCAAGAATTTTTAGCAATTCAGATCCCACAGCACCTGAAGAACCTAAAACAGCAACTTTTAATGGCCTATTAGGCAAATACGGAGATTGTCTCACACTTTAAAATGATTTTTATAAATAGATTGACTATTTTTTTTACTTTATCAAAAAATTAACTTTCAAGGAAATCACATAATGTGAAATAATTAAGGTTCGGCTCATAGTAATAACTTAGAAAAACATGGCTAAAGATGCACTAATAGTCAAAACAACTCCTCTACCTCAAAGTAGAATTTCATTCGAATTAGAAATACCATCTGAGACATGCAAAACGTGTGTAAATGAAACAATCAGTTCTATCAGTCGTTCGGCTAAAATTCCGGGATTTAGACTTGGTAAGATTCCTAAACAAGTCCTAATCCAAAGAATTGGCATCACACAATTACATGCTTCTGCTCTGGAAAAAATTATTGATAAATCATGGCAAGAAGCGTTAAAAATAAAATCTATAGAGCCACTAAGTGAGCCAGAATTAGTAGATGGATTTGAATCTTTACTCGCAAAGTTTAGTCCTGAAAAATCACTTAAGGTTACTCTTCAAACTGATGTTGCCCCAGAATTAAAACTTAAAAAATCCAAAGGACTAAGTGTTGAAATATCAAAGACAAAGTTTGATCCTCAGTCAATAGATGAAGCGCTAGAAAAATCTAGAAATCAGTTTGCAAACATTATTCCAGTTACCAATAGAGCAGCAAAATTAGGAGATATTGCTGTAGTTAGTTTCAAAGGAAAATATAAAGATTCTGGTAAAGAGATTGATGGTGGAACAAGTGAATCAATGGATCTTGAGTTAGAAAAGAACAAAATGATTCCCGGTTTCGTTGAGGGAATCGTAAAGATGAAAATTGGTGATACTAAAACACTTAACCTTAAATTTCCTGATGATTATTCTCATGAGGATTCAAGAAGCAAAGAAGCAATTTTTGAAGTAAATCTTAAGGATCTTAAGGAAAAAGAATTGCCTGAACTTAATGACGATTTTGCAAAACAGTCTGGCAACAAAGAATCATTAAAAGAGTTAAAGAAAGATATTGAAAAGCAACTTAAAGATAATTTTGAAAAAACTCAAAAAGATATCAAAATTGAAGCTTTATTAAATGCCTTAACAAACGAATTGGTTGCTGAAATTCCAAAATCTATGATTGATATAGAAGTGAGGAATAATATTGAACAAACCGCTCAAAGATTTGCTCAACAAGGCCTTGATGTAAAATCTACTTTCACTCCGGAATTAGTTAAGTCATTAGCAGAGTCCACAAGGCCTCAAGCTGAAAAAAATGTTCAAAGAAATTTAGCTTTAAAAGCATTAGCTGAAACAGAAAACATAAAAGTCGAGAAAGATGAAATTGATTTAAAAATGAAAGATTATGAAGATGCAATCTCTCAATCTTCAAAAGAAATAGATATTAAAAGATTAACAGAAGTAGTAAGTAACGATCTACTCAAAGAAAAATTAATAATTTGGCTTGAAGAAAATTCTGAAGTAAAAGAAAAAACTTCAAAAACTTCTAAAGCTACAAAAACCTCCAAAACATCAAAAGCCGCAAAAACTGCGACTAAAACTACAGGAACTACAAAAACTACAAAAACTCAAAATAAAAAAGAAAAAAAATAATTTATGAAATTTCCTACTAATTAAACAAAAACCCCTTAAATTATTTATAAGACGACAAATTAATTTGTGAACTCAGAAAAAAAACATTTAATCCAAAGCTCAATAAGTTCTTACGAAAGTAATAATAAAACTATTGCTGCTGTTCCTACCGTTATAGAACAATCAGGTAGAGGAGAAAGAGCTTTTGATATATATTCAAGACTATTGAGGGAAAGAATAATTTTTTTAGGTAGTGGAATTAATGATCAAGTATCTGACTCACTTGTTGCACAATTATTATTTCTGGAAGCGGAAGATCCCGAAAAAGATATACAAATATATATAAATTCTCCTGGAGGCTCAGTCACAGCAGGAATGGCCATATACGATACTATGCAACAAATATCTCCTGATGTAGTGACAATATGCTTTGGAGTAGCGGCAAGTATGGGGGCATTTCTACTTTCTGGAGGAGCAAAGGGGAAAAGATTGGCTTTACCTAATTCTAGGATTATGATTCATCAACCTCTGGGAGGTGCACAAGGTCAAGCAGTAGAAATTGAAATACAAGCAAAAGAAATACTTTTTCTCAAGAAAACATTAAATTCGCTTCTAGCAGAACATACTGGTCAACCTTTAGAAAAAATTAATGAAGATACAGAAAGAGATTACTTTTTATCTCCCTCAGAAGCAGTCGAATATGGATTAATTGATAAAGTTATCAAAAAGTGACAAGGAATGCTGATTTTTTAAGAATATGATGACGAATCGATATTTATAAGCAATCCTAGTGAATAGGGAATATTTAACACCTTTCACATTAAAACTTAGAATCGATGGCTAAATTCGACGCCCATCTTAAATGTTCATTTTGCGGGAAATCACAAGACCAAGTAAGAAAGCTTATAGCTGGTCCTGGGGTTTATATCTGTGATGAGTGCATAGACCTATGTAATGAAATTCTCGATGAAGAGCTACTTGATAATCAAGCGAACACAAACAACTCTCCGCAAGTAAAAAAGAAATTACCAACTGATAATCCGAAAAAATCTGTTCCTTTAGAATTAACCTCAATTCCAAAGCCATTAGAAATTAAAAGTTTTCTAGATAATCAAGTTGTTGGACAAGAATCTGCAAAAAAAATATTATCAGTAGCCGTATACAATCACTACAAACGATTAGCTTGGAAAGTTAAAGAGGACAGTAAAAATAACAATTCAACAGATTCAGAGGCAACTAAATTACAAAAATCAAATATTTTACTCATCGGCCCTACTGGAAGTGGAAAAACATTATTGGCGCAAACTTTAGCAGAGTTTCTAGACGTTCCTTTTGCAGTAGCTGATGCAACAACTTTGACAGAAGCTGGATATGTTGGGGAGGATGTTGAAAACATTCTTTTAAGACTTCTACAGAAATCAGAAATGAATGTAGAACTTGCTCAAAAAGGAATAATTTATATTGATGAAATAGATAAAATTGCAAGAAAAAGCGAGAATCCTTCAATTACTAGAGATGTCTCTGGTGAAGGGGTACAGCAAGCATTATTAAAAATGCTTGAAGGAACAATTGCTAATGTGCCTCCACAAGGCGGAAGAAAACATCCTTATCATGACTGCATCCAAATTGATACAAGTCAAATATTATTTATTTGTGGGGGAGCTTTTATAGGTTTAGAGGATATCGTTCAAAAGCGTATGGGTAAACACTCCATAGGATTCACCACCAATTCAGATCAAAACAAAGTTGATACAAAAAAAACAGTAGACCCAAGAGACTCCTTGAAAAATTTAGAATTAGATGACTTAGTGAAATATGGCCTAATTCCAGAATTTATTGGAAGAATTCCAGTTTGTGCTGTATTAGATCGACTTACAAAAGAAACTTTAGAATCTATTTTGACTCAACCAAGAGATGCATTAGTAAAGCAATTCAAAACTTTGCTTAGTATGGATAATGTTGAATTATCATTTGAGCCTGATTCTGTTGAAGCGATAGCAAATGAAGCATATAAAAGAAAAACAGGTGCAAGAGCATTAAGATCAATAATTGAGGAACTAATGCTGGACATAATGTACACTTTGCCTTCTGAAGAAAATGTAAAAGAATTCACAATTACGAAAAAAATGGTAGATAATTTGTTCTCATCTAAAATTGTTAAACTTCCTTCAGGATCAAAAAGAATCATTAAAGAGTCTGCATAAAATTAGAGTTTAATTTTTTAATTTAATCCCAAATTTTTCTAATTAGTGCAAAATAAATGCCAAATATACATAAGCCTTTTCATCAAAAATATAGACCAAACAACTTAGACGAACTAGTTGGGCAAAAATTTATATCCATTACACTCAAACAAGCACTATTAACAAAAAAAATTGCTCCTGCATATCTTTTTAATGGTCCAAGAGGAACTGGAAAAACATCAAGTGCAAGAATATTTGCAAAATCTCTAAATTGTCAGGCATTCGACCAACCTACAGTAAATCCTTGTTGTAAATGCGACCTATGTAAACAAATTACAGATGGGAATGCTCTAGATATTATCGAGATTGATGCAGCATCAAATACAGGCGTGGAAAATATAAGAGAAATTATAGAAAGAGCGAGATTTGCACCTACTCAAGCGAGATGGAAAGTATACGTTATTGATGAATGTCATATGCTTTCAACAGCAGCTTCAAATGCTTTACTAAAAACTATTGAAGAACCGCCTTCAAGAGTTGTATTTATACTGGCGACTACAAATCCTGAGAGAGTATTAAATACAATACAAAGTAGATGCCAAAAGTTTGATTTTAGAAGAATAAGCCCCAATGACATTTTTCAACATTTATCAGAAATAGCAGAAAAAGAGTCTATTGAGTATGAGGTTCAGGCGTTAAAAATGATTGCAAAAAGATCTAATGGAGGTATGAGAGATGCTCAAAGCCTCCTTGAACAACTGAATCTTTTTCCAGAAGGTATAACAATTAATAATATCCAAAACCTACTAGGAGAAGTATCAGAAATTGAATTAACAAATCTGATTAAATCATTGGTTGATAATAATCCTGAGTCATTAATTATCATCTGCAACAAATTATATGATGCTGGGAACGAACCCCTTCAAATAATTATCGGATTATTGAATATAACAAGAGATCTACTACTACATAATACAAATAACAAATATTCAGACCTTTATTACACGTCTGATGAATTTCAAGAAGAATTGGAAAAAATCTCAAAAAGAATTAAAAAATCAACAATAATCAAATGGCATAATCATCTGAAAAATATTGAATATCAAATCAAAACAAGTGATAATCCCAGACTTTGGCTTGAAATACATTTAACCGGTCTTCTAGATAATCAAGAGATAAATAGTTTTAAAAATGAGGAAGAAAGTAAAAATAATGCAGCTGAAGAGAAGCATGAAAGCATAAAAAACATTGCAAAACTTAATAGTGAAAATCTTCCTAATGAAATTCAAAAAACAAGTATCAAAAAAGAGATAAGTCGCGAGGACTTGATCGAAGAAAAAGAAGAAAAATTAGAGAAATTAGAGAAATTAGACGGTCTTGAAAAAGAAAGTACAGGCAATATTGCTGACAATAAACAAAGTGATCCTGGATCAAATAATTTAAAAGAAAAATGGGAATTAATTCTTTCTAAAGTAGAGTTACCATCAACAAGAATGTTACTTTCACAACAAGCCGAACTTGAAAGTTTTGATTCGGAAAAAATCACAATTGCATTATCTCCAAACTGGGAAAATATGATAAAAAGCAGAAAAATTATAATTGAAAATACTATAAAAAAGCTATTTGGAGATCAGATAATACTTAATTTTTCAACAAACCAATTAAATAAAAGTAACCCAAAAAAAACTCCAGAAATAACCCAAAATGAAGTAAATAATTTTCGACCAATAAAAAAAACAGAGGCTAAAACTAATTCGTCAACAAAAATACCTAACGAGGAAACTTATGATGATAGTTCAAAAAACTTAGCAAAATTTTTTAATGGAGAAATTATTGACCTTGATGAATGAATTAAACTCCAGTATGAAGAGTTTTTCGCCAGAGTATCTTTTTGGGAAAAATTGACATCTTTATTGTTACCCAAGGGATTACTAAAAACCAATGTGATAAATAAAAAACCGATACAAATACCATAAAAAAATTGCTTTTTTGCAATACAGGCACTTCGCTTTTACATGAAGAACCATACCAAAAAGCAATTCCAGATAATATAAAAGCTGTAAATGAAATAGGCCAGTAAATTGGTGAATCTAATAAAGCAATACTGAAAACTAAATCAAAAATTGAAATGATTGGTAGTGCATATTGCAAAATGAAAAAGTAAGTTAAATCAAATTTTTGCAAATAATCAATTTTATTAGTAAATAATTGATCTCCATAATCGAAGAATCTTTGCAAACCTCCCTCTGCCCATCTTTGCCTTTGCGCTAATAAAGCATTTAAATTCTCAACTGCTTCCTCCATGACTGGAGGATCCCATAAGATTCCAATTTTAGATTTTGATAATAATAATCTTAAACTCAAATCAAGATCATCTGTAACCGTATCTTCATTAAAAGATCCACATGCCAATAATGTATCTTTCTTAATTAATTGGCCATTTCCTCTTAATTCAGAAACTCCAGCAACTGTTAATCTTCCATATTGAAAGATTGCGTCCATAGCCATCTCCATTGACTGACAGGAAGTTAAAAAATTCTTACCTACATTTGTTACGGATTTTCTTAGTTGAACTGCAGACCAATCACCTTCTTCTACAAAACTAAATAACCTTATCAAAGAATCTTTTTTTAATTCAGCATCAGCATCCAAAACTAATAACCATTCACCATGAGTAAACTTCAAGGCATAATTTAAAGCTCCTGACTTTCCTCCTCCCGCGTTTGGAGAACGACTTACGACTTTTAGCTTTTCATATTGTCTAGATAATCGATCTAAAATTAAAGGAGTCTTATCAGAACTACCATCATCGATTATGTAAATATTCAATTTATTTATTGGATAATCTAAACTAAATAATCTTTCAACTAATCTTGCGATGACATTCTCTTCATCTCTAGCTGCGACCAAAATATCAAGCATAGGTAACTTTTTATTGCTAATTCTGCTGTTTAAATTATTTAAAAATTTGTTCCTTTTGAAATTTCTTGAGATAACTATTAACCCGTAAAAAACAATCAAAAATGAAAGAGTCAATAAAATGTAAAACAAATTTTTGATATTGTAAGCATGAGGAATAAAAGCTACAAAAAAACAAGCACTAAGAAATAAAAACGACTTCAATCTTCGATTTTTATAAAAACCCTTACTCATAAAAGTAAATTTTAAATTACTTAACTTTCATTGAGACAATATCTCAATTGTTTTAAGTTTTGCATCTGTATAGTAATGATTCAATATTTGTTCATAAGAGAATCCTAATTTAGCCATTTCAATTGCTCCTGCCTGAGATAAACCTACACCATGACCGAAGCCTCCTCCTCTCAAAAGCCAAAAATCATCACTTAATTTATTAATAGTAAACAAATTACTAGGTATAAAATTTAGTACCCGTCGAATATCATCTTTAACTAGAACAATAGATTTATTAACTTTGTCTATTTTTATTTCCAATTTTGTCACTCGACCACTAGACCCACGTTCAACAGAACTTAAATCCAAAACATCATCATTAATATTAATAAGTTTGTTTTTAATTAACTTTTCTTTAATTTCAAGACTAGAAATTTTCTTTTTCCATCTAAAAAGAGAATGATTACTTCCGTAAAACTGTTCTTTATCAAAATCTAAAAAATTATTTAAATCAGATTCATTTGTAATTGGGAGTTTAAAAATTTTATTTAATGATTTAGAACCATCAATGATTGAATTGAAATAAGTATAATCTTGAATTTGCCAAGACTCGCCTGCAGTAGCAGATACACCTCCATTAGAACCATGGTAAAAAGCATTTATTGGTTGATTTCCATAAGTGAGAATTAAATTTGAAGTTGCTTCTATAGCTTTTTTTACATTTTTATTTGCAATTTTCGAAGGCTTATAAACTTGACATTGAGTGCTTATACATAAATGGTATTTATCCATATTAAATCTATCAGAATTAAATATTCCCCAAGTTCTTGCAATAACTGCTTGAGCCTTGAGTGCTTCTAAAGGAGAATTCGGTCCAATTTCATATGGCAAAACACCTGCCAAATAGTCGTCAAATTCAATTTTTTGAACTAGGGTCCAAGTTCCATATGAATCTTGTATTAAATAAAAATTTTTACCAAAATTGACACCATTTATTTTTATTTCCTCTTGAGCATAAATATATATAGGTCCTTCGAGTTTCATAACATTATATTCATTTCTAAGAAAAGGAGTAATTTGAAAATTTTCTATTTTTCTGGAAATCTTATTTTTTAATTCAAACTCTGGCAGATCATCCTCAAATGGAATCCATACTTCCCAATTTTTAGGGAAAGCAACAGTCGTCTCATATCCTTTATCTTCTAGTTTCTCTGCTTGTTTTTTTGCTGATTCATAGCTAGCAAAAGGACCAAAAACAATTCTTTCTATTTTTTTTGGATTTTTATTGGGTATATCAACCCAACTAATATTAATCTGTTTTGATTTATATTTAATACCGTTGGATGATATCAGGTTTAAAAACCCTTTATCAGTGATAAAATTAATATTCTTATTTTTTGAAAAACTATCATTCTCCCCGCCTAAATATTGCTTTAAACCAATTAAAAATTTTCCTTTTTTTATTTCATTATTGAGTTCAATCGTTAGTAATTCTTCTCCTTTTAGATTTGAAGTAAATTTAATGTTTATTATCAAAAGAGAAATACAACCTAAAAATAAATTTAAGAAGGCAAATTTAAGTTTCATAAGTTAGAACTTTCTTTATCAATTAAAAACTTTAATTTGCACCAATGCGTATAAAGGTTTAGATTATCCTAATTAAACACATTTGACTTAAATGTCTAAACTAAAAACTCGTAAATCAGCTGCCAAAAGATTTAAAGCTACTGCGACGGGCAAATTCATGAGAAGAAGAGCTTTCCATAATCATTTACTTGATCATAAAAGCTCTAAATTAAAAAGACATCTATCAACAAAAGCAGTAGTTGATGAAAGAGATGCTGATAATGTAAGATTAATGATTCCATACGCATAAATCTTTAACCAATTTTTATTAGATATTCATGGCACGCGTAAAAAGAGGCAACATAGCCAGAAAAAGAAGAAACAAAATCTTAAATCTTGCAAAAGGTTTTAGAGGCGGCAACAAAAATCTTTTCAGAACCGCAAACCAAAGAGTGATGAAAGCTCTTTGTAATGCTTATAGGGATAGAAGAAGAAGAAAAAGAGATTTTAGAAGACTTTGGATTTCTAGAATTAACGCATCTGCAAGAATAAATGGAACAAACTACAGCAAGTTAATAAATGGCATGAAAAATTCAGAAATTATTATTAACAGAAAAATGCTTGCTCAATTAGCCTTAAACGATCCTAAATGTTTTGAAAAAATTGTTGCTTCCGTTAGTAATTAGAAAAAACAATATAATCTAGAAAAGAAATTATAAATAATGGAAATTTCTTCCTTTCAATCCTATTTAATAATTCTTTTTGTAGTATTAATAATAATTTCTATTTTTGTATTCAGACAATTTCTAAAAACAAGAAGTGAAGAATTAAATTTAGTAAAATTCGAGCAGAAAGGTTTAGATTCGCTTACCCAGGCTACAGAATTATATGAATTTGGTTCTATTCAGATAAAAAAAAGATTATATTCTGAAGCAACTAAAACTTTTTTAAAAGCACTTGAAAATTACGAAAATGAACCTGATGAAGCCAAAGCGATAATAAATAATGCTTTAGGATTTTCTTATGCTGCTCAAAATGAATTTAAGAAAGCAATTAAACACTACAACTCTGCGATAAAATCACTCCCAGAATATCCTATAGCCCTAAATAATCTCGCATCAGCACAACAGCGTTTACTTGAGTACGACTTGGCATATGCCACCTATCAAAAGGTTTTGGTGATAGATCCAAAAAACAAAACTGCAATTAAAAAAAGCAAGGAATTAGAAAAAAGAAACAATTACAAACCTTATAAAGGTATTAAAGATAAGGGATTCTAAATATGAAAAATTATTCATCTTTACAAATTGGAGGAAAACAATTTTCCAGTAGATTAATGGTGGGCACTGGGAAATACGAATCTACTCAAGATATGCTAGAAAGTTTGTCAAATTCTGAGACTGACATCATAACCGTAGCGGTTAGAAGAATTAAAAATGATCAGACAGGAGAAAATTTACTCGAAAAGATCAACTGGAAAAAATACTGGATGCTTCCTAATACAGCTGGTTGCATTAATTCCGATGAAGCAGTCAGAATAGCAATTTTGGGAAGAGAACTTGCAAAATTATCTGGTCAAGAAGAAAATAACTTTGTGAAGTTAGAAGTAATTCCAGACAAAAAGTATTTACTCCCAGATCCAATAGAAACCCTTAAAGCAGCCGAAATTTTAATAAAAAAAGGTTTTACTGTACTACCCTATATCAATGCAGATCCTATTCTTGCAAAAAGACTAGAAGAAATAGGTTGTGCAACTGTAATGCCACTAGGTTCGCCTATTGGATCAGGACAAGGTTTATTAAACTTATCAAATATAAAGATAATTATTGAGAATGCAAAAGTACCAGTAATAATTGACGCAGGAATTGGAGTGCCAAGTGAAGCCTCTCAAGCTATGGAACTTGGCGCTGATGGTGTCTTAATCAATAGTGCAATAGCACAAGCTAAAAATCCTCCTCTAATGGCTCAAGCGATAAATAATGGAGTCAAAGCTGGCAGGCAATCTTTTCTGGCGGGAAGAATTAAAAAACAAGACTTTGCAATAGCAAGTTCACCAGAAGAAAATATATCTATCTAAATCTCTAAATTTAGCAAAGTTCAAAACAAGTGTAGACATTTATTATTTGACACTATTTATCGTATTAAGAAAGAAGATTTGAAACTATTTACAATGTTTTTTCGCAAATTGGAAGCACGCTGTAGTAATTTAATAAATATATTATGAATCAATTAATTCTGGAGTTCTGAGTGAAAGTTATTGTTCTAGGTGGAGATGGTTTTTGCGGTTGGCCTTGTGCGGTGAATTTAGCAGAGCAAAATCATGATGTAATTATTGTCGACAATTTAAGTCGTAGAAAAATTGATATTGATCTAGAGGTGGAATCTTTAACTCCAATTACTTCGATAACAGAACGACTTTCTGCATGGGAAGAGATTGGAGGTAAGCCTATGAGATTTCTTAACATGGATATCTCTAAGCAATATCAAAAATTACTTAATTTGCTCATTGATGAAAAACCTGATTCCGTGATCCATTTTGCAGAACAAAGAGCAGCACCTTACTCTATGAAATCGAGTTTTACCAAAAGATATACAGTAGATAATAATGTTAATGGCACCCACAACCTTCTTGCTGCAATAGTAGAGAGTAATTTAGATATTCATGTTGTTCATTTAGGAACAATGGGAGTCTACGGATATGGATCACATAGAGGCGCCACAATCCCAGAAGGTTATCTAAAAGTTGAAGTTCCACAACCAGATGGAAGCCGCTTTGAAGAAGAAATATTACACCCTGCAAGTCCAGGTAGTGTTTACCATATGACTAAAACTTTAGATCAACTATTATTTCTTTACTACAACAAAAATGATCTTGTAAGGATCACTGATTTACATCAAGGAATTGTTTGGGGGACAAATACAGAAGCAACTTTAAAAGATCCTAGATTGACAAACCGATTTGACTATGACGGAGATTATGGAACTGTTTTAAACAGATTTCTAATGCAGGCTGCAATTGGATATCCATTAAGTGTTCATGGGACAGGAGGGCAAACAAGAGCGTTTATTCATATAAAAGACTCTGTAAAGTGCGTACAACTTGCTCTTGAAAATCCTCCAAAATCTGGAGAAAGAGTCAAAATATTTAATCAAATGACTGAGAGTCATCAAGTTGGAGAACTAGCTAAAAAAGTTGCTTCTCTTACAGGAGCTAATATCAATTATTTACCAAATCCAAGGAATGAAGCAGTAGAAAATGATCTGATTGTTGATAATAAATGCTTTATAGAATTAGGTTTAAACCCAACGACTCTTGATAATGGCTTATTAGAAGAAGTTGTAGAAGTTGCTAAAAAATACTCCAATAGATGTGATCTTAAGCGCATACCATGTGTTTCATCCTGGACTAAAAAACAAGCTGAGGCTATAAAGACTAATTAAAATTTGTGAAATAGTTACCCTAAGAAAGTGAAAATTGCATTGTTTACTGAAACTTTTTTACCTAAAGTTGACGGCATAGTCACAAGACTGACTAAAACGATTGAATTTTTAATAAAAAATGGTGATGAAGTTATAATTTTTTGTCCAGAGGGGTGTCCAGAATCATATATGGGAGCAACTGTAGTTGGAGTTGCTGCAATGCCATTACCCTTATACCCGGAGTTGAAGCTAGGTTTACCAGGTCCTGCAGTCTCAGATAAGTTAGAAAAATTTAACCCAGATTTGATACATGTTGTTAATCCAGCTGTACTTGGCTTAGGTGGCATATGGTTGGCGAAAACTAATAATATTCCCTTAATCGCTAGCTATCATACTCATCTTCCGAAATATCTGGAACATTACGGTATGGGAATGTTAGAGCCACTTTTGTGGGAATTACTTAAAGCAGCTCATAATCAAGCTTTATTAAATTTATGTACTTCCACCGCTATGGTCAATGAATTAAAAGATAAAGGTATTCAAAGGACTGCTCTTTGGCAAAGAGGAGTAGATACTTATAGTTTTAGACCAGACTTGAGAAGTGAGAAAATGAGAGAAAAATTATTTGGAAAATATAAAGACGCTAATTATTTGTTGATTTATGTAGGAAGATTATCAGCAGAAAAACAAATTGAGAGAATTAAACCAGTCTTAGAAAGTATCCCTAATGCTTGCTTAGCACTTGTAGGTGACGGACCATATAGAAACCAACTTGAAAAAATCTTCGAAAATACCAAGACTAATTTCATAGGATATTTATCTGGAGATGAACTGGCTAGCGCCTATGCCTCTGGAGATATATTTTTATTTCCCTCTAGTACAGAAACACTTGGATTAGTTTTACTAGAAGCAATGGCGGCAGGTTGTCCAGTTATCGGAGCCAACAAGGGAGGGATTCCAGATATAATTAGCGATGGGATTAATGGTTGCTTATATGATCCTGATGAAAAAGATAATGGGGTACAAAGTTTGATTGAAGCGACAAAAAAAATTCTAGAGAATGAAGACAAAAGAGAAGTTATGAGAAAAAAAGCACGACAGGAAGCAGAAAAATGGGACTGGAATCAAGCAACATTGCAATTGCAAAGTTATTATTCAGATACTCTTAAAGAAATAGATTAAACTTGGCGCAAATTATGCTACGTGTGGAGGAGTAGGATTACTATATGAAGTTAAAGGAAGTATTAGAGTAGCGATATTTTGATTCTTTTCAGGCCTTTTTTTCTTTGAAAATTTTTTACCAAAAGGTACCCTGATAACATTAGTTCCCTCGATGGAACAAATATTTGTGTTATCTCCTGAAGAATTATTGACAAAACTTGGTAAGTCGACGTTTTTAACTGGCAAGTGAGTAACATTACCAGATTTAAAATCTTTGGTCATAGCTTCAAATACCCCAAAAAATTTGATGCCCGATTATTTTAATAAAAAAATTTAAAAAAATTCTATAAGAAAATATTAAATTTTTATTCATATTGATAATAACTAAGTAAATACAAGGACGCTAGTCCTTTAAGCACATTTTTTTTCTTCCAAAACCTCTCCTTGATTTACATTGCAAGAACAAATTAAATTGCGATCGCCATAAGCATTATTAATTCTAGAAACTGAAGACCAAAACTTAATAGTTGTTGGAGTTTTATAAGGAAAAGAAGCTTTTTCTTTTGAATAAGGATAATTCCAATTTTCAGCTATTAACTCTTTCAGCGTATGAGGAGCATTACTTATTACATTATTATTATTTAATTCAATATTATTTTCTATTTCGCTGATTTCTTCTCCAATCAATAGCATAGCCTCACAAAATCTATTCAATTCAGCCAAACTTTCACTTTCAGTAGGCTCTATCATTATGGTCTCTGGAACAGGCCAACTTATAGTTGGGGCATGAAAACTATAGTCTATTAATCGTTTAGCTAAATCATTTACACTCAAACCAGTTTTGGATTTTAAATCTCTAAAATCTAAAATACATTCATGTGCGACAAAATTATTTTTTCCTTTATAAAGAATCTTAAATTTATGCTTTAAAGAATGCGCAATATAATTTGCAGATAAAATTGCATGCTCAGTTGCTTTCCTTAAACCACTAAAACCAGCCATTTTTATATACATCCAACTTATTGGGAGAATACTTGCACTCCCATACTTGGCAGAAGAAACATAATTGAAACTATTAGATAAATTATTATCCTTTAAAGAATGAGTAGGGAGAAATGGGCTTAAAGTTTCTGATGCAGCAACTGGTCCTACTCCAGGACCTCCTCCTCCATGTGGGATACAGAATGTTTTATGTAAATTCAAATGACAAACATCAACACCATAGTTACCGGGTTTACATAATCCAACCTGAGCATTCAAATTTGCTCCGTCTAAATAGACAAATCCCCCGGCAGAGTGAATTAAGTCACATATCTTTCTGATTTGCAATTCAAAAACTCCATGAGTAGAAGGGTAGGTCAACATAAGAGCTCCTATTTGGTTATCAAATTTATTGACCTTAATAGACAAATCTTGGAAATCAATATTTCCTTCGTCATCACATTCAACCGTTAAAACATCAAATCCTGCCATAACTGCACTAGCAGGATTTGTTCCATGAGCACTTTTAGGAATTAAACATTTTTTTCTTGAAAGTTCACCTTTTGATTCAAAGTAAGAATTTATTGCTAATAATCCTGCAAACTCTCCCTGAGAGCCTGCATTTGGTTGAAAAGAAACTGACTTTAAACCAACTATATCGCTTATCCATTTTTCCAGGTCAGATATTATTTTTGAATAGCCCTTAGTTTGATCTGGTGGAGAAAAAGGATGAATAGAAGATAAATTAGCCCAAGAGACAGGATTTAACTCTGCTGCAGAATTTAACTTCATGGTACAGCTTCCTAATGGCATCATTCCATCTACCAGAGAAAAATCTTTTTCAGCAAGTCGGAATATATATCTCATTAATTCGGTTTCACTTTTGTAATTTGTGAATATATCTTGCTGCATCCATTCACTAGATCTCAAAGCTAAACTTTCAAGCTGAAAACTTTTATCAAATCTTATATGCTCTAAATCTTCTTTTTTTTCTATAAGGTTTGATATGAAATTCAAAATATCTTTAATTTCTTTTTCATTACTAAGTTCATCTAAAGAGATCCCAAAACCAGTTGAATTTTCAATAGTTGATCCTAACGGCAAAATTCTTAAGTTATATCCATTTTTTAAAGCTTCATTATGGATCCTCTGGGAGTACTTAGTATAAACATCAACACTATCAAATCTAATGCCATTAGGAATATCAAAACCTAAATCAGCCAAACCTGATTCTAAATTTAGTCTCAACTCCACTAATCTCTTAGCAATTTGCATTAATCCTGAGGGTCCATGATAAATAGCATAAAAAGAAGAAATTATGGCTAACAAGGATTGAGCAGTACAAATATTACTAGTGGCCTTTTCCCTTCTAATATGTTGCTCTCTTGTTTGCAATGCTAGTCTTAGTGACTTTTCTCCATTTTTAGAGAGAGTTTGCCCAACAATTCTTCCAGGTATCAGCCTTTTATATTTTTCGCTACAGGCAAAAAATGCTGCATGTGGCCCACCAAAACCCATTGGAACGCCAAATCTTTGCATACTACCCACTGCTACATCAACACCAAATTCAGAAATTGGTTTAATTAAAACTTGTGCCAGTGGATCAATAGATGCAGTTACAATTATTTCTGATCTATGTGCTTGTGATATTAGGAATGTGGGATCAAATAATTGCCCATTTTTACCGGGTAATTGCAACAAAATTCCAAAAACATCATCATGGTTAGGAAGATTGCTTTGAGTAAAGCGTCTTAAGGATATTCCCAAGGGTTTTGCTCTGGTTTGCAGAACATTAAAAGTATGATCAAAAACATTTGATTCCACTAAGTAGACTTTTGAAGATTTATTTTTTCTTGCGGCGAAACTCATTGCCATAGCTTCTGCAGCAGCAGTTCCCTCATCTAATAAAGATGCATTAGCGACAGAAAACCCTGTTAGTTCACAAACAATAGTCTGAAAATTAAATAGAGCTTCTAATCTTCCTTGTGCAATTTCTGCTTGATATGGAGTATAAGACGTGTACCACCTCGGATTTTCTAGAACATGTCTTTGGATTACTTTAGGCATGTGATTGTCATAATAACCAAGGCCTATTAATGATCTCATTTTGGTATTTTTCTTCGCAATCTCTTCTAATTCATTTAAAGCTTCAATTTCTGAACAACCTTGGGGCAATATTTCTGAAGATTTATCTTTAAACTGGATATCTTCAGGAATCACTTGGTTTATAAATTGATCAATGTTATTAAAACCAAGCTTGTTCAGCATACTTCTCTCATCATTATCTCCTAACCCCAGATGCCTATCTATAAAAAAATCGGACCCAAATTTGGATGTCATATTTAAAATATTTTTCTTTAAAATAGCTCCTTTTAAAAAATTTGTCTTATTTTGGTACCACCTTTGATTGATATTCCTCAGAAGTCAACAAATCAGCAATTGATACTTCTGATTCTGGTTTCAAAATAACTAACCAACCTTCTCCAATAGGATCATTCTGTAAAAGCTCAGGGTTATCAATAACACTTTCATTTACAGTTACTATTTCCCCTGAAAAAGGCAGGTAGACTTCCTCAACGGCCTTTACGGATTCTATTGTTCCAAAAGTCTCACCTTTCTCTAAAATCTTCCCTTGATCAGCTAACTCAACAAAAACGATATCGCCTAATTGATCTATAGCAAATTCACTGACTCCAATTTTAAACAATCCATTTTCTTCCAAGACATACTCATGGGTATCAGCATAGTTAAGGTTGTCTGGAAACTGGTAAGACATGATTAAATTGATAAAGAAAATAGAGAATCCTTTGAAATTAATTTTTCCTCTAGTAGTTCAGATAATAGTTGAATTAGTGCAATTTTGATGTGAGCTATGTGAGAACCACCTTGAACAAAAATATTGTAAGGATCTCTTAGAGGAGCATCAGCGGAAAATTCACTTGTACTACCTTCAATAAATGTACCTCCTGCCATTAATAATTTTGAATCATATCCATCCATTGATGATGGAACAACATTAAGAAAAGAATCTACTGGTGAAGAATTTTGAAAAGATTGACAAACTTTTTGTACCAAATCAGGATTATTCAACCTTACTGACTGAATTAGATCAGATCTATAAGTTGCTGGCTCTGGCAAAACCTTAAATCCCAAATTTTTAAAAACTGCTGCAACCATATCAGCACCTTTTAGTGATTCGTGAACAATTTGTGGCGCTAAAAACAAACCCTGCAAAATTAATCTTCCTAGTCCAAAATTTATTCCTGCAGATGAACCAATACCTGGTGAAGTTAATCTAGAACATGCCATCTCAACCAACTCTGCATCTCCTGCAACGTAACCACCAGTAGGAACTATTGTTCCTCCCAAATTTTTAATCAATGATCCAGCAATTATATTAGCCCCTTTAGAAATTGGTTCACTATCTTCAACAAGCTCCCCATAACAGTTATCAACAAAACATATACAGTTAGGATCAAGAGAATGAATAAGGCTACAAATTTTCTCTATCTGATGATTCGTAAGAGACTTTCTCCAACTATATCCACAACTTTTTTGTATGAATACTAATTTGCATGAATTTTCTTTAAAAGAATGTACAATTTTTTCTTCAAAAGAATCAAAATTCTCGCAGATATTTATTTGTTTATATTCAATCTCAAAATCTTTAAGTGAGCCTTTACCTCCTCCCCTTATTCCTATAACTTCTTCTAACGTGTCATATGGTTGTCCTGTAAGAGATAACATTACATCTCCAGGTCTAAGAATTCCAAATAAAACAGAACTTATTGCATGCGTTCCACTTACAAATTGCATCCTCACAGCTGCTTTTTCAGCGAGAAACAATCTTGCAAAAACCGCATCAATTTTTTCTCTAGATATATCATCATGACCACTACCCGAAGATTGATTGAAATGACTAGTAGAAACTTTTTCTTCCTTAAAAATTGTCAAAATATTTTCTAATTTCTGAAAAACCTGATTGGACCTTTCTTGGAAAACTTCACTTAAACTCTCTTCGACAGAAAGAACAGCGTTTTCAGCCAATTTTAAGTTATTGTTTAGCGTCATTTATTATGAAAATTCATGTTATTTTTCGGAAGCTAAATTTCTTAATTCTGCGAGGAAAGCATTGGGTCCTCTACCCTGAAAATAAGAAAGTTTTTTTGAAGCCTCATATAAATCAAGAAGTTCTCCATCTAATTCTTCTGCCGTATAATCTCTAATTCCCGCTATTACCTCAGCAAAACGTTCTCTGCGGGCAGATTTATTGACAGCATAGGCTTCCATTACCTGAATTTTACATGATCTCCAAGCCTTATCCTGACAAAAATGCACTGAAAGAGCATCACTTAAAGCAGAAGCTTCTTCATCTTCTATGTACCAGTCAAAAGATGATGGTAGAGATTTTAAGCCTGAAAATATCTCGAATAACTCACCGGCCGACAATGGATTACCAGAATCATTTTTTAGGGGTAATGCAGACTCTTCCAAAGATTTCCATAACTCTGGGTAATCACTTTCAAAACGATCCCTGATTTTTTCTATACCTTGATCAAGAATCATATTAACTTGAGCTAAAGCAAGAAAAACCTCAGGACCTGGCGAAGATAACTTCCCATTCCTAAGATTAGAAATTTGCGAATTATGAACTTTACCTAAATCAAGAACTTCAGAAAGTAATGGCAGAACTCTGTGTGACCATCCATTTCTCTCATGCCAGAGGTGTATCAAATGAGCCATAGCCCTTCGACCCCTAGATAATTTATCGCGATATCCGAGACTCACAGATAATTAAACTTATCAATAGTATAGTATGATAATATTACATATCGGTAATTTTGAAAATAGTATTTCAATATCATGAATTCAATAATTTTCCAAGAAACAGCAAAATTAAAAAAACCTGTCCCAGCTGAAAAAGTTGTAGAACTCTCAGAAAAATTACTGGAACCTTCCAGTCATTCAAAAAGATATCCTCCAAGACTACATAAAACTTGGGGAACAATAGTTTTCATGGTTGCAATTCATATTCTTTCTCTTATAGCTATACAACCAAAATTTTGGAGTCTTCCTGCAGTCACATCATTATTATTTTTTTACTGGGTAACTGCTTGTTTAGGTGTCACTCTTGGATATCACAGATTGTTATCACACAGATCGTTCATTGTTCCGAGATGGTTAGAAAGATTTTTTGCTACCTGTGGAGCCATAAGTTGCCAGCATGGACCAATAGATTGGGTAGGTTTACATAGGCATCACCACTCTTTTTCAGATACTGAAGTAGATCATCACAATAGTAAAAAGGGGTTTTGGTGGAGTCATATGGGTTGGATGTTTAAAGACGTTGAAGCACTAAAAGCTGTTCCAAAACTAAGTGCAGATTTAATCAAGGATCCATACTATAGATTCTTAAATAAATATTTTTTATTTTTACAAATTCCTATTGGATTTTCTTTGTATGCAATAGGACAAAAATTAGGAGTTGGAGGTTGGGCTTTGGTGCTATGGGGAATTCCATTAAGGCTTGTTGTGGTTTATCACATAACTTGGCTAGTAAATTCAGCTACTCATTGTTGGGGTAAAGCGCCATTTGAAAGTGGTGATTCTTCTAAAAACAATGCGTGGGTTGCTGCATTAACATTTGGAGAAGGTTGGCATAATAATCATCATGCATTTCCCAATTCGGCAAAACAGGGATTATTTAGAGGTCAAATCGATATAACTTGGGAACATATTAAGATTCTTGCGAAATTTGGTCTTGCAAAAAAAGTAAAGTTACCCTCTAGGTCTTATTATTAATTATATTGTTCAATATTTTCATGGCTAAAAGAGTACAAGTCGCATTAACTGAATCAATAGCATCACTTGGTAAAGAAGGTGATCTAGTTGAAGTAGCGCCTGGATATGCAAGGAATTTCCTATTACCTTATGGAAAAGCAATGAATGTAACACCAGCTGTTCTTAAACAAATTGAAAGGAAAAAAGAAAAAGAAAAAATTGCTGCTGATAAATTAAAGCAAGAAGCTTTAGACTTCCAAACTGCATTATCAACAATAGGTAGATTCACTATTAAAAAACAGGTTGGAGAAGATGGCGTGCTTTTTGGAACAGTTACCAATGGAGATGTTGCAGAAGCAATAGAAGCAGCTACTAAAAAAGAAATTGATAGAAGAAACATCACAGTTCCTGATATTCATAATTTAGGTTCCTTTACTGCAAAAATAAAATTACATTCAGAAGTAAATGCAGAAGTAAATATTGAAGTAACAAGTTAATCAATTTGTTGCATTATTTTGAAAAGTAGCCAGAGTATATATCTAAGCAATTAAAGATATGGTTTCCGTACCTTTTCCAAATAATGGGCAAAATAAAAATTTTAAAACAGATTTTAATACTGTAAATGCTGGATTAGTCCCTCCTCAAAACGTTCAAGCAGAGGAAGCTATTCTTGGTGGCATTCTTCTTGATCCAGACGCGATCGGTAGAATTGCAGACTTAATTAAACCTGAAGCTTTTTATATAAATGCCCATCAAGAGATTTATAAAACAGCATTAATGTTGCATACCCAAGGTAAACCAACTGATTTAACATCAATGAGTGCATGGTTAGCAGATAATGGATCACTAGAAAAAATTGGAGGGAACAGCAAACTAGTAGAATTAGTTGAAAATGTTTCCTCAACCGCTTCCATAGAACAAGTTGCTAATTTGATTAACGACAAATTCATGAGGAGGCAACTTATCAAATCTGGAAATGAGGTGGTTCAACTAGGTTTTGATCAAACTCAAGATACTAATGAAGTTCTAGACAAAGCAGAGCAAAAAATATTTGAAATCAGCCAAGAAAAACCTTCAAAAGGCCTGACTCAGGCAGCTGAAATCCTTACAAGTACTTTCAATGAAATAGAGTCAAGATCATTAGGTACTTCAGTAGCTGGTATTCCAGTAAATTTCTACGACCTTGATGCGATGACTCAAGGTTTTCAAAGAAGTGATTTAATAATTGTTGCTGGAAGACCTTCAATGGGAAAAACTTCAATGGTTCTTAATCTGGCAAAAAATGTTGCACAATCGCAAGATTTACCTGTGTGTGTATTTAGCCTTGAAATGAGTAAAGAACAATTGACATATAGATTGCTCTCTATGGAAGTTGGAATCGAGAGTGGCAGGCTAAGAACAGGAAGATTACAGCAAGATGAATGGCCATTACTCGGAGAAGGTATCAATTCATTAGGTCAATTACCAATATTTATAGATGACAAGCCTAACTTAAGTGTTTTAGAGATGAGATCTCTGTGCAGAAGATTAATAGCTGAACAAAAAAAAGAACTTGGATTAATTGTGATTGATTACCTTCAGTTGATGGAAGGATCAACCCCTGATAATAGAGTGCAAGAACTTTCACGAATAACAAGAGGTCTTAAAAGCATGGCCAGAGAATTAAAAGTACCAGTAGTAGCTTTATCTCAGCTTAGTAGAGGGGTAGAGTCTAGAACAAATAAAAGACCAATGTTAAGCGATTTAAGAGAATCAGGATCTATTGAACAAGACGCAGATTTAGTATTAATGATTTATAGAGACGAATACTATAATCCAGAGACTGAAGATAGAGGAATTACAGAAATCATTGTCACTAAACATAGAAATGGACCCGTAGGAACTGTTAAATTATTATTTGAACCTCAATTTACGAGATTTAGGAATTTAGCTAATTAAATCAATCCTAAAATGCAAGATCATCACTCAACAAATGAATCTTTTGATGTCATCGTTATTGGTGGAGGACATGCAGGATGCGAAGCCGCTATAACAACAGCAAAATTAGGATTTTCTACGGCCTTATTTACAATCAATTTAGATAGGATTGCCTGGCAACCTTGCAACCCTGCTGTTGGCGGCCCAGCAAAAAGTCAGTTGGTACATGAAGTTGATGCATTAGGTGGAATTATTGGTAAATTAGCTGATGAGACAGCTATACAAAAAAGAATATTAAATGCAAGTAGAGGTCCAGCTGTATGGGCACTAAGAGCTCAGACAGATAAAAGAGAATACTCAAAAAAGATGATTGAAATACTACAAAATACAGATAATTTATCATTAAAAGAAGCAATGATTACTGGACTAGATATCGGAAAAACTGAAGAAATTGGATTGAACTCAAAAAAAATCGTAAAAAAAAGAATAAAGGGTGTAAGGACTTTCTTTGGTAGTTATTATTCAGCAAGATCAGTTATCATCACAGCTGGTACGTTCTTAGAAGGAAGAATATGGATAGGAAATAAATCAATGTCAGCTGGTAGATCGGGCGAACAAGCAGCAAAAGGTCTTACTCAAAATTTACACGAAATTGGTATTAAAACAGAACGTTTAAAAACGGGAACTCCAGCAAGAGTTGATAAAAGAAGTATCATTTTTGATGAATTAGATATTCAACCAAGTACTGCAGCAGATAAATATTTTTCGTTTGATCCAGATATCAAAAATAATATGCCCCAAGTTAGTTGTCATATCACAAGAACAACCACCAAAACGCATCAACTAATTCGAGACAATTTACATTTAACTCCCATTTACGGTGGTTTTATTGATAGTAAGGGGCCAAGATATTGTCCATCAATTGAAGATAAAATAGTTAAATTTGCTGATAAAGAATCACATCAAATTTTCTTAGAACCAGAAGGAATTAATACCCCTGAAATATATGTTCAAGGATTCTCTACAGGTTTACCTGAAAGTATTCAACTAGAACTTCTAAGAACCTTACCTGGATTAAATGAATGTAAAATGTTGCGACCAGCTTATGCTGTCGAGTATGACTATATACCTGCAACACAACTCCAAACATCACTCGAAACCAAAGAAATTGAATATTTATTTAGTGCTGGACAAATTAATGGAACTACTGGTTATGAAGAAGCAGCAGCACAAGGATTAGTAGCCGGAGTCAATGCAACAAGAAAACTAAACAAAAAAGATCCAATAATCTTCACTAGAGAAAGCAGCTATATAGGAACAATGATCAATGATTTAATTACCAAAGATCTCAAAGAACCATATAGAGTTCTTACTAGTAGGAGTGAATACAGATTGACCCTTAGAGGAGATAATGCAGATAGGCGATTAACCCCATTAGGTTATGAAATAGGGCTAATTGATGAGAAAAGATGGTCGGTCTATCAAGAAAAAATGAAACTCCTTGAAGAAGAGAAATTAAGATTAAAAAACACTCGTATAAAAAACACTGATGAAATATCAAAAAAATTAGAATTAGCCACTGGATCAAAAATCAAAGGTTCAACAACTTTGAAAGAACTCTTAAAAAGACCAAACTTTCATTATTCAGATTTAATTAAATATAATTTGATTGAAAAAAATATAGCTTCTTCAATACAAGAAGGTGTTGAAATAGATATTAAATACGAGGGTTATCTTAAAAGACAAAAAAACAGCATTGAACAAATAAATCGTCAAAGTTGTAAATCTCTGCCTCAAGAAATAAATTACGAAAAAATAGATACATTATCTTTAGAAGCTAGAGAAAATTTGAATAAGATAAAGCCAAAAAATTTTGGTGATGCTTCAAAAATTCCTGGGGTTAGCAAAGCTGATTTAACTGCTTTACTTGTTTGGCTAAAAATAAGAGAGATAAAAAAAGACAAGGCAAATATTTTTGCTAAAAAAAGTTATCATCTTAAAAGCACTCCTTCAGAGCACTGAATAATAAACTTTTTAACTCTCCAAAAATTTTATGGGAAGAAAAAGCCTCTAATTTTTTAGTGAAGAATTCACTACCAAAAATATCTGGTCCATGGAAATTAATGCTCCTTGGCGATGGAAGTCCAACTAGACATCTGCAACTTTTAACTAATCAAGAGACAAAAATTAAACTAATTTCAATGCAATTAGATCCTCTATCCACTCAAGAAGGTCCTACAGAATTGAGTCAGTTAAATGGCCCTTTAATTAGAAGACAAGTATGGATTAAAAGCAATAATAAAAACCTAGCATGGGCAGAAAGTTGGTGGAATGCAGATCAAGTGAGTGAAAATTTAAAAGCCAAAGAAGAGCCAATTTGGAAGAATTTGACACAAGATAGATCAGAATTATTTAGAGAAGTTGATTGTATTTCACTTGTGAATGAAAAATGGTTAGAAGATCAATTTTGCTTTAAAGGTCCATTTTGGTCAAGAAATTACAGATTTTTTCGAGACAAAAAACCCTTAACAATTATAAGAGAAGTTTTCAATCCAACTTTAGAAACTTTACTAGGTTATTCAGGGATTAAAGAATTTACCAAACTATACTCTTCTTCTTCTTGATCTGGGAAGATTTCTTGATTTTGATTGAACTTGTTGGATTGATTGATCTCTCGAAATATTATTCTCATTTTCTGAAGCTCTTTGCCATCTTTCAACTTTGAAATCCATGTCATCAGGCCAATCATCGTCCTTAGTCTCTTTCACATAAGGTAATTTTTTTTGCTCAGTTTTCTGTAAATTTTTTGGTTGCCTTAAAGATATTGCTTCTAAAGGTCTTTTTGAATGCTGTGTAGTAGATTCATAAGAATTTGATTCTCTGGAAAATGTCTTAATATCGCTTTGATCATCGTAAAAATTCTCATCATTCCAATCATCATTTTCTTCATCAAAAAATAAATCCACTTTTTCAGATACCCATCTTCCCACTTTTTTAACACTCTTACTTGTTATCCCTTGAAAATCTGAGTTCCTTCTTTTACCTGGCCTAGAACCAGATACTCCATCAACGAATTGTCTTCCAGTTTCAAAAATTTTATCAACTTGTTTATCAACAATATTTCTATCAATACTATTTCTAAGATTTCTAATTCTCCTTGAATCCATAAATTATTGTTCTTTTTAAAATATAAATTACATTAAAAAAATAAATAATTCCAAAGATAGAAACAAAAACACATCTAATTATTTCTAATCAAACAAAATTAAACACTTTTTATTCCATGATCCATTAAAGAAATTTACACAACATTTTTTACAGGCTATATTCTTTATTCTTTTTCTATAAAAAAATTTCTCACCACAATGTTGACAAGTCCCTATATATTTTAATTCTCTCCTTTCTATAGGAAATGAGTGCCTTACAGAAATTTGAAAATTCTTCTCTTTTGAATTAATTTCATGCATCTTTTCTAGGAAATTTGGACCATGTGTCTCATTTTTCTTTAATATCCTATCTACCCATGCATGAATCATTTCATGACATAAAGTACTATTTATTTCACTAGTGGATAATTTACTCAAGATAGGTTTCGATAAGATAATTTCAGAATCAATAAAACCATTAATACGTTTTCTTTTATAAAAACCAGCAGTAGTTTTTAATCTATTATCACTCCATCTAACTTTTACTAAAGGGTGATTATTTATCGTTAAAGAATTTTCAAAATATTGGCTATTAAATCTATGAAATAGGGGTAAAAGAGGAATTACAGGCATTATGGATTAAAATTAGTATTATTTTGACAAAAAAAGCCATCAAAAACGATTTCTTTTCTTAAAGTAATAAAAAACTCAAATTAACATGGATGCAACATTAGTTAAAGATATCGGTATTAAAGCATTATTAGTTGGCGGAGCTGTACTAGTTTCTTTTTGGACTTTTAATGCAGTCAAATTAGTTATAAGCGCCAGAGGAATTAATCCATTAGTGAGAAAGTTTTTCGATCAAATAGCTGCTGGCAGAATTGATGCAGCTTATGGTTTGACTACAAAAACTTATAAAACTCATGTAAAACGACAAGACTTTCTTAAATTTTTAGCTAGTTTAAACCTTAATAAATACAGAAATTTAAAATCAGGAAGACCTAGAGTCCAAGAAGATCAAATCATAATAACTTTGAATTTAAAATCAGAAGACAAACAAGATGAGCTCCCATTAGATTTTACTTTTGCAAAAAATGACAATGATTGGAAAATAGACAGAATAGCAAAAGTGAATTAATAATTTCTTGTGAGGCAAAAAGAATTGTTTAAAGAAGAGATAATACATCAACTAGAATTACACCCAAGTAGATTAGATAAAGAGAAAATCATCTCAGAAGCAATGGAAGATGGTTTAGATGATTTTTTTGAGGGCATCCGTATGGCACTTGATCCATTGGTAACTTTTGGTGTAAAAATTGTTCCTGAAAAAGAGAATGAAAAAAGTCAAAATTTTTTATGGAAAGATTTTAGGGAATTAGCAAATAAGCTTATTCAAAGAGAGCTTACTGGTCACGCTGCTCGCGATGCAATTATTAAAGCTATGGAATCTGCCACAAAAGAAGAGTGGAATGGATTTTATAGACGAGTTTTAATTAAAGATCTTAGATGTGGTGTATCTGAAAAAACAATCAACAAGATAGCCAAGAAATTTCCCAAATATGCGATTCCTATTTTTTCTTGTCCCTTAGCTCATGACAGTGCAAATCATGAAAAAAAAATGATAGGAAAAAAGCAAATTGAAATCAAATTAGATGGTGTGCGCGTTTTAACTATTATTAGAAAAAATAAAGTAGAAATGTTTTCTCGTAATGGGAAACAATTCCATAATTTTGGTCATATTATCTCAGAAATAGAAAACGTCTTAAAAGAAGATCCTGCACCTCATGACTTGGTCCTAGATGGTGAAGTAATGAGCGCTAACTTTCAGGATTTAATGAAACAGGTTCATAGAAAAGATGGCAAACAAACAAAAGACGCAGTTCTACATCTATTTGACTTATGTCCCCTTGAAGACTTCCAAAAAGGGCGATGGAACACTAGTCAAACAGCAAGAAGTTTATTAGTAAAAGAATGGGTAGGAAAACATTCTTTACTTCTTAGACATATAAAAACTCTTGACTGGGAAAATGTAGACCTCGACACCAATGAGGGACAGAAAAGATTTGTAGAGCTGAATAAATCTGCTGTGGAGGGTGGATATGAAGGAGTAATGATTAAAGATCCTGATGCAATGTATGAATGTAAAAGAACACACAGTTGGTTAAAAGCAAAACCTTTCATTGAAGTCACTTTAAAGGTTGTATCTGTTGAGGAGGGCACAGGTCGCAATAAAGGTAGACTAGGAGCTGTACTAGTAGAAGGTGAAGATGATGGGCATGAATACAGTCTTAGTTGTGGAAGCGGATTTAGTGATATCCAACGTGAAGAATATTGGTCAAAACGGAATCAACTGATTGGTCAACTTGTAGAAATCAGAGCTGATGCAAAAACCAAATCAAAGGATGCAGTGGCTTTTAGTCTGAGGTTTCCTAGATTCAAATGCTTTAGAGGATTTAAAGCTGGAGAAAAAGTTTAAATTTTAAAAAATAGTATTCCACAAAGTAGTCTATGAAAAATGTGGTTTTTAAGTAAAAAAACTAAAAATCTAGGCTATAAAATGTAAGAATAATCATCAGGACTTTTAGAGAGACTTATGACAAAGAAAACAGTTTTCAACTTCATAAAAACACCTTGTGGACAAGCAAAATATATCGAATTAGAAGCCAACAAAACTCTACTAGGTAAATTTAGGCTTTTGTGGTTTATCTTAATTGCATCTATTAGAGATTGGAATATTAAAGAGTAAATTCTTAGGATTTTTCAAAATATTCCCTGGAATATTTAGCTGAGAAATATACAACTAAAAAAGTTGAAATAATTCCAACAATAGTCATATATAAATTATTTGGTGATTGGACATTTTTTAGCTCCTGGATATTTTTTGCCAAACTACCTATTGAGCAATAAAGAAAAGTTCCTGGAATTATTCCAAAAAGACCAATAGCGAAATCTCGAAATTTAACATTATTCAAACCATAAAAATAATTAAGAATACTGAAGGGAAATATCGGAGATAATCTTGCTAAAAAAATTAATTTAAGTCCGCCTTTTTCTACTACTTTTTCCATAACACTTAATTTTGGATAACGACTAAAAAGATTTTTTAGCTTTTTTGCAAAAAAACTTTTTGATACAAAAAAAGCAACTGATGCTCCTAAGGAAGCGGAGAAAAAAACGATAATTGATCCTAAGTATGAGCCATATAAAAAACCTGATAATAAAGATAACCAAGAAGCTGGGAGTATTAATAAAACAATTAAAATATAAATGCAAACAAACGAAAATATCCCAATTCCAGTATTAAAAAAAAAAGACAAATTATAAATATTTTCAAGGAATATATTCATTCTTAATTCAAAAGCTCGAGTTTTTTTGTAATTCTCTCCATTTGTACCGAACCCTCATTTAATTTAAATCTACATTCATCAACAATATCTTTTGGAGCCTTATCCACGAAATTTTTATTAGATAATCTCTTATTTAAATTATCTAATTCAATAGTCACCTTTTTTAGATCCTTGTTTAGCCTTTCCTTTAATGCATCTATATTTACAAAATCCTGAAAAGGTAAGTAAACCTCTAAATCACTAATTATCCCAGAAAAAGATTTAGCAAACTCTTTTTTATCAACAACATTAGGTTTAAAAATAAATACTTCAGAAGATTTAGTTAAGGTTTGAATATCATCAACTAAAATTTTTAGAAAATCAATCAATTCATCATTATCTGAAATCAAGTAAACAGGAACTTTTTCTGATGGCTTGAGGCCTAATTCAGCTCTCAAATTTCTAATCAATCTAATAATTTCAAAGAGTTGTTGAAAAGAATTATCAAGCTTAGTATCAACAAATTTATTTTCTTGGGTTGGCCATTTTTGAAGAGATAATAATTCTTTATCTGATTTAAGTTGCAATAAATGCCAAAGTTCTTCAGTAATGTGCGGCATAAAAGGATGAATCATCACCAAAATATCATTGAGCACTTTTATTAAAACTTTTTCAGATATTTGTCTATTATTAGTTTCTTTATTATTAAACCTTTGTTTAGCAAATTCTACATACCAATCACAAAAATCATTCCACGTAAATTCGTATAGAAGTTTCGCAGATTCTCCCAATTTATATTCTTTCAACAAAGCAGCAACTTTTATATTTACCTGATTCAATTTCGATAAAATCCACTTATCACACAACTCCAAAGAAGTTTCATCACTCTCATTAAGCAAATCATTATTGTTAGAAGTTTTATTAATTAACACAAATTTAGTTGCATTCCATAATTTATTCGCAAAATTTCTTGAAGCTTCAACAGTTGAAGACGTATCTTTTTTCCTATCAAAATCAAGCCGGATATCTTGTCCAGCGCCTGCAACTTCTCGAATTAAAGCAAATCGCAGAGCATCAGAACCATATTTATCAATTAATAATATTGGATCAATGCCATTACCTGAACTTTTACTCATTTTTTTATTGTTTTCATCTCGAACTAGACCATGAATATAAACATCCTTAAAAGGGATATTATTTGTAAAAGTATTCCCCATCATTGTCATTCTTGCCACCCAGAAGAAAATAATATCGAAACCAGTAACAAGAACACTATTTGGATACCATTTTTTAAAATCCGGATCATTTGTATTTGGCCAACCAAGGGTTGAGAAAGGCCATAAACCACTTGAAAACCATGTATCCAAAACATCTTTATCACGAACCAATTTAATATTTAATCCAAATTTTTTATTAGCTTCTATTAAGGCATCCTCTTCATTTCTTGCAACGATATATGGAGTATTTTGTTCTATTGAGTCTTGAGATTCATCTAAAACATACCAAGCTGGTATTTGGTGCCCCCACCACAATTGCCGACTGATACACCAATCATTAATATTCTCTAACCAATCCTTATAAACTTTCTCCCAGCGTGGAGGAATAAACGATGGTTTTTTAGAATCAATTTCATTAAGACATCCTTGTGATATATCATCCATTTTCAAAAACCATTGTGTTGATAATAAAGGTTCAATTGGTACCTTACCTCTATCAGAAAAAGGTACAGTATGTTTATAGTCCTCTATCTTTGTCAATAGGCCTAAGTTATCCAATTCTTTAATAATTTTCTTTCTAGCCTCATATCTATCTAAATTTTGAAAAATACCTGCATTAATATTTAAAGTTCCATCTTTATTCATTACATTAATCTGTTTTAAATTATGCCTTTTTCCTATTGCAAAATCATTTGGATCATGGGCTGGAGTAACCTTCACACAACCCGTACCAAAATCTTTATCAACATGTGAATCAGCGATAATAGGTATTTCTCTATCAACAAAAGGAACTTTTACTTTTACACCAATAAATTCTTTATATCTATCATCATCAGGATTAACTGCTACCGCAGTATCACCCAAAAGAGTTTCTGGTCTTGTTGTTGCAACTTCTAAGTACTTATCTAACTGTTCACCACTTTCAGAAATTAAAGGGTATTTAAAATGCCATAAATGACCATTTACTTCTTGCATTTCAACTTCAAGATCACTTACGGCAGATTGAGATTCAGGGCACCAATTAACTAAATATTCGCCTCTATAAATTAAATTCTTTTTATAGAGAATATTAAAAGCCTCAATCACTGCTTCATTTAATTTTTGATCAAGAGTAAATCTTTCTCTAGTCCAGTCAACTGAATATCCTATCCTTTTTAATTGAGAAACTATTCTTCCACCACTTTTTTCTTTCCAGTTCCATGCTCTTTTAAGAAATTCATCTCTTCCAATATCTTCACTTGTTTTGCCTTCACTTTTTAATTGTTTTTCGAGAATAGTTTGAACAGCTATTGAAGCATGATCAGTTCCCGGTAAACACAAAACATTCTTACCTAAAAGTCTTTGAAAACGTACTACAACATCTATCAAAGCCGTATTAAATGCATGCCCCATATGCAAAGAACCAGTTACATTTGGTGGCGGAATAACAACACAAAAAGGCTCCCCATCATCCTCAGGGTTAGGACTAAACGCCTTTAGACTTTCCCATTTTTCTTGCCACTTTTTCTCTACTTCAAAAGGTGAATAATTCTCTAAAGATAATTGATCATTCATCTCTGTCATGTGCAAATTTTATTTCGAAAAACTTTTTGTTTATTTTATCTTGAGAGCAGCTAATTAATGAAAATAATATTAGTTTGCAAAAAAAGATACATACATTCTACAAAAGTTTGAAGCCAGAACCACAGGAACAACGTTTTGCATTTTTTGGTGTTGAAATAAGAAATCCACCACCGCTCAAATCACCGTAATAATCTAATTTTAAATCTTTAAGTAAATTAAACTTTTTTACATCCGCATATAAAGTTACTCCTTCAGTTCTTGAAATAGGGGATCCATTAAATGTACCCGGCCTTAATTTAATATGCATCCATCCTTCAGAACAATTTTTATCCTCTACCAAATCAATCGACATTTCTCCTGGAGAACCTCCAAAAGAAGCTTGCCTAGATAGTTCTGAAGCAGCGCTTTGACTGATTGAAAGATTGACGATCTCAGTCATTAGAAAAATAATAAATGGGCGATCCAGGGTTCGAACCAGGGACATCCTGCTTGTAAGGCAGGCGCTCTACCGCTGAGCTAATCGCCCTTATAATAAACCATTCTAATAGATGAAGTTGAAATATTTATACTAAGTATTTAAATATTTCATGATTGAGGCAAAATTAAATAAATAAAATATATCCTATGTCCTCAAACGATAGATATAACGTACAAAAAAATTCCGATTTAGAGACTTTAGAAAACTTTAAAATTTTAATATCTAATATCAAATCATTAAAAGATAAAACTTGGGGATGCCCTTGGCAGAAAATACAGTCTCATAAATCGTTGATCCCATTTTTACATGAAGAAAGTAATGAATTTATAGATGCGATATATGAAAAAAAGGCGGATAACATATGTGAAGAGTTAGGAGATCTTTTATTACAAGTAATGCTTCATGCTGAAATCGGTTACGAAAAAAAAGAATTTGAACTAAATGATGTTATAAAAAATCTAAACAAGAAAATTATTAATAGACATCCATATATTTTTAAAAAAAAAGAAAAAGTATCTCTTGAAAAATCGCAACAGATTTGGGAAAACATTAAAAATGCAGAAGAAGAAACACCTCATATGGAATCATCAATTAGTAAAAATTTAAATAGGAAAATCAAAAATTTACCACCAATGGTTGGAACAGATAAAATCACAAATGTTGTTAAAGAATATGGTTTTAAATGGGAGAGTACCGATCAGATTTTTGAAAAGTTACAAGAAGAGATTAATGAATTAAAGGAAGCAATTAAAAGCAATAATGATTCAGAAATAAAAAATGAATTTGGGGATATTTACTTTACCCTTCTGAATCTCTCAAACTTTTTAAAAATAAATCCTGAATCAGCTCTACAAAAAACTAATAAAAAATTTTTAGACAGATTTTCAATCATTGAACATCATGCAGGCGATAATATAAAAAAACAAACTCCTAAAGACTTTCAACGGCTTTGGCAAATAGCCAAACGAAAACTTAAAAGAAAAAATTCTTAAAAAACAAATGACTAATATTTCAACATGGATAGATGAATACCATAAAGGCTCAAGATTCGGTCTAAATGGAGATGTTTTAATTAAACAAAAATCACAATATCAAGAAATTATTGTTATTGAGAATGAATACTATGGCAGAGCTTTAATGCTTGATGGTTGTTGGATGACATCACTTAAAGACGAGAAATATTATCATGAGTGTCTTGTGCATCCAGCATTAAGTAGCATTGACGAAAAATCTAAAGTACTAATTATTGGTGGAGGTGACGGCGGTACGGCAAGAGAATGCGTTAAATATTCTCAAATATCGAAAATTGATCTAGTAGAAATTGACGAGGAGGTAATCAAAATATCTAAAAAATTTTTAAGAGAAATTGGAGGCGAAGCATGGAATGACAAAAGATTAGAAATACATGTTGATGATGGTGTTAAATGGGTAAAAAAAACAAGAGATAATTTTTACGACGTTATTTTTATAGATTGTTCAGATCCCTCAGAATTTTCAAATTTATTATTTTCAGATTCTTTTTATAAAGAATGTAAAAGAATACTTACACCAAAGGGGATATTAGCAACGCAAAGCGAATCTCCTGAATCCTTCAAAAATATTCACATAAATATTTTGAAAACCCTAAAAAATATATTTAAAGTTTCTGAAACTATGTATTCCTTTGTGCCTATATATCCAAGCGGGATTTGGAGTTGGACTTTCGCTTCTTCAGAAGATCTAAATTTATCAAAGCACAATTATGATGAAGTCCTAAAAATAGAAAAAGGATGTGAAATTTGGAATTTAAATTTTCAAAATGCAGCATTCAAAATGATGCCAAATAAAATTTTTAAAGAACTAAATTAATAAGATGACAAAAAATTTATTTGATAACGAAAATGCAATTTATATGGGAGCAAAAAGAAGTCCCGAGAATTGCTCAATTGGTATATTTGGAGTTAATTATGACGGGACATGTTCGTTTAAACCAGGAGCAAGATTTGGTCCAGAAGCAATAAGACAAGTCAGTTCTTGTTTAGAAACATATTGTCCAAAAATAAAAAAAGACTTAGAGGATATTATTTATGTTGATTTTGGATCAATACTAATTGATAAAAATGACTCAAAGTCCGTTATTGAATCGGTTAAATCAGCAACAAATTATTTAATTAATAAACGTCTTAGTCCTATTATGCTTGGAGGCGAACACTCTATTACAAGAGGTGCTATTGAAGCATTAGTAAAAAAATATCCAGATTTGATATTGGTTCAACTTGATGCTCATGCAGATTTAAGAGAATCGTATATAGGAAATGAACATAGTCATGCTTGTACTATGAAAAGATGCTTAGAAGTGCTACCTGAAAAGAAAATTTTACAAGTAGGAATTAGAAGTGGGACTAAGGAAGAATTTGAAATTATGAATAACAACAACCAATTAGTTAACTTTTGTCCAGGCGGAAATGCACATGAGTTAAAACAAGCTCTTCTACCATTCGCTAAGTCACCAATCTATTTAACAATAGATTTAGATTGGTTTGATCCCAGTTTATTAGCAGGGACGGGCACTCCAGAACCGGGAGGATTTTTTTGGAATGATTTTGAAGAAATACTGAAAACTTTAAAAGATTTTAGAATTGTAGCTTCAGACATTGTGGAATTATCTCCAGATATTGATAAAAGCGGAGTAAGTAGCATAGTTGCAGCCAAAGTACTTAGAAGCTTAATTTTGTCATTAGAAAATATGCAATAAAAAATTTCTAAACTACAGTGTAAAAATACTAAATACAAACTAAATATTTCATGGATTTGCTTAAAAGTCCTCTTTATTCAAAATATTTTGAATCCAATGCAAAATTAGTGGATTTTGCAGGTTGGGAAATGCCCATATCATTTTCAGGATTAATTAAAGAGCATGAATCAGTTAGATCTTCAGCAGGATTATTTGATATTTCTCATATGGGTGTGATTTCTATCAAAGGAATCAATCCAAAGGATTATATTCAAAAGCTTTTTCCTACTAATTTATACTCCTTTTCTGAAGGTCAGGGACTTTATACAGTAATGCTAAATGATAAAGGAGGCATAATAGATGACTTAATAATTTATGACCTTGGTATGCAAGAAAATGACATATCAGAATTATTGTTAATAGTTAATGCAAGTAGATATGAAGATGATTTTCAGTGGATAAAAAATAATTTAAATATGTCTGAAATCTCGATAACAAACTTTAAAAAAGACAAAGTACTTCTAGCACTACAGGGAAAAAACTCATTCGATTTATTTGAAGAATGGATTGAATCCTCGATCTCACATATCCCTAACTTTGGATGCGAATATACAATTTTTGAAAATATTTCGCCTAAAGAAAAAATTTTTTTTTCAAAGACAGGCTACACAGGGGAAAATGGTCTAGAAATACTTTTATCTAAAAAAGCAGCAATTAATTTATGGGATTTCTCAATTTCCAAAAATGTTGCCCCTTGTGGTTTAGGAGCTAGAGATACTCTTAGACTTGAAGCAGGAATGCATCTTTATGGTCAAGACATAAATGAAGAAACTTCTCCATATGAAGCAGGGTTAGGCTGGCTAGTACATCTAGAAAATAATCACGAATTCTTTGGAAGAAGATTTCTTGAAGAGCAGTCAAGATTAGGTATTCAAAAAAAGTTAGTTGGTCTCTCTATAGAAGGTAAAGCAATAGGAAGAAAAGGTTGCGCAGTTCTTAAAGGTGAAGAAAATATTGGGACTATCACTAGCGGTAGTTGGTCTCCAACTAAACAACAAGCTATAGCTTTTGCATATATCAATACTTCGCATGCCTTAATAAATAATGAAGTTCAAATATTAATAAGAGGCAAAAAATTCAAAGGGTTAATAACAAAGAGAGCGTTTTATAAAAAAAATTATTAACTAAATTTGCCCTTAAAGAATTATTATAAGTTATTGATAAATAAACCATACTTAGATGAGAAACAAAATTTGCAAAGAACTCAATAATACAGATATTGGTAAATTAGTTAATTTATGCGGATGGGTTGATAGAAGAAGAGATCATGGTGGTGTAATTTTTATTGATTTAAGAGACCATAGTGGATTTCTACAAATAACAATTAACCCCGATGATGGTGTAGATCTATTTAAACAGGCAGAAACTCTAAGAAATGAAACTGTAATAATGGTTAGCGGAATTATTAATGAACGACCCAAAGATTCCATAAATACAAATTTAAGTACTGGAGAGTTAGAGCTTAAGGTTAAAGATTTACAAGTTCTCAACCAAATTAAAAACAACTTACCTTTTCCAGTGTCTATACATGATTTTGAAAATACAAAAGAGGAACTCAGATTAAAATATAGATATCTTGATTTAAGAAGGGGAAAATTACTAGAAAATTTAAAAACAAGACATAAAATAATTAAAGTTGCTAGAGAATTTCTTGATAATTTTGGATTTACAGAAGTAGAGACCCCATTACTTACAAAGTCAACTCCTGAAGGCGCTCGCGATTTTCTTGTTCCTGCACGTCTTTCAAATGGAGAATTTTTTGCTTTACCTCAATCCCCACAATTATTTAAACAACTTTTAATGGTTGGGGGCTTAGATAAGTATTATCAAATCGCAAAATGTTTCCGTGATGAAGACTTAAGGGCAGATAGACAGCCAGAGTTTACTCAATTAGATATTGAGATGAGCTTTATAAGTGAAGAAGAAATAATTTCTTTTAATGAAAGTCTCATAAAAAAAATATGGAAAGAAGTCTTAAATGTTAATCTTAATAATGCTTTTCCAAGAATGTCATGGCAAGCAGCAATGGATAATTACGGCACTGATAGACCGGATACTAGATATCAAATGTTATTAAAAGATTTAGGAGGAGTATTAGGTGATATCGGATTTAATATTTTCACCAAGGCAATTAAGTCTGGAGGTCATATAAAATCCATAACAGTCAAAGGAGGCAATTCAAGTATTAGCAACGTAAGAATTAAACCAGGAGGTGATATCTTCCAAGTAGCTCAAGATGCAGGAGCTGGTGGTTTAGCCTTTATAAGGGTCAAAGGAGATGAGCTTGAGACTATTGGCGCAATTAAAAATAATTTAAGTGAAGAGCATATAGCTGATATTTTAAAAATCACAGAAGCAAGAGATGGAGACTTAATCCTCTTAGGAGCTGGAGATAAACAAATTGTCAATCAATCATTAGATAGGGTTAGACAATATATCGCAAAAGACTTAAATCTTATTGATAAAAGTAAATGGAATTTCTTATGGGTAACTGACTTCCCGATGTTTGAGAGAAATGAAGAGGAAAATAGATATGAAGCTTTACATCATCCTTTTTGTTCTCCAAAAAATATCAAATCTAAAGATTCTGAAAACTTGAAAAAAGAAATTGAGAGCTCTATAGCTAATGCTTACGACCTAGTTCTCAATGGATTGGAGTTAGGAGGTGGCTCTTTACGTATTCATGAAGCGAACTTACAAAGAGAGGTTCTGAAAACTGTTGGACTTACTGATCAAGAGATTGAGGAAAAATTTGGATTTTTAATAGAAGCCTTAGAAATGGGTGCTCCTCCTCATGGTGGAATAGCGTTTGGATTGGATCGTATTACCATGCTGATCATTGGTGCAGATTCAATCAGAGAAACCATTGCTTTTCCAAAAAATCAACAAGCAAAATGTCTTCTCACAGATGCACCTTCAAATGTCTCTGAATCACAACTAAAAGAATTAGATATTGAAATAACAATTGATGAATAAGAATATATATGGATGTTCTAAAAGTTTTTTGTTTAAATAAAATATAAGGAGGCTGTGCTTAATTAAAAATATTTAATGTCAAAATTTGTATTTGTCACTGGAGGAGTAGTTTCTAGCATTGGTAAAGGAATTGTAGCTGCAAGCTTAGGAAGATTATTAAAATCTAGAGGATATAGTGTTTCAATATTAAAACTAGATCCATATCTAAATGTTGATCCAGGAACAATGAGCCCTTTCCAACATGGAGAAGTATTTGTAACCGAAGATGGGGCTGAAACCGATCTAGATTTAGGTCACTATGAAAGATTTACGGATACTGCAATGACTAGGTTAAATAGTGTGACTACGGGATCTATCTATCAAGCAGTTATCAATAAAGAAAGAAGAGGTAGTTATGACGGTGGAACTGTGCAAGTAATACCTCACATTACGGGAGAAATAAGAGAAAGAATTCATAGAGTAGCCGCCAACAGTAATGCAGATATTATTATTACTGAAATTGGTGGAACAGTTGGTGATATTGAATCTCTACCTTTTTTAGAGGCAATAAGAGAATTCAAAAATGATGTTAATAGGAACGATGTTGCATACATACACGTAACATTACTTCCTTACATCAAAACCTCTGGCGAAATAAAAACTAAACCAACACAACATTCAGTGAAAGAATTAAGATCAATTGGAATTCAGCCAGATTTACTTGTATGCCGAAGTGATAAATCTATCAATGAAGCTTTAAAAAAGAAGCTTAGTGGTTTTTGCGGTGTCAGTATCAACTCTGTAATTGAAGCTTTAGACGCAGACAGTATTTATTCTGTACCTCTTTCTTTAAAAAAAGAAGGTTTATGCAAAGAAACCCTTAAGTATTTAGACCTTGAAGATAAAAAATGTGACTTGAAAAATTGGGAGCAACTTATACACAACCTAAGAAATCCTGGTGCTCCAATCAAAGTTGCTTTAGTAGGTAAATATATTGAACTTGGAGATGCATATTTATCCGTTGTTGAAGCTTTAAGACATGCATGCATTGAACAAAAGGCTTTATTAGATTTACATTGGGTAAGTGCTGAAATGATAGAAAAAAATTCAGCAGAAACTTACTTAAATAAAGTTGATGCAATTGTCGTACCCGGAGGATTTGGCAATAGAGGAGTCAATGGAAAAATTTCGGCTATAAAATTCGCAAGAGAAAATAAAATTCCCTTTTTAGGTTTGTGCCTTGGTATGCAATGTGCAGTTATAGAATGGGCTAGAAATGTAGCTAATCTTCCAGATGCATCTAGTTCAGAATTAGACCCAAACACGTCCAATCCAGTGATACATTTATTACCAGAACAAGAAGATGTAGTTGATTTAGGTGGGACAATGAGACTTGGAGTTTATCCATGTAGATTGACAAAAAATACAACTGGAAAGAACTTATATAATGAGGATGTTATTTATGAGAGACATCGACATAGATACGAATTTAATAATTACTACAAACAAAGTTTTTTAGATTCTGGATACAAAATTAGTGGTACATCACCAGATGGCAGATTAGTTGAGTTAATTGAGTTAGAAAATCATCCATACTTCTTAGCATGTCAATATCATCCTGAATTTTTATCACGACCTGGCAAACCTCATCCTTTATTTAAAGGTTTAATAAAAGCCTCTCAAGATAAGTTAACTCAATCAAATTAATATTCTTTATTTTTTTGAATGAAAATGAAAAATTTTTTACCCTTAGTCGAACAATTTCATTCATTACAAGGTGAAGGTTATCACGCTGGAAAAAGTGCTTTTTTT
>QCBG01000002.1 GCA_003279115.1 Prochlorococcus sp. AG-347-E03 | reverse complement strand
CTAAATCCTGCAAAACAGCTGTTATTAGATATGCTGGGGCAGCTAGTGGAACTAGCTGAAAAATACGAAGAATTTTTCTGAACTTAAAATCGCAATTTGAAAGTAACCATCCATTTAAGGTTCCCAAACCTCCTCCAAATAAACTTGTCAGCGCTAAAACTTTTAAAGTACCTATTACCTCTTCTCCCCCAGCAATACCTAATGAAAAATTTCCACTTAAAACATATTGAATTCCCTCAATAAGAAAACTGAATATTGGAATTATTACTAATATTGATACAATAAACGAGACAGTATAAAGAAGTTTTAATTTGTTAACCTCTTTTTTAAATTCTTTAATAAGTATTTTCAAAAATTTATTAAACCCTAATATGTATACACTAATCTGTACTAAATCTACATGATGAGAGTTGCTTCTTAATAGTTTTATGATCTAAGTCTTTCCCAATTAATACTATTTTGTTAGATTTTTCTTTTGTCCATTCTTCATCATCTAGAGAAAATCGTTTTCCAGATAGGTGAAAAATGTGTTTTCTTTCACTCTCCATAAACCATAATATTCCTTTCGCCCTAAATACATTTTGTGAGATTTGATTATCTAAGAAATATTGAAATTTCCTTAAGGAAAATGGTTCAAATGTCTCATAAGAAACTGATGTAAAACCCTCTATATTATTAAGCATATCGTGTGAATGAGAAGAGTGATCGTGTGAATGAGAAGAGTGATCGTGTGAATGAGAAGAGTGATCGTGTGAATTGTCTTCTATATCTTCTTTATCCTTATCGAATTTAAAAGTATCTGTTTCAAATAGACCTACACTCATTATTGTTTGTAATCCGACTTCACTATTGGTTGATCTCAATATCCTTGGTTCTTTTTTTATTTTGTTTATAAATTTTTCGACTTTCTTTAGTTGTTCTTCGTTGACTAAATCACATTTATTTAGGAGAAGAATATCTCCGTATAAAATCTGAGAATAGGCGACACTTGTATTATTAATTTCAAAATCAAAATTTTCTCCATCAATGACAGTGATGATTGAATCTAATCTGACTCTTTCCCGAAGATCTCCAGCCGCAAAAGTCATGGCTACTGGCAATGGATCTGCTAGCCCAGTAGTTTCAACAATCAAATAGTCTATTTTTTCAGATCTTTCTAGAACTTTGGATACTGTAGTTAATAATTCTCCATTAATAGAGCAGCATATGCAGCCATTATTTAATTCGATCATATCTTCTGAGCCCTCTATTATTAAGTCATTGTCTATTCCTATCTCTCCAAATTCATTAACCAAAACAGCTGTTTTAAGACCAACTTGATTTTTTAAAATATGATTTAAAAGCGTAGTTTTGCCAGAACCTAAAAATCCACTAATAATCGTAACAGGTAATAATTTTTTAGACATTTTGACGAATTTTTTAAATGAATGAAATTTAATTTGTAATTTTATTGATCGAAAACTTTATTTATTTCTGAAGCTAATGTTTGATCCAGATTTGTTATGCCCCCCAAATCATGAGTACTTAACCTAATTATTACTTTTGAATAAACGTTTTCCCAGTTAGGATGATGGTTATACTTTTCGCAGATTAAAGCAATTTTAGTCATAAATGAGAAGGCTTCAATAAAATTAGCGAAGTTAAATTCTCTTTGGATTTGTTTAGATTTAATTTCCCAGCCAGGTATCTTGACAACTAATTCATTCAATTCTTCATCTTGCAAAATGTAGGGTTTCATTAAATAAGAAATCTGACTTATTACATTATAAATAACTTACTTTTTCTCACCAATTATATGTACATTTATGATTCTTTCCTTTTGATCAAATCGATGTTCCCATAAATAAACTGCTTGCCATGTGCCCAGCATAATTTTCCCGTCTTGAAAACTCAAAGATAAACAAGTGTTTGTTAGGGATGTTTTAATATGTGCTGGCATATCATCAGCCCCCTCTTGATAATGTTTATAGGATATTTCTTCTCTATCCTTTGATAAGGTTAAGTAGGAATCATAGGGAACTATAGATTGCATATACTTTTTTAAGTCTCTTAGCACATTTGGATCTGCGTTCTCATTAATAGTTAAACTGCAACTTGTATGAAGTGAAGTTAAATTTAAAATTCCGGAATGAAAATTATTTTTTTCAATACATAAATTTAAATCATATGTGATATCAATAAAACCCTCGCCATGGGTTAAGAATTTTAATTTTGAAAATATTTGTTCCATTTAAGGTAAAACTTAATTAATCAATATCCTATTATGGATAAGATGTACGTTTTACTGCAGACATTAAAATTTTTATCTTAAAATAAACTTAATTTCCATTAAAATCTTTGGCTGAAACTCATTGGAATAAATTGGGTGCTTACCTTAAAAAAACACAAATATTAGGTTCAATCCAAAATACACTTTATTGGGATCAGAATACTGGAATGCCAAAGAAAGGTGCTTCTTGGAGGTCTGAACAACTTACTTATATTGCAAAATTATTGCATGAAAGAAATTCTTCCGAGGAATTTTATGATTTAATAAAATCTGCTAAAAATGAACTAGCAGATATTGAACGAAATTCCGATAACCAACTTTTCATAAAAGATAAAGAGAGAAATATTAGTCTTTTATTGAAGGAATTCAATAGAGAAAGAAACCTAGATCCCCAATTAGTTGAGTCTCTAGCAAAGGCAAAATCTAAAGGATATGAAAGCTGGCAAGAAGCTAAGGCAAAATCAGATTTTAAAATTTTTCTTCCTTTCTTTAAAGAATTAGTCAAATTGCGGATTGAAGAGGCAAAACAAATATCAGATCAATATTCACCATGGGAAACTTTAGCCCAACCCTTTGAGCCTGAATTAACTTTAAAGTGGCTGAATAAAATATTTCAGCCTTTGAAAGATACTCTCCCAGAGTTGATTAGAAGGATTAATAAATCTAAGAAATATCACTGGGATTTGAGTCCAGAATCGCAAAATAATTTATGTTCTCAATTACTTGATGAGTTTGGTAGAGATAAAGATATAGTAGTTGTTGGTAAATCTCCCCATCCTTTTTCGATTACATTAGGGCCTAATGATTACAGGATTACAACAAGAATTGTTGAAGGTGAACCATTATCAAGTTTTTTAGCAACTGCGCATGAGTGGGGGCATTCTATTTATGAGCAGGGTTTGCCATCTCAAAGTCATCAATGGTTTGCTTGGCCTCTAGGTCAAGCAACCTCTATGGGTATTCATGAAAGTCAATCTTTATTTTGGGAAAATAGAATAGTTAAATCCAAATCTTTTTCGAAAAGATTTTTTAACAAATTTCTTTCGGCTGGATGTTCTCTTAATAATTATTTAGAACTATGGCAATCTATTAATCATTTGGAAGCAGGATTAAATAGGGTTGAAGCGGATGAATTGACTTATGGCTTACACATATTAATAAGAACCGAACTTGAAATAGATTTAATTGAGGGAGGGTTACCTGCTGAAGATATTCCAACAGAATGGAATAAAAGATATGATGAACTCCTAGGAACCAAACCATCTAATGATTCAGAAGGTTGTCTTCAAGATGTTCATTGGAGTGAAGGGGCGTTTGGATATTTCCCCTCATATTTGTTAGGACATGTTGTAAGTGCGCAAATATCTTCTCAAATGGAAAGAGAAATAGGTTTTATTGACAACTTAATTGAAAATGGTGAATATCAAAGGATCATCTTTTGGTTAAAAAATAATATACATAAATATGGCAGATCAGTTAATTGTATGGACTTGGTAAGAGATGTAACTAATGAAGAACTATCGCCAAACTATTTTATTAATCATTTAAGGTCTAAAATAAGTGATTTTTGCTGAAACATTACTTTTAAAGAATTTGTTTAGGTGTGAGGATGTAAGATAAACAAAAATAATTTCTTGATGGCAAATCTAAATCAGCCCCCAAGCAGGGTTACCCCAAATTTATTGCACATACTAAATGCTTTCACTGACAGCTCAAATACAATAATAAACACTATTGTTGAATTGAACTCTAATACCATAAATAAATATGAATTAATTACAGAAACGGGCCATCTTAAACTTGATAGGGTAGGTTATTCATCACTTGCGTATCCTTTTGCTTATGGATGTATTCCAAGGACATGGGATGAAGATGGAGATCCGCTTGATGTAGAAATTGTTGGGGTAACTGAGCCACTGATACCCGGATCTATTGTGGAAGCAAGGATTATTGGGGTGATGAAATTTGATGATGGTGGAGAGGTCGATGATAAGGTAATAGCGGTTCTCGCAGATGATAAAAGAATGGATCATATCTCAAGTTATGAAGACCTTGGAGATCATTGGTTAAAAGAAACAAAGTATTATTGGGAGCACTACAAAGATCTAAAAAAACCAGGAACATGTACAGTTAATGGTTTTTTTGGGATAGAAGAAGCTGTTAAAGTGATTAAAGATTGTGAAGAGAGATACAAAAAAGAAATTGATCCTAAATTAGTAAATTAACTAATTTTATTTTTCTCTAAATTTTTCAAATATTTCGCTTAGTATTTCTTCGGCACCTTGCTGCTTTAATTTTTTAGCTAGTTCATTGCCTACTTCTTCGGGATCATTTATATTACCACTAATTTTATCTTTTATGAGCCTTTCTCCATCAAGAGAGGCTACCATACCAGTAAGGTAAAGTTTCCCTTTATCAATATTACTATTAACACCAATTGGGACTTGGCATCCACCTTCTAGCTCTCTTAAAAAAGCCCTTTCTGCCAAACATCTTTGACTAGTGGGTTTATCTTCTAGGACATTTATAATTTCTAAAACTTTTTTATCATCAGATTTACATTCAATGCCTAGAGCTCCTTGGCCAACGGCATGAAGAGAAATTTCACTTGGTATAATCTGGTGGATTCTTGATTCAAAGCCTAATCTTTTTAAACCAGCAGCCGCAAGAATTATGCAATCAAATTCTCCAGCATCCAATTTTTCTATTCTTGTAATAACATTTCCCCTGATATCTTTGAAAACAAGATGTGGGTACTTATTTCTTAATTGTGCAAGTCTTCTTAGAGAGCTTGTCCCCACAATCGATCCTTCAGGTAAGGTTTCTAATTTATAACAGTCATTTTTTTTGCTTACTACTAAAGCATCCGCAGGATCTTCCCTTTTTGTAATGCATCCTAATTTAAGGCCATTAGGCAAATTGGTTGGTAAATCTTTCAGGGAATGAACTGCTATATCTGCATGGCCTACTAGCATTTGCGCTTCAAGTTCTTTTGTAAATAAGCCTTTGTCGCCTATTTTTGCTAAGGCTACATCGAGGATCTTGTCACCTTGAGTTGCCATAGCTTCTATAGATACCTCTAAATTGGGAATATTCCTCTCTAGTTGATCTTTAACCCATAAAGTTTGAACCATTGCTAGTTTACTTCTTCTACTAGCTATTTTCAGCTTAAAATTAGTCATTAAATATTATTTTGAGTTTGAATTAAAATTTGGTCGAATCTATTTTAAGCTATTCTTTTGCAAGTTTCTAAAGCTGAAAATTATACGTAACTTTTTTTATTTTATATATTCTTTTAAAACCCCATTTCGATTTGGATGTCTAAGTTTTCTTAGGGCTTTTGCTTCTATTTGTCTAATTCGTTCTCTCGTTACATCAAAAATTTGACCAATTTCTTCAAGAGTTTTCATTCTTCCATCATCAATGCCATATCTCAATCTGAGAACATCTCTTTCCCTTGGACTTAAAGTGGCTAATACTCCTTCCAAATCTTCTCTTAATAAAGTTTTAGAAACATCTTGTTCCGGATTTTCTATATCAGCCTCTATGAAGTCTCCGAGTCTTGAGTCTTCTTCTTTACCTATTGGAGTTTCTAAAGAAATAGGAAGCTGAGCACTTTTAGCTATAAATCTTAATTTTTCAATTGTCATTTCCATACTCTCAGCAATTTCTTCTTCACTAGGTTTTCTACCAAATTCTTGGCTAAGAACTTTTGTAGTTTTTTTAATTCTGGAGATTGTCTCGTATAGGTGAACTGGCAATCTAATAGTTCTACTTTGATCAGCAATTGCTCTTGTAATGGCTTGGCGAATCCACCAAGTTGCGTATGTAGAAAACTTGTAACCTTTCTCATGGTCAAATTTTTCTGCTGCCCTAATTAGGCCCAAACTTCCTTCTTGGATTAAGTCTTGGAATGATAAGCCTCTATTCATATATTTTTTAGCAATGGAAACAACTAATCTTAAATTTGATTGAACCATTTTTTCTTTAGCTCTTCGACCCAAAAGAAGTCTTCTTCTAAATTTGGGAAGGGGCATATCTATTAACTCAGCCCATTCCCTAACTGAGGGGAAATGTCCTTTTTCTGATTCATATTGAGTTGCCAGTTCCTCTAATTGGAGTAAATCAGCAATTTTTCTAGCAAGTTCAATTTCTTCATCCGGTCTTAAAAGTCTAATTCTCCCAATTTCTTGTAAGTAAACTCTTATTGAATCCTCAGTATATGTACCTTTAGGGCCAAGCTTTATGTTCCCAAGGCCTTTATCTTCATCTTCAGAATCACTTAATTCATTATTTGTTTCTATGCCGCTTTCCCTTGAATCAGTTGATGTCTGTAAACTTTGGTTATTGATATTCTTTTCGTCTTCAACTACTGTTTCTAAATTGGTATTAATTTTTTTGTTAATCTTTTTTTTTGAGCTGGGCTTGGAATTTTTTGATTCTGCTGCGACTGGACACATGATTGACTCCTTTCTACGGTGAATTTAACTAGATTAAATTTTATTTAGGGCTAATTTGTACATTTAGTAGTAAATTTCCCGATTAATTTGTAAAAGAACTTTTTCAGTAATTTGAATAAAAAAGTTTTTTAAACTGTTGAAAAATTTAAATAGTGCTATAGATTACCTAAAGTAAAAAGTCTTGGGATTTCTCAGACTGGCAGATCATTTTTTGAATTTTCAGTCAATGATCAAAGCTTCATGTCTCCCTTAAGAGCAGGATACTTACAATGTGCAAAAAACACTTTGTGGAATGTTCAACAATCCAATACTAAGAAAAAGTTTTGAAGCCGGCAAGTAATCAGTTATTAAATATCTCCTACAAATTGGAAATTTTGCTTGATATAGGTATTAATAATGAAAGCTTTTACTATATAGATGGAAATAATCTTGGTGCAGAAGTTGGGGATATTGTAAGTGTGAGACTAAGAGGAAGACTATTGAATGGGTTGGTGATCTCCAAAAAAAACTTTTCGACACTTAATACAGATGAATCAATTATTACTGGAGGAAAAAGTATAAGATATTTGTTTGTTGAAGGTATTTTGCAGAAAAAAATAATTGATGACTCTTGGAGAGAATGGATAGAGTCCCTAGCCACTTTTTATATGGTTAGTAATTTAAAAATGTTTAAAACTGCATTTCCTCCTGGCTGGATTGGTAAATATAAGAATATTTCTCAAGGTTTTAAAGATCAAATATGGATTGAAACTAAAAAAGAATTTGATATTAAGAAAAATGGATTAACCAAAAAAGAATTTTTTTTAATGGATACTTTATCTAAAAAAGGTAATTGGCAAAGTGAATTAATAAAGTCTGGTTTTAATTACACTCTAATTAACTCAATGGTCAGTAAAAATTATCTTGCTAAATCTAAAAGAAAAAAAAATGTAAATAGTAAATTAAATTCCTTTGTAAAAGATTATATCGCAACGAAAAAACCAAATCTTACAAATGAGCAAAAAATTGCATTTCAAGAATTTCAAACAATGAAACCTGGAGATGCATTACTTCTTTGGGGCGAAACAGGTTCAGGTAAAACAGAAGTGTATATGAGAATTGCTGAAGATCAATTTCTTAAGAAAAAAAGTTGTTTGATACTAGCACCAGAAATTGGATTAATTCCTCAACTTATTGATAGGTTTAGTAGGCGATTTAATAATGTCGTTTACGAATATCATAGTAATTGTTCTCCCGATCATAGAACTTTAGTTTGGAAGAAAATTATTACTGCTAATGAACCTTTAATAGTAATAGGTACAAGGTCGGCAGTTTTTCTTCCAATCAAAAATCTGGGATTAATAATAATGGATGAAGAACATGATGTTTCTTATAAGCAAGATAGTCCTATGCCTTGCTATGACGCGAGAGAGATTGCTATTGAAATAGTAAAAAGGAATTCTGCAAAGTTAATTTTTGGGAGTGCAACCCCATCAATGAAGACTTGGAAAAAGTGTATTTTTGAAAGTAATTTTAAATTGGTAAGAATGATTCAAAGGATATCCAGTAATGAGACTCCTGAAATAAAAATTATTGATATGCGGGATGAGTTCAAGAAGGGCAATATGAAAATTTTTTCCAATGAATTATTACAAAAGCTTCCTCAACTACGCTTAAAAAAAGAGCAAGCAATAATTTTGATCCCTAGGAGGGGACATAGTGGATTTTTAAGTTGTAGAAATTGCGGATATTTAATAAATTGCCCCAACTGTGACGTTCCTTTATCAGTTCATCTCGGATCACAAGGAAAAAAATGGTTAAGGTGTCATTGGTGCGATCATAAATCAAGATTGATCAATCGTTGTCCAGATTGTCATTCAACTGCTTTTAAACCTTTTGGAATTGGTACGCAAAGGGTAATAGAGTTTTTAAATGAAGAATTTCCTGACTTAAGAGTACTTCGCTTTGATAGAGATACAACTTCAGGAAAGGATGGTCATAGAGATATTCTTTCAAAGTTTTCTAAAGGGGATGCTGATATTCTTGTTGGTACTCAGATGTTGGCAAAAGGTATTGACATCCCCAATATTACTCTTTCAGTAGTTATTGCAGCAGATGGGTTGCTTCATCGCCCAGATATTTCAGCAGAAGAAAAATCATTACAATTATTTTTGCAAGTAGCAGGAAGGGCCGGCAGGGCACAAAAAAAAGGGAAAGTAATTTTTCAAACATATAAACCTAACCACCCGGTGATTTCGTATCTTCAAAAAAGAGATTATGAAAGATTCTTAGTTGAAAACTCGAGATTAAGAAAAGATGCTAATTTATTCCCATTTTGCAAGATTTGTCTTTTAAAGTTTTCAGGTGAAAATTATGAGTTAACAGAATCAGTTGCAACTAATGTGGCAAAATATCTTATAAATTTTTGTGAGAAAAATAACTGGAAATTAATTGGTCCTGCCCCTAGTTTAATAGCTAAAGTCGGTAAAAAATTTAGATGGCAGATATTAATACATGGTCCTGAAGGAACAAAGATACCTTTACCTGATAGATCAATATTATGGAAACTGATTCCAAAAAATGTTTTTTTAACAATAGATGTTAATCCAGCAGAGTTGTAATTACTTTGATGGAAGTTGAGGTAAATCTGAACCTAATTTAAATCTATAGAATCTTAATAAATAAGCCAATATTATAATTATTAAAATAATAGATATCCAAATCAAGAGTTTGTTGAGGCTCCAGAAAGAAAATTCAAGACTATTTATCTGCCCTTGATTTAAATCCCAAATTATTAGATTTTTTGTGATTTTTAAATTTGAATTATTTTTATCGGTAAGGATAGCTTTATTAGGGTGAATAATTTTGAAAATGAGTTCTAAATTATCAATGCCGTTAATAGAATTTAGATCCAAATCTAAACTGTAAAAGTATTTTTTAAAAAAAATGAAGTTTTTTTGAGTAGTATTAATTTCTATATTTGTTGATTCTCCCGCTAACTCTCCAGCTGTATTTTGCGTGATTTTAAGAACTTGTTTTGTATCCTCTAAATTGAGATTTTTATGTTTCAAAGAAAAGGTTGATTCGTCTTGTTCAATTTCTGCGTTAGGGAAAATATCTTTCATCTTCTCTTCAAATTTTAATTGCCAAGGAAATTTCTTTATGTATTTACTCTCTATCACTAAATTATTAGTTATTGAATCAAGTTCACTAAGATCAAGGGTATCCTCAATTTTTACGCAGCCACTTAAAAGTGGAATTAATAATAATAGTATTAAAAAAATGATCAGTGAAAAGCCTTTCTGAAAGGGTTTTGTTTCACCAGTTGGTGTCTCAGTTACATTAATAAATTTTTTTTTCTTCAATTCTTCTCTTTTTTTGCGCAGTGAGTCAAGAGACTTTTTATTGAGTGATGGGTCGCTTTCAAACTGTACGTTCCAATTTTCTGGCTTTTTAATGTCAGGAGAGTCTATAACTTCCATCAAATATTTTGCATTTTCTCTCGTCTTATTATCGTAAGATTTTAGAAGTTCTTTACAAAACCTTTTAGCCTCCTCCCTTTTATTGATACCACATAGAGCAGTAATTAAGATTGTTCTTAAATTTACTCCCTCTTTGCTTGATAAAGGAAATGATTCGATTATGGGCAAAAGAAATTCAATGCAATAATGATACTCACCTTTAGCCAAAGCAAGTTCTACTTTTTCTAAAACTTGCTCATAAGTTTTCATGGGTTAGGCGACTATCATTGTACCTATTCCGGAATTTGTAAAAATCTCAAGAAGTAATGAATGTTCTATTCTTCCATCAATTATGTGAGCTGCTTTGACTCCTTGGGCTAAAGCTCTTATACAGCATTCGGTCTTTGGAATCATACCTTCAGTCACAATTTTTTTATCAATTAAATCCCTTGCCTCTTTGAGATTAGTTTTTTCAACAAGACTATTTTTGTTATTTTTTTCTTTTAAAATCCCTTGAGTATCAGTAAGAAGAATAAGTTTTTCTGCATTTATTGCAGCAGCAATTTCTCCAGCAACAAAATCTGCATTAATGTTATGGGAAATACCCTCCAAAGTTGATCCTATGCTAGAAATAATTGGGATGTATCCTTTAGAAATAAGAGGATCTAATATTTCAGGATTGATTTTTGTAACCTCTCCAACTAACCCATGGCTACCATCTCCTAGTTCTCTAGATTGAATTAAGTTGCCATCAAGACCTGATATTCCCACAGCTAAGGATCCAGTTTTATTAATTCCTTTTACAATTTGTTTGTTAACTCTACCCATTAGAACCATCTCCACAATTTCCATTGTTTTTTGATCAGTAATTCTTAATCCATTTTCGAATTTAGGAGATATTTCTAATTTCTTTAACCAATTATTAATCTCTGGTCCACCTCCATGAATTACTATCGGACAAACCCCAACGGTTGATAAAAGTGCAATGTCTCTAAAAAAAGCATTTTTTAAATTATCATTCTCCATAACAGAACCGCCATACTTGATAACAATTTTTCTACCTGAGAAACTTTGTATATATGGAAGTGCTTCGCTTAATATTGATACTCTTTGAGAATCATTCATTATTAAAATTCATTAAAACTTGATTGAATTGAGAAATTAGGTTTTTACAAATATATCCCTATATTCAATAAAAGAGAATAAAATCAAATTCTTTCTTATTATCGTCGACAATAAATTCTGATTCAAGACCTTTGACGAAAAATCTATTTAATCTTTCTTGTTTTTCAATCCATTTTTCTAGAGGGACAGCGTTTAATTCGAAACGCATTCTGAGACCATTTTTTTCTTCCTTTGTAATTTCTTCTATTTCTTTTAATTGAGGGGGGTTATCCTCGTCCCACAAATTTAAAGATTCTAATGATGATTCAAGATGAGCTTTTATCCCATACCTCCATCTTGTAACATCTTTAACTAATTCTGTTAGTTCTTTTGGTCTATTAAATTTATTTGTCGCAAAATTTGTCTTGTCAAATAACTCTACAGGAGGTATTTCGGAAGTCTTTAAGCCTAAGCCAATTAGGAAAATAGGTACTCCATAAAAAAAAGTAGGTACACTTAAATTTACTGAGTCTGTAAAATAAGCAGTCATTCCAACAAAAGCTAATATACCCCCAGCGGTTACGATTAAGTTTCCAGGCGATAAGTATTTCTTCATTTTGATTTAGTAGAATGAGTTTTAAATGGGCTAACAAGTATTATGCAAGATCCTAATACTGCAAATCAAGGAGATTTAATTTTTAAACTTGATCAAGATAGAGCATGGCTACTAGAAAATCTTGATAAGGGTAAATGGCCAGAAGTCAGAAGCGAACTTGCCGCGCTTGAAAGAAAAATAAGCAAATTTATTATAAGTGTTCAAGAAAATAACGTTGATATTTGATTTAAAAAGGTATTTCGTCCACTTCAGGTACTAAAGGTGAACTATCCCAACTAGATTTTTTGGCGGTTTCTTTATTTTCAAATGACTCATTATTTTCTTTTTGATCAGACTTAATAACATCAACTGGCGATATTTGATGAATTTTTGAAGCTGTTAGTTCTGGTTGTTTTTCTTTCGTTCCGTCTTTTCTCGTGACAGAATTCATCTTAAGACGTCCCTCAATAACAATATTTTGCCCCTCCTTTAGTTCATCTACCATTTCTTGAGCAATATTTCCCCATCCTATGATCTTGAGATCTCTGATTGGATCTTCACTACGCAATCCTTTAAAATTAACAATCATTTCTGCAATTGGAGTTTGGTTTTCTTTGGTATACCTCATTTGGGGAGCGCTATTAATGACCGCCTGAATTAAACAATGATTCATTACTTACTATTTAATTAAAGACATACTGATGCAGAATCAAGGAAATTGCTATAAAAATGTTTGGATCCTATCAGGAACTTCGGATGGACCTGTAATAGCTAATAGGCTTCTTGAACTTAATTATTCAGTCTTTGCAAGTGTTTTAACTTATAAAGCAGGGCAAGCTTACATTAAAAATCCAAAGTTACATATCATTACGGGGAAATTAAATAATAAGGATGAAATAATTAATTTCATAAATAAAAATAAAATTACATGCGTTGTCGATGCTACTCATCCGTTTGCCGTAATAATTTCTAAAAATCTTAATAATGCATGTAAAGAAATTAATACACCTCTTTTACTATTTGAGAGGAAATCTCTAATAAATAACACTAATAATTTTTTTTATATTGATCATTTAAAGGATATAAATAATGTTGATTTGGAGAATAAGAACATTCTTCTAGCAATAGGTTCAAGATTCCTTGACGATACAGCTAGTTATTATATGAATTGTAAAGCAAATATATTTACAAGGGTACTTCCAACTTATATGAGTATAACTAAAGCTTTTGGATCATGTATTAAAAATTCAAACATAGCGATACTTGAGCCGAGTAAAAATAATAAAAGTATTTTAGAAAAAAAACTTTGTGATTTTTGGGAGATAGATTATGTTCTATGCAGAGAATCTGGAAGTTATTCTCAGAAAAACTGGGAGATTATAGTTTCTGGAAGTAAGATGAAGTTATTTTTGGTTAAAAGGCCGAATATTAAAAATGATTATTCTTACTCTTTCAATCAATGCCAGGATTTGATAAATCACATAATTAAAAAATATTGATGTTTAATTCATTATGGAAGTATTAGTTATTATCACAACTGAATCAAGTAACTCAAATGCTTTGCGAATGGCTAAATTACTAATACAAAAAAAAATTGCAGCTTGTGTTTCGATAAAGCAAATTTTTTCAATTTATAAGTGGGATGATGATATTGAAGAAACTAAAGAGTTTGAAATCACAATAAAAAGTAAACTAGAATTTAAAGATTGTTTAATTGATTTCGTAAATAAAAATTCCACATATGATGTCCCTCAGATTATTTACAAAAAATACCATGCTGAGATTAAATATTATGATTGGTTGAATAAGACTATTTGATTAATCTATTTTATTAACTCTTTAAGATCAATATCCGATCTAGATCCTAATTGCGTAATTATTTGCCCCGCACAAATTGAAGCTATCTCTCCGCATTTTTTGAGGGAACAATTGTTTATTAATCCATGGATAAATCCTCCTGCATAGATATCTCCCGCTCCTGTAGTATCAATAATCTTGCCTTTCGTTATTGACTCAATTATTTCAACATTATTTTTGTTAATTATGAGAGAACCATTGCTCCCAAGAGTTACTATGACTAATTCACACAAGGAAGATAGGTCTTCTTGGCAGCTTGCTAATTTATCATTTTTAAAAAGACTTAACACCTCGGATTCATTGCAAAAAACAATATCTACATATTCATAAATTAATTCCAAGAAACTCTCACGATGTCTATCTACACAAAATGAATCAGACAAAGAAAGGATTATTTTTGTATTAGATTGTTTTGCAATTTGGGCGGCTTTAATAAAAGCTTTTTTAGCTAATTCGCTGTCCCATAAATATCCTTCTAAATATAAGTATTTGCTTTCCTTAATTACAGTAAAATCAATGTCTTTTGGTTCAAACTCTACAGATGCACCTAGGTAAGTGCACATAGTTCTTTGGGCATCAGGTGTAACCAAAATGATTGAATGAGCTGTTGGAGCACCTTCAATAGTTGGTGGAGTATTGAATATAGTCTTACTTTTTTTTATATCAGTTGCAAAGAAATCCCCAAATTGATCATTTTTCACCCTTCCAATAAACTGCACATTGTTACCTAATTCTGCTAAACATACAACAGTATTTGCTGATGACCCCCCTGACATTTGTTTGATTACTTTGCAATTCTCTAACAATGTCTGAGATTGATCAGAACTAATGAGATTCATTGAACCTTTATCCAGATTATTTATCTCAAGAAATTCATCTTTAATATTTACAATAATATCTACTATTGCGTTGCCCAGACCAATGAGATCAACCCTTTTATTATGTTCAAAATGTCTAAAGGATTCGTTCATTAATAGGAACTAAATCACCTAAGAAGTGCTCTTTTAGGCCCATGTATTGGGTCTTCAATTACTATGGTTTGATCTCTATTCGCCCCCAAAGAGACAATGGCAATTGGAACCTCCATTAATTCAGCTAAAAATCTTAGATAATTCATGGCATTGTCTGGTAGATCAGATAGTTTTCTACAATCAGCAGTTGAACATTGCCAACCTTTTAATTTTTTAAAGATTGGCTTACATTTTTTTAAGTCATCTGAATTTGTAGGGAAGTAATCTATTTCCTCTCCATCGAGATCATATGCAATGCAAACTTGAATCTCATCTAATTCATCTAATACATCTAGTTTCGTAACGGCTAAACAATCAAGACCGTTTACAGATACAGCATATTTGCCAATAACTCCATCAAACCACCCACATCTTCTCCTTCTCCCAGTAGTGGTTCCAAATTCACTGCCTCTATCACAGAGTTGATCATTAATACTGCCTTGTAATTCCGTTGGGAATGGTCCCTCACCTACACGTGTAGTGTAAGCTTTTGCAACACCTATGACTCTATCAATTAAAGTGGGTCCCACTCCAGCCCCAATACATGCCCCTCCTGATATAGGGTTTGATGAGGTGACAAAAGGATAAGTCCCATGATCTAAGTCAAGTAGAGTACCTTGAGCACCTTCGAATAGAATATTCTTCTTGTTTTTTGAGGCTGCATGGATAGTCCTCGTGCAGTCAACAACATGCTTTGATAATCTTTTCCCATAGTCAAGATATTCTTCAACAATGTCTTCTAATTTAAGTGGTTTAATGCCATAGATTTTTTCTAGTAGACCGTTTTTTTCTCTTAATGGTATTTCGATCACATCACTAAGCCTTTCCTTATTAAGCAAATCTCTTATTCTGATTCCATTTCTTTGAGACTTATCCGCATAAGTTGGGCCAATTCCACGACCTGTTGTCCCTATTTTATTTGAACCTCTATCAGCCTCCATCGCTTCATCTAATATTCGGTGGTAGGGCATTGTTACATGTGATGTTGATGAAATTTTTAATCCTGAGATATCAATTCCATTATCAATTAACATATCAATCTCTTTTAGCAAGATTTTTGGATCTACTACAGTTCCCGACCCAATTAGACAAGAAGTATTTTTATAAAGTATCCCTGAGGGAATTAAATGTAATTTTAAGACTTTATCATCTACAACTATTGTATGTCCTGCATTTACTCCCCCTTGGTAGCGTACGACAACATCCGCCGAACGACTTAGTAAATCCGTTATTTTACCTTTTCCTTCGTCACCCCATTGGGCTCCGATTACAACAACATTGGCCAATTTTAGAAGAGCATTATTTTTGTGCGAATATTTAATATATTCAAAAATATTGGTTTACTTTAAAAAAGTAAATGAATTGTATCAACTTTCTCTTAGAACCATTTTTTCAGCAAGAGAAAATTCCTTAGTTAAACGCTCTTTAAGTTTATCTGGTAAAGGTCTACTTGCAAAGTTTTTGTAATGACCTGCCATAGCATTTAATGCTGTTTGCATGGTGGTAAATGATTGAGTTTTATTAACCATCCCTCTATTTCTATATCTGGAAATATAGTCGGTTATTAGTGTAAGAGCCTCACTTCTTACTTCATCTTTATTTGGAGAATCTTTTGGAGTATCAACAGCTGTTTGTAATGTTTTAACTACTGAAATTGTATCTTTTGTATAGTCACCAGTCATTGAGGTTTTTACAGCTATTGAAGGGGAACTAAATAGTGTGAAAACGACAATTAAAGATATCGAGAAAGATATAGCTTTGGTAAGATTTACTATAAATAATTTTGATGTCCATTGCATTAACATAACTGAGCTCCCAAAAAAAAAATAAGCCTTAAGACTTTTTATTGTACATTATTTGTGATTCGGAAATAAATTTTTCCAATAATTTATTAGTACTTATTTTAAACTTAGTATTATTTGTTCTGCATAAAAGTTCTACTTCTTTATTAACAGAATCTCTGCCAATAATTATCTGAAAAGGAATACCAATTAATTCAGCATCTTTAAATTTCACTCCAGCTCTATCGTTTCTATCATCAAGAAGGACATCAATTTTATTAATTAAAAAGTTGTTATAGATTTGGTCAGTAAGCTCACTTTGAATAGGATCTTTTAGGTTTGTTGGAATAATAATAACTTCAAAAGGAGAAATCTGGATAGGCCAACAAATTCCCTTTTGATCATGATTCTGTTCTATAGCAGCTTGAGCTATTCTTGTTACTCCTATTCCATAGCAACCCATCCATAAATTTTGTAACTGACCATCTTTGTCAGAGAACTTAGCATTTAATTTTTCACTATATTTTTGTCCTAGTTGGAAAATATGTCCAATTTCGATACCCTTTTTTTCTTTAAGTTCCTCATCATTATTAATACTTACTTTATCTCCTTTTTTGGCATTCCTGATATCCCCAATTAGATAGTCTTTCGAAGCAAAAGAAAATTCTTGAAAAACTTTATGGAAATTAACTTTATTCCCACCACTTATAAACCTTGAAAGGTCAGTTGCTGAATTGTCAATAATTCTCGTCCATTTTTTATCCCAATTAGAACTAGCTTTAATAGTTTTATTATCTAAATCTGGCCCGATAAAACCTAAGGGAAAATCAACTAGATTTTTTTCGATAGTGTTTTTGTCTTCAATCTTTTTAAGATTAATGAGATTGAGATTGTGATGATTATTGATTAAGTTAAAAAGCTTTACTTCGTTAATGTGTTGATCGCCTCTTATGCATGCAAGAATTGGGACCTCAGATTCACCTTCGAACTGTGCAAGGAATACTACTACTTTAATAATCTGACTAGGGTCTAAATTATTATTATCGCAAACTTCTTGGATTGTTTTTTGGTGAGGTGTTTCTAACCACTCTGCAATATTATCTTTTAGTGGAATAGGTTGAGAGGCTAGAGAAATAGCTTTTTCAATGTTTGCTGCATATGAACCACTTTGAGTAAACAAAATGGAATCTTCTCCAGCATCAGCAGTGACCATAAATTCTTTAGATGAGGCACCACCAATTGCTCCACTATCAGCTTCAACCCCCACTGTTTGCAACCCACAAGATTTGAAAATATTTTCATAAGCATTGCCCACTTTTTCATAGAAAGAAGCCAGATCGTTTTCTGAAGAATGAAAAGAATAACCATCTTTCATTATAAATTCTCTACTTCTCATCAATCCGAACCTTGGCCTTATTTCATCTCTAAATTTTGTCTGAATTTGATAAAAACATTGAGGTAATTGCTTATACGATTTGATGGTCTCTGATGCAATACTCGTGATGACCTCTTCATGAGTTGGGGCTAAACCAAATTCTTTACCTTGCCTATCTTTGAGATTAAACATTATTCCTTCCCCTGCGGTATATCCTTCCCACCTTTCACTTTTTCTCCATAAATCTGCAGGATGAAGTTGGGGTAATAGTAATTTTGTGCAGCCAATACTATTAAGTTCTCTCTCTATAATTGCGGATATTTTTTCAATAACTCTGAGCATTATTGGCATGTATGCATAAATACCGCTGCTAACTCTGCGAATATACCCAGCTTTTAAAAGTAATTGATGTGAAATAATTTCAGCTTCAGAAGGTGTGTCACGAAGTGTCCCCAGAGGAAATGAGGTTGTCACGCGCATACAATAAAAATCCTTAATAATATTTAATTTTATCAATTAAGATGGAAAAATAATTTAAAGTGTCTTGAGTCCCTCAACGCGGCTAGTCTAAAAATATTGTTTCTGCTAACTTTTTCAGTAATGAAGTTCAAACTCTTTTTAAAGTTCATTACTACTGAAACATTTTCTTAAGTTTATGGAAAATATAGATTCTAATATAACTAGCGAAGAGGAATTAGTAGGTATCGATGAAGTTCAAAAATTCCTTAACAGATCAAGAGCTTCTGTCTATAGGTATACAAATACAGATTTAAGAAATCTAAACCCTAGCTTTAATCCAAGAAAATTAAATCCCGAATTTAGAACTGATCAAAAAGATCCTTTAAAATTTCATCCTAATGAAGTAGCAAGATTCGCAAAAGATATTTTAAGAATTAAAGAAGTTACTGTAGAGGTTTTTAATACACCTTCCTCTGCTGCTCAAAATATAATGGTGCAAATATTAGACGAACTAAAATCTATTAGGTCTTTACTAGAAAAAGAGTAATTTTAAAATTACTAATCAATGTTTTGATTTATTGACATTTTGAATGTAGGATAAAAGCATTAAATTATCTCCTTAATCTTTTCCAATTAAGAGTTCTTGAGTTACACGAAATCAAAGCAGTTTATTCAAAGTAAATCAAGCGAAGAATCTTCCCATGATTCTGCTCGAAGTGATTTTGATAGAGATGATGATGACCCCTTAAGTATAAGGAGTTTATCAATAACATCTTTAGGTATTATTTTTGCATTCTTGACAATTTTTTTACCTTCAATAAGCATTTTAATTGGAAGACCTTTATCTCAAGGAAACGAGATAATTCATAATCACGATTTTAAAAAAGATGGACCTTAGTTCAATACCTCCATCTCCAATGAAGGGAATAGTAAATATTGTGGTTGAAATACCCGCAGGTAGTAGGAATAAATATGAATATTGCTCTGATGCAGGAATAATGGCCTTAGATAGAGTATTGCATTCTTCAGTGAGGTACCCTTTTGATTATGGCTTTATCCCAAATACTCTCGCTGATGATGGAGCTCCTCTTGATGCAATGGTGATAATGGATGAACCTACTTTTGCGGGTTGTTTAATAAAAGCTAGACCTATTGGAGTTTTGGATATGCATGACTGTGGCGCATATGATGGAAAACTTTTATGTGTGCCTATGGCTAATCCTAGACAGGCTAACATAGTTAGTATTAATCAAATTGCTCCTAATCAGCTTGAGGATGTTGCTGAATTTTTTAGAACAAGTAAAGGACTTGATGGAAGAACAGTGCAAATTGACGGTTGGAGGGATTTTGATGTGGTTGAAAATTTATTGAAAAGTTGTATACCCCTAAAAAAGAAAAACTTTAAGGTACTTAAGAAATCAAAAAGTGGTCAATTAAATTGAAAAAAATAATTTTTTATAGTTATTTAAAATGCTCCACTTGTATAAAAGCTGCAAAGTGGCTTAAAAGCAAAGATTTCGAATTCAAATTAATTGATATTGTAAAAGAACCACCACTTGTTGATTATTTAAATCTTGCTTTAGAACAATACTCTGATGATAAGAAAAGGATTTTTAATACAAGAGGTAAAGCTTTTAAAACTCTAAATCTTGATATTTACGGCTTATCAAGGGAAGAAATTATTCAACTTCTTTTAGGTGATGGTAAATTGATAAAAAGACCATTTTTGATTTACGAGGAAAAAAAAGTAATATTAGGTTTTAACGAAATTGAATATGCCAAACAAATTATATAAGGTTAAAAAATCAAAACTTAAATAATTTTATGCATGCTTCTATTAAAAGTTTTTTAAAAGAATGGGGTCTACTAATTCTATTAACTTTTTTTGTTTCTTCTTGTAGATCTTTTCTAGCAGAACCTCGTTATATCCCTTCTGGTTCAATGCTTCCAGAATTACAAATAAATGATAGGTTAATTATTGAAAAATTTTCTCTAAGAAACTCTTTACCAAAAAGAGGTGATATTGTTGTTTTTAACTCACCCTTCTCATTTGACGAAAAATTAATTTCATCAAGATCTAAGCCTCTACCAAAAAAAAGATATTGTTTTTTTATGAGTTTCCCTCCGATATCCATTATTCCTGGGTTGAGGGATCAAGCTTGCGATGCATACATTAAAAGAGTGGTGGCACTCCCAGGAGAAATTGTGAGTGTAAATATGAAGGGTGAATTAATAATAAATAATAAATTAATTCCTGAACCTTATGTCTCTTATAAGTGCTCATTATCCCTCTTTAATGAATGTGGTAAATTTGAAAATATAAAAGTTCCTGAAGATCATTTTTTAGTTTTAGGTGATAATAGGTCAAATAGCTGGGATGGCAGATATTGGCCTGGAAGTAAATTTCTTCATAAAAAGGAGATAATTGGTAAAGCATATTTCAGATTTTGGCCTCTTAATCAAGTTAGCTTTTTCAATAAATAACCCACTTTTTCTACATCTGACTTCATCAAGTAAATTTTAAAAAAGGTTTTAATTTAAAGTGCTCCTGAAGCAGTTGAATCAATTATTCCCCCTAGGTGGGTTGTAATGTTTAGAGCGCTAATCACGGGGGGCTTATTGGGATCATTAAAAAGGTCGATTATCGTTATGCCACCATTACCTTGTTTAATCATCCAAATATTTGAATAATTAATGCCAAGGATATTACAAATTAGAGTTTTGTTGACTGCATCATGAGCAACTAATAGGCTTATATCATTATCCTTTTGAGATGAACAAATATTGTTAAAAGCTTCTACGGATCTCTCTGATACATCTTTTATAGATTCACCTTCAGGCATTATTACTTCTTCAGGTTTATCATGCCATTTTTTTAGTAAATCAGACCACTGTTCTCTTATTTCTGCTTCCAGTTTACCCTCCCATAATCCGTGACTAATTTCTATAAGTGAATCTATTCTTTCTATTTTCAAATCTTTGCTATTTTGAAGGATTATTTGTGCAGTCTCAAAAGGCCTATGCATTGAACTTGAAAATGCCTTATTGAAAGAAATATTTCTCAAATATTCAAAAGTCTTTCTAGCTTGATCTTTTCCGTTTTCATTTAAAGGGACATCAATTTGGCCTTGAAATCTACCTTCTTTGTTCCAGTTAGTTTCACCATGCCTTATAAGAAATATTCTGGAATCTCCAATTTTATTTGGAATATTTTTATTAAGATGGGAAGTTTGATTTAAGCATTCAATTTGAGTCTTAAAAGAGTTATCTTTCCTTGAAATATTGATTATCGAGAAAGAAGCATTTTCTAATCTTATTTTTCTAAAACCTTGCTTAGGCTTTCCTAATAACAAGAGTATTAAACATCTGAGAATTGCATTATGTCCAACAACTAAAATATTTACATCATCTTTATCTTGATAAATTTTTAAAATTTCTTCTACAAAATTTGTTGCTTGAAAAAATAACTCTTGAATTGGTTTATAAGTTTTATTGTCATTTCTTTTTAAGATAAGGTTTTCAGGATCATTTTTCCATATAGGGTAAATTTCTGGAAATTTCTTTTTTATTTCATCAATTTTTAGACCGGACCAATCGCTAAGATCTACCTCTAGCAAATTATCGTCAAATACAATATTTTGTTCTTTATTGAAGGTCTTTTTAATTGTTTTTGCAGTCTCTGCCGCTCTCACAAGTGGGGAGGAATAGATTTTATCGAAGTTTATTTTTGATAATGCTTTTCCTGCTTTTTGGGCTTGTACGTATCCTTCTTCAGTTAATAATGATTCGTCTGTTCTTCCTTGAATTAATCCTTTTGCATTGAAACTGCTTAGTCCATGCCTAACTAAAACTAATCTTAAAGCCATTATATAAATTTGAAAATTAAGATAATTTAATCATCTCATGGCGTGATTAAAATAGATACATAAATATAAGGAAATTCAATGATAACTAACTATAGTTTTCAACAATATAATAAGTTATGATCTTTAAAAATATTTCTAAGTCAAAACTCACTTTAGCTTTTATTTCTATCGTCATAACTTTTTTTGTATGGCAACAAGGCTTAAGAGATAGTTTAAATAGACCATCTGTCTCATTTGATATTAGTCAAAAAGAGCAAGAAATTGCTGAATTATCTGTCCAATCAATACCTGTAAATCTTAAAAAATTTTTTATTATTAATGATCCCGTTGATCAAATTAATAAATCACTCTCTAGTGTCTCATTTGAAGAACTAACAGAAAGAAATAAATTAATTCGAATAATTACTTCAGAATCAAATGATCCTAAGATCTATAAAAATAGATCCAAAGATTTTGAAAATAAAAACTTCAAATTTCTGATTGATGAAATAGAAAAAAAATCTAATAATAATTTATATAAAATAAATTCTGATAAATTTGATTCATTCAAAGATGATAGATTTTTATATCACCTTTTAAGCCGGAAATTTGATTTTGACGATAGTTCATTAATAACAAAATCATTTTCAAGCAAAATGTTTTTTAAGTTATTAGCCATAAGACTAATACCACTTTTAACAATACTTATTGGCTCTATTCTGGCTTTAAAAATATTATGGACAACAATATCTTTGAAAAAGTTTGGTTGGAAAGAAATTAAATCCTTAGATTTAGAATTAATAGATATGGTTTTATTAATTGCAGGTGGATTTGTTGTTTTAGGAGAAGTGGTATCACCTTTGTTCTCTATCAGTTTGGTTGAAATTTTTTCTAAAAATATCCCTAATGAATTGTCTCAATCTTTAAAAATTTTCTTTGGATATCTTTTTATGGCTATTCCGCCATTATGGATAGTTTATTATCAAATTAAATCTTTGAATGGTGAATTTACTTTTAAAAAGGATTATTTACAGTTCAATTTCTTGCCAATAAAATATGCAATTATTCAGGGAATTAAAGGTTGGTTAACAATTGTACCTTTTGTTTTATTGATCTCTCTAATTATGAATAGTCTGATCGATAATCAGAATGGTAGTAACCCTTTGCTGGAAATTGTTCTTAACAATAATAATTATTTATCATTTATTCTATTATTTGTAACAACAACTCTATTAGCTCCTCTATTTGAAGAGATCATATTTCGCGGTATTTTACTACCAACTCTTTCAAGAGATTTTGGAGTAATTTCGGGCATAATTGTTTCAGCTTTTATTTTTGCATTAGCCCATTTAAGCTTGGGAGAAATGCCTCCATTATTTGTTCTAGGGATTGGATTGGCAATTACAAGAATTGCTTCAGGGAGTTTGTTTTCCTCAGTGATTATGCATTCTTTATGGAATGGATTGACTTTCTTAAATTTGTTCTTATTGAGGACATAAAGAATTTAATTTTTTACTTGCGAATTAAACAAAAAGATGTTTATTTAATTAAGAACACCTCTTTTATTCAAAAAATAAATCATAGATGAAACCTTATGGGAATCAACTAAATTTAAAAAAAAAAGTTTCATATGCAAGTAAAAAAAAATCTGAAAAAATATCCATAATTAATATCAAATTAATACATCAAATTATCGACACCATCAATATCTCTCTTTTGTTGTTAATTTTCACCTTTTTTGTATTGTCTTTCAATAGTCAAAGAAAATGGTCAAATACATATAAAAACTTATCTAAAACAAGAACTATCAATAATAATCTGATTGATTTTATTTCTAAAATTGAGGAATTTTATATTAGTGAACTTGAGTCTATTAATACTTATAAAAAAACTAAACCTAAAGATTTAATCTATCTAGATAAACTTCCAGAAAAAAAGGAAAGTTTATTGAAGAAAAATTTAAGTAGTTTCCTTGAAGGTTTTAGTGATAGCAAATATCAAAGGGGATATTGATGGAAAAATACAAAAAGATAGTTCGTCTAGTCCCCCTTGATCAAAAAAGATTTAAATTTCTCTATTTTTTTAGCTTACTATTAATATTTTGTTTGTTTGGGAGGTTAGTTAAATTGCAAGTCTTTAACGCCTCTGATTTGCAAAGGAAAGCTAGATTAATACAATCTTCTAAAACTAACGCCTTAAAAAAAAGGAGGTCGATTGTTGATAGAAATAATAGACTAATTGCTTACGATAAACCACTCTATAAATTATGGGCCCATCCAAAATATTTTAATTTTCCTGGTGATTCAATTAACAGAGTTCGCAGTATTGAAGAAGTTATAGAAAAATTGTCACCTATTTTGGATATAAACGGCGAAATACTTTTGAGTAAATTTAATAATAAAATGAGTGGTATCAAGCTTTTGGATAAAATTTCCGAAGAAAAGGCAGAAAAGATTAAAAACCTTCAAATAAGCGGACTTGATTTGTTTAAATATTCTCAGAGACATTATCCACAAGGGGAGATTTTCTCTAATCTTGTTGGTTTTGTTAATAATGAGAATATAGCTTCAGCAGGTTTAGAGCTTCATTTAGATAATCAAATTAAAGTTTTTAATAAAGGAAATTTCATAAAAATAGGAGGCGATGGAACACCTCTACCGGATAATTCAGCCCCAGGTGATTTTATTTCTGATTACAAAAAATTAGGCCTAACTATTGATTCAAAATTACAGAAAGCGTCATTCGATGCATTATCAAAGCAAGTAAGCAAATGGAAAGCAAAGAAGGGATTTGCCATAGTTATGGACGTTAATAATGGTCGGATTCTCTCTTTGGTTACAGTTCCGTCTTACGATCCAAATAAATTTTGGCAGTATGATTCTGAACTTTTTAGGGGTTGGTATTCTCAAGATTTATTTGAGCCTGGTTCAACTTTTAAACCTATTAATCTTGCCTTAGCTTTAGAGGAAAAAGTAATCCAGAAAGATGGATTAGTTGAAGATATTGGAAAAATTAATGTTGGAGGATGGACACTTTCTAATTGGGATAAAAAAGGTAATGGATTCATTGACTATCCAAAAGTTTTGCAGGTTTCAAGCAATGTTGGGATGGTAAAAATAATGCAAAATTTAGACCCCGCAATTTATTGGGATTGGCTAATAAATTTAGGTATAAATAAAAATTTAAAGACTGACTTATTTGAATCAACTCCTGGCCAACTTAAGAGAAAAGATTTATTCGTAAATCAATCAATTGAGGCTGCCGTAACTTCTTTTGGTAAAGGGTTCTCAATCTCGCCACTTAAATTGCTTCAACTTCATGCGGCTCTGGCAAATGGGGGTTTTGAAGTAACTCCTCATGTAACCGCAACTTTCAAAGAAAGATTTAATGAAAATCCAAAAAGACAAATTTTTTCACAAGAGGTTTCTAAAACTGTTCTTGAATGGATGGAAAGCGTAGTTGATAAAGGTAGTGGATCTGGAGTAAAAATCGAGGGTTATAGGATTGCTGGGAAAACGGGCACTTCTCAAAAAGCTTTAAATGGTTCGTATACAAGCAAAAAAGTTTGTAGTTTTATAGCTACCTTACCAGTTAATGATCCAAAATATGCTGTCCTTATAGTCGTTGATGAGCCATCCAAATCATATGCATATGGTTCAACTGTTGCTGTACCAGTTGCGAAAGAAATTATCGAGAGTTTGATAGTAATTGAAAAAATACCTCCCCAAATTAAAGATCATGGAATGATTGTTAAAAAACCCTAAAATTTTCCAATTTTATAAATATTTAGTTCATTATCTGATGATTTCATAAAGAATAAAAGCTAGTTTATATGTATATATAGATTATCTAAATATGAAATCAATTTTAGAACAATTGTCCTCAATGACCGTTGTTGTTGCTGATACCGGAGATTTAGATTCGATAAAAAAGTTTCAACCAAGGGACGCTACCACCAATCCATCGCTAATACTTGCTGCTGCCAAGAATCCTGATTATGTGAAATTAATTGATAAAGCTTTAGAGAGTTCAGAAAATGCATTGCCCAAAGGATTCTCCGAAATTGAATTAATCAAAGAAACTGTTGACCAAGTTTCAGTATTTTTTGGGAAAGAAATATTGAAAATTATTTCAGGGCGTGTATCCACAGAAGTGGATGCAAGACTGAGCTTTGACATCGAAGCTACGGTAGAAAAAGCGAGAAAATTGATCAATCTTTACAAAAATTTTGGGATTGAAAAGGAAAGAATTTTGATTAAGATTGCTGCAACTTGGGAGGGAATCAAGGCAGCCGAAATTTTGGAAAAAGAGGGTATTAAGTGCAACTTAACTTTACTTTTTAACTTCTGCCAAGCGGTAACTTGTGCCAATGCAAAGATAACTCTAATTTCTCCGTTCGTTGGCCGTATATTGGATTGGCATAAGGCAAAAACTGGTAAAACTAGTTTTGTTGGTGCTGAAGATCCTGGTGTTATTTCGGTTACACAAATATATAATTACTTTAAAGAAAAGGGATTCAAGACAGAAGTAATGGGAGCGAGTTTTAGAAATCTTGATGAAATAAAAGAATTAGCAGGTTGCGATCTTTTAACAATTGCACCAAAATTTCTTGAGGAACTGAAAAAAGAAAAAGGAGAGTTAGTTAGAAAATTAGATGTAAGTACCAAAATAAATAATTCTATTGACTACGAATTTAAAGAAAAAGATTTCAGATTAAGTATGTTAGAAGATCAAATGGCAAGTGAAAAACTTAGTGAAGGTATCACTGGATTCAGTAAGGCTATAGAAGAATTGGAAGAGCTGCTAATAAAGAGATATTCAGAGATTAAAAATCATAAATTAATTTCTACTAACTAAAATTAATTTTGTATTGAAAAAGAATTAAGTCTCACTTTTTGTTAAAAGCCTCCTTATGACTCTTTTTGCAATATCTTCATAACTCATTTCTCCTGATAATATTTGAGCAATACGTTTAGGTGCTGTTTTCCTTTTGACACCTAGTTGGTATCCAGTTCTGGGAAATCTATAAAAGACTTGCGCTATTCTCCTCCCCCAAGCCATTGATTTCCCCCAAATGTTGTTAATATTTTTCGTATAAAGATTTAAATCATCTACTTTCCCTCTTAGGCACTGATCTATGAACTCTGCAGCATAAAAACTGCTAATTAAAGATGGTCTAATTCCTTCAGCTAAAAATGGATCACATAGAGATGCTGCATCTCCAACCGCTAAAACTTTGTCACCATTAATTGGGTGGAAGCCATTCCATATTCTCAGTTTCTTATTAATTGTTTTATGAGGAAAATCATCAAAACCGAAGCTTCTGAGCACTTGTTTATTTACAGCCTGATTTTCCAAGAGAGCATTGTTTATGAAAGTACCTAAACCAATATTTAAGCTTTCTCTTAGAGGAAATGCCCATGCAAAACCATATTTTATAAATCCAAATTCAAATCTAACTGCATCTTTAGGAATTTCACCTAAACCTTTTAATCTTAGTGAGATTGTGTTTGCAAATTTTGGTTTTCTTGGACCTAAATTAAAATAACCTGCCCATTTAGACTGAGACCCGTCTGCAATAACAAGAAATTCAGATATATACTTATATTTATTATCACAAGTAATTTCCCATTTATCATTTTTTTTTATGATTTTTTCTACTGATGCTGGTCTTATTATTTGAACTCCATTACTCAAGGACTCATCAAGTAATAATTGATCAAGTTTCTCTCTTTTAATAATCCAAAATGGGGATTCACCAGTAAGATCAGCAATTACATTATCTGAAGCTTTCCATCTGAATTCAACATTCTTAATTTTTGATTCTATGGAATCTGTTATATCCAGAGGGAGAAATTTTTGCATTGAAGATGCCATTCCCCCAGCACATGGTTTGTAATTTTGGGATTTTTCTTTTTCAATAATTAGAACTGAATAACCTTTTTTTGATAGGTTAAGAGCGGTGGAAGTTCCTGATAAACCTCCACCAACTATTACAACGTCAAATCCTTTCAAACTTTTAGAATTTCCTTTTCTTTCTCAGACAATTTAGTTTCTATTAAAGCAATAAACTTATCAGTAATTTTTTGAATTTCAGCTTGATTATCTCGCGATTCGTCGATAGAAATAAGACCATCTTTTTCGTCTTTTTTTTCTTTATCAACAGCATCTCTTCTGATATTCCTCAAAGCTACTTTTCCTTCTTCTGCATATTTGGATGCTAATTTACAAAATTCCTTTCTTCTTTCCTCTGTGAGAGGAGGAACATTTATTCTTATGACTTTACCATCATTATTTGGAGTAATACCTAAATCGCTCATCGAAATAGATTTCTCTATCGCTTGTAAACATGAAATATCGAAAGGTTGTATGGAAATCGTTTGTGAATCAACAGTGCTTATTGAGGCAAGTGATTTGATTGGAGTCTCTGCACCGTAGTACTCAACACTTATTCTGTCTAAAAGTGAAGCATTAGCTCTGCCAGTTCTAATAGTATTAAAATTTCTTTGAGTGGCCTCAATACTTTTATTCATATTTTCTTGAATTTCTTTTTCTTTCATAATAAAAAAATTAAATGATCTTTAACTAATTAAAGAGCCTATTGGCTCACCAGCAACAGCTCTAGAAATGTTCCCCTTTTTGAATATATCAAAAACCATAATTGGGATATTATTATCTTTGCAAAGTGCAATCGCAGTACTGTCCATTACTGCAATTTCATCACTAAGAACTTGTTGATAACTGAGAGAGGAATATTTTTTTGCATTTTTAAATTGATTAGGATCACGATCGTATACTCCATCAACTTTAGTAGCCTTCATAACAACTTCTGCGTTTATCTCTGCTGCTCTCAAAGCTGCCGTAGTGTCAGTTGTAAAAAATGGATTTCCGCATCCACCTCCGAAAACTACAACTCTACCTTTTTCTAGGTGCCTCATGGCTCTTCTTCTTATGTAGGGTTCGGCAATTTCCTGCATTTCTATTGCGGTTTGAACTCTTGTTGCAACTCCTACTCTTTCTAAACCATCTTGAAGTGAAATAGCATTCATTACTGTTGCAAGCATCCCAACATAATCAGCTGTCGCTCTATCCATGCCATCTGCAGACCCTTTAAGCCCTCTAAAAATATTTCCGCCCCCAACAACTATTGCAAGTTCTACATTATTTTCGACTACTTTTGAAACATCCTCTGCGATTGACTGAACTATAGCAGGATCAATACCATAAGGTTTTTCACCCATTAGTGCTTCACCACTAAGTTTTAAGAGAACTCTTTTGTAAGTCATTCAATAATTGTACTTTTAAGACCTTAGCAAGTAAAAGCACCAAATTTATTTTTTGTTCAGATATTGCTTGCGTCTTTAAACATTTCTAAACCTGCCTAAAGAAAATTTTAAATAATATCTTACCTTAACTAAAATTCAACACACTTTTGTGCTTTTATTCCTTGTTCTTTAAATGGATGTCTCATTAGTTTCATTTCTGTAACTAGATCTGCGTAATTGATAATTGAATCAGATGCTCCCCTTCCAGTTAAAACAATATGATTTTTTCTATTATTTAAGCTTTTTAAAAAAGTGATTATTTCCTCAGGTGCAAGATAACCAAGTTTTGTCGCAATATTAATTTCATCAAGAATAATAAGTTTATAAGATTCGTTTTGTATGTATTTTTTAGCAAGTTGCCAAGCCTCTTGAACTAATTTTTCATCTCTTATTCTATCTTGTGTTTCCCAAGTAAATCCCTCTCCTAATGAATGCCAAGATATTTTTGAAGACAAGTTTTTAATTGCTTTTTCTTCTCCAGTGGTCCAGCCTCCTTTAATAAATTGAATTATTGCTACTTTATAGCCATGCCCTATCGTCCTTAAAGCCATACCTAAGGATGCAGTTGTTTTGCCCTTGCCATTTCCTGTAAAAACAATCAATAATCCTTTTTTTGTTTTTCTGATTTGTAGTCTTTCGGCTTGAATATCTTTTCTTTGCTGCATTCTCTTTTTATATGAGCTCTCATCGCTTTCCGGTGATAACTTACCTCCCATTCCAAGTTTATTTGCTTGATTATCTAGGTTAAATATTTTCTCTGAAGATGAAGGCTTTTCTTGCATATGACCCTTATTTTTATTTTATTATTATAAATCTTTAAATATTTTTAACTCTTTTAAATTTTAAAAGTGCATTATTCACTGCCTGTTGTTGATCTCTTTTAGTAATCCAGTGGTGATAAGTTTGAGTATGTAAACTAACCGAATGTCCCATCATTCTGGCAGCGACAGTATCAGGTAAATCATAAAAAATTGTTCTAACTGCCCAAGCATGTCTTAGATCATAAGGTTTTATTTGTAAAGAGTAACGCTTAAACTGATCTGTTATTTTTTTTCCAATATTCTGAAGGGTAGTAATTTTAAGGTCTCTATTAATATTCGGTAGAAGTTCTGGATTCTCACCAAGTTTTGATAATTCGAACTTTTCCACCCATTCAGGATGAAATGGCCAAACTTGATGTTCCCCAGTTTTAGTCGTAGGTAAAACTCTAATAATTTTGTCCCCAAAATTAGTAAGAGAACTCAAATCACAAAAAAATACTTCATGATTCCTTAATCCATATGTAGCCATCAGACCAAAAACAAATTTCCAAGACTTGTTTGGTATAGTCTCCCACAGTTTCTCTATTAATTCGTCCTTAGGAAGATCCCTAAATCCTGCTTTGTTCAGACCATATCCCCTAGCATTTAATTTCCAATCTTCTGGTAGATTAATGTCCAAAAACTTAGCCAAAACACTTAAAGAAGTAGCGCATTGTTTCCTACTTCTGGTACCTTCTTTGTAACTTTCAAGTGTTTTTTTAAATATTTTTTCTAAATCTTCATTCTCATAGTCTTTGTAAATATTTAGGATTCTTTTCATATATGGTTTGTAAGAACTTCTCCAAGTAGTTTTTCTAGTGCTGGTTCGAAAATCACTTTTATTTTCTTTAAAAAAAAATTCCTCGAATTGATTTAATCTTTTTGGGAATTCAAAACCATCTTTTATTTCCTTTTTATAAGGTCTGCCTATCCAATTAATCCAATCAAATTGATTCAATTCCAATTGCAAATTGATTAATTGTAATTTTTTTTTTGCCTCCTCTAATCCAGAAATATCAGCCTTTAAACCAAGAGAAATTCTTTGAATTTTAAAGTTATTTTTATCTTCTTTGGAGGGTAGTGAACCACGAATATTTAATTTCTCTCCTCTTTTCTCAATTTTAAGCTTGCTGCCTTGTGTAGCAAATTTATCATTAACATTATTAATTTCCTGAGTTACGTTCATTTATTTATATAATTGACCATATAATGACGTTTTTAATGTTGATTTTCAATCTCCATAAATTTTAAATGAATAAAATAGGCGTCTTACTAATGAATTTAGGAGGGCCTGAACGCATTACTGATGTAGGCCCATTCTTATACAATCTTTTTTCTGATCCAGAAATTATCAGGACACCTTTCCCTGTTTTTCAAAAGCCCCTAGCTTGGTTAATTAGCACACTTAGGAGTACTACTTCACAACAGGCCTACCTTTCTATAGGCGGAGGTTCACCTATCAGAAGGATAACTGAACAACAAGCAAGAGAATTGCAATCTAAATTAAGGGACAAGGGATTTAATGCTACTACTTATATCGCTATGAGGTATTGGCATCCTTTTACCGAATCAGCAATTGCTGATATGAAAGCAGATGGCATTGATCAAGTTGTTGTAATACCCTTATATCCACATTTTTCGATAAGTACTAGTGGTTCGAGCTTTAGGGAATTAAAAAAATTGCGAGATTCTGATGATGAATTCAAGAAGGTTCCAATGAGATGTGTAAGGAGTTGGTTCAGTCAATCAGGATATTTAAAGTCTATGGTTGAATTAATTTCTGAACAAATTTCACTTTGTGAATCACCTTCTAAAGCCCATATATTTTTCACTGCTCATGGAGTTCCTAAGAGTTACGTAGAAGAAGCTGGAGACCCTTACAAACAACAAATTGAAGATTGTTCTTTGTTAATTATAAATGAGCTGGAAAAATGTTTAGGGCATAGTAACCCTCATACACTTTCTTATCAAAGTAGAGTTGGCCCTGTTGAATGGTTGAAGCCTTATACAGAAGAAGTGTTAGCTGATCTTGGAAGATCAAATGTCAATGACTTAATTGTTGTTCCTATAAGTTTCGTTGGAGAACATATCGAAACCTTGCAAGAAATTGATATTGAATATAAAGAAATTGCTGAAAAAGCTGGTATTAAAAACTTTCGGAGAGTTAAGGCTTTAAATACTCATCCTACGTTTATTGAAGGTCTTAGTGATCTAGTCATTTCCTGCTTAGAAGGACCTCTAGTTAATTTGGAGGAGGCTTCTCAGTTGCCTGAAAAAGTTAAACTTTATCCCCAAGAAAAGTGGCAATGGGGCTGGAATAATAGTTCAGAGGTTTGGAACGGAAGGGTTGCTATGATTATTTTTCTTGTGCTTTTCATTGAACTTATTTCAGGCTCTGGACCTTTACATAAACTAGGCATTTTATAAAGAACAATTGATATTTATTAGTAAATTTAAAATTTATTGAAAGTTTTTTTGAATATATTTCTGACATTACATTTCTAAATGAGGCAAAAGTATTTAATTAAGTTTAATATTTATAGTAAATATTGAATTTCTTTAGTGACCCTTACTTCGAGATCCTTTTCAAAGGGTAGTTCAAAACAAAAAAAACCAGTTTGGATAACTGGTGCAGATGCACTAATGGATTCTTTAAAAATTCATGGAGTAAAAGTTATATTTGGATATCCTGGAGGAGCCATACTACCAATATATGACGCTGTTCATAAGGCAGAACAAGATGGTTGGTTGAAGCATTATATGGTAAGGCATGAACAAGGTGGTTCACATGCTGCTGATGGATATGCAAGATCTACTGGTGAAGTAGGAGTATGTTTTGGGACCTCAGGCCCAGGTGCAACAAATTTGGTAACTGGAATTGCCACTGCGCAAATGGATTCAGTCCCACTTGTTGTGGTTACAGGTCAAGTCCCAAGAGCTGCTATTGGGACAGACGCTTTTCAAGAAACTGATATTTTTGGTATAACTCTTCCAATAGTGAAACATTCTTGGGTAATAAGAGATCCTTCAGATATCGCGAAAGTAGTTTCTGAAGCTTTTTTTATAGCCTCATCTGGAAGACCTGGCCCTGTTTTAATCGACATACCCAAAGATGTAGGTCAAGAGTTCTTTAATTACCAAAGAGTTTTGCCGGGTGAGATTATTCCTAAAGGATTTAAAAGAAATGGAGATATTAATGATTGTGATATCAATAAAGCAATTAAATTAATAGAAAATTCTGAAAGACCTCTTCTATACGTAGGAGGTGGGGCAATATCTTCTGGGGCTCATGATGAAATAAGAACTTTGGCAAAGAATTATCAAATACCAGTTACTACAACCTTAATGGGGAAGGGCGCTTTTGATGAAAAAGATAAGTTATCAGTAGGGATGTTGGGAATGCATGGAACTGCTTACGCTAATTTCGCTGTTACAGAATGCGATCTTTTAATTGCTATTGGAGCTAGATTCGATGATAGGGTGACAGGAAAATTAGATACTTTTGCACCTAATGCAAAAGTAATTCATATAGATATCGATCCAGCAGAAGTTAATAAAAATAGACGTGTAGATGTTGCAATTGTTTCTGATGTTTCAAAAGCTGTTCTCAAAATTAATGAACAATCTTTAAAAAACAAACTTACTTGTCAGACAAAAAACTGGTTAGAAAAAATTGATTTTTGGAAAAATAAACATCCTTTATATGACCCCCCTAGAGAAGGAGAAATTTATCCACAGGAAGTTCTTTTAAAAGTGAGAGAATTTTCACCAGAAGCTTATGTAACTACAGATGTAGGACAACATCAAATGTGGGCTGCTCAATACCTTAGGAATTCTCCAAGAAAATGGATTAGTAGTGCAGGCTTAGGCACTATGGGTTTTGGATTGCCAGCGGCAATTGGAGTAAAAGCAGCCTTACCTAATTCAGATGTAATTTGTATTGCAGGAGATGCAAGTGTCTTAATGAATATTCAAGAATTAGGAACTTTATCTCAATATGGTCTAAAAGTGAAATTGATTATTATCAATAATCGCTGGCAAGGGATGGTAAGACAATGGCAGGAAAGTTTTTACGATGAAAGATATTCCTCATCTGATATGAGTTGTGGTGAACCTGATTTTGTAAAACTTGCTGAGTCTTTTGGAGTTAAAGGATACTTAATTTCTGATAGAAAACAATTACAAAATGAATTAAAAAATGCGATTGATCATGACGGCCCTGCCTTGATTAATATCCTTGTCAGAAGAGGTGAAAATTGTTATCCAATGGTCCCTCCTGGTAAAAGTAATGCTCAAATGGTTGGATATGTTAATTGTGAAGACTAATTTTTTTGAAATTCGTCATTTTAAAAAATTTACTTTAAGATAATTCTAAAACTTAGATATTTTTGACTTGAAAAAATTATCAAAAATTTTAATTATAATTTGCTTGATTTTTCTTAATCCTGTAATAGTTAACTCGGCCGAAATTCTTCAAATTAAAAGTTCAAATGCTATTTTGGTGGGGGATCAAAATAGGAATTTAACGATTGGTTTATTTTGTGTGGATGTAAATGAAAATGATGAGCTTGAAGCAACTAATTTACTTAAGAGTGAATTCCCAAGGGGAAGCAAAGTGAAAATAAAACCTTTTGGTTTCAAAGAGAATGTTTTGTTAGCCAAAGTTTTTAATATTAAAGGTACTAAGGAGATGACCGAATTATTAGTCGCTAAAGACTTAACTAGTGAAATTTGTCAAAGTGAACAATCTCTATGAGCAGATAAAATTCCATTGTCTCGAGAATGTTTTGCTCCTTCTCCAGGAATTAAATTCATTTTTTAATTTGTATGTACATAAATTTGAGATGTCTATATTTGTATAGGGAATGTTCTCATTCAAAAGTTGTCTATAAGCAGATCTTTTAAGATCAAGTTGATTTAAGTTTTTCTCTTTGAAGTGATTTGAATCACTAAAACAAAGATCTTTTTCAGCTTTAGCCAAATTTACGGTTATTTTTTTGTTTTCGGTCTTTTCATAAAATTCTTTGAGTGTCATTTTATCAACTAGATAATGTTCCTTCGAAATCGCTGGTCCTATTGCTACAAGTAAGTTATCTCTAGATGTCCCTAAATTATCGAAAATTTTAACCAGATTTTTTATTATTTTTTTTTCTAAACCTTTTCTTCCACAATGCAAGGTTGCTACATTTCTTGTCCTTTTATCTGCAAAAAATATTGGCATACAATCAGCTGTATAAACCCATAAGTTTTGATTCCATTTATTACCAACAAGACCATCTGCATCAGTCTCAAGGCCTTCTCCCGAATGTGATCCAAAAACTATTACATTACTGTGAATTTGATTGGAAACACAATTTATGTAATTCTCATTAAAGTGATTCCCTAATAGTTGAAGATATTTCTTAGAGCTTGACTTCGTAAAATATGCATGTTTGAAATTATTTTGACTAAGGATAGGTGATGAATAATACTCAAATTTTTTGTTTTGAATAAAAATTTCAGCTTTTGAAAAATAAATTTCTTTGTATGGAATAGTTCCTGCTCCTAAGCTGAATTTATGAAATTAATTCAATATCTCTCAAGATCCAGAATCCTGCAAATTTTTCGACGTATGGCGTTGACTGTATGGAAATAAATTGATAATCAAAAGAATTTTTTTTGTTTTCTAAAAACTTAGTACTCAAAATGTTTGCATCTTTTTCTGGCAAATCTGTTACCAGCCACTTATCGTCTTCTGAAGCTTCAAGTATGAGTTGGTTTTTATTGATGACTAATTTAATAGGTTCTAAACAACTGAACCATGCAGAAAGTGCTAAAGATCTATCTTTGCTAAAAAGTCTTAATCCTGGAACTAAATAATTATCGTCTAAATCTTGTTGAATTGGGAAAATTTCTCCAAATTCAATAGGCCAATTTTTTGCTGATTTCAATTCTCCAATTGATATTTCAGAGATAGTTAAAGCTTCACCCCTTACTTCTTCTGGTAAAGGTGTAGGAGGGTTTTCCATTTTAGAAGTAAAAGTAGGAGCTAATACACCTCTTACATAACCTTTTTCCTTTGGATAAATCTCTTTCTCAAGAAATTCGATTCTATCTAATAAATCGTAAGTTCTCCTACTTACAAGAGCTTCAATACTTACGGCCTCCAAGGATTTTTTAATGATCGATTTCATTGATGACCTCCAGAATCGAACTATTGAAGGTTTCTCCCACCCCTGTTTTTTTGCTTCAATAATTGCTTCATTTAGTGCCTTTGTAAGCCATACTGAATTTACTTCATTGGCAGGGCATTTTTTATTCCAAAGAAAAATATCTTCTGTCTCATAAATTCTTGTAGAGCAAATAATTAACTCCCACCTTTTTTTTCCATTTGATTCAATGATTGGTCTCGAGTAGAAGTCTAATTCCCAATCTGAAATTTTTAATTTAAGGCTTGAATCCATTGTTTTATTAATGCTCATTTATCTTGTTATTTTTTATCGAAGAGTGCTTTAGTTTTTAGCGCTCTCTCTGCGGCTTCTTGCATAACTTTTTGCTTATCAATAATTAATTCTCCTGCAGAGTTTTCTAGGAGTGCTGTATTGAGACCAATGCGCCCTTTTTCGAGGTCAATTTCAGATATTAAAGCTTTTATCATTTCCCCTTCTCTAAAAACTTCTCTTAAAGAACGAATCGATCCATTTGTTAGTGAGGATTGATGAAGAAGTCCACTAGCTCCACCTAAATCTATAAAGAAGCCATATGGTTTTACTGCTAAAACTTCTCCTTCAATTAATTGACCTAATTCTAAACTTGCAATTTTAGAGACTATTGATGCTTTCTTTTCAGAGAGAACTAATTTTCTGGATTCTGGATTCACCTCAAGAAACGCTACTTTTAGAGTTTTGCCAACAAAAGATTGATAGTCTTGACCATCTTCAAGTTGGGATCTTGGGATGAATCCTCTCAATCCATCTACATCACACGTAAGACCACCTCTGTTAAATCCATTAATTAAAACGTTAATTAATTCTCCATTTTTTGCGGAACTTGATACTTTTTCCCAACTTTGTCTAAGAATTAATGCCCGAGCGCTCACTGTTACCATCCCATCAGCATTTTGTTCTTTGATAACCAAAACTTCCATTTCAAGGCCTATAGAAAATTTTTCTTTAAAGTTAGTTATGACACCCAAACCACATTCTTTTTTAGGCATATAACCAGGTGCTTTCCCACCAATGTCAACATATAGTCCATCACTTTCGATTGCTATAACCTTACCTGAGATTGTTTCTCCTGTAGCCCCAATTGGCTCATTTGCATTTAAAGCCTCCAAAAAAGCACTTTCATCAAAATCGAAATCATCAACAGTTCTTTCTAATTGAAAATCTGTGTTTTGCTCAGAAAAATTAAGGGGTCTGCTTAAGTCTTGTTGAGTTGAATCTTGTTGAGAAATATCAAAGTCTTTAGTGTTTTCATTACTTTCATCAATTTCTTTTAATGAATCATCTTTAACGATTTGAGGTTTGTTTGCGATATTTTCTTTTTTAATTTCTTCTTGCGAATTGGTTTGCTTATTATCTATGCCTTGAGATTTTTTTTGAGTATCTTTCTTGCTTATGTGAAGTACCTGAAGAGGTTTTTTATTGCCCTTTAGTTGGATATTATCTTGGGCGTTTTTATTATTGACTCCCATCGTAGGTAAAATAAGAATAATTAATTATTAACATACTCTAAATGTTAGTACTCAAAATTAAAATTAATGAACTTTAAACCAATACCTAATAAATTTGAACATTTAAATTGGCAAGAAATTGAGAGTGTTGCAAAACACAAAAGATCTACAGTGATTTGGCCATTCGGTGCTGTTGAGCAACATGGACCGCATTTGCCTCTTGCGACAGATGGTATTTTCGTTGATGAAATTATTGGCGAAGTTTTTAAATTATTCTCTGCCGATATTCCATTAAAAAAACTTCCAACTCAATATATCGGTTTTTCTCCAGAGCATAAGGGTTTTGCTGGGACAATTTCACTTTCCTCAAATTTAATAACCTCAATGATTAAGGAAGTCGGAAGTCAATTATCTGAAATGGGTTTTAAAAGATTGATATTGATTAATGGACATGGAGGTCAAATTTCACTATTAAATACAGCTGCTAGAGAGCTAAGAAGTTTCTCACCGGAGATGGCAGTTTTTCCTTGTTTCTTATGGAGTGGTGTTAATGGATTAAGTGAATTATTAACAAAAACTGAGATCGAGGATGGGCTCCATGCTTCTTTAGCTGAAACAAGTTTGATGCTGGCTTTAAAACCAGAATTAGTAGGTGATGAACGCCCAAATGAGGGGAATAAAGTAGAGATCCCTGAAGGTTGGAGTCTAGAGGGCAATGCGCCTACTGCTTGGCTTACTGACGACTTCAGTAAATCAGGTGTTATAGGAGATAGTAGAGGAGCAAATGAGTCTTTAGGGAAAAATTTAAAGGAATTATTGATTAATCATTGGTTCAAATTAATTATGAATCTGATGCAATCAGATTGGCCAAACAATTCTTAATTAAGCTTAAGTTAAAAATGTGACTTAACAATTAAAAATATTTTCATGATATTTAAATAAACTCTCTATAATCGTGTAATATTCATGCATAATGAGCTAAAGATTACTGTCATGCAAACTCTAGAATCAAATAAAAAAACTATTGAAGAATCGATTAATCCGATTTCTTTAGATTTGCCCGACTTCACTACGGATTCTTATAAGGATGCATACAGCAGAATAAATGCAATTGTTATAGAGGGAGAGCAAGAGGCTCACGATAATTACATATCAATTGCAACTTTAATTCCAAATGAGTTAGAGGAGTTAACAAAATTGGCGAGAATGGAAATGAAGCATAAAAAAGGCTTTACTGCATGTGGAAGAAATTTAGGTGTAGTGGCTGATATGGAATTTGCTAAAAAATTCTTTTCTAAATTGCATGGAAATTTTCAAGTTGCTCTTGAAAAAGGAAATTTAACAACGTGCCTTTTAATTCAAGCTATCTTAATTGAAGCATTTGCGATCTCAGCTTATAACGTCTACATCAGAGTTGCCGATCCTTTTGCAAAAAAAATAACAGAAGGAGTTGTTAAAGATGAATATCTTCATTTAAATTACGGTCAAGAGTGGCTTAAAGAGAATCTATCTACTTGTAAAGAGGAATTAATGGAAGCTAATAAGGTTAATCTGCCGTTAATTAAGAAGATGTTAGATGAAGTTGCAGATGACGCATCAGTTTTAGCTATGGATAGAGAAGAATTAATGGAAGAATTTATGATTGCTTATCAAGATACATTGATGGAAATAGGTCTAGATAATCGAGAAATTGCAAGAATGGCTATGGCCGCTATCGTCTAATTACATTTCTAATTAATTAAGGATTTTAATAATTAATCAATCCTATTTAAGTAGTTACCTCTGTGCTATTGTTCATAACATCGTATAGAAACCATTTATAAATTTTAAATGTTTGGGTTAATAGGCCACTCAACAAGTTTTGAAGATGCAAAAAGAAAAGCTTCGATGCTAGGCTTTGATCATATTGCAGATGGCGACTTGGATGTTTGGTGTACTGCTCCTCCTCAGCTTGTTGAAAATGTAGAAGTTAAGAGTGCTACTGGAATATCTATTGAAGGTTCTTATATAGATTCTTGCTTTGTTCCCGAAATGCTTTCTAGGTTCAAGACTGCTAGAAGAAAAGTACTAAATGCTATGGAATTAGCACAGAAAAAAGGGATTAACATAACCGCTTTAGGAGGATTTACTTCTATTATTTTTGAGAATTTTAATCTTCTACAACATAAACAAATTAGAAATACTTCATTAGAGTGGGAAAGGTTTACTACTGGCAATACTCATACTGCCTGGGTTATTTGTAAGCAACTAGAAATAAACGCGCCTCGAATTGGGATAGACCTTAAAAAAGCAACTGTTGCTGTAATTGGTGCTACAGGTGATATTGGTAGTGCTGTTTGTAGATGGCTTATCAATAAAACTGGGATTTCAGAACTTCTTATGGTGGCAAGACAACAAGAACCACTAGCTTTATTACAAAAAGAATTAGATGGTGGCACAATAACAACTTTAGATGATGCGTTACCTCAGGCCGATATTGTTGTATGGGTTGCAAGTATGCCTAAAACAATTGAAATTGATACTGATAAATTAAAAAAACCATGTTTAATGATTGATGGTGGATACCCCAAAAATCTTGATGAGAAATTTCAGGGTGAAAATATTCATGTTTTAAAAGGAGGTATAGTAGAGTTCTTCAATGATATTGGTTGGAATATGATGGAACTTGCAGAAATGCAAAACCCTCAGAGAGAGATGTTTGCTTGCTTTGCAGAAGCTATGATTTTAGAATTTGAAAAGTGTCATACAAACTTTAGTTGGGGAAGAAATAATATTTCCCTTGAAAAGATGGAATTTATTGGAGCAGCTTCTTTGAAACATGGATTTTCTGCGATTGGACTTGATAAGCATCCTAAGGTCTTAACTGTCTAAAGTATGGCTAAACGTTATCTCCTTGATTTTGAAAAGCCTCTTGTTGAACTTGAGAAACAGATAGAGCAAATTAAAGAATTAGCTCGAGATTCAGAAGTGGATGTTAGTCAACAGCTTCTTCAGCTTGAGACCTTAGCTGCTAGAAGAAGAGAAGAGATATTTAAATCACTCACACCTGCACAAAAGATTCAGGTAGCTAGACATCCTCAAAGACCTAGTACTTTGGACTTTGTTCAAATGTTTTGTGATGACTGGATCGAATTGCATGGAGATAGAAATGGAGGCGATGATATGGCACTTATTGGAGGGATTGGTTCGATAAATAATAGACCAGTTTTGATTCTGGGGCATCAGAAAGGAAGAGACACAAAAGAAAATGTAAAAAGAAACTTTGGAATGGCCAAGCCAGGAGGTTACAGAAAAGCGCTTAGATTAATGCAGCATGCTGATAGATTTTCTTTGCCAATTCTTACATTTATTGATACTCCTGGAGCCTACGCAGGTTTAACCGCCGAAGAACAGGGACAAGGGGAAGCGATAGCAAGAAACTTGAGGGAGATGTTTGGTTTAAAAGTCCCTATAGTGGCTACTGTTATTGGAGAAGGTGGTTCTGGAGGTGCACTTGGGATAGGTGTTGCTGATAGATTGCTAATGTTTGAACACAGTGTTTACACAGTTGCTAGTCCAGAAGCATGTGCATCAATTTTATGGAGAGATGCAGCAAAGGCTCCTGAAGCTGCATCAGCTCTTAAAATTACAGGTAAAGATTTACTTAAATTGGGGATAATAGACGAAGTATTACCAGAGCCATCAGGCGGAAACAATTGGGCTCCTTTAGAAGCTGGCAAAACACTTAAGGATGCTATTGAGAAACACCTTAATGCTTTACTTCAAATGACTAACATTGAACTCATTGATGAAAGATATAAAAAATTTAGGGTTTTGGGTAAATTTATCGAAGCGAATAATATTGAAGAAATTTATAGTGAAATTCCTCAAAAAACTGAATAAATTGAAATTAGCTTTTATATCAGGTGCTACAAAAGGTATTGGTAAATCTACCGCAATTACTTTTGCAAATGCCGGCTGGGATCTAATTTTACTTTCCAGACAAATGGATTTATTGGAGAAACTTAAGAGAGAATTATTGAACACTAAATCAAAAATTAGCCTAGTTAAATGTGATTTATCTAATCCTCTTGGAATAGAGAAGTGTGTTGCAGAAGCAATCGAGAAATATGGGTGTCCTTCAGTTTTGATAAATAATGCAGGTTGTGCATTTAATGAGTCCTTAGTTGAAATGGATTTTGAGCACTGGGAACAAACTATTCAAACAAACCTCACAAGTGTTTTTCAAATTTGCAGCTCAATAATTCCCCAAATGAGGAAAAATGGTGGTTTAGTCATTAATGTTAGTAGTCATGCTGCTTATAATGCCTTCCCTCAATGGGGAGCATATTGTATTTCAAAAGCTGCACTCAGCATGTTTACTAAATGTTTGAGGGAAGAGGAGAGATCTAATTCGATTCGAGCATGTACAATAACACTAGGTTCAGTAAATACGCCTCTTTGGGACTCTGAATCAATTAATTCTGATTTTGATAGAACTGCTATGCTTTCCCCAAAAAAGGTATCAGATACTATTCTTTATATGGCGCAACAACCAGAATCACAATTAATTGAAGACTTAACTTTGATGCCTTCTGGAGGGGCTTTTTAAAAATTCTGTTTCTCTTTTTAATCTTTAAAAGGTGATTTTTTTTAGGACTTTTTGAACCCGATTGAACAAGAGAATGTGATATAGTGTATAAGCAATTAAGCTTTTAAAAGATACAGTAAATTAAGTTGCATACAATTTTCTGTTTAAAATTTTATGACCTCTACATTACCTAACGATAATATTAGAAAGTTTGACGATCAGATTACTAATAAATTAATCTCTGAAATTATCAGAGATAGAATTAAGAAAGCTGGTGTAAGATTCAGTGCAAACGATAATATTGCAGATTATATAAATCCTGGAGAATTAGAAATTCTCGAAAAAGAAGTTGCTTCAAGAGTTAAAGACCTGCTTAAGTCCCTAGTAATAGATGTTGAAAATGATCATAATACCCAAGAGACTGCGGAAAGAGTCTCAAAGATGTATTTAAATGAAGTCTTCAAAGGTAGATATCACGAACAACCTAAAGTAACAAGTTTCCCAAATGATAAGAATCTTGATGAAATTTATACTGTTGGCCCTATTTCTGTCAGATCAGCATGTTCACATCACTTAGTCCCTATTTTAGGTGAGTGTTGGATAGGTATCAAACCAGGGAATAAGGTTATAGGACTTTCAAAATTTGCCAGAGTTGCTGATTGGGTTTTCTCAAGACCTCATATTCAGGAAGAGGCGGTAATGATACTTGCAGATGAAATTGAAAAATTGTGTGAACCCAAAGGTTTAGGAATTATTGTAAAAGCCCAACATTATTGTATGAAATGGAGGGGAGTTAAAGAGCCAAATACAAGCATGATAAATTCTGTAGTCAGGGGCGATTTTAGACATGATTTAAGTTTAAAACAAGAATTTTTCGAGCTTGTAAAACAGCAATCTGCTACTAATAATTACTAATTCTGTTTTAAAGCTTTTATTAAATCCGCTGTTTTTTTTATATCCTTTAAGCCTGGTGATATTTCAATACTACTTGAAATATCAAGCCCATCTGGTTTGATGTTAGCTAAGATTTCATCAATCCATTCAATTGATATTCCACCTGCTAACCACCAAGGTTTGCTAAATTTCAGATTCCTAAGATAAATTGAATTAATTTTTTTTCCTGAACCTCCATATGTTTCTTTATTCCAAGAATCAAGTAGTATCGCATCAACAAAATCTTCAAAAGGTTTTATTTTATCAAGGTCCTTTTCCGTTTTTATCCTAAAAGCCTTCCATAGGCCAATGTTTGGAATTTTGTTCCTTATTTTTTTGCAATAATCAATATCCTCATCCCCATGTAATTGAATGATAGTTTCACTTGGGTTGCCCAAGAAATTTTTGATAATTAAATCTATTGGACAATTTTGCACAACAGATACTCTATCGATTTCTGGAAAAAAATTTTCTAAGGTTTTAAATATTTTTTTCTTGATTTCAGCTGATACATACCTCGGGGACTCTTTAACCGAAATAATGCCTATGGCATTCGCTCCTAATTTGGCCACTTGAAGAGCTTGTTCTTCTGATGTTAATCCACAAATTTTAACTAAAGTATTTGTCTTGGGCATATCATTATCTTGTATGTAAAATTAGTATTATTGCTAAATATAGCGGAGATTATTTTTGAGAAGTTGGCAAATTTTTAAAATATGGGGAATTCCCTTCAAAATTCACCCGTATTGGTTTGTTATTCTCTTTTTATTCTCATGGAGCATAAGTAATCAGGTTAATTTATCTTCTGGTGATATTTACAATGCAAAAGAAGCTTGGATTATAGGGTTTTTAACTTCTTTTTTCTTAATGACTTCAATTATGTCTCATGAAGTTTTACATACTTTTGTTTCCTTAAATCAGGGTGTAAAAATAAAAAACATTACCTTTTATTTCCTCGGTGCAATTTTACAAATAGATAAGTACTGTCAAACTGCTAAAGGTAATATAAAAATTGCGATTGTTAGACCACTATTATGTTTTGCTACAGCATTCATCTTCCTTTTAATTAGTAATTACAGTGCATCTCAAGAACTCATATCAATTAATATAATTTCTAGGCTAGGTATATTAAATTTTTTCTTAGGCTTCGTAAATTTGATTCCAATTGGTTCTTTAAATGGAGGAAATTTATTAAAAAGTATTATTTGGCATTTCTCAGGGAGTAAACACAAAGGTAGAAGCTTTCTTAATAAAGTAAATTTATTTTTATCTTTTTTAGGTCTCGTATTTGGGATAATTTGTTTATTTAGATTTAACTTTTACTATGGTTTAATTCTTTCTTTTTTAGGTTTGTTTGGAGTTAATTCTTCAAAGTCAGAAAGTCAATTTTTTAAAATTGAAAATATACTTAAATTTAGTAAAGTTTCTGAGCTTAAATTAAAGCCATTGAGAAAAATTGAATTTGATTCTAATTTTTCAAAATTAAATACATTCATAAAAAACAAAAAAGATGCATCAGATAAATATCTTTTTGTTACGAATAATGGAAGATGGACTGGTTTTATTGATGAGAATATTTTAAAAAATGTCTCCATAAAAAAATGGGAACGTAACTTTGTTGGAGATTTTAAGAAGCCAATCGATAGTTTTGAAAGTGTGTATAGTAGCGATAAATTATGGAAAACTATAGAAAGACTTGAAAAAACAGATGAAGGTTTTGTATTGGTTCTTAATGCTGCAGATATCCCTTTGGGGATAATTGATAGGTCTAAAATTGGAAACTTTATATTGAATAAATTAGGACTTAATTTGCCTTCAGAAATTGTCAATAAATTAAATTATAAAAATCAGTATCCCTTGGGAATTCAATTACCAAGAATAATTAATTTAATGAAGCAGAAAGGTGATCTTTAGGGATTTTGTCATCAAAATTTTTTATCTATAATTATATTTTTGAACTTTATATTTGATTTATTCTTTTGAAATGAATTACTTAAATGTTGAATTATTTCATCATTTGTGAGGTTTAGATTTACTTTAGGTGGAGCCTCTTCTCTAAATAATTTGAACCATAAATCTTGTGAAGGATTTGTTTGAATCTCTCCATGTTGAAGAAAGGCACCTTTTTTACGATATTGGGCACTTCCTATTCTCTTAAACCCATCCTGATCAACTAAATCAGAAATTAATGAAGTCCCAAAACAATTAGATGTTATTGTTGATTTTTGTAAATTACCATATTGTAATTTGAGGCCTAATTCTTTAAAACTCTTAATTAACCAATTATTTACCATTTCATAACTAAGGATTTTATAATAATTTTTTTTAAATGTTAATGCATAGGTTATGCCTCCTGAATGCAAAACAGCCCCCCCTCCAGAGGGGCGTCTTACAATATTAATTTCTCCATTTGATAATAATTTTTCCCAATGAGTAGGAATTTCCTTTTGGTGATAACCAATTGAAAGCCAATCTCCCGCCCAATAGTAGAACCTTAAAGTAAGAATTATTTCAGAATTGGAAATAGTCTGATCTAGAGAATTTAAATCTAAAGCCATTTGATCAAATCCAGGTAGATTAGTTGTCGAAAAAATTAAAGCTTGATTTCCTAATCCCAAAATTAACTCTGTAGTTTTATTTATGATAATTTTCAATAAATTTTTTCTTTCAAATTATTAATTACGTAACATCATTTTGTAATAGTGTGTCAAACCCCCTCTTTTGGGTGGAGAATATAGGAAATCTTTTTTTACTATGGAGCCCACTCAAACAATAAATTTAATTGCACTTAGCCTAATAGTTGTTATGCATGCAGGAGTTCTTGCTCTTAGATTAGGAATTAGCTTAGGCAGAAACTAAAATCTATTAGAAAATTTATATTTTTAAGGTAATAATGTAGTTAAGCTGAATTGACTTGTTCAGTAATTTTTCTAAGAACTAAATTTGTCAGAATCTACATTTAAAAATATAAATTTTATTAAAAAATACCAAAGTTCTGTATTTAAAAAAGATCAACAGAAACAGGAAAATTTTGTATCCTTTGTTTTCTTGATCATAAAAATTTGCTTTTCCCTTTTAGCATTAATAAGCTTAATTAAGCTTGGATATAGTTCCAAAGTTAGATTAACAAGGCTAAGGGAAATTCAAGACTCATTTTCATACGAAAACTATCGATATAATAATTTGACGAGTAGGTTTGACGATTTATTTTCTGCTGAAGGTGAGCAAAGATTTATGAAGGATCAGGATCAAATGATTTCTAGGGACATTATCAGAGTAATATGGCGTTGATAAGTATGATCTAAAATCTTTTTACTTATTTTTTTACGATTAAATTTTTTGCTAGTGAGTAAAGACATTAAGGGATTAGCCCTAATAACAGGCACAACTTCAGGAGTCGGATTAAATACTCTAAAACCTCTTATAAGATTTGGATGGGAAGTCATAGCTGTTAATCGATCAAATAAAAGAGCTATATCAATAGCTGAGGAATTCTTAACAAAAGAGGAATTTGAAAATATACACTTTGTAGAAATAGATCTCTCGAATTTGGATGATGTAAGAAAAGGTTGCAATGAAATATTGGATAGATTTAAAAAACCAATAAATTCTCTTATTTGTAATGCAGCAGTTTATAAGCCTAGACTGAAGAGACCTGAAAGATCTCTTCAGGGTTTTGAAAACTCTATGGCAGTTAATCATTTTGGGCATTTCCTAATGATAAATCTGCTTTTAAAGAATATTTTATCTTCAGAAAGAGAAATTTTCCTAAATGGAAAAGCTAGTTTATTTAAGCCAAGGATTACAGTATTAGGAACTGTTACAGCTAATTATTCAGAACTTGGAGGAAAGATCCCTATCCCTGCTCCAGCTGATCTAGGAGACTTATCTGGATTTAAAAATGGATTTTTACCTCCGATAAGTATGGCGAATGGAAAGAAATTCAAACCTGGTAAAGCTTATAAGGATAGTAAACTTTGCAATATGGTGACCGTTCAGGAACTATCAAAAAGATATCCAGCAGAGAAAATTATTGTAAATTCTCTATATCCTGGATGTGTTGCTGATACAAAACTTTTTAGAGATACTCCTTGGTTATTTAGATTTTTATTCCCGATTTTTCAAAAATTTATAACAAAAGGATATGTTTCCCAAAGGTTGGCAGGAGAGAGAGTGGCTAAGGTGGCAACCTATAAAGAATTTGCTAAACCATCAGTCCATTGGAGCTGGGGAAATCGCCAGAAAACTGGTAGAAAAGCTTTTTCTCAAAAGTTGTCAAAAAGAATAGTTAATACAAAGACCTCACAACAAACTTATGATCTAACAAAACAATTGGTTGGATTAGATTGATTAAGACTAATCAAATCCCAATAAATCAAAAATTTCTCTATCTTTAAGCGGATTTCCCTCTAAAGGTTCTACGTTCTCAAGCATATTTTTGGCAAGAGATAAATATTCATTTTGAACTTCAATGACGTCTTCTGTTGGTTCCATTTCAAAGATGGTACATTTTTTTAGTCTTGATCTTCTGATTGCATCTACATCCTTAAAATGAGCCATGGTTTTTAAACCTGTTCTTTCATTGAATTTATCGATTTGGTCTGTATCTTTTGACCTATTTGCTACTACGCCACCTAATCTGACTTTGTAATTTTTTGCTTTTGCCTTAATTGCAGAGACAATTCTATTCATAGCGAAAATTGAATCGAAGTCATTAGCAGTAACAATTAAACAGTAATTTGCATGTTGCAATGGAGCAGCAAATCCACCGCATACGACGTCTCCAAGGACATCAAAAATAACAACATCAGTATCTTCTAGTAAGTGATGTTCTTTTAATAGTTTAACTGTCTGTCCAGTTACATATCCCCCGCATCCTGTACCAGCAGGAGGGCCTCCACTTTCGACGCACATTACGCCATTAAAACCTTCAAACATGAAATCGGTTGGCCTCAATTCTTCGCTATGAAAATCTACCTCTTCGAGAATATCGATAACTGTAGGAACCATTTTGTGCGTCAAAGTGAAAGTGCTATCGTGTTTCGGATCACATCCAATTTGTAGAACCTTTTTACCTAATTTTGAGAATGCCGCAGAAAGGTTTGATGATGTAGTTGATTTTCCGATGCCACCCTTCCCATACACGGCAATAACTAAAGCCCCTTCTTCAATATTTATTTTTGGATCTTGCTTTACTTGAACACTTCCTTCTCCATCAAGAGGTCTATTTATAGTACTTGTCATTTAAAGCTTAAAACACATTATTATTTATATTCTTGCAGCGTAAATACACATGAATTATGTTTTTAAACAAATATGTATTTAATTGTATTAAAGTTGGGAAAGATGTTCTTATAACTTAATTTTTAGGATGAATTCTATTAAATTATGAGTTAAAATACTCATGACTTAATTATAGTTTATTAGTAAGTAAATTAACTAAAATACGCTTTGGCATCGTAAAGAGTTTCATCGCTTATCTCTGGAATTCCTCTCAAGATTGCGTATTTTTCAGTATTTGTTTTGACTTTACCTCTTACAAAAAATGGAACTTTTGTTAATTCAGCTCTACCAGATTCAGTCCAGATAATTCCTTCTTTACTATTTTTTTCTTTTTTGTCCTCAGAATTTAAAAAATCATTTGTGTTTGTGGCTGTATGTCCTAAATGGCTTTGATGGCCATCAACAAACTCAAAGTCATGTTTGAACATATCAATAAGATGCTCTTCTAAGCCCATCATTAAGGGATGCACCCAGTCATCAAAAATCACATTTGCTCCTTCCCATCCCATTTGAGGGCTGTATCTTGCAGGTACATCTTGAACATGCATTGGTGTACTAATTACTGAGCATGGAATACCGAGCCTTTTTGCACTATGCCTTTCCATTTGGGTCCCTAAAACTAGTTCAGGGGCTGCCTTTTTCATGGCATCTTCCACTTCTAGATAATTGTTAGTTATCAGAGCTTCTACATTAAGATCTTTTGCAGTAGCTCTTACTTGCCTGGCCATCTCCCTGCTGTATGTTCCAAGACCCACTACTTCAAAACCCAATTCTTCCTTAGCAATTTTGGCTGCTGCAATTGCATGTGTTCCATCACCAAAAATAAAAACTCTTTTACCAGTAAGATAATTAGAGTCAACTGATTTTGAGTACCAAGGAAGTTTTGATTTATTTTCTAATTCTTCTTTATTCGTTAAAGGAAGATCTAATTTCTCATGAACTTCATTTATAAATTTAATTGTATTTTTTATTCCAATAGGAATAGTATTCGTATATTCCATTCCAAAGTTCCGTTTAAGCCACTCACATGAAGCTTCAGCAATTTCTTGATAAAGACAGATATTTATTTCAGCATCAATTAGTCTCTCAATATCATCAGGACTAGCACCTAATGGAGCAACTACGTTTGTATCTATACCTTGTTCCGAAAGTATGCGTTGGATTTCGATTACATCATCTCTGCATCTAAATCCTAATAATGAAGGACCAAGTATATTAACTTTTGGTCTCCTACCTAATTCCCTCCACCTAAGGGGATTTATTTTGTCTGAAGAACTTACTTTTTCTTTTAAGAGGGTTCTCGTTAGTTGATAAAAGGTTTCTGAAGCCCCCCAATTTTCTTTCTTGCTATAAGCAGGTAATTCAAGATTAACAATCGGCATATCAAACCCCATACCTTTCGCAAGTGCTCCAGGTTGGTCTTGGATAAGTTCTGCTGTACAACTTTCTCCGACTAAAAGAGTTTTGGGTTTGAATCGTTCAACCGCTTCCTTAATATTTTTCTTCACTAATTCTGCTGTATCGCCTCCAAGGTCTCTAGCCTGAAAAGTTGTATAAGTTACTGGAGGCCTTTGCCCCCTCCTCTCGATCATGGTAAAGAGAAGATCTGCATATGTATCTCCTTGGGGGGCATGAAGCACATAATGAATATCTTTCATGGACGATGCAATTCTCATAGCACCAACATGTGGTGGTCCTTCATACGTCCAAAGAGTTAATTCCATAGTTTTTAATTCGTTACTAAAGTTTTTGAAGTTAGTATTTGATTTCTTTTTAAAGGTTTGGAGAACAGACCAGCCAAATCTGCGGCCTGATCAATTCCATGAATTGGACTGAATACCATTTCTATTGACCACTTAGTACTAATCCCCTCCGCCTCAAGTGGGTTAGCTAAACCCATGCCACAAACTACTAAGTCTGGATTAGATTCCCTCACTCGATCTAATTGTTTTTCTACATGTTGCCCTTCAACAATTTTTGTATTATCAGGCAATAAATTAATCTCCTCTTTCATTAAATCCTTATTTAGGTAAGGAGTGCCTACCTCTATAAGATCCATTTCGCACTCATTATGCAAGAATCTTGCCAAAGATATCTCTAGTTGCGATTCAGGGAGAAGAAATAATCTTTTCCCCTTAAGTATTTCTTTGTGTGAATCAAGAGCAAGTTTTGCTCTATTGATTAAAGGCGAAATAATTTCATGAACTTTAAGTTCACTAATTTTGAAAGCCTTGGCAGCAGCTAAAAACCATTTAGTACTTCCTTCAATACCTAGAGGAAATGGAGCTGAAATTATTTCACAACCGCGATGTTTAAGGTCTCGAATCGTGTCACTTAAATAGGGCTGAGTTAATAATACTTTGGTATTTTTGCCAATTTTTGGTAATTCTGTAGATTGCCGTGGTGGAAAGCTCTCAATATTTGAAATTCCTAAATTTTTAAAAATCTTTTTAAACCTATCCTCTACATTATTTGCAAGAGTCCCAACTAATAATAATTTCTCATCATTTGAGGACTCCATTAATGGAATTAAAGCTTTTAAAGCACCATCCTCTCCTTGTGTAAAAGTTGTTTCTATCCCACTGCCAGAGTAATTAACGAATCTTACTTGACCAAAAAATCTTTTATTTAATTTCTCTGCGACTGTTGCAAGATCTAGTTTGATTACTTCACTCGGACAAGATCCAACTAGAAAAAGAGTTTTTATTTCTGGTCTTCTCGCAATAAGATCATTAATCACTCGATCTAATTCTTCATGAGCGTCAGCAAGACCAGCAAGATCTTTTTCTTCAAGAATAGCCGTCCCAAATCTTGGTTCAGCAAAAATCATAACTCCAGCAGCACTTTGAATTAAATGAGCACATGTCCTCGAGCCTACTACCAGAAAAAACGCATCAGGCATTCTTCTGTGGAGCCAAACTATTGAAGTTAAGCCACAAAAAACTTCCCTGGGCCCAGTTTCCTTATCAAATTCAACTTTACTCATTAATAATTTTCAAGAGCTTATATTTTAAGCTTGCATAAACTTTTAAATTTAAGAAAGTAATTAATAAGTTCTCTTACAAAACGTACACATTTAAAAAACTTATATGAATGTTTAAATACTTAAATGGGAATTATAAAAAAAAAAATTTGGGACGTAATTTAATTTCTATAGAAGGAATTTGCTTGACTTGTTTTTGAAATCTTCCATACATTTCTAGCTATTTTGGTAGCTAATAATCCTGCTCTTTCTAACTTAGATTTCCCGGGTTTTGCTCCAATTAAAGCTGTCACTTCTGAAGTAGTTAATGGTGCTCCTGTATTTAAAGCTAATTGCGTTAACTCCAATCTATCTCTAAGGTTTTTGAGATTTACTTTTTCAATTTTATCATCTTCTAACCAACTAAAAGATGGGTCTTTCTGAGATAGTTTTTGCATCAAACTTAGGCTAACTAATCCAAGAGTTTGATCAGGAGTTAATTCTTTTTCAGTACAAGAACCATTTGGTTCTTTTTTTTGAGAAGTTCCCATAAAAATGCATATCTTTTACTTGAAGTTATCGTTTTGTGGGAAGCATGCAAGTAAATTTAATAGAAAAAATGAACCCTTATCAGTTATAGTCGCGTGAATGGAACCAACTTCTAGTTTAAACAGAGGGAACCGAAAAAAAGGGAGTTCTCTTGTCACAGGATCTGAGGTGCAATCTCAGGCCAGTGGTGCTAGCTGTTTTATTACAACTGATTCAGAAAAGTCTTTGGTATCCAGACAAGCAAGTCAAGTTGAGCAAATTGAGTTAAGAACATATGTTTTTTTAGATTCTCTTCAACCTCAATTAGCTGCATATATGGGTACGGTTAGTAGAGGTTTTTTACCTATTCCTGGTGATTCATGTCTTTGGATGGAAGTTTCGCCTGGGATGGCCGTTCACAGAGTCACAGATATTGCCTTAAAAGCAAGTAATGTAAGACTTGGTCAGATGATTGTAGAAAGAGCATTTGGTTCACTTGCTCTATATCATAAAGATCAAAGCACTGTTTTACATTCTGGAGATGTTGTTCTAGATGCTATTGGAAGTGAAGTTAGAAAAAGAACAAAACCTTCAACAAGTTGGACTGAAGTCATTCGTGCGATTACTCCAGATCATGCTGTTTTAATAAATAGACAAAACAGAAGTGGATCAATGATTCAATCTGGAATGAGTATGTTTATATTAGAAACTGAACCTGCTGGTTATGTTTTAAAAGCAGCAAATGAAGCTGAAAAGGCATCTAATATAACGGTTGTTGATGTTAAGGCAGTTGGAGCTTTTGGTAGATTAACTCTCGCCGGGAAAGAAGGAGATGTAGAAGAAGCAGCAGCTGCTGCTATTAGAGCAATTGAAGAAATTTCAAATTATTGAGAATTTTTTAATTTAAACTTTTTTTTAACTTAAACCTATCTCTTTTTTTAAAAAAGGTGACATAATTTTTGCAGCTTTACCTCTACTACCTAATTTATTTAGTTGTGATTGTGAGAGCTCACCGTAAACACAGTTAGACTCTTTTACCCAAAAAATAGATTCGAATTCCCCGTTTGGATATTTGGGGTTCTTAAGAATTTCTCCCCAGCATATTCCTGTTGTATCTTTAACTAAGTTTCCTGAGGGATCGCACAAAACCATACAACTTATAAATCTTGCACTCCTATAAGGACTATCAGAAAGTTCATTAATTAATTTTTTAATTTTCTCATCATTAGTTTTGGCATATCGAGCAGAATAAATTCCTGGCCGACCATCTAAAACATCTACTTCAAGACCCGAGTCATCAGCTAATGCCCAAGTTTTAGTCTCTAAAGCAGCTGCTTTTGCTTTTAGAAGTGCATTCTCAAAATATGTGTTTCCAGTCTCTTCGACATTTAAATATTCTGGTTGCTTCTGAACCTTTAAAGACAAAACATCCAGCATCTCTGAAATTTCAGATACTTTTCTTTGATTGCCACTAGCAATCGTTAGAACTGGAAGGTTCAAAATAACAAATAAATTTACTGTGAATATTATCTTACTTCAAAGCTTGATACGGAGACAGGAAAGGTTGAACATTCCACACCTGTATAGACAGGGCCTGTCTCGTACGGAAATAACATAATGTAAATTTTTTCTTAACACAACAGTATGTTTTGATGCACTAACTAATTTCTATAAGTATTGACATATCAATAGTACCAAGGGTGATAAGTTTAACTTATGAATCATAGAAAAAACATTAATGGAGATTTTGTCGAAAACGCTTGACTTATAAGTACTTAATGAAGCATTCTTCGAATTGAACATTCCACATTTAGTATTTAGTAGACAATGGCTACAGAAACAATGGGTATCGCTCTCGGCATGATCGAGACACGCGGACTTGTACCTGCAATCGAAGCAGCAGACGCAATGACAAAGGCAGCAGAAGTTCGCCTTATTGGTCGTGAATTCGTTGGTGGCGGTTATGTCACAGTATTAGTTAGAGGCGAAACAGGCGCAGTTAACGCAGCTGTAAGAGCTGGTGCTGATGCTTGTGAAAGAGTTGGTGACGGTTTAGTTGCAGCTCACATTATTGCTCGTCCTCATAGAGAAGTTGAACCTGCTCTAGGTAACGGTGAATTTCTTGGTCAAAAGGACTAATTAAGTAAAGCAAGATTTATAAATTTTGCAAAATAATTATTTTCCCTACACAGACCTAAATTTATCCTTATGAGTAAGAAGTATGACGCAGGGGTAAAGGAGTACAGAGATACCTACTGGACTCCAGAATATGTCCCCCTAGACACCGATTTACTAGCCTGTTTCAAATGTACAGGTCAGGAAGGTGTTCCAAGAGAAGAAGTTGCAGCAGCTGTTGCCGCTGAATCTTCAACAGGTACTTGGTCAACAGTTTGGTCCGAGTTACTTACAGACTTAGAATTTTATAAAGGACGTTGTTATCGAATCGAAGACGTTCCTGGAGATCCTGAAGCTTTCTATGCTTTTATTGCATATCCTTTAGATCTTTTTGAAGAAGGCTCAATTACAAACGTATTAACATCTCTTGTAGGAAACGTTTTTGGATTTAAAGCTCTTAGACATCTACGTCTAGAAGATATTAGATTCCCAATTGCTTTCATTAAAACTTGCGGTGGTCCACCAAATGGAATCGTAGTTGAAAGAGATCGACTTAACAAATACGGAAGACCTCTACTTGGTTGTACCATCAAACCTAAATTAGGATTATCTGGTAAAAACTATGGTCGAGTTGTATATGAATGTCTTAGAGGAGGTCTTGATTTAACGAAGGATGATGAGAATATTAATTCTCAACCATTCCAACGTTGGAGAGAAAGATTTGAGTTTGTTGCAGAAGCAGTTAAGCTTGCTCAGCGAGAAACTGGAGAAGTTAAAGGTCACTATCTAAATTGTACTGCTAACACTCCTGAAGAACTCTATGAAAGAGCTGAATTTGCAAAAGAGCTAGATATGCCAATCATCATGCATGATTATATAACTGGTGGTTTTACTGCAAATACTGGATTAGCTAATTGGTGTCGTAAAAATGGCATGCTTTTGCATATTCATAGAGCTATGCATGCTGTTATTGATAGACATCCAAAGCATGGTATTCACTTCAGAGTTCTTGCAAAATGTTTGAGACTATCTGGAGGAGACCAATTACATACTGGAACCGTTGTTGGAAAACTAGAGGGTGATCGTCAAACAACTCTTGGTTATATTGACAACTTAAGAGAGTCATTTGTTCCTGAAGATAGATCAAGAGGTAACTTCTTTGATCAAGATTGGGGTTCAATGCCTGGAGTATTTGCAGTCGCATCAGGTGGTATCCATGTTTGGCATATGCCTGCACTTCTAGCGATCTTTGGTGATGACTCCTGCCTTCAGTTCGGTGGAGGAACACATGGTCATCCATGGGGTTCTGCTGCTGGAGCTGCAGCTAACAGAGTTGCTTTAGAAGCTTGTGTAAAAGCACGAAATGCTGGTCGCGAAATCGAAAAAGAGAGTAGAGACATTCTTATGGAAGCTGCTAAGCATAGTCCTGAATTAGCTATTGCTCTAGAAACTTGGAAGGAAATTAAGTTCGAGTTTGACACTGTCGACAAGCTTGATGTTCAGGGTTAACTCAAGTTTCGAAATTGAGTAGATTTATTCTCCTCAAACTTATTAAAATCTCGTTTTTACGAGTAATTACATTCACATTTTGATTAATTATGCCTTTCCAGAGCACAGTAAGCGACTATCAAACAGTTGCAACCCTGGAAACATTCGGTTTCTTACCACCGATGACCCAGGAAGAAATATATGACCAAATTGCCTACATAATTGCTCAAGGTTGGAGTCCAGTTATTGAGCATGTTCATCCAAGTGGATGTATGCAAACTTATTGGTCTTATTGGAAACTCCCATTCTTTGGGGAAAAAGATCTTAACTTGATAGTGAGCGAATTAGAGGCATGCCATAGAGCATACCCTGATCATCATGTAAGAATCATCGGATACGATGCTTACACTCAAAGTCAAGGAACAGCTTTTGTAGTTTTCCAAGGACGTTAAAGCTACTTTTCGTAGTAAATAACTTTCTCCATAAGAACTTAATTTTTTGGAGAAAGTCTTTTTAAAAAGTTTCACAATTGAAGGTTATGTCAATGAAAACTAGTAGAGAAATTGCATTAGAGAGAAGAAAAGCTATGAGTGATAGCGGAAAAAAAGCTGTTGCCAATTCTTCCACTACTAAAGACAGGGTTCGTACATCTGATGATATGCAAATTTCTGGGATAAAATCTTCCATTGATACAAATACTGCGAAAAAACATATTCCAACAGCAAAAATGAATAAAAAATCCTTTTCTAAAAATTTATCCAGCAAAGAACTTGTAATTGAAAGAAGGAAAGCAATGTCAACTCATGGCAAATCAGCCATAAATTCATCTGATAGAACTCGTACAGAAGCTAATAAAAAGATCCAAGTAAATGAAATAAAAATAACTTCAGATAAAAGCCCTGACTTATCAAATTCTGGTAATTCAGAGAATAAAGTTCTAAATACTAAAATTAAAAGAAGGGTAACTCAAAAAAGAAAACCTATCACCAATACAAGTAGAGATATTGTTTTGGCAAGAAGAGAAGCTCAATCTAAACATGGCAAATCAGCTTCTAAACAAAATAGTAGTGCAGCATCTTTAGCTAGAAGAGGAGATCCAGATTTATCAAGCAGAGAAATATCTCAAAGAGTTAGGGAATTAAGAAGTAAAACTGGAGCAACCTCAAAAAAAGGAAATGGTAAATGTAGACCATGTGGACCAAATAAAAATGGATCAAAAATGAATATTGCTGATGCAAGTTGGAAAGTTGGTAAAAGTGAAACTAATTCTGGACAAACAGTAACTGGAACACAGGCTAATAGATCGTTAAAAACTACTGGTAATGAAGCTAGTACATGTAGAAGCGTCACAGGTACACAATATTTAGGATCCGAAGTACTTAATCAATTTTGCCAAAATCAACCTGAATATAAACAGCCAACTAGATCCTCAGTAACTTCAACATCAGCTGGTAATAAAGTCACAGGTAATGAGGTCGGAAGATCTGAGAAAGTTACTGGCGATGAACCTGGAACTTGCAAAAATGTAACTGGTACTGAATATAGTTCTGCAAATCAGTCAAAGGAATATTGTGGAGAAGTTCCCAAAAATCCTTCAAAGGTTAAACATAGTAACACAGCTGACGGATTAAAAGTATCTGGTTCTTTACCTGGGAGATCTGCACTTGTAACTGGAGATGAGTCAGGATCTGGTCATCAATTAACAGGCGATCAATATCTTGGTTCAGAAACTAATCCTAAAGGGAGATCTCATGAAAAAGTCGGGAAATATAATACATTAAATGGCAATGCATTAACTGGTACAGGAGTAGGGAGGTCTGAATTCGTTACTGGTAATGAACCAGGAAGCTGTAAAAATGTAACTGGCGATGAATATATTGGTTCCCAACAATACGAGTCATTCTGTAAATCCAAACCAAAACCTGAAGCAATGAAGGTTGGAGTTAGTCTTTCAAATAACGCTAATGAGATTAGTGGCACCTTAACTGGAAGATCTGAGAAAGTTACTGGCGATGAACCTGGAACTTGCAAAAATGTAACTGGGACACCATATGCTGGATTAGATCAAGTTGAGGAAAATTGTAATTCTGACTTAATAACTGAATTAAAAGATAAAGGAAAAATTTATTTAGGAGGTAGCTCAAATGCACGCCTTACGGGTATACAACCGGGTATCGGAGGAAGTATGACTGGAGCAGGCAAAGGTGCTTGTCTAAATCCAACAGGAACCCCATATGTTGGAGGAGATCAGTTAGGTAATAATTGTTCCAATCATTCATCCGAAAAAAATTATGCCAATAGTGAAAGAAAAAATTCAAGCTCATGGGAAGAATTTTCTGTAAATTCTCCCTCAAGAGATAAATACTCTGATAAAAAAAGAGATGGTGTAACAGGCAATGAGTATGAAAATGGCTCAAAGATTACAGGCCCATTCGATATGGCTGAGGACACAGTAACAGGGACAGAACAATTTAGGTTTGATAAAAACAAAAATTCCCTACTTACCCCAAAAAAAGATTTAAAGGAATTTGATTCTTCAAAAGAGAGAGCACAATCCAGAATTACTGGCGAGGGTCAATCTGCTGGGTTGAAGATAACAGGGGATGATTGGGCAAGAGGAAACAGGGTAACAGGTACTGAAGGAGCTTCAGCAAGAAAAAGAAATCCTACAAGACCAGGCATGACGAGTGCAATGCCAGTGATGGATATAAAAAGGAATGATGAAATGAAAGAGCCAGATTTCTTGATAACTGGATCAAGTGGCAATACTCGTGAAGGACAACTTGTTACCTTTTCAGGTGGTGCACGAGGGTAATTAAATAATGCCTTTAAGAGGACTGGCAAAAGCCAAGAACTTCACATTGGGGCCTACAGCTCCAATGAAAACTTTTACGGAAAATATTCATACACAAACTAAAAAATCAAACGATTTAGGTAATTCTGGAAAATCTCATAAATTAACTAACAGTATCCAGAATGAAAATTTATATAGTTATGAAAGCAAAATAAAAAGTGATTTTGATGAAATTGTTCCTACTTTAAAGGAAATTGCTAGAATACAACATCATGAAGATTTTATAAGTAAAGCTCAGGTAATATCAAGAAAAAATTTGGGAATAGATCTACCTCTTCATGTATTAGATAAATCTTGGGTTAAACCTCTCGATATGAGAGCTTTATATGCATGGTGTGCTTTTCAACAACATGAGAAACTTAGTGACAATTTTTTTAAAAATGATCCTCTTGAAGGGGCTTCAGGAAGTAGAGGTGCGGAAGATTTTGAAAAATTTCTTTTAGATTGTGGAATACATTTACTTGATATAACTCCTTGTTCGGATGGTCGATTAGCTCATTCAGTAGCGTATGTAATGAGAATACCTTTTAGTTCAGTGAGAAGAAGATCTCATGCTGGTGCACTTTTTGATATTGAAAATACAGTAAATAGATGGGTAAAAACTGAACATAAAAGATATAGAGAGAATATCCCTAATGAAGCCCATAAAGATACTAGGTACTTAAAGGTTGTAACTTATCATTTTAGTTCTGTAGATCCTTTGCATCAGGGATGCGCAGCTCATGGGAGTAATGACGAGTTAGCTGCGGAAGAAGGGAGAAGTAAACTATATGCTTTTAAAGAGGCTGTAGAGAATAGCTTTTGCTGTGGTGCTTCTGTGGATTTAATGTTAATTGGACTTGATACAGATACTGATTCATTAAAAATACATATGCCAACTAGTGATGGAGGGATTGATTTAGAAAAAACTATTTCTACTTTAGAAATTTATAATTCAACAATAAACTTTTCAAAAGAGGATGCGGAAAAAGAAATTTGTCAGACAATTTCTAAGCAATTTTCAAAAGATAAACTCAGTGGACTGGAAAAATTTATGTATAAATTAATTGTCAATAATATTTCTCAAATTGATTATGTAAAGAGTTTTCATAATGGTTCTTATGAAGATATTGGACATGCAGAGAGGTTTATTGGAGTAGGTATAGGTTTTAAAGAAGTACATCTAAGAAATTTAACTTATTTTGCTCATTTAGATACAGTCGAAGAAGGGGCTCCAGATTTAGATGTAGGAGTGAAGATTTTTACTGGACTAAATGTGTCTCAAGATCTACCTATTCCAGTAGTAATAAGATTTGATTACTCTGGCAAAGTACCCGGCGCAAAAGAGAGGGCAATAAAAGATTGTGAAAGGGTTAATAATGCGATATCAATTAGGTATAAAAATTTAGTTGATCAAGGTTTGTTGCATACTTGCTCTACTATTAGAGATAGAGACAACATTCATTCCGCCCAAATTATTGGAATGTCTTTAGATAAAAAAACAGAGGAGGCTCACTAATTATGTTAATTTGCAAGGTTGTAAAACCACTTGTTTCTACCAATAGGATTCCTGGTTTTGAACATAAACATCTACAGGTTGTTTTGGATGGTTCTTCAAGTAAGGTTGCGGTAGATGCTGTTGGTTGTAAGCCAGGAGATTGGGTTATTTGTGTTGGAAGTTCTGCTGCTAGGGAAGCTGCGGGAAGCAAATCTTATCCAAGTGATTTGACGATTGTTGGAATAATTGATCATTGGGATCCTGATAAGTCATAAAAAAGGAGGATAGAAATTGTGGAAATTATGAAGGTATTAGGAAGGATGGTTTGTACTCAAAGAGTCGCTGGCTTAGGTTATATGAATTTACGAATTTTAGAAAATAATAAAGGAAAGAAATTAGTTGCTGTTGATCCTGTTGGTGCCAGAGAAGGTAACTGGGTTTTTACTTCTAGTGGCTCTGCCGCTAGATTTGCTTGTCCTAATCCAGAAATTCAAACCGATTTAACTATTGGAGGTATTATTGATTATTGGGAGAGTGACTAAAAATTTTAACTTCAAAAATTTATTGAGTAACTTTGTTGAAGGTATAGTGTAATAAGTTTTGTTTAAAAAATTTAATGTGGAATGAAAGAGAATCACCTTTAAGGATTGAAAAAAGATTTGAATTTGAGCAATACTCAAAAATTAGTAAATTCATGATGAAAATTGAGAAATTATGTAAAGAAAGGGATGTCTATCCAAATATTAGTTTCGGTAAGAATTTTGTAAGTCTTTCAATATTTTTAGATAATAAAGAAATATCAGACAAGGAAAAAGACTTTTCAATGGATATTGATAAATTTTATTTAGAAGACTAATCCTTTTTAATAATTATTTGGCTTTGCAATATCTCTTTTGATTAAAGCCATTAAATATGTTGGTGCCTTATACCTACCAGGTAGACATCTATTTAAAGTTTCAAGATGACCCCAACACACTGTTTTTTCTATATCTTTAACTGAGTTTCCTTTTAAGATTAATAGTCTAAGAGCTTTGCAAAATAAAGGATAACCTGCTTCCAGTTCATCTATATTAAGCTTTGCTGCTGACATAGATCAAAGATGAATTATCAACTAATAATCTATACAACTATGGTGCACAATTGGTTCATATTTCAAATTTCTCAATAATTAGAAATTAATCTAGAAATGCGACGCAATCTATTTCAATTAAAACTCCTTTTGGTAAAGATGAAACTTCCACACAGGCCCTTGCTGGAGGATTCTCAATATTAAAAAAATCACTGTATATTTTATTGACAATTTGAAAATTACTTAAGTCAGTTAAGTAAATAGTTGTTTTTATAACATCCTCTATTTTGGCTCCACCAGCTTTAAGAACTTCTGCGAGATTTTTTAAAACTTGAATAGTTTCCTTCTCTATATTACCTAAACATGTTATTTCATTTAAAGCTGGGTCTATAGCAATTTGACCAGAACAATAGATAAAATTCCCAGCTTTTATTGCTTGATTATAAGGTCCTACTGGATCTGGAGCATTTGATGTTTTGATTACTTGTTTGGGGGACATTTGTTTAAGAAGATACCTATTTATTTAAACCCATAAATCTTTATTTGCTCTTAAAAAAGTAAATTCTTCTAAATTTTTTGCTCTTAAGAAAAGGTTTATTTTCATCTCTTCATCAAGTAAAAATGGAATTGTCAATTCATCAAGAGAAAGTTTTTTTTCAACTTCCGAAAGTTTATTTTTTATATCTTGATCTTTTGGCTTGAGATTCAATGCCCACAATATATTTGCCTTTGTATATTCATGTGCACAATATATGAGAGTATTTTTTGGTAAAGATTTGATTCTTTCAAGTGAAGAATACATTTGTTGATAAGTTCCCTCAAAAATTCTTCCACAGCCTCCAGAAAATAATGTGTCACCAATAAAAAGAACAGGATTTTCCCCATTCAAAAAAAAGGCAATATGTGAGCTTGTATGTCCCAATACTTCAATTATTTTTACTTCTTCACCTAAAATATTCAAAGTTTCTCCATCCTCTACAGATATATTTTGAAAAGGTATTCGCTTTTTTTCTTTGCAGGAAGCAATCACCTTTACATTTGGCCATTTCTCAATAAGAGACTTCGTGCCTCCAATATGGTCTGAATGATGATGAGTTTGCAAAATAGCTTCTAAATGAAAATTGTTTTCATTTATATATCTAATAACTGGTTCGTGAACAGATGGATCTACAACCACAACGGATTTATCTTTTACCCACAACCAAATGACGTTATCACTTAAAACTCTTAGTCCGATTATATTTAGAGCTTTATTAAATTCCATTGTTAACTTAGAATGAAGGATCCTTGGAAGAAGTTGATCTATGTTTACTATAGCTTTACCAAAAGGAGCTCTGTTAAAAGATTCAATTTCAACTTTTAAAAGAGCTGGGTTAGATTTCTCTGACGCGTTGGACGAAAATAATAGATCATTAACCTTTGAATCAAATTGCAAACGGGCTAAAGCATTATTAGTAAGAAATGGAGATGTTCCTGTTTATGTAAGTTATGGTCAGGCTGACTTAGGTATTGTTGGGTATGACGTTTTACAGGAATCTAAATTAAAAGTCGCAAAGTTATTAGATTTAGGATTTGGGGGTTGTCATATGTCTTTGGCGGTTAAGAAAAATAGCAATTATTTAAAACCAACTGATCTTCCAGCGAATTGTAAAGTAGCAAGTAAATTTATAAAAACGGCAAGATCTTATTTTGAAGAATTAAATATTCCTGTAGAAATAGTTCATTTGACAGGATCAGTTGAGCTTGGTCCAATTACAGGTATGGCAGAGGCAATAGTTGATTTGGTGGCAACCGGAAAGACTCTTAAAGAGAATGGTTTAATTAAGATAGATGATCTTTTTTACTCGACTGCAAGACTCATTGGAAATCCTTTATCTATGAGGTTAGATGATAATCATCTCAGAGATACGATTTTATCAATAGAATCAACTAATGCTTTATAGAAGATTTGCTAAATGTTTTTTAAAGATTTTAGAAGGATTAAAAAGTTAGGTAAATATTTAACTAAAGATAAAAAAACAATCTTTTTGATCTTGATAGTTTTGTTACCTGTTTCTTTTTCTGGAGCTATTCAACCACTATTAGTAGGACAAGCAATTACTATCCTTAAAAATGAAACTACAGATGTATGGCTAAGTAAAACTTTTTTTGGGCAATCAATAAATGCCATTATTTTAACTTTATTTGTAACAGTTATTTTTAGGTTAGCTTTGCAAGGATACCAAACCTATAATATCCAAGCCGTAGGGCAGAGATTAACTGCAAGGATAAGAAGAGCACTTTTCGATCATTCAATATCTTTATCTCTTAAGTATCACGATAAAATGCCTGTTGGTAAATTATTGACGAGATTAACCAATGATGTTGATGCTTTAGCTGAGGTTTTTGGTAGTGGCGCAGTGGGAGTAATTGCCGACTTTGTAAGTCTGATAGTTATCTCCTTGACAATGCTCTCAATTGATCAAGGGCTAGCCATATTATTGCTATTAACTCAGATTCCAGTTTCATATTTTATTATTTGGCTTCAAAAACGCTATAGAAAAGCCAATTATCAGGTAAGAGAAGAATTGTCTCAACTCAATTCTGATTTTCAGGAGAATCTTCAAGGTCTAGAAGTCGTTCAAATGTTCAGGAGAGAAGCTTTTAATAGTAAGAAATTTTCAAATACTGGATCAGCTTACAAGAAAGCAGTAAATGGAACAATATTTTACGACAGTAGCATTTCAGCTTTTATAGAGTGGATTTCGCTTGCTGCAGTTTCCTTGGTTTTAGCAGTTGGAGGGTATCTTGTTACCTCTGGAAATATTGGATTAGGTACATTAACAACTTTTATTTTATATTCACAAAGACTCTTTGAACCTTTAAGACAGCTTGCAGAAAGATTTACTCAGATTCAAGGAGGTCTTACAGCTGTTGAGAGAATTAACGAATTATTGGATGAAGAAATTCAGATTAAAGACTCTGTTTCCTCAATGCATTTTTCAGAAGATGCTCAAAATGTAAATAATCACTTTAAGGGTAAAATTGAATTCAAAAATGTTAGTTTCTTTTACAATGAAGGAGAAATTATCCTAAAAGATCTATCTTTCTTGATTAACCCAGGAGAGCATGTGGCTTTTGTAGGACCAACTGGTTCAGGTAAAACAACCATAATTAGACTGTTATGTAGATTATATGAACCACAATCAGGTCAAATTTTAATTGATGATATTGACATAAAAGATATTCCTATCGCAACCCTTAGAAATATGTTGGGAGTAGTGCTACAAGATACTTTTATCTTTAGTGGAAATGTCGCAGATAATTTGAAGCTAAATGCAAAGATAGATCATCTTGAATTAGAAAATCTTTGCAAAGAATTAGGATTAAACGGTTTGTTAAAAAAATTACCAGAAGGCTTGAACACTTTTCTTAGAGAAAGAGGCGGTAATCTCTCTTCTGGAGAAAGACAACTTCTTTCAGTAGCTCGAGTAGCAATTAGAAATCCTGTTGTTTTGATAATGGACGAAGCAACAGCTTTTATGGATCCATCTACAGAGGCTACGTTACAAAAAGATCTCGAGAGAATTCTTTCAAAAAGAACAGCATTGGTAATAGCTCATAGACTAGCTACGATTGAAAGTTCTGATAAAATTTTAGTTTTAAAAGGGGGATCACTAGTTGAAGAGGGAACGCATAATCAATTAAGAATGAAAAAGGGCTTATATTTTCAGCTCTCTGAACTTCAGCAAAAAGGATTTGCTAATTTTTAATGATTTTTAGAAACCAAAGCTCATCAATAAAAAAATCCAACAATATATCCAAAGATAAACTTTTAGATATCTATGGTTTGAATTCTTATGAATTTACTCAAAAAAATAAAGAAGAAATTTTTGTATGTAGTAAAAGTAAAGAGTTAGATTTAATAGAGCTAGACCAACTTTTGCAAACTGTTGGTTGGAGCAGACGACCAATAAGAAGAGTTAAAAGAGCGTTAGATTTTAGTATTTTGGTGGTTGGGTTGTGGCGTCATGATGTTAAATTTCCTAGGTTAGTAGGTTTTGCAAGATGTACTGGAGATGGAATTCTAGAGGCGACAGTGTGGGATGTGGCTGTTAATCCTGTTTATCAAGGACTAGGCTTGGGAAAAGAGTTAATGCAATATATTTTAAAAGAATTAAAAAGTATCGGCATTACAAAAGTCACCCTTTTTGCGGATGCGGAAGTTGTTTCATTTTACAAAAGACAAGGTTGGACATTAGAACCTAAAGGGTCTAAATGCGCTTTCTGGTATGCAAATTAATTACTTTTTGTAGTATTCAGAATATATTGATTTTGTCGATTCACCTTTTAACCATCTTCTTCTAAAGTTCCAATTCTTTAGTGCTTGGAGAAAAATATTAGTTCTTTCCCATTTCCTTGAACTTGTAAAAATAGGTAAATTTAATTGCTTTAAATCTTCTTTATTTTTTAATCTTCTAAAAAAATCTACGTCTTCCATTAAAGGAATCTTTCTAAATCCATTATTCTTAAGGTAAATTGATTTATGAATTATTAAACCTTGGTCTCCATATGGCTGTTTTAAATATCGGCTTCTGAAATTAACAAGAACCTCAAGAACCCAGTAAATTTTCTTTTTGTTATTAATTTTGAATTTAAAATTGTAAATAAAATTTTTGTCTTTCTTAAAAACTGATTTTATTTTTATAAACCAATCGTTAGTTAATCTAGTATCAGCATGTAAAAATATGAGCCATTCTCCTTTTGAATTTTTAGCACCCAAATCTAATTGTAAACCTCGATTTCTTTCTTTAGATTTATATACTTTTGCTCCGTAAATATTTGCTATATCAATAGTTTTATCTTTACTACCACAATCAACAATTATGATCTCCCCTACTTTTTGAATAATCGACAAGTCTGAAAGCAATAATGGCAAATTATTGGCTTCATTCATAGTTGGAATAACAATTGAGATTTTAGTCAAATTGCTTTCTATTCTCAATGTCAGTTATTTTATCTATATCTATTTTTTTTTCTAAAAACTTATATTTCAATTTTGTATGGGCAAAATTATCAATTGTATTTTGAAGAACATTTTCTTTACTCCACATAATATTGATAAAAGGTAAATTCAAGTGTTTTGATATTATTTTTGCTGATAAACCCATAAGCCAATAACCTCCATCATTAGACGGCCCTAGGATAAGATCATTATGTTTTAGCTCTCTAATAGTATTTAATAAATCCAAATGACATAAATCTGGTAGGTCAGTTCCAATAAAAATAATATTTTTTATTTTATTTTGAGTACAAAATTTTTTGTTGATAATTATTTGCCTTTTCATTTTCTCTCCTAAACAGCCTTTACCCTGTAAATTAAACTTTTTAATACCTAATTCTTTACACCATTTTCTACAATTTTTACCCCCTAATCCAGATATTGCTATAGAAATATCTAATAGGTTAATTTGCTTGAGAGATTTGGCTACGGAAATAGTGTGGTTGGTCATCACACTTTGCACTTTGGTAGCATTAAATTTACCAATATCTTTTGCTAATCTTGTTTTGCATCTTCCAAAACCATGCCATTTTGCCATGATAATAAGTAATGCTTTATCCAACACTTCAAACAGATTTATAATAATTATATGCTCATAAAAAAAATATAAAAATTTTTTTTTAATTAAGATGATGCTTTGTTAAGTAATTTTAAATTTGTTCTGATCTTGTGATTTGTTAATGGCCAATTATTAAATTCCAACTAGATTAATAATCTAGAGAATAAAATTTTGCAAGCAACTAATCCTATTTGGGCGGAAGTTCAACAATTACTTCAAAAAACTTTAAGTAAGCCTTCCTTTGAGACATGGATAAGGCCTGCTAAATTTAATTGTTTTGAGAATGGATTGTTAACCTTAATTGCCCCAAATACATTTTCCAGTGATTGGTTAAGGAAGAATTATTGCGAAACTATCGAAAAAGCCACAAAAGAAATTTGTGGACATGATGTAAAAGTTGTTTTTAAATCCGAAACAAATCTCAGCAGTGATTTAACAAATAAAGAGATCATTAATGAACAGAACGTTCATTATAAATCAAAATCTTTTTCTAATAATAGCCAAGAAAATTCTTCAAGAAATCGCTCTAAAAATTCTAATGGTTTAAATTTACGCTACGTTTTTAATAGATTTGTTGTAGGCCCTAATAGTAGATTGGCTCATGCCGCAGCTTTAGCTGTTGCAGAATCTCCTGGTAGAGAATTTAATCCATTATTTATTTGTGGCGGAGTAGGTCTTGGAAAAACTCATTTAATGCAAGCAATAGGTCATTATCGAGTTGAAATAGATCCAGAGGCTAAAGTTAAATATGTATCTACAGAGACTTTTACAAACGACGTTATCAGTGGAATTAGAAGGGATGGAATGACAGCTATTAGAGATAAATATAGAAATGTGGATTTGATTTTAATAGATGATATACAGTTTTTAGAAGGTAAAGAGTACACACAGGAAGAATTTTTTCATACTTTTAATGCTCTTCATGAATCAGGAAGCCAAATAGTTATTGCAAGTGATAGGCCTCCAAATCAATTGTCGGGAATTCAAGAGAGATTGATTTCTAGGTTCTCAATGGGAATGACTGCAGATATTCAACCGCCTGATCTTGAGACGAGGACGGCCATCCTTCAAAAAAAGGCAGAACAAGAGAGGATGAGTCTTCCCAGAGATTTAATTCAATTTATAGCAGGAAGATTTACTTCTAATATTAGAGAATTAGAGGGAGCATTTACTAGAGCTGTTGCTTTTGCTTCAATAACAGGTTTGCCAATGACAGTTCAATCAATCGCTCCAATGCTTGATCCTACCAGTGTTGGAGTAGTTGTAACGCCAAAACAAGTTATTAAAAAAGTGTCCGATTTCTTTGAAGTTTCTACTGATGAATTGATTAGTTCAAGTAGAAGAAAGCCAGTAAGTCAAGCTAGGCAAATAGGGATGTATCTTATGAGACAAGGTACCGATCTGAGTTTACCAAGAATTGGAGATGAATTTGGGGGTAAAGACCATACAACGGTTATGTATGCTATTGAACAAGTTGAGAAGAAATTATCTTCTGATCCTAATACTGCAAGTCAAGTTCAAAAAATAAGAGATTTACTTCAAATAGATTCAAGAAAAAATTTATAATTTTACTTTTAACTAGAAATAAAATTTCTAGGATCTTGATCATATCTGTGACTGATAGGTATCTTCTCTCTTTCATTGATATCACTGAGTAACTCAATTTTATTTAATGATTGTCTTAATAACCTTGCTGAAATAATTGGCATATCTCTTGGAACTGAAATTCTATTTTTTAAATATCTCAGAGATTCCCCTGATAGTTTCTCAGGGACTTTTACTTCACCTGTGAGCATATGAGTCAACGCTGATCTTAATGATTCCTCAAAGGATTCTTTATTATATGGGTTTACTTTTAGTAAATTGTTTTTATGCTTTATCACTCTTTTTAGAGCAATTGTTGCATAATATTTTGACTCATAATTTTGGTTTAATTCATAATTACCTAAACCCTCCCCAGTATCTATTAGCTTTGAGAAAGTAATCTGTTGTTCATTACTTTCTTTATAGCATCCTCCCATTTGTGGGGGTAAATCATGAGAATGAGTATGAAAATCTCCTTGAGTGCCTCTATAAGCACTTGTCCCCTCAAAAAGGGTAAGCCAATTATCTACATGAGGATAATTAGATCTTAAATTAAACCCTTTATAATAAATAAGTGATGCATTCATTCTCTCCATATAGGGAATAAAAATTATATCTCCAACACCAGGCTCTATATCACCCGTCTTAGAAACTGATGGATCAACAAACCCTGATTTTGAGCAACTTAAGATTTCATCGAGTTTAGAAATGGATTCTTTAAATCTTTTTTTTCTAAAAGAGTTATCTATAAAATTAAAGCTTTCTCGGCAGAGCCAATTACACCAGGATCTGAAAATTTCTCTTTCTAACTCTCGAATTTTGATAAGGTGACTAGATGTAATAAAAGATCCAAGTGCTCCAAATTCATTTTCTAAAAAAGCTATGATATCGTCGCTTTCAGTTATTACTTGCTCTTTAAATTCAATTGCAGGTAATTTCCCCGATCTGACTTTTTCTAGGAACCAACTTTCTTTTTGGCCGTAGCAAAACATATTTATTTTCTTGACTCTGTATGGAATTTTCTTAAATTCAAGCCATAACCATATCTTCTGACAGTAGGGACACCAAGAATGCCTATCCCTATAGAGGGTAACTAAAACATCATTTTCACTATGTCCAAATAATCTTAAATTTGCGTAGGAATTATTTATACCATGGACTCTATCAAGATCTTCAACTTCAAATTTATTTAAATCATCCCATGTCAAAATCCCATTCATTTTTTGAATTAAAGCTATAAACTAACGTTATAATAATTGATTAAAAAAAGTCTTGGAATTTGAATTTGATTTAATTGTTGTTGGCGCTGGATCTGGAGGACTCGCAGCGGCTAAACGTGCGGCTAGTTATGGAGCAAAAGTCGCAATCATAGAAGCAAATCAGATAGGAGGAACTTGTGTGATAAGAGGATGTGTGCCTAAGAAATTAATGGTTTATGCAGCTAAAAGTAAAAAAAATATGGATTCTTCTGAAGGATATGGATTAAAAAATGAAGGTATTAATTTTGAATCAAATATTTTGTTGAAGAATGTTAGAGAGGAGGTTTCTAGATTAAGTAAGTTACATAGAAATTCTTTAAAAAAGTTGAATATAACTATTTTTGAAGGCTTAGGAAGATTTATTACTCAAAATGAATTAGAAATTATTTGTTCAAATAAAAAGAAAATTAAAAACAAAATAAGTTCAAAAAAAATTCTTATTTCAGTTGGAGGTAAACCTAAAAAATTAAATATTCCTGGGGTAGATTTGGCATGGACTAGTGATGATGTTTTTGAATTAGAAAAGTTTCCTAAATCAATATTAATAGTAGGAGGTGGATATATTGCTTGTGAATTTGCTTCTATTTTCAGAAATTTAGGTACTGAAGTAACTCAATTAATTAGAGGTCAACATTTACTTAATGGTTTTGATGAGGATCTTTCTTCATGCCTAGAGGAATCACCTACTTTTGCTGAAATCAATATAATCCCTAATACTGAATTAAAGGCTATAAAGAGGGTAAATGGAAATCTGGAATCTACCCTAGACTCGGGAGATAAACTCCTAACTAATAATATTCTTATTGCTACAGGAAGAGAACCAAATCTTTTCCCTTTAAATTTAGATGTTTTAAATCTAAAGATGGATGGCCAATATTTAGATGTCGATGAACTAAATCAAACAAGCAACGCAAATATTTTTGCAGTTGGCGATATCATAAATAAGCCAAACTTAACTCCAGTAGCAATAGAACAAGGGAGAGTTTTTTCGGATAATTTTTTTAATGACCAAAAAAGAAAAGTAAATTATGAATATATCCCTAAAGCCGTTTTTACTATTCCAGAAATTTCAACAGTTGGCTTAAGTGAGAAAAGAGCTAAAGAGATTTACTCTGAAAAAAATATAAAAATTTTCAAATGCAAATTTACCCCTATGTCTAATACCTTTAAAAAGAATAAATCAAAATGTATGTTGAAGATTGTAGTTCATAAGCTAACTGACAAAGTCCTAGGATGTCATATGTTTGGAGAAACATCTTCTGAGATTATTCAAATGGTATCAATTTCATTAAATGCAGGGATAACAAAAAAAGATTTTGATATTACTATGGCTTTGCACCCAACTATCTCAGAAGAATTTGTGACTATGTATGGATAAAATTATGAATTAGAAAAGTTTAATTTTTCTTGAACAATCAGAAATACTATAAGTAATGCAAAGTAAATAAATAAACCTATCCTTAATTCAGAAAGGAAGTTAAATTCATTCAGGAAAAGTATCTTATCGAGAATGTAGAAAATATAAAAATTAAGCAAAATAAATCCTTCAATTCTTGTGATTTTCCCTTTGCTCCAGAAAATTGGTAAACATGCAAAGGTAGTTAAAACCATAAAAGGTAAGTCAACTTTTATTAGACTCTGTTCAATTACTAAACCTTTAAATCCTGAAAAAATACTGCAACTTCCAAGGATTAAAAGTTGATTGAGTAAATTACTTCCTATTACATTCCCAATCGCAAGATCTGTTTTGCCTTTAAATGCAGCAATTATTGAAGTTACTAATTCTGGTAAAGATGTCCCAGTTGCGACGATAGTTAAACCAATAACAATTTCATTAACACCCAAAAGAGTAGCGAGCGCTTGAGAACCATTTACTAAAATATTTGAACCAAAGCTTAAAAGAAATATTCCCAATATTAACTTTAGCAAAATATTCATTTTCCCTTTATAGTTGTCTTTAAATTCTTCTATCTCTGGTTCAGCATCTTTTGTCTCTTCTCCTTTCTCATTACTGGTATTAATTTCCCATATTGTATTTAAGATTAAACAAAATATTAGAAAAATCCCTGCTTGCAATGTTAATAAGCCTGTTGATGACATGGCCCAAACCGCACAAGAGATAGCCATCAATAGAGGTACATCTCTTCTAACTATTCTGCTTTTTACCTTAAGAGGCGTTATCAATGAGCTTATACCCAAAACAACGAGAACATTGAAAATATTGCTTCCAATTACATTACTTGCAGCAAGCGAATCACTGCCTTTTAAAATTGAACTTAAACTTACCAACAACTCAGGAGAGCTTGTTCCAAGAGAAACAACTGTTAATCCAATTACTATTTGAGGTATTCCTAAAATTAAAGATAAAAATATGGCCCCTTGAATAAAGAACTCTCCTCCAGTAAAAAGTAAAACTACTCCTAAAACTATTTCTATTATTGGAAATAAAAAATCACTCATATTCAGGATTTTATTTAGTTAATAAAAATTTTCATAATTGGTTAATAACTATCCTCGAATATCTATAAATTATTGTCAATTTTAATTTGTTGTTAAAATTGATTAAATAGAAAAAATTTTGAAGACTCTAACCATAATAAAACCTGATGATTGGCATTTACATTTAAGAGAAGGTCTTGTATTAAAAAATATCATCCATTTTACTTCCGAATTTTTTGGAAGAGCCATCGTTATGCCAAATACTAAAATTCCCATTACATCTGTTGAAAGAGCTATCTCTTACAAAAAATCTATTGTTGAAGCGTTACCAGAAAGTTCGAAGTTTGAACCACTAATGACAATGTATCTTACAGATGAGACTGATAAAATAGAACTAATAAATGGTTTTAAAAATAATATCTTTTTCGCAGCAAAATTATACCCTGCTAATGCGACAACAAATTCCAGTCATGGAGTAAGGAAAATAGAAAATCTATATAAGATTTTCGAATCAATGCAAGATAACGGAATGCCTCTTTTAATTCACGGGGAAGTGACTGATTCTGAAGTAGATGTATTCGACAGAGAAGAAGTTTTTATAGATAAAGAACTCTCTCAAATAACTAAAAGATTTCCAAAATTAAAAATTGTTTTAGAACATATAACCACCTCTTATGCAGTGGATTTTGTTCAAGAAAATAATATTGGAGCAACTATCACTCCGCATCATTTGCATATAAATAGAAATGCAATGTTTTTTGGAGGCTTAAATAGTGATTTTTACTGCTTACCAGTTGCTAAGAGAGAGAATAATAGACTCGCTTTAAGGAGAGCTGCAACAAGTGGAAAAAAATGTTTTTTCTTGGGAACTGACTCTGCTCCACACCTTAGGAAGTGGAAGGCTTTTTGTGGATGTGCTGGTATTTTTAATTCGCCAGTAGCAATAGAAAGTTATTTGACAGTATTTGAAGAGGAAGATGCTTTAGGTAATTTTGAAAAATTTGCGAGTTTAAATGGCCCTAATTTTTATAATATTTCCCCAAATAAAGAAAAATTAAAAATAGTGTCTAGACCTAATAAAATTAAAGAATTTATTGATGTTGTTGAAGAAGAAAATATTGTCGGACAAATAAAACCATTTCATGCAGGTGAAATTTTACAATGGCAAGTAGAAGGGATAGCAAATTAAAAAATTAGATTTAATCTGACAATTAAAAGTGTAAATATTCCAATTTTTCTTGGTTAAATGGGTTGCTTTCGGCTACGATAAAAAAGCGCAAATTCCTTTTGGGAGTGTGGCGGAATTGGTAGACGCGCCGGACTTAAAATCCGTCGAGCGATTTAGCTCGTGGGGGTTCAAGTCCCCCCACTCCCATTATTTAATTATTTATTTTTAGTTCTGACGATAACTTCCAATAGTTGTTATGTTTTAACTAAGAAACCATAAATCAAAATGGAAAGTTTTTTCAATAATTCATTCGCTACTTTAATTGCTTATATTGGAATTATTTCTGCCTATTTATTAGTTATTCCATTATTTCTCTTTTACTGGATGAATAATAGATGGAATATTATGGGCAAATTTGAAAGATTAGGAATTTATGGCCTTGTATTTCTTTTCTTCCCAGGTTTAATTTTATTTTCTCCATTTTTAAATCTCAGACTAAAAGGGAGTGGTAAAGGGTAAATAATTGACTAAAGGAAAAGTTATACAAATAGGGTTATTTATTTCATGTGTTGGATTAATTAGTTATAAATTTGCACCGCAAATCGGTATCGATAATTTTACAGCTACTACTCTATCAAGTTGTATCTTGATTTTGATTGTTATTACTTGGGTAACATCTTATGTTTATAGAGTTGTAAATGGAAAAATGACTTTTATGGAACAAAGGAAGCGTTATAGAAAAGAGTATGAAAAAGTTGTTAATGATAAACTAGAAACCAAATTCAACTCATTGTCAAAAGAAGAGCAGCAAAAAATTATGGAAGATTTAGAGAAAAATCCATAAATTTTTCATAGAAAAATATCTAAAAATTATGAAAGATAACAAAATGCAAATTACTAAAAATGAATCTTTATCTAAGGTAGATGAGATGTTTTGTGAGTTAAAAAATGAAAAAAAATTTGCTTTAATGCCTTTTATAATGGCTGGGGATCCCAATATTGAAATAACGTCTGAGATCTTATTAAAGTTACAAGAAAATGGAGCTGACCTTATTGAATTAGGTATCCCGTATAGTGACCCACTTGCAGATGGACCTGTTATTCAAGTGGCGGCCTCTCGCGCCTTAAAGTCAGGTACTAGCTTAAGAAAAGTAATTAAACTTTTAAAGTCTTTAAAAGGTAAATTAAATATCCCCATCATCCTTTTTTCTTACTTGAATCCTTTACTATGTTTTGGCTTTGAAAGGTTTTGTGAGATGGCATCTGATGCTGGAGTTTCTGGACTAATAGTTCCTGACCTCCCTTTGGAGGAAGCTTATAAATTTTCTAAAATAGTTAGTAACCATTCTATGGACTTAATTTTATTGGTAGCGCCAACTACTCCTTTTGAAAGAATGAAACAAATATCAAATCATACAAAAGGCTTTACTTATTTAGTAAGTGTTACAGGTGTCACTGGTGAGAGAAACAAAATGGAAAATAGAGTAGAAAATCTTATTGCTAAATTAAAAGATGTAAATAGCAATCCAATTGCTGTTGGTTTTGGAATATCAACTCCAGAACATGTTAATAAAGTTCGTGAGTGGGGAGCAGATGGAGTAATTATTGGGAGTGCATTTGTAAAACGAATCTCGAGCTCAAGTGAAAAAGATGTTGTCGATAATGTTGGTGAGTTTTGTAAAGAAATGCGTTTAGCTGCTGATCAAAAAAAATAAATACAAAGATAATTTGTTAATTAAAAGAATTATTTATAGAAAATTAATTAAAAATGTTATAGCCAATTTATTGTTGTTGTCTTTAAGTTTCTTCTGTAGGTAATAATCTGATTTGTTTTCTTCCAAGCTTAATTTCGAATTCATCACCTGCTTTTAAATCAAGAAGTGCTGTATATGCTTTCCCAATAAGAAGATTTCCATTGCCTTGAACTGTAGCAATATAACTAAGTTTTCTTCCACCTTTTCCAATACCTGCAACTCCTGAATCCCCAAGATTAATTCCTTTTGCTTCTAAAAGTGCTTCATAAAATGCGGTAAAGTTTAAGCGTTCACCTCCGTTTTTTTTAGTGGAAACATATCCACATGCGCGAACTAGGTCAGATTTGCTAACATCACCAAGTTCTTTAACTTTTGCAAGGAGATCGCTACCAGTTAGCATAATTAATTAAAAGAAAGTTGTATTAAATAACATAGCAATCTGCGTGTAATATATGCAATTATTAAGTATCTATTCATTCTATTATTTATATTTAAAATGGAAAAGTTTGTAGTTTTTGGAAGGTACTGTGAAGATGCAATTATTAAAAGGGAACCATTTCGAGAACAACATCTTAAGAGACTTAAAAACTTAAAAGATAGCGATATTTTAGTTACATTAGGGCCAACAAAATGTACCAAATATTTGTTTGGAATTTTCAATGCTAATGATGTAAATGAGTTGAAAGATCTTATTGAGGAGGATATTTATTGGGAAAAAGGTATATGGATTAATTATGATATTTATCCCTGGATTCAAGCATTTTAAAAAATAATTTACAAAATATTTTTATTAATTATTAATTATTAATTGAAAAAAATTAATTTGAGTAAAAATACATAATTTTTCTAGTTAATTAATTTAATTATTTATCATATAAAGGAATTAAAACGAAATTTATTGATAGCTTCGTTTTAGGGAGTTATATATTTTTTAACTAAATAATGATATTTTAAATAATATTTATTCACAAGTATCTTGATTAATCTGGTTTACTAATGAGTCGATATCTAATTGATTATATGGTGGTGTTTGTTTTGTTTCTTGATAATCATTCTTGATATTGTTTAACAATTTTTGCTCAATCTTTATAAGATTTTTTGCAATATTAAACATGCCGCCTTTTTTATGTAACTCTTTAATTTTGAGAATAATCTCAGAGGTTCTACTCGATTTAATATTTAATTCATTTGCTAAGTCTTTTTGAGTAAATCCATGAGACTTTAACCAATCTTTAATGAAGGAGATGAGTTCTTTCTCTTCCTGTACAGATAATTTACTCATTCAATAGAAAGGAAATAATTTATTAAGCTTACTCTCTGCTCTTGCTCTTATTGAAGGAGTCATATATTTGCTCCATATACTAAGTACTGCTGTGAGAGCTACAAAATCATCACTAAAACCAACTAAAGGCATGAAGTCTGGGAAAAGATCAAATGGCATAATTAAATAGGCTAGCGCAGCCATTAATGAAACTCTTGCTTGTGCTGGAGTATAAGGATCTAAAGCCATCTCCAGAACTTCTAAGGCAGGCTTGGCAATTGTTCTTCCTGCTTTAATAAGAATCTTAATAATGATATTTTCATCAAATGTTGAACTCTCTAAAACTTCAGCATCATAGATTTTTTCTTGGGTTTTGTAATTCTCTTTCATCCCTATAAATCAAATTTAAATATTTTTAATGGAATTTTCAGCTAATACTATCAACTAATCCATTCTGTATTCCTGCTTTTCTAAGTTTTCTTAAAGCACGTTGAACAACTTGTCGGCAATATTCCCTGCTACAACTCATGTGTCTTGCAACTTCAGCTAAAGTCCTCCATTCATTTGAGCCGTCTAAACCAAATCTTAGGCTTACTATCTTTCTTTCTTTTTCGGTTAAATTCGCTTTATCTAATAACTTCCAAGCCGAGGCTGTCCTTTCGGCTAATTCAGCTAACTCCATTGGAGCAACCTGATCACTCGGAAGGATATCAACTAACTCAGAAGGATCTGATTTTGATTTGACAGTACCTTGGAGACTAACAGTGATGCTTCTCAATTCACAAGATAGGAGTTCGTCAATTTCCTCTTTGGTTATTTTCATTTCTTCTGCTAGCTCATCACTACTGGGTGGAATACCCTTAAGTTGCATAAGCTTTGATTTCGCTGATCTTAGTTTTGTTAGCTTTTCATTAATGTTTACAGGGATCCTAATCGTTCTACTTTGAGTTGATAATGCTCTATTTAAACCTTGCCTAATCCACCAATAAGCATAGGTAGAAAATCTATGTCCTCTAGACGGATCATATTTTTCTACGGCCCTTGTAAGTCCTAACGTTCCCTCCTGAATCAAGTCGAGTAATTCTAATCCTTTCCCTTGGTATCTTTTAGCAAGATTGACAACTAATCTTAGATTGGCCGTTATCATCTCATTTTTAGCTTTTTCACCAATTTTGATCTTTTTTCTTTCATCTTCGGAATATTCACAAGCAGGACCTTTACCACCTGCCTCTTGACATCTATTAACAAGTACAACCATCTCTTGGACTTTTCTGCCCATAGTGAGTTCTCTTTCGGGAGTCAAAAGTTGATGACGACCTATTTCACCAAGAAAATCGCTTAATGAACTCACGATTTACCTCATTGTTGATATATTCAACTTATAGTCAATTCAGTAATAAGCCATACATGTAATAATTAATTAATAATTAATTAATAATTATTAATTAGTTAATTAACATTTTTATTCAAATTTTTAGGTTAAAAAAATTATAAATTCTAAATTTTAATAATTTAATTTTTTCTTCTTGATTCTAGAACAGCAAGTACATCTCTCCAATCAACGCCTTTATGCATAAGGGCTACTTGCATATGATAAATTAAATCAGCAGCTTCATTTGAGATTGAATTTTTATCATTATCTTTGCAAGCCATTATAAATTCTGCAGATTCCTCTCCTATTTTTTTCAAAATAGTATTACTACCTTTTGTTAATAAATAATTTGTGTAACTTTTTTCTGATGGATTTATTGATCTTTCCTTAATTGTATTGAATAATTCAGAGCAAATATTTGAGAAGGGAGTTGTTTTTTTCTCTTTTTTATCACTTTGATTAATTTTGATTTCGTTGAAAAAACAACTTTTTTCCCCAGTGTGACATGCTCCTGAACCATTTTGTTCAATCAAAAGGATTAGTGCATCATTATCGCAGTCGAATCTTATCTCCTTAAGTATTTGGGTACTTCCACTTGTAGCTCCTTTTCTCCAAATTTCGGATCTTGATCTACTCCAATAATGAACGTTTTTGGTTTCAAGTGTCATTGTCAAAGATTCTTTGTTCATCCAAGCAAGCATAAGAATTGATCCGTCAAGCCAATCTTGTGCTATTGCAGGGATTAATCCATAATTATCAAAGCGTAGATCCTCTATCGAAAAATTATTTGAATAATTCATTATGTTCTGTATGTTAAATCCTACTCAATGTGTTTTATTAAAAATTATCCTAACAGTTAATTGATGTTTATTCATTCTCTGAAATTTTCATGCAGCAAAAGTTACGAGGATTTTCCCTGTTCACATAGGCAATGGCGCCATGAAGGACACTGCAGATTTGTGCATGGATATTCAAGATCATTCACCTTTTGGTTCACTGCAAAAAAATTAGACCTAAATGGTTTTGTGGTCGATTTTTCAAGTCTAAAGCCCCTAGAAAATAGACTAAAGGAGCAATTTGACCATACTTTTCTAATAAATAAAGATGACCCTTTGCTGAATTACTGGGAAAAATTAAATGACTTAGATGCTTTAGATCTGAGAATTATGGATAATGTGGGTATGGAGTTCACCTCTGAATTAATTTGGAGATGGGCTAATGAATACTTACAGGAAAAGGATAAGGGCAGAACATGTTGTTGGAAAACAGAATCAAAAGAAAATAAATCGAATAAAGCAAGTTATGAGGAAATTCCTGATTGGTTCAAATCTTAGAATAAAGTTATTAATTTTAAAGTAATATAGGATTCTTTAATTAGATATTTAATCAACATTTATCTCTCCATTAATCAGATAAATACTAATCTCGTCTTTATTAAGGTAATGATTATTCAATATATTATTTGAAATTTTTGTCTCAATTTGTTTTTGAATAATTCTTTTTAAAGGCCTTGCACCGTAGGCATGATCGAAACTATTTTCGACAAGTTGGTTAATTGCTTCATCCGTAATTTTGAAGTTTAAGTTTTTTTTGTTAAGTCTTTTTTCTAAATGTTGAAGCTGGATTTTTGCGATTTCTTTTATGTCATTTAATTCTAAATTATTAAAAATAACTATTTCATCAAGTCGATTTAAAAACTCAGGCTTGAAAAATTTTTTAATTTCATTATCTACAACTTTTTTAATTTCATTTGTATCTTCTTTTCTAACTGATAAATCATTTATTGATTGACTTCCTAAATTACTTGTGAGAACAATGATTGAATTTTTGAAATTGATTGTACGACCTTGACCATCAGTAATGATTCCATCATCAAGAACCTGTAAGAGAATATCTAAAATATCTTTGTGAGCTTTCTCTATTTCATCTAGGAGTATTAATGAATAAGGATTTTTGCGTACAGCTTCAGTTAGTTGACCTCCTGATTCGAAACCTAAATATCCAGGAGGCGCACCTATAATTTTGCTCACTGAATGTTTTTCCATATATTCAGACATATCCAGTCTTGTAATTGAAGAATTTGAATCGAATATTATTTTGGCTGTTACTTTACTTAGCTCTGTTTTCCCAACACCAGTTGGACCTAAAAAAAGAAAACTGGCTAATGGCTTGCTTGGATCATTTAGACCAGTCCTTGATCTCTTAATGGAATCTGCAACTGCCCTAATTGCACTATCTTGACCGATAATTTTTTCTTTAAGGATTGTCTCGAGGCTCAAGAGTTTATCTTTTTCTGACTGGTTTAAGTTCTGTACTGGAATAGAGGTCCACTTTGAGACAACTTCTGCAATATCATCAAAAGTTACTTCTTGTCTTAATAGACTTGTATCTCCATTTTTTTGAGAATTCACTAGGGACTCACTTTTTTCTTTCAATTTTTTTTGCAAAGAATTTAAAGTTCCAAATTCTAATTCTGCTGCTTTGTTGAGGTCAAAACTCCTTTTAGCTTGATCTATTTGCAATTGAACAGATTCAATTTCTTCTTTTATGGTGCTAATCTCATCAATTTCATCTTTTTCTTTTTTCCATTGAGCGCCTAATTCTGCCTGTTTATCTTTAAGGGATATAAGTTCATTATTGATTTTTTTTAATCTTTCTATAGAAAAATCATCCGTTTCTCTTTTTAAAGATAATTTTTCCATCTCAAACTGTAGAACTTTTCGATCAATTTCATCAATTTCTTCAGGTTTGGAAGTTATGACCATATTTAATCTTGAGGCTGCTTCATCGATTAGATCTATTGCTTTGTCAGGAAGAAATCTATCGTTAATATATCTTTCGCTGAGGGTTGCAGCAGCAACTAAAGCATTATCAGAAATTCTCACACTATGATGAACTTCATATCTTTCTCTCAATCCTCTTAAGATTGATACAGTATCATCTATTGAAGGAGCATCAACTTTTATCTTTTGAAATCTTCGTTCTAAAGCAGGATCTTTTTCTATATTTTGTTTATGTTCATTAATAGTTGTAGCACCAATACATCTAAGTTCTCCTCTCGCAAGCATTGGTTTTAATAGGTTGCTTGCATCTAAAGATCCTCCACTAGCGCCTGCACCAACTACCGTATGAATTTCATCAATAAAAAGAATAACCTTACCATCTGATTCTTTCACTTTCTTTAAAATATTTTTTATTCTTTCTTCAAATTCTCCACGATATTTTGCGCCAGCTAAAAGTGAACCCATATCTAATGAAATTAGTTTCCTATCTTGTAGCGCAGAAGGTACATCGCCATTAATAATTCTTTGAGCTAACCCTTCTACAATGGCTGTTTTTCCAACCCCAGGTTCTCCAATAAGAACTGGATTATTTTTTGTTCTTCTACTCAATATTTGAATTGTTCTTCTAATCTCTTCATCCCTACCAATAACAGGATCTAAAATCCCATCTCGTGCAGATTGAGTTAGATCAATACCATATTTTTCCAAAGACTCATTAGAACTATTAAATTCATTTTTTACTGCAGGGTCTGACTTCATTTTTTTTATAATTTCAAGAAATTCTGGAATACCTTTTTGATTTAAAATTTGAAATCCATATTTATCATCATAAGTGAAACCGTAAACTAAGTGTTCTGTTGATATCACTACATCATTTAAAGTATTTTTAATATCATTCGCCTTCAAAAATATTTTGTGAAGAGTATCACCAATATATAAATTATCTTGTTTATTTTTCATTTTTGCCTTCGCATTTAATGAAGAAATTATTTCCCTCTCAAGATCTTTTAGATTTAAATTATTTTTTTTTAAAATCTTTTTTGTAATATTGTCATCTTTTATAAGAGCTAATAATAAATTATCAGAGTCTACATTTTGTTGATAATTTTTATAAGCAATTTCTTTAGCCAAAATAAAACAGCTCCAAGCAGAATTAGAAAATTCGCTTGGAACTATTTTCATCAATCAAAATACAATAATGACTGTAATAAGTATTAAGTAAAAAGTACTGAAGTACTAAAAGGATCTATTCAACAATAACTTTACCTACCATTCCAGCGCCTCTGTGTGGCTCGCAATAGTAATCATAAGTTCCAGCAGTATCAAATGTTTCTTCCCAAGACTCTCCTGGAGCAAAAGCTAGGTCCGCATGACTTAGTTCTTCATGCCCATCAAAAACAGCATTGTGAGGGGCAAGTTTATTATTGACGAATTTAACTGTATCACCAGCACTAATGGTTACTGTACTTGGTTCAAATGCAAGCATTCCAGCATCCGTTCCAAGTTTTACTTCAACAGTTTTAGCTGAAACTGATGAAATTCCTAGACCTAGAGTTAAAACTATTGCGAATAACCCTGCAAAGATTGAACGTAACATAATGAAAATTTACTTATTTACATATATTACAAGGCTTTGGGAGCCTAACTGTGAGAATTTTAATTGTTATTACAGCTTGGTAACTTTGATAACCTTAAAATATCATTTAGTGATTTGGCATAACTTTTAAGTTTGAAAGTCTCAGGATTAGTGATGGGGACATGATTAAAGTCATATTTTTTTATACTGAAGCTATCCCAAGGAGTGGTTTGGATGGGAAGAATTCTTAATAATATTTTTAGAATTTTTTTTGTAAGGGGTATCGCAAAATATCTCTTCATATTGTTCCAGTTTAAAAGTGTAATTATGGCATGATCAATTGAAATGAATTTTTGACCTAGGACAAATTTTCTAAAGCCTTTGTATTGCTCTTCATTATGATTTTTAATAAGAAACCCGCAAATCTGGGCGATATCATTTGCGTGTATAAAGTGAAATTTAGAATCGAGTTTTAAAAATCTTGCTAACCAAAGCCATTTGCCGATTTCTTTCAATCCACTAGTTAAATAACTTACGGGATATTTACTTTTTTTTCCAAGATTTCCTCCAAAAACCAAGGTAGGGAAAACAGCGAAAGTTTTTTCTGCAAATGAGCTTTCTCTAAGTCTCTGGAAACATTCATATTTAGTTTGGATATACTCTGTTCCATAAATCAAAGATTCCCTCATTAATTCTGTTTGCTTATCAAGAATACTAGCTGTTGAAAAATAAATAATCTTTTCTAACTTGTCAATATCAAGCATTTCAAGTAATTCTTCAAAGGCTTTAATGTTTACTTCATAGGCTCTTCTTGGATCTCCCCAAGCTGTAGCAGTATGTATTAGGTAATTAATTTGACTTATTTCCTTTTTATACCTATATGATTCCCTAATATCACACACCATTAACTTGACTTTTTTATTTTCTTGAATAGAAATTGGCAACTTACTTTTGTCTCTTACCATAAGATAAAGCCTAAATTTTGTGTTTTTTAAAAACCAATCAACTAAATATTGGCCAACACATCCATTAGCACCTGTGATTAATAAGTTTTTATATGCCAAGACTTTGACTAGTAAGTGAGTTTTTTACCATGTTCAAAAAATGTTTGAGCATTTTCTTCTGGAGTCCCAGGTAAAATCCCATGACCCAAATTAAGAATATATTTTCTGTCTTTAATTTTATTGAAAGTATTATCTATCCTTTCTTTTATTGATTCTTTGTTTCCAAATAAAATACCAGGGTCAATATTACCTTGAATTCCTATCCCGTTAGGGATTCTCTTACAAGCCTCTTCAATATCTACTGTCCAGTCTAGTGAGATTATATCGACTCCAGTTTTTGCCATTCTTTCTATGACACCAGCACTTCCTGAAATGTAAAGAATTACCGGTGTTTCTGGGTATTCCGCTTTTACAATGTCAACAAGCTTTTTTTGATACGGCCCAGCAAAGATATCGTAATCTTGTGGGCTTAGTTGACCTGCCCATGAATCAAAAATTTGTACTACTTGGGCTCCAGATTTTATTTGATATTTAAGATATTCTCCAATGCATTTTGCAAAGTGATCAAGTAGTTTATGAAGTAAATCTGGTTCTTTAAAAGCCATTGATTTTATTAAAGAATAATTTTTACTGCTTTTACCTTCAACTACATATGCGGCTAGAGTCCAAGGCGCGCCAACAAAACCTAAAACTGTTGCCTCATTATTCACATCTTTTTTTAGTGAAGAAAGAACTTGCCCAACAAAACTTAAACTCTCACTTGGATTTAATTCTTTTAAATTTTCTATTTGGTTGAGAGTTCTTATTGGGTCCTCAATTATTGGACCTTTACTTTCTATTATTTCAAAATTTATACCCATCCCTGGAAGAGGGGTGAGAATATCTGAAAAAAGGATCACTCCATCCGGTTTGAAAGCATTAAAAGGCTGCATTGAAATCTCATATGATAGTTCTGGATTTTCAGACCTCTCTCTAAAGCTTGGGTAACGCTCCCTTAAATCTCTATAGATTTTCATATATCTTCCTGCTTGCCTCATCATCCATACTGGAGGCCTATTTACTTTTTTGCCTAATGCGGCAGAAAGTAAGAGTGGTAAATCTTGACCCATTTTTCAATTCGATATTTAAAAAAAAAATTAAAATCCAACTTAAAAATCTTACAATGTAAAGCAGAGCAAAAGCGTTATATGAACATTTATATGAAGCACTAAGTTAGATGAGCCTTTTTATTTTTTTGATTGATGTTTGAAGATACTTACGCTTAATGGGGGCAAAGCAAGTTCTAGAGCATTTTGATAATCATGAATATTGTAATTGATAGTTTCTTTACCCCCCATATTTCCTTTGTTACTGCCCCCATATCTAGAGCCATCTGAGTTAAATATTTCTTTATAGAATCCTTCCAGAGGAACGCCTACTTTGTATGACCCATGAGTATTAGGTGTAAAGTTAGCAACAACAACAAGCCACTCATTGGTATCGTTTTCTCTTCTCATGAAACTTATAACTGAATTAGATTTGTCATTACAATCAATCCATTGGAATCCATAAGGATCAAAGTCATTTTTCCATAATGCAGGTTCATTTTTATAAAGAACGTTTAGGTCATCAATCAAGTTTCTGACACCTTTATGAGGCTCAAATTCTAGTAACTCCCATTGCAGATCATCCCAAACATTCCATTCTTGTCTTTGCCCAAATTCCATTCCCATAAATATCGTTTTTTTACCAGGGTGGGTCCACATATAAGTTAGTAATGCTCGAGTATTTGCATATTTCTTCCAGTCATCGCCAGGCATTTTATGCAAAAGATGACTTTTCCCATGGACAACCTCATCATGACTAAGTGCAAGCATAAAGTTCTCTGTATAGTTATATGTAATTGAGAAAGTTACACTATTTTGATGGAATTGCCTAAACCAAGGATCTATTTCAAAATAATCAAGCATATCGTGCATCCATCCCATATTCCATTTCAAGTTAAACCCTAACCCTCCCATGTCAGTTGGTTTGGTTACCATAGGCCAAGTTGTTGATTCTTCAGCGATAGAAAGTGCACCTGGGAAATGTTGGAAGAGTACATGATTAGCCTGTTGAAGAAATTTAACGGCTTCTATATTTTCATTCCCACCATTTTCATTAGGTATCCATTCTCCATCTGGACGTAGATAATCTCTGTAAAGCATTGAGGCTACTGCATCTACCCTTATGCCATCAATATGAAACTCTTCAAACCAATAAACGAGGTTGGCTACTAAGAAATTTCTTACTTCGTTTCTGCTGTAATTAAATATTAGGGTTCCCCATTCTTTGTGTTCACCTATGCGTGAATCTCCATGTTCATAAAGATGACAACCATCAAAAAATGCTAAACCATGCTTATCTTTTGGGAAATGGCCAGGTACCCAATCAAGAATTACGCCTATGCCCTCTTCATGACATTTATTTACAAACTCTCTAAATTCATTTGGGGTGCCAAATCTACTTGTTGGTGCATACCAGCCTGTAACTTGGTATCCCCATGAACCATCGAAAGGATGTTCAGATATTGGCATAAGTTCAATATGAGTGAATCCTCTCTCTTTTACATAAGGGATGAGCTTCTCGGTTAATTCTGGATAAGTTAATAATCTTGTTCCAGGTTTCAAATCGGCTGCAGGCACCGGGTCTCTTGGTTCACCATTGTCCTCTAAATATTTATTGTCTGTTGATTCATGAAGCCAACTTCCTAAATGCATTTCATAAACTGAAATTGGCTTGTTAATTTGACTAGAAGAATCTCTATTTGAAATCCAAGAACTATCATTCCAATTAAAGTTTTTCAATTTTGAAACTATTGAACCATTTTGAGGTCTGATTTCATGAAGGAAACCGTATGGATCAGCTTTCTCATAAATATGACCTTGTTGTGTTCTTATTTCGTATTTATATGTGTCGCCTTCCTGCATTGTTGGCATGAATAGTTCCCAAATTCCCCCTAATCTTTTTTGCATTGGATGATGTCTTCCATCCCAAGAATTTATATCTCCAATTATCGAGATTGATTTTGCATTTGGAGCCCAAATGCAAAACATAACTCCTTTTTGATCCTTTTTTTCAATGAGATGTGCTCCCATTTTTTCCCAAATATGATGATGATTGCCTTCTGCAAAAAGATGTCTATCAACTTCTCCCATCCACTCTTCTCCATACGACCAAGGGTCATGTTGTGTATGTTTGATCCCTCCCCGTGAAATATTTATTTCGTAATTAAAATTTGGATTTTCAGGGAGGATTGCTTCAAAAAGCCATTTATGGTTTATGCTTTCTGCCTTATAAATCTTATTCTTAAAATTTATTTTAACTTCGTCTGCTTCAGGCATCCATACCCTTATTACCCATTGCTCTTGAAAAAAATGAGGACCTAATATTTTTAATGGATTATCATTGCAACAATTTTCTAGGTTGATAGCTTCTGATTTAATCCAGTCTGCTTGAATAGTTTCGATCATGACTGGTAGATATTAAGGATTTATAATATCAAATGATTAACCAAAAAAATAATTATTTATTAAAAAAAGGGTTCATTTTCATAAATGTTTTATTAAGGGTAAAACTTAGAGTGATAATTCTATGATTAGCTGAAGGCGCTCCAGCATTTCCTTCACCAAATCCAGGATTAACTCCAATAGCGGGATAAGCTGCTGCAGATATAGATAAGCGAAGCTTGCTACCTTTAACCAAACAAATATTTGTTGGCTGCATTGTTATTTTATAAATGGATTCTTCACTTATTTTTGAGTTTTTAACTCTTAAGAATCCAGTTGAGAATTGATTGACCTTCTCATCACCCTCTTCAACTAGAGATAAAGCAAGACAGATATCGAAATTGGGCTGATCACTTTTTACAGATATTTCTAAAGTGGGAACTCCTTTGAAAGATAGATCTTTTTTTAAAGAATTGGTTTGAAAAATACCTACATCAAGGCGTTTATCAATAATATTTCTATTAAACTTTCCTGGATTTGGACCTAAATGCCCACCGTCAGATGGAGTAGGTCTCCATGGGTCATTAACAATTGTGAACCATCCTGATCCTTTTGAATTTATGATTAGACTTCCATCTTCAACATCTACATTTGCCGTGCCATCACTCTTGAGTCCAAAAATAAATTCAGGGTGAGATTTATTATCTAATTCTTCCCATTTTTTTTGTGAAATATTCCATATTTTCTTTTCATTTCTAGTATCCTGCGAATAAAAAATTTTATCTGATTTTAAATGTTTATCAAAAAATTTTAATAAAGATTCTTGTGATCCTTCCCACCAATTTAAATGTGTCGCATTTCCAATGATAATCTCAGGACTTCCACCAGCATCTTTAGATTTTTTGTAAAGATCAAAAGCACCTTTTAAATGTGGATCCCAAAGTCCTCCAATAATTAACATAGGTTGTTTAATCCATTTTGAAATTGGTTCAAATTCTTCAAAGGGGCAAGCATTATTTAAATTTTTAAGCCATTCCAAAATAAAGCTATTAGGATCATATCTTTTTAAAATATCAATTCCTTCCCTTAAATAACTTTTATTTTCTAAGGCTAATCTTATCTTTCCCCACTCAAACATATTATTTTCTCTTTTCATTTTTAGTGCTGCGATTTGTAGTCCCCATGCAATATTGTTATGCCACCAATATGCTCCTCCATCTGAGCACCAATGATCCTTAATATTCATCCCTGTCATTGCTGGAGATAAACAATCGGGCGGCTTTGAATTTAATTCACCAGTGAGTTGAGTGAATCCTTGGTATGAAAAACCATATAAGCCAAGTTTCCCATTGCATTCTTTCAGAGACCTTACCCATTCATGTGTTTCTGAAGTATCGCTAGCTTCTTGTTTGAAACCATTAAAAACCCCTTCTGAAGAGCCCATTCCTCTAACATCCTGAATTATTACCATATATCCTTTGGAAGCCCACCATTCTGGGTGAGAATAGGTAATTGTTGAAGCTATTTCCCTGCCATAAGGTTGTCTCATTAATAATGCTGGCCATGGCCCTTCACTATTAGGTAACCAAATCCTTGATATGAGTTTTACTCCATCACTAAGAACTAGAGATTTGTCAAACCATCTTGAACCATACATTTAGGCTTTAGATGATATCTGGGCAGTGAAGCCCTATAACGTAAATAGAAAAGATCTCTGCGTTGACGGGAGTTAACTTATTTTTTTTTGATACATACTCTATAGCTTTATCTGAACTAGCTGATATACCTTTTGAATTAAACTCTCTAAACTTATCACATATATTTTTAGCTTGGCCTGGATTCTTTTTTACACTTTCTAATAGGTTTGATTGACTCAAAACAGGATTTAAAGAGTTGGAAAACAAGAATAATATAAATAAGAAAGCTTTCATTACAAACTAATTTTTTTAATTCTACAGTAAAAAATTTTTTTAACAAAGATTGCAACTAGATTTTTAGATTTGATTAGCTCTTTTAATCCATTTCTTTAAGATGAGAAAAGTTATATCTGTCTTAGTTTTCACTCTAAGACTTCTTTCTAATCTCCCAATTTTGCGTTCTAATTCGTAAGGAGTAGATTGTGATAATGACTTAATAGAACCAATACCGCAATGTAAAAGTAGATATGCTTCCGATGGGGAAATTCCAATCTCTTTTTTAAAAATAGCTATAGCTCTAATTTTCTTTAAGTTATTTAATGTACATAGTGGAGATGTTCTTTGAATCTCATTTATGTCTAGGTCGGAAAGATGACTTAGTTTTTCAAAGTCAGTTAGTTTATTTTTTATAAAAAAAGATTTCTCATGTCTAAAGTTAGTTGGCAAAAAATCTAAAAAGGTTTGGCGTTCCATTTATTTAGTGACTAATTCATTTTGACACTTTTCTGAACTTCTCCTATGACCACTGGTTTACTAACGTCATCAGAAATTTTATCTAGTTTCCTTATTTTTATTTTCACGTTTGCACCCGACCTGCTTCCTTTCCTCAAGTTTTCTGAAAGCTGTTTTAAAGTTGGTTCAATAGATTCTTGAGGGAAGTCATCTTCTGCTTTAGCAATAATCAAATCGAACCCATTGTCATAAACAATTGGGAGATATTTTGCATTTTCTATAACCACTTTTTCACTGTAACTTTGTATAAAGGCCCAACTGCTTAAAGAAAGTAATAATGAGAAAATGGTTGCTCCTAATATTCTAAATTTAAAACCAAAATTAAATATAAAAGCTATTGCTGTGCAAATAAAAAGAACTATTCCCAAGAATCCAAAAAATTTGGGCGTGTTTTCTAATAGTTCAAAAAAAGACATTTACTGGCTTTGACCTAATTAATTTCTTATATTTTGTAAGCCTACTCTATTTTTGGGTTCTAACTTGAGAAAAATTAGATCTCTAAATCTAAATGTAAAAATTCTATTATTAGGGATTATTGTTTCCTCAGGATTTTTAGGTACCTTTTTGTTAAATAATATTTTAAGAGATAACTACAATTCTAGAAAATCACAACTTGAAGATAGTGTCGGGAATTTTTTAAACAAAAAGGTTTCTTTGGGTGACTATTCCGGTATTAGATTTCTTGGTTTTTCTTTGAGTAATTCAAAGATTATTGATAAAAAAAATATAGAGTCTGGAATTAAAGCTAAAAATGTATATGTTGGCATCATGCCTTTTAGATCTTTTTTAAAACAGAAATGGATCGTAAAAATAAGACCTGAGCAAACTGAAATTAATATAAATAGAGATTTTCTTAAAAGGGGAGAATCTTATAAAAAAGCTGGAAGTACAAAAAAATCAAGATCTAACTATGAATTAAATTTTAAATTGAATAAATATTCAATTTTAAAGCTTAAAAATTCAGGGTTAAAAACAAAAGTAAAAGGTATTTTTATTTATAAGTCAAGTGATAGACAAATCATTGCAAATGTAAAATCTAAATTTGATAGAAAAGGGTTTTTAAAATTTAAATACAAAACAAAACTAAATCAAGACTTTTTAAAAATGGAGTTATTTTCTAGGGGATTAGATCTTGAGAATTCTGAATATAGTATTGGCAGAAGAATATTTGCTTTTAAAGAAGGGAAATTTAAAACTAACTTTAAATTTAATAAATCATCAAAGCAAACATCATGCGAAGGAAGATTTTCTTTTACTAATTTAAAAATAAAGCCTGAAGCTTTCGCTGAGAATATAAATTCAAATTCAAGTAAGTTTTTTTGTAAAGATAATAATTTAATAGGAAATATAGAAAATTTAAATTATGGGACTTTAACTTCAAATTTTAATCTTAATATTCCATTAACTAAAAGTTCAAATAATATTGATTTGAAAGGCAGTATTGGATATGTTGATAGTCTTAATCCAGATATTAAACTTTCGGGAAATATCCCTTATTGGTTTGATAAAAGAGGTATAAATTTTGGGAATATCGAATCTAATTTCATAATAAATAGAACTCAATTATCTAATTTAAATATTTTTCGAAAAAATGATTTAAGGGGTTTCGTTACTGCTACAGGAGAATTAAAAGGAAAACTCACTGATCCTGATATTTCGATTAACTTTAATGTTGATTATCCTCACTATAAAGGGATCCGTATTCGTGAGACATGGGAGGGAGATATTAAAAATGAAAAAGATGAATTTCTTTTAAATATGAGTGCTAAAAAATCTACTATCCCTTCATTTTTGTCTATTAAATTTGATTCTGATCTGATGTTAGATAATTTGAATTTTGTAAGAGTTTTCAACTCTAAACAAGGCACTATCGGTATAGTCAAAGAAAATAATAGTTATATTTGGAAGGCTGAAAATTTTCCCATTGATGAACTTGAATTATCTATAAGCAAGAATCAATTTGATAGAATAAATGGAATTATTAATGGGTCGGGTTCAATTTCTTTAGATCAGTCTAATCTTGATGGGAGATTGGCTTGGAGTATGGGTGAATATGGAAATATTAAGTTAGCAAATTCATTATTTGATTTCAGTTTCAAAAATAATTCCTTTAATGTTAACTCCTCATTATATCCAATAGATGGAGGCATAATTGAATTTGAATATGACTCAAATAGAAATAATTTAATTAATTTAGATTTTAAAAATATAAGTACTAGTTGGACCATCCTGACTGCATTTGATATTTTTAATTTTGATGATAAAAAAGTTATCCCAACAAATAAGTTTAATATTTTGGATGATTTGGAAATAAATAAAAATAATAGTTCATTTAAAGAGAGGATAGATTTAATAAATAATCTTATTGAAAATAGTAGTGCGGAAGAGGATGAATTTAACTTACAAAAATATTTAAGTAAATTTAAAAGCAGATATAGCGGAAAAGTATTTATTGATGGCGATAGACCAATTAACTACAAATTAAATGCAAAATTAAATGGCTATCTTGATGTTTCTAAAGAAAATTATAAAACTAACAAAGAGGAATTTTCTTTTAATATAGAAGGCGGACTTTTAAGAGGTGAAGGTTCTTTAAAAATTAAAAATCTTCCATTAAGTACTTCAAATATATTTTTGAATCAGCCAAAGGATTTTATTGGAGGATTAGATATAAATTTAGATTATGATCTTGATAAAAAAACTTTCACTAGTCAAATTTCTTCTAATAATTCATCAATAAAAAATAATAAAATAGTATTTAATAAAGGATTAATTAAATTAAATAATTCTATTTTTGATATTGATTTTTCCCTGCTTATAAATGAATCTGAAATCCCAATTAATATAGAAGGTTTAATTCCTATAAAAAAATCAGATAATTTAGATATAAGATTTACTGGTAATAAACAATTTATTGATTTAATTGATATTTTTGCTGATAAATACTTCACCTTTAATAAAGGAGATGCGAATCTTAGGATGATAATAAAAGGTACTATTAATAAACCAATATTAAATGGATTTCTTGTATTAAAAGATTCTGAAATTGATTTTTACAAGAATACAATTCAAGATATTAATGGATTGATAATTTTTGATTTTGATTCCTTAGAAATAAAAAATTTAAAAGCAAATTCAGAAGATGATGGAAATATTTTTATAAATGGTTCTTTACCTTTTTATAGTCAGAATGATTATGGTAAATCAGAGATTAATTTGGTAACTAATAAATTTACTTTAAAATCAGATAATTTTAATTTTTTAGTAGATTCAGATATCGATTTAAAGGGCTCATTTGAGAATCCTGTTTTAGGAGGTAATCTATTTCTTAATAATGGATTTGTAAATTTCAAAAGCAATAATCAATCTAATAAAAAAGAAAGTAATAAAAAACTAAAAGATAATAAAAAAGATTGGCCAGAACTCTATTGGAAAAATAATAAGAATATTGAAATAATTTCAAACGAAACAATTTTAAATAAAGTTCTTTTAGGAGAAACTTTGCCTAATTACTTGGATAATCTGTTTTTTGATAATTTTAAATTAAAACTCGGGCCAGAATTTAAATTTCAATATTCTGAGATAATTCAAGCTTATTTAGAAACCGTTTTTGCCCTTAAAATAAATGGTGAAGTAGGAAAAGATTTAAATGCATGGGGACTTATTGATATAAAAAAAGGTAGAGCAAATCTATATACTACTCCTTTTAAACTTGATAAATATAAAGAGAACTATATTGCATTTTTCCCAAGAAGAGGAGTAGTTCCTTACATTAATTTTTCTCTGGTGAGTAAAGTTCCAGATTCTATAATTCCAATAAGTGAAAATAATCAGGATTCAAATATCCCAAGTGATATTGATGAAGAAAATAATTCTAATGGTTTTGGTTCTTTTGGAATTGGTAATACAAGACTTATTAAAATTGAAGCTTCCTACGAAGGATTTTTAGATCAATTATCTTTTGAAGATGAAAATAAAAGAATTCAATTAAGGAGCACACCGAGTTACAACAGATCGCAAATAATTGGTTTAATTGGAGGTAATTCTGCAAATTTAATAAATAGAGCATTTATTTCGCAACTTAATAATGCGGATGCTTTTAGTGAAAGATTTCAGTTTTCTTTATATCCAGCTTTAATAGAAAATAATGATTCTTTAAATAATATTTTTTCCAATGAAAATTTAGAGATAGAAAATGATGGTCAATCAACTTCTAACGAAGAATTCTCTTCTCAAGCTTGGGTGGCCGAATTAGGTCTTGATATTACAGATAGTATAAATTTTTCCTTTCAAACCGTTCCAGGTAGAGATGATCTTCCACCCACTGGAATTTTTACTTTCCAGGCTAATCCAAACTTAGAATTATTAGGTTCTTATGATTCTGATGGGGATTGGAAAAGTCAATTTCAATTATTTTTTAGATATTAATTAACAAAGAGAGTTAGTTTAAAGAATTCTTAATTTCAATTATTATAAAATTAATTAAAAAAAATATATGGCCAATATCTTTGAAGTTCCTCAACCAGGAAATGAACTTTTAGAAAAAGCTGATCAAGTTCGTTTGGCTTCAATAAAAATTAGTCAGACAGATAATCATAATAGAATTAAAGCTTTAAATTTTATGGCTGATTATCTAGAAAAAAATAGTGAAGAAATTTTAGAGGCTAATATAGAGGACTATATCAGAGCAGAAAAGAAAGGGATCTCAAAGGCATTACTTTCTAGATTAAAGTTATCAAAAGATAAATTAAATTCAGGAATTCAAGGAGTACGAAAAGTTGGAGACTTAGCTGATCCAGTAAATCAAGTCCAAATTAAAAGGGAGCTTTCCAAGGAATTGATCTTAGAAAGAAAAACTGTCCCCATAGGTGTTTTAGGGGTGATTTTTGAATCAAGGCCAGATGCTGTTATGCAGATTAGTTCTTTAGCAATAAGATCAGGTAATGGAGTAATTCTCAAGGGTGGTAGTGAAGCCAATTTGACAAATACTGCAATTGTCAAAGCGTTGCAGCAGGGTTTGTACGAATCAGGTCTTGATGAAAATGCAATATGCTTGCTTACAAGTAGAAAAGATAGTATGTCGATGTTAAATCTTGAGAAATATATTAATTTAATAATTCCAAGAGGAAGTAATGAATTAGTTAAATTTATTCAGGAGAATACAAGAATTCCTGTTTTGGGACATGCTGATGGCATTTGTCATTTGTTTATAGATAATGAGGCAAGTCTTGAAATGGCTCTATCAGTCGCTTTGGATAGTAAAATTCAATATCCTGCGGCATGTAATGCTATTGAAACTTTATTAGTTCATAAAGATATTGCACCAGTTTTTCTAGAAAAGGCTATACCCCTGTTTGATTCTAATCATGTTAAATTGATTGGAGATAAAAAATCAGTTGAATTAGGATTAAGACATGAGGCTAGTCTAGAAGATTGGTATACTGAATATTTAGATTTAACTTTATCGATAAAAATTGTTGACGATCTTGACGAGGCAATTACTCATATTCAAAAATTTAGTTCAAAACATACAGATGGAATAATTACTGAAAATTTAAGTACTGCTAATAAATTTATGCATGTGGTTGATAGTGCAGGTGTTTTTCATAATTGCTCTACTAGGTTTGCAGATGGGTTTAGATATGGATTCGGAGCAGAAGTTGGGATATCTACTCAAACTCTTCCCCCAAGAGGCCCTGTAGGGCTAGAAGGTTTGGTAACGTATAAATATTTCCTAAGAGGGAATGGGAATATAGTTGATGATTATTCATCCGGGAAGTCTATCTATACTCATAAAGATCTTTAAAACGTTAGAAGATGGAAACATTTTTAAAAATTGAGAATATTAAACTTTGGGCAAGAGTGGGTGTCCTTGATGAAGAAAGACAATTAGGACAACTTTTTAGTTTGGATATATTATTGTGGACAGATTTTGAAAATTGTACAGCAAATGATGATATAAAAAAAACAGTTGACTATTCAAAATTAGTTCAAATTTTAAAAGATCAATCAAAGAAAATATATTGTTTCACAATAGAAAAATACTCAAAAGCAATTTTAGAAATCATTGATCAGGAATTTAAGCTTTCTAAAATTAAAATTATTCTGACAAAATGTAATCCTCCAATCACAGGTTTCGATGGGAAGGTGTCAATAGTAAGAATTCTTGAAAATAATTAAAAGTATTGGAAAAAAGAAATCCTATTATATTGATTCATGGTCTTTGGAATACTTCAAGTATTTTTTCTTCTTTCACTTCAAAACTTGATGATATTGGAATTGAATATTTTGCCCCAACTCTTAAGCATTCATTTGGAATGACTTCAATTATAGATTTGACTAATATATTAAACGAATTAATTTTAGAGAAATATGGTTTAGAAAAAGAATTAGATATTTTGGGATTCTCAATGGGGGGGATAATTGGAAGGTATTGGATTCAAAAATTTAATGGTTACAAAAGAACAAGAAGATTTATATCTATAGGTTCCCCTCACAAAGGAACATTAATTGCACAACTAGTACCTAAATACCCTTTTAGAGGTATATCAGAAATGAAAATAAATAGTAATTTTTTGAGAGAACTGGAAAAGAATGATTTTCTTCTTAATGATATCGAGTGTATAAATTTCTTTACTTATTGGGATCTAATGGTTTTCCCTGGCTGGTGGACTAATTTAAATTTTGGGAAAAAAATATCAGTAAGAGTTTATAAACATAGAAATTTAGTAAGAAATAAATCTGTGGTTGACAAAATAATCGAAGAAATTATTATGTAGCTCCAGATAGACCTAAGTGTCTTATTAAGGAATCTGTTTTTGGTTCTCTTCCCCTAAATAGTTTAAATATGTCTAATGGAGGTAAGCTTCCACCCAAGCTAAGTATTGTATCTTTAAATTTCTTTCCAATTAACTTTAAATCTTCAGAGTTTTCTAAATCAGCTTCTTCGAACATTGAAAATGCATCAGCACTGAGAACTTCAGCCCATTTATAGGAGTAATATCCTGCAGAATATCCTCCGGCAAATATATGACTAAAACAACAAAGAAATTGATCTTCTTGAATTGGGGCAATAACTGTAGTTTGTTTTGCAATTTCTCTTCTTATATCATCTGCTGTTTTACCTTCTTTTTTATCAATATCACTGTGCAATCTGAGGTCTGTAATTGCAAAATGTAGCTGTCTAAGAGTAGCCATACCACAATTAAAGGTTCTATTATTTAGGAGCTTCTCAAAATTTTCATCGGATAATTTTTCGCCTGTTTTGTAGTGTTTAGCGATACTCATAAGTGTATTTTTATGGAAACACCAGTTTTCCATAAATTGACTTGGAAGTTCAACTGCATCCCACTCAACATTGTTGATACCAGCGGCTTGAGGAAGATTTACAGTGGTAAGCATGTGTTGAAGACCATGACCAAATTCATGGAACAGGGTCTGAACTTCTTCAAAACTCATCAAACTTGGCTTATCTTTTGATGGTGGAGTCTGATTGCAAACGAGATAAGCTACGGGGAGTATATTTTTGCCAACATTATTTTTATTTAAACATTCATCCATCCAAGCCCCTCCTCTCTTTGATTCAGGCCTCGAATATGGATCGAGGTAAAAGGCTGCTATTTTGTTATTTTCTTTATTGAGGATATTAAAAAATAAAACGTCATCATTCCATAGAGGCGCCTCATTAGTTGCCTCGACCACTTTAATTTCAAAAAGCTTTTCACTTAATTTAAATAAACCTTTCAAAACATCATTTAGTGGGAACCAAGGTCTCAAAGACTCTTGATCCAAATTTAGTTCTTTCTTTCTAAGAAGTTCAGACCAATAACTTATATCCCATGGCTCAATATTCTGTGATTTTGGAAACCCATTAACTTTAGAAAAATTATTGAGTGTTTCTAATTCAATCTTTGCAGTTTTAAATGCTGGTTCTCTCAATTCTTCTAAAAGTTTTTCAACATTTTTAATTTCTTTCGCCATTTTCGTTGACAAACTGAGTTCTGCCCAACTTTTATAACCGAGAAGATTAGCCTGTTTAGTTCTAAGAGATAATATGTCTTCAATTATTTGAGAATTATTTTGTTCTCCTTGAGACGCCCTACCGACAAATGCCTTGTATAGTTTTTCTCTAAGGTTACGGTCGGTGGCATATGTCATGAATGAGGTATAAGTTGGAATATCTAAACTCAATTTCCAAGGTCCATTTTTAATATCAACTTCTTCTTCTTTTTTTAAGTGATTGTGCGCAGAAATTGCCATCAATTCAAGAACTCGTTCAGGAAGACCATCGACTTCAGATTTTTTATTTAATATTAAAAACCATTTATTAGTGGCATCTAGAACATTGTTGCTGAAGTCCGTTGATAGCTTTCCAAGCTTTTCTGAAATATTATTGAATTCTTCTTGATCATTTTCTTGTAGAGAAATTCCTCTATGTTTCATCTCAAGAATTTCTTTATCTAAAATTCTGTTTTTGATTTGATCAAAGTTATTTGTTTCTTTTAGCTTGACTAAAGAGTTGTAAATTATTTTACTTTGTCCGAATTTGTTGCTCAGGCTAATAATCTCAGGAAGAAACTTTGAATAAATATCTCTAAGACTTTCAGAATTGTTTACAGCATTTAGATGACTTATTACTCCCCAACTCCATCTAAGAATTTCATTGACTTCATTTAAGGGATTTATTACCTTATCCCAACTTAAATCATTTTGAAATAAATAATTAGATAAATTTTTCTCGATGTTTAGAAAATCTTCGGAGATCTTTTCAAGTACTTTGGGGAATTGTTCAATAATGTTTTCGGGAGTAAATTTTTTAAATTCTGGTAGTTCTCCATATTTAAAAATTGATGTATCCATTTATTAAAATAATTTAATTAACTAAATTTGGAATTAATCCAACTAATTTAGCTAAAGTTAGCTGTTGACTGAGAGCATTAGTTGAAGATTCATATAAGTTTATGGCGATTTTCGGCCAAAAACCTATCACTAAAGTGGGTAACAATAAACTGAATCCAATCGTCAATTCTCTACCATTCATCTCTTTGACTGTAGCTAACGCAGGAATTCTAGGACCAAAGAACACTCTTCTACACATTGATAGTAGATATATTGGTGTTAGAACTAAACCGATAGCTGCAATAAGGATTGTGATTGATCTAAAGATAGAGCTGAACCCTTCCTGACTAGTGATACCTAAAAATACAGTTATTTCACTTATAAAACCGCTCATCCCAGGGAGTGCTAGAGAGGCCAAAGAGCTTGCCAAGAAAAAAGCAAAAGTTATGGGCAAGACCTTTGCTAAACCGCCCATATTTGGTATCGAAAGAGTATTTGTTCTTTCATAGAATGAACCTGTGACAAAAAACATAGCTGCAGCGATAAGACCGTGACTAATCATCTGGAGCATTGCTCCGCTTATTCCCAAAGCATCCACTGCTCCAATCCCTAAGAGAACAAAACCCATATGACTAACTGAGCTACAAGCAATTCTTCTTTTGACATTATCTTGTGCAAAAGCATTTAGTGCTCCGTAAATTATATTAATGATTCCAAGAATAATTAATGCAGGTGCAATTTGTAGATGTACTTCAGGCAGTATTTGAACATTGAATCTTAAGAGAGCGTAGCCTCCCATTTTTAAAAGTATTCCAGCGAGTAACATTGAAACTGGTGCATTAGCCTCTCCATGCGCATCAGGTAACCAAGTATGTAATGGAAAGATAGGAAGTTTTACTCCAAAACCAATTAAAAATCCCAAATAAGATAACAATGCTAGGCTGCCGGTTACATGTTTATTGGTTAAATCGGTAATATTTAATGTAAATGTATCGCCACTCAAGGCAAGTGCTAAACCACTTATGAGTATTAATAAAGAAGCTAAAGCTGTATAGAGGATAAATTTAGTGGCTGCATATAATTTCTTTTTCCCTCCCCAAATTGCAATAAGAAGATATACCGGAACTAATTCAAGTTCCCAGGCCAAGAAAAATAATAGGAAATCTTGAGAAAGGAAAACTAATCCCTGCGCCGATGCTTGGACTAATAAAAGAGCAAAATATAGGTTAGATTTTTTCTTGATTTTCCAACTTGCGGCAGCTGATAAAAACGTAATTAACCCACTCAAAGCTACTAAAGGAGCAGATAACCCATCTACTCCAAGAGACCACTCTAGGCCTATTGAGGGCAGCCAAGAAGCTCTTTCTACCAGCTGCAAAGAGCTATCTGTGGTATTAAATTTTTGAAAAAGAACGCCGATGATTAATAAAAAATCTAAAAATAAAAAACTTAATGAAATATTTCTAGGGAGTGTATTATCTTCTCCTTCCTTAGAGCTTAAAAAAGGCATTATTAATGCCCCAATTAAAGGCAGTAAAACAATTGATGATAGCCAAGGAAAAGATTCTAAATTCATTTATAGAATGAATAATTTTTTTATTCTAGTTAAAGTTGTACTAGCTTGAGACTATAACATTAAAAATGCCTAAGTAAAACTACTTACCAGAGATAGTGCTAAATTGGCTGCCTGTTGTTTGTACGTTTAAGAATGGTGCTCTGCTTGCTACACCTGACTTCTCCCATGCTTTCACCATGGCTTGACTAACATTTTTCCCATTTTCTTTTTTACACAAAGCTAAGATACTTGGTCCAGCTCCGCTAATTGCACATCCTAGAGCACCTGCTTGTAGTGCGGCATCTTTAACTTCCAGTCCACCTTTAATAAGTTTCCATCTGTAGGGTTCATGGAGCTTATCAAACATTCCTTCTTTTATTAGTTCCTGATTTCCTGCCTTTAGGCCATTTAATAACAGAGTTAGTGCTCCCATATTTGTCACTGCATCAGATATAGGTACATTCTTGGGCATAACCTTTCTTGCTTCACTTGTGCTTAAGCGAATCGCAGGTATTGCTACAACTACTTTAATTGAATCGTGCCAATCACATCTAATTATCCTCCATCTTTGAGAGGAAGACCTAGCTGTCAAGCAAAGTCCACCAAGAAGAGAGGGGACTACATTATCAGGATGACCCTCTATATCAATGGCAAGTTCAAGGAGTTTTTCTTTAGGCAACGGGGATTCCATTATTGCATTTGCTCCTATTAGTCCGGCAACTATGGCTGTAGCACTGCTTCCAAGTCCGCGAGCAGGAGGCACTGCTAACTTAACTCTTGCTTCAAGTGCAAAAGGATCCATATTTGCGCTCTCCCATACTTTCTGAGCCGCTCTAAAAACTAAGTTTTCAGGGCCTCCTCTTAAGTGATTACCATCTGTACTTTCCATTATTAAATCAAATCTTTCTCCACCACCTTCAATCCTTGTGAATATAAATTCATTATATAAATCTAATGCTGCACCAAGACAATCGAACCCAGGCCCTAAATTAGCAGTTGTGGAAGGTACTGTTACTCTTATTTTTTTACCAACTTCAGGAATAGACATTTTGTTAGGTATTTTTTAAAAGCATTTTTGCTCTGCAGGCTGCACTAAAAAGTCCAAACTCTTCATCTAAAATTACTTTCATGGGTATTGTTTTAAGAATATCTTTTAATCTTCCTTTGTCTAAAAATTGTTTCATAAATAAATCTGATTTAAAATTTTTGAAATGTTTTGGTGCGGTTCCTCCAGAAATCCATAACCCGCCAAAGCACAATTCTTGCAGAGCAACATCTCCCAATAAAGAAGCATAAGCACCTAACCAAATTCTCTCAACTTCATTCATTAGCTGATCCCCCTCATTCGAAAGAGTGCAAATTTTTTCTGGTAGTTCTTTTCTTAAAGAATCAGAATTTTTAATTTCTTTAAAATATTTTTTTAGAGGATGATTTTGAGCATCAGGCTTGCCTAGTCTCCATTCGGCAATTCTTGATAAACCAGTGCCGCTAATAATTCTTTCACAAGATATCCTCTCAACTTTTAGGTAATTCTTAAGCCAAATTTTTAATTCCCATTCTAATTTTGACTTTGGCGCGTACTCAACATGACCACCTTCACTAGCTAAAACTTTTATCTTTTCCCCTGATATTATGCCTCTAGCAATACCCAAACCTGTCCCTGCTCCAACAATCGCATGCAAATCACTATTAGAACCTTCAAAATGAGTTCCATCTTGGATAGTAGAATATTGATTTTGTTTTAAATAAGGTATTCCATACATTTGCACTGCGAAATCATTTATTAGCTCGCAGCTTTTAAAATTAAATTTGTTCTGTAAATAATTGCCAGAAATGTCCCATGATAAGTTAATGATTTGTGCTTTATTTTTAGATAAAGGACCAGCTACGGCGAAACATGCAGTAGAAGGATGAGCAATATTTTTGCATTCATTTTTGAGAAAATCTTCTAAGATTAGTTCAAAAGAGTCCCAATCAGAGGATATATATTTCTTTTTGCATATTAACCTAGGCGAATCATCATTTATTACTTTTTCGAATATCCCCAATAGAACCTTTGAACCTCCTAAGTCACAAGCGAGAAAATTCATATGTTTGAAATTATTCAGTTCTCCCTTTTTTTTCTATTAATTCATCCATTAATTTATAAAGATTAGGTAAATTGAAAATTCCTAAATTACTTCCATTTAAAGCTCTTAAAGCGACTGAATCAATTTCTTCCTCTTTATCTCCAATTACTGCGATTAAGGGAACTCTCCCGAGAGTTGCCTCTCTTATTTTATATCCTATTTTTTCATTCCTAATATCAACTTTTGATCGGTAACCATTATTATTGATTAATTCATTAAACTTTAAACATTTTTCAATATTTCTATCCGTAATGCTCAATAAAACTATTTGATAAGGGGCAAGCCAAATTGGAAATTTTGCCTCATATTGTTCAATCAAGATTCCGATAAACCTTTCAAAGGATCCTAAAATTGCTCTATGAAGCATAACTGGATTTCTTTTTTCATTATCAATATCCACATAAGTTGCATCCAATCTAATGGGCATTGAGAAATCAACCTGAATTGTTCCGCATTGCCAGACTCTATTAAGACAATCTTTTAGAGAGAATTCGATTTTTGGACCATAAAAAGCACCTTCGCCAGGTTGGAGCTCCCATTTTAGATTCTTATTATCGAGAGCTTTGGTAAGAGCCTCTTCTGATTTATCCCAAATTTCTTCACTACCTACCCTTTTTTCGGGTCGAGTTGATAATTTGATAATGATTTCATCAAAACCAAAGGTTTTATAAACCTCGAAAACAAGTTCTATAAAAGTAGAAACCTCTTCTTGAATTTGCTCTTCTGTACAGAATATGTGTGCATCATCTTGAGTAAAGTTTCTTACTCTCATTAAGCCATGTAGTGCGCCTGAGGGCTCGTTTCTGTGACAAGAACCAAATTCAGCAAGACGAATTGGTAAATCTTTATAACTTTTTAAACCTTGATTAAATACTTGAACATGGCATGGACAATTCATTGGCTTAATTGCATAAGTTCGATTTTCTGATGCAGTAGTGAACATATCGTCTCTAAATTTCTCCCAATGACCTGATTTTTCCCAAAGAGATTTATCAACAGCTTGTGGGGTTTTGATTTCTAAATAATCATTTTTTTTGAGTATTTCTCTTATGTACTTTTCAAGTACTTGGTAGATTGTCCATCCGTTTGGATGCCAAAAAATCATTCCTGGAGATTCTTCTTGTATATGAAATAGTGAATGTTTTTTTCCAAGTTTTCTATGATCTCTTTTTTCCGCTTCTTCAATTCTTGTTAAATAATCTTTGAGTTCTTTTTCTTTTGACCATGCAGTTCCATATATTCTCTGTAATGATTCATTCTCACTATTACCTCTCCAATATGAACCTGATAATTTAAGTAATTTAAAGTGTCTCAAATGTCTAGTATTAGGCACGTGAGGCCCTCTACACATGTCGATGTATTCTTCGTGCTTGTATAAATTGATGAGACCTTCTTCAGGAATTTCTTCAATTATTCTTAATTTAAAAGTCTCATCTCTTTCTTTAAAAGTTTTAATTGCCTCCTCTTTAGAAACTTGTAAAATTTCAACGTCATAGTTTGTTTTTATTAATTTATTAATTCTATTTTCGATTTTTATTAAATCTTCAGGAGTAAATCTGTATTCAGAGAAAATATCGTAATAAAAACCATCTTCAATTACAGGTCCAATTGCCATTTTAATATCAGAGTAAATTTGTTTAACTGCATGACCAATAAGGTGAGCAAAAGAATGTCTTATTATTTCAATTCCTTCTTTATCTTTTGATGTGATGATTACAACTTTGGAATCTTTATTTATAGGAATTGTTGCATCAAGAAGAACATCATTTACTTTCCCAGCAATTGTTGCTTTAGCTAATCCAGCGCCTATACTCTGGGCAATTTCTAGAATAGTCACAGATTTTTCGAAAACTTTTTTTGAACCATCAGGCAATGTAATTATTGGCATAATTTATTTCTCCATTTCAAAAAATCCCAATTTTGATTTAACTCTTTTTAAAGTCTGATTCGCTAAATCTTCAGCTTTTTCCTTCCCTTCATTAAGGATTTTATTTAGTTGATAGGGATCATTAATTAATAATCTATATTTTTTCTGAATAGGTTCCAGTGATTCAATAAGTTGTTCAGTAATTAATTTTTTAAATGTCCCCCATCCAGTCTCTAAAAATTCATTTTCACATTGAGAAATTTCTTTGCCAGATAATATTGAATAAATCATCAAAAGATTTTTAGATTCTGGTCTCTCAGGGTTGTTAAATTCAATTCCAATAGAACTGTCACTTTTTGCTCGTTTAATTTTTTTTGTGATTATTTCGGGAGGATCTAATAAGTTAATGCGACTGCCCTCATTAGGATCACTTTTGCTCATCTTTTTTGAACCATCAATTAAACTCATTATTTTTGAACCATTCTTCATGATGATTGGTTGAGGGATCTTTAAAATATTTTTATCCTTACTAAATCTGGCATTAATTCTCTGTTGTGCAATATCTCTCGCAAGTTCAAGATGTTGTTTTTGATCCTCACCTACTGGTACGAAGTCAGCATCATAAAGAAGGATGTCTGCAGCCATAAGTATTGGATAGTCAAATAATCCAATAGATACATTATTACCTTGTTGTATGGATTTTTCTTTAAATTGAATCATTCTTTCCATCCAATTTATTGGGGTCATGCAATTTAATATCCAACAAAGTTCTGAATGTGCTGAAATCTGACTTTGGACAAAAATTGAACATATATTTGGATCTATCCCACAAGCCACGTACAAAGCCGCTGTAGAGATAGTGTTTTTAGATAATTCTTTGGGATTATATGAGGCTGTTATTGCGTGCAAATCAACTACACATAGAAATGTTTCATATTGCTCTTGAAGCGTAACCCAATTATTTATGGCCCCAAGCCAATTCCCAATATGTAAATCACCAGTTGGTTGAACTCCCGAAAGAATTCTTTTTTTATTTGCCATCCTCTTCTACTTCGCTAGATTGGATCTCTTCAGTTGATGTACTTTTTATAGGTCTTGCAAAAGGGTCAGGTGCTGTTTTTGTCTTTTCTTCATAAGGATTTTGTGATTGTCTACTCGGAGAAGAGTTTTTATTATTTTTTGCATATTCTTTGATTGATTCAATCAATTTTTCGTCTTTGATCATATCGCTAAGTGTTCTAACAGAGAAACCCAGAACTGCAACGGTAGATCTTAATTGAAAGGCCTCTTGTATTGATTTAACAGCTTTCATTTCGTTATCACTCAATCTTATACGGAATCCTCCTCCATCTCTTCTGCCGCCGGATCTATCTCTGAAATTAGATCTTTCATTATTAGAACGACCTCTGTAATTTTCTTGTCCAGGATTATTGCTGAAATTTGAATTAGACATCTTGATGTTGCTTGTGTTATTTAAATAGTTTATTAACTTAGCATCTTGTTATGCAATAAGTCTTTTTAAAAGCCTTAAATATTTATCTTTTGATTAACGACTTATGTGATTTCCCTTTTCTCATTCACAACTTGCATTAAAATAAAATTAGAGAAATAAAGCATTGTGTTTGATATTAGAAAAGACAACCTTTTAAAGGATTACATAAAGTTTCCTAAAAAAAATCTTCTTATTATTTTATTATTATTAGGTTTTGGGGAATGGTTTGTAAGTGACTTAATTCATTTTGCAGGCGGATCTATAGGATTTTTTGCGTTATGTTTGGGGGGATATTTTTACTTGAAGAATGATAAGCCAAAATTTAATGAGCCTAATAATTTAGATGGTTGGATAAAAATATGTAATGAAGATTTAAATTTTTTTGAAGAACTTGAAACAACAAATGAAATAGAAAAACGGAATTCAAAAAGACAAAAAATACTTGAATCTATTCTTAATAGATGTGAAAAAGAAAAAATAAGTTGTATTGGACAAAAAGATTATCAAAGCTGTCAGTCTGTTTTGAAAAGTCATTTTAAAGCAGAAAAGTTTGACTTCGATTTATACGAAAAACTGCCTAAATACAATCCTTCTGAAATTATTCCAGAAAAGGCTTTGAAGAGTGATGCAATCTTTTATTTTATAAACTTGCCTTTGTCTGCAAATGATTTTTTATGGCTGAAAAAGTTTCCTAAAAATATGCCAATCTGGTTGGTGGCTTTAACTTCTAACGAAATAGAAGCTAAAAATCAGATAGAAGACCTAAAGTCTCAAATTTCAAGTGACTTTATAAATAAAATTATTACTTTTGATGTGAATCAGAATGAAATAAAAAATATACCTTTTTCTTTAAGGAAGTTTTTCATAAGTTCATCCAAAAATATTGAAATTACAAAAAAAAGGCTCTTGAAAGAACTTCATGTTGCTTGGCAATCTGAAATTGAAAGCATAAGAAGAATGCAGTTAAAAGGAATACAAAGAAAAAATCAAATTCTTGTAGCGACAACTGTTTTCTTATCTCCTATCCCCTCAATTGATGTTATGGCAATGACAGTATTAAATTCATTAATGATTAAAGAAATTAAGTCTATATGGGGATGTAATTGGTCTCCTGAAATTTTAGATAAAGTATCCAAAGAGATTTTAAAGACTGCAATTGCTCAGGGAGTTATTGAATGGAGTGGACAGACTTTAATTGGCATAACAAAATTACATGGACCAAATTGGCTTTTTTCTGGAACATTTCAGGCTGTCAGTGCTGCTTACTTATCTAGAGTAGTATCAAGTTCTTTGGCTGATTTTATGGCAATAACAAAAGGAGTAGAGGAACCTGATTTGGATTTTATAAAGAAAAATTCTGAGAAAATTGTTGAAAATGCTTTTGAAAAAGAAAAAATCAATTGGAAAGGATTTATTTCTGATTTTAGAAAACCACTTCTGAAACTATCTTTTAATTCATAATCTAGAGATGAATGTTTATTATGAGAAAAAATATTCTTTTTTTAAGTTTGTTACTTCTGCTTTCTCTTGCTTCAGGCTCATGTAAGAGAATATCAAATAAAAATGAAAGCAAAGAAGTAATACTGGCAAGTTTCACTGTTTTGGCAGACATAATTAGCAATGTTGCTAAAGATGATTTTATTGTTAGATCAATAACGAAACCTGGAGTTGAAGTTCACGGCTACCAACCAACTCCAAGCGATTTGGTAAATGCCTCTAGTGCTTTTGTTTTTATTGATAATGGTTTTGGATTTGAATTATGGGCTGAAAAATTCGTTTCTAATTTAAAAGTTAAAAGAATTACTGTCGCGGAAGATTTAGATCCTATTTTTATCAGTGAAGATTTTTATAAAGGGAAACCCAATCCTCATGCCTGGATTTCTCCAAAAAGGGGGATCCTATACGTAGATATTCTGGTGGATTCTTTATCAGAATTGAGGCCATCCAAAAGAACATTATTTGAAGAAAATGGAAAAATTTATAAAGCTAAACTCTCTAAATTAGATAAAGAATTCTCACTTTTTATTAATAACTTAAATAAAGATAAGAGGTATCTAGTAAGTTGTGAAGGTGCTTTTTCATATTTAACAAATGATTATGGATTAGAGGAAGTTTATTTATGGCCAGTTAATGCTGAGAGTCAAATTACTCCCAAAAGAATGACAAGAACAATCTCACTAGTTAAAGAAAAAAATGTCCCATCTGTATTTTGCGAAAGTACTGTAAGTAATGAATCTCAAATGGTTGTTGCAAACGAAACTGGGGCTAATTTTGGAGGAAATCTTTTTGTTGATTCATTATCTGATGATAGTGGGCCTGCTAGTTCCTACATAAAAATGCTTGAGCATAATTTGGATTTAATTAAAAAAGGGCTTTTTTGAATTATGGAATCAATTAATTATCAAAACTTTAGGATTGATGCAGAGAATATTTGTGTGGATTACAACGGTAAGGTGGCTTTGTATGATGCCAATTTAAGATTGAAACCTGGCCAGATTTGTGGGTTAGTAGGGATGAACGGGGCTGGTAAAACAACTTTTTTTAATGCTCTAACTGGCTTTGTAAATATTTCAAAGGGAAAAATTAGAATAAATGGAGAGTCTGTAAGATCTGCTCAAAAAGATCAGACAATTGCTTATGTTCCTCAGAATGAGGGGATTGATAGTCAATTTCCAATAAGTGTTTGGGACGTAGTGATGATGGGAAGATATGGTTCGATGAATATTTTTAGGTCTCCTAGAGAGTCTGATGTACAGGCGGTCAAAGATGCTATTGAGAGAGTTGATCTTACGGATCATTTATCTACACCTATTGGAAACTTATCTGGAGGTCAGAGAAAAAGAACTTTTTTAGCTAGGGCAATTGCGCAAAGAGCGTCAATATTACTTCTTGATGAGCCTTTTTCAGGTGTTGATATAAGAACTGAGAAACTTATCTCAGAATTATTTATTCAATTTAAAAATGAAGGAAAAACTATATTATTATCAACGCACGATATGATTCATGTTCGTGAATTTTGTGATTTAGTTCTTTTAATAAATAAAACTGTAGTAGCTTATGGCGAGACCTCTGAAGTGTTTACCCCTGAAAATATTACAACCACTTTTGGAGGGATCTCACCTGATTTCTTGTTTGGACCTGAATCCTAAATTTAAAATTATATGGAGCTCTGTTCTTTTTTAACTTTAGATTCATTCATAACAGATCCTTTGACTCATGACTTTATGAGAAAAGCACTTCTTATGAGTTCATTAGTTGCAGCTGTTTGTGGTTTTCTATCAAGTTATTTGACTCTTAAAGGTTGGGCTTTAATGGGAGATGCAGTTTCACATTCGGTAATGCCTGGTGTTGTGGTGGCTTATGCATTAGGTCTTCCTTTCTCATTAGGGGCATTTGTTTTCGGAGTTGGTTCTGTAGCATTGATAGGGTTTATTAAGCAGAAATCTAGAGTTAAGGAAGATACTGTTATTGGGTTGGTATTTACCGGATTTTTCGCTCTTGGAATTGTATTGGTTTCTAAGATTAAAAGTAATATTGATCTGCACTCTATTCTTTTTGGTAGTCCATTAGGTATATCACTTTCAGATGTAAAACAAACTATATTCATTTCTTTATTGGTAGTAATCCTTTTGTCAATTTTTAGAAAAGATTTAATGCTTTATTGCTTTGATCCTAGGCATGCAAAAACAGTTGGGATTAACGTATTTTTTCTCCATTATTTACTCCTCACATGCTTATCTTTGGCAGCTGTTGTGGGCTTGCAGTCTGTTGGAATTATTTTGGTAGTTGCCATGTTGATTACGCCAGGGGCTACAGCATATTTACTTACGGATAAGTTTGATAATATGACAGTAATTTCAGTATTAAGTGCAGTTATCTCAAGCCTAATAGGAATCTATGTTAGTTTTTGGTTTGATCTTGAAACAGGTGGATCAATTGTCTTGGCACAAACTTTTATATTTTTATTTGCTTTTTTATTCGCTCCAAGATACGGAATATTTAAGTTAAAGAAATTATTTGCTGGGTATAAATGATAGTGGTGGAAGAAACTTTAAATAAAAAGTGGAATTGGTGGCCATTATTCCCCTTATATCCTTATGGAAAAAAGAAAACAATTCTAAGAGAATTAATTCCTGATCAAATATGGTCTTTGGAACAAATTCAGGGACTTTATTATGTTGCGGTTCCAATAAGAATGACAGTAATAAAGGTTGATAATGGATTGATGCTAATAAATCCACTCCCACCGACAAAAGAATTAATAAATAAGTTGGAAAAATTAATTACGATTCACGGCAGCGTAAAAACAATAATTTTACCGAGTGCCTCTGGACTAGAACATAAAATCGGACTACCAGCTCTTTCAAGGATTTTTAAAGATGCAGAAATTTGGCTTTGTCCTGGACAATGGAGTTTTCCCATAAATCTACCACTAGATTTCTTAGGCATTCCATCAAAAAGATCAAGAATACTGTTTGAGGAAGGTACTCCACATGCAAACTCCTTTAAATGGTCTTCATTAGGCCCACTGAATTTAGGACTGGGAAGATATCAGGAGATAAGCTGTTTCCATTATCCTACGAAAACTCTTCATGTAACGGATGCAATAGTTGGGATAGACTCCACACCACCTGAGATATTTAATTTTGATCCAACTCCACTTCTTTTTCATTCTAGAGAGAGAGGTGATGAACCTTTGATTGACTCCATAGAACAAAGAAAAAAAGGGTGGAAAAGGTTAGTCTTATTTTCATCTTTTTTGAAACCAGGTAAATTAAATATTCCACCTTTAAAAAAAATATTTAAGTATTCATTCAAAAAAGATCTTAGAAATTGGAGATCTCATTTCGGTATTTATCCCTTTCTATGGGACGAAGATTGGGAATCTTCTCTTGTTGAAATAATGGGTAAAGAAACTCCTAAGATTCAAATTGCACCAGTTTTACAAAAATTAATTTTTCCGCGTTCAAAAGAAGTTTTACTTAAGTGGTTAGAAAATATAAAGTCTCTTGAAGATATGGAATATTTAATTCCAGCTCATTTTACGGCGCCTATAAAATTTTCAAAAGAAGATTGTCAAAAATTAATTAATGAAATTAATTCCCAAAAGTGGGACAAACTTCCTGAGGATAACAAATTCTTGATGGGTTTATATAAAAAGTTGTTTGAACTAGGAATAATTCCTGAAGAAGTAAATCTTTAAAAACTATTATTCTTCTATAGACATGTTTTCATCATTTTTAAGAGTTTGTTCCAGCTCTTTTCTTTGCTCCATTTGTCTTAAGAAATATCCTGTCATCATTGCAGAAGATAATAAATTAGCAATGTTGTCTTTTGAAGATGTTATTTTTACATCAAATTGATCTGAAGGAAGCATTCCAAGAAGACCTTGAACATTATGTCTAATAATTTCTTGAATATCTTCACTGGCTGATTTTGCTACTCTTTGCAAAACTTCTGGAGATTGTTTTTGTAAATATTGGATTAAATCGTTCTCATCATTTGGATCATTATTTTCAGTAGCAAGAAATTCTGGATTAAACATTTCTACAGCTTCAAGATATAAAAACCTTACAACATCAAGTACCCATTAATTCAAATTATTAAGGGCAGGGAACCGAATAGGTCCAATTTTATCAAACGGCCAATATCTAAAAATAGCTTTACCAATAACTTTTTCATAGGGTAAAAATCCCCAAATATGAGAATCCATACTGTTATTTCTATTATCTCCCATCACCCATAATGACTCTTCTGGGACAATAAAAGGCCCCGTAGCATAGTTAATATTTTTGTCAAAAATGTAATTTTTTTGAGCGATATCATTTAAGTAAAGGTTACCGTCTCTTACTTCTACCTTATCTCCAGGTATTCCAATTACTCTTTTTATTAGTGCAGTATCAGCTTCATAACCAGCATTAATTAATTGTTCCGGAACATTAAAAACAACTATTTTATTTTTTAATTTTGAAAGATTTGATTTGGATGTGATTTTAGGTGTTACTTTCTCAACAAGAATTTTATCTTGTATTTGTAGAGTTGGAAGCATTGAACCGGATGGGATCCATCTGGGCTCTATAACCTGCCATCGTATAATTAAAGCAATAGATATCCAGATTAAAAGATTTTTTAAATCCTTTAATATTGAATTTCTTTTTTCTTGAATTTTAGACATGTTTTATTTAATTCAGTTATAAGGAAAATCTCAAAGCATTTATATAAATTATGACATCATCTATTGAATGCAAAAATTTTCTTAGAAGTTTACAACTTTTAAATCTTCTTATAAAAATAGGAGTTCAAAATTTAATACTATGTCCTGGTAGTAGATCCGCACCTTTAGCAATAGCAGCTGGAGAATTAAATAAATTAGGACTAGTAAATATTTTTAATTCAATAGATGAGAGATCTGCAGGATTCCACTCTCTTGGGATTTCTGCTGCATCAGGCAATCTTTCTTTAGTTATTACCACTTCTGGAACTGCGGTAAGTAACTTATTGCCAGCAGCAGTTGAGGCAGACAGATCATGTAAGGGTATTATATTTCTTACTGCTGATAGACCTTTAAGATTAAAAGATTGTGGGGCTAATCAAACAGTAAATCAAGAAGATTTTTTGAGTTCAGTCTGCAGAAAAGTTTTAAGTACAAATCTAAATGGACTGCATGAAACAGAAGAAAATGAAATTTTTAATTTAGTGCGAATTTCTGAGAAACAAATATTAACTTTCCCTGGTCCTATTCATTTGAATGTTCCTATTGATAAGCCTTTAGATATTTCATTTTTAAATAAAAAAAATGTTTTAGAGGTTTTTGAGAGAATTTATTTAAAGAAAAAATATGTCTTTCAGGAAGTTGACATAAAGTCTGATAAAAAGAAATTCTTAGAAATTTTAAAAAGTTTAAATTTAGATGAATCTGGCATTATTTTGGCAGGTCCCTATCAAGGTTCCATAAAAGACTTGCCTTCTTTTAATAAGTCTTTAGGACAATTACAAGAAATTACTGGTTGGCCAGTATTTGCTGATCCTGTTTCAGGCGTGTATTCTGATTTGAGAGGGTTAGTTGTAAATTGGGAATTAGTCTTAAGAAAAAATAAGAATTTATTAAATTGTTATCAACTTTTGAGGCTTGGTCCTATGTCATCCTCAATTGATTTGGAGAAGTTTTTAATAAACTTCCGAGGGATACAAATCCTTATAAAGGAAAAAAACCATAGAAAACTGGACCCTATAAAAAAATCATTCGAATATGATTTTGGGTTATCGAATTTTACTTCACTTTTATTAAAAGAATTATCAGTTAACGAAAAAAATAAAAAGTCTCTTACTCCGTTAGCCCTAGATCTAATTGAGGAAGGTGAGCAAGTTAAAGAAATTTTAAAAGAGAATATTACCAATCAGAATCAAATTACTGAGTATAAGCTCGCAAATCTTGTCCCAAAACTTTGGCCAGCTGACAATCCAATAATGCTCTCCGCGAGCAGTCCGATCAGAGATTGGCTTACATTTTCTGAGAATGCTACTTTAACAAGAAATTGTTTCAGCTTTAGAGGAGCCTCAGGTATAGACGGTACTTTATCTCTTGCATTAGGAATTTCTAGAATTAAAAATCCTCTACTTCTCGTGACTGGAGATTTGGCTTTTGTTCATGATATAAACGGTTGGCTGATTGAAAATTCAATCGACATTAATTTAACAATTCTTCTAATAAATAATAATGGCGGAAACATATTTAATCGTATTTATAAAAATAATTTAAAAGAAGATGAATTAAAAAAACTATTTATTATGCCTAAAGAAATAAACTGGTCGAAACTCGCCGAGGGCTATCAAGTAAACTTTAGAAGTGTGGCAAATTTTAAAAAATTACGAGAGGCATTCGATTGGAGCATTTCTAACGAGAAATCTGTAATAATTAAAGTTGATATTGATCCACAAAATGAAATTTGTGAAAAAAATTCCCTGCTAGAAAAAATAATTGGCAGTTAAATTTATTATTTTCTATCTTTGAATAATTAGGATTCATGAAAGTATTACCTGGTAAAACAAATTTAAATTGGTCAGAATGCAAATCTTATGAGGATATATTGTTTCATAAATCTGATGAGGGAATTGCGAGAATTGCAATTAATCGGCCTGAAAAAAGAAATGCATTTAGGCCACAAACTGTAGATGAACTCATCAACGCATTTAATATTGTAAGAAATGATGAGACTATTGGCGTAGTTCTCTTTACAGGTGCGGGACCTGACAAGAAAGGTATTTATTCTTTTTGCTCTGGAGGTGATCAGAGCGTAAGAGGTGAAAATGGATATAAAAATGATGAAGGGAAGCAGAGATTAAATGTACTTGAACTTCAAAGATTAATAAGAAGTTTGCCTAAAGTGGTTATAGCCTTAGTTCCTGGTTTCGCAATTGGAGGAGGCCAGGTACTTCATTTAATTTGTGATCTAAGTATCGCCTCTGAAAATGCAATATTTGGTCAAACAGGTCCCAGAGTTGGTAGTTTTGATGCGGGATTTGGATCTAGTTATTTGGCAAGACTTGTAGGTCAAAGAAAAGCAAAAGAAATTTGGTTTTTATGTAGAAAATATAATTCTGAAGAAGCACTAGAGATGGGCTTGATAAATGCAATTACAAAGATTGAAGAATTAGAAGCTGAGGGTGTAATCTGGGCAAGAGAGATATTACGAAACAGTCCAACTGCTATTCGTATTCTTAAAGCTTCATTCAATGCGGAGAATGATGGGATTGCGGGTATTCAAGAATTATCTGGATACACAACTCAATTATTTTATTCAACTGAAGAAGCCCAAGAAGGAAGAGATGCCTTTCTTGAAAAGCGTCCACCAGACTTCTCTGACTACAAATGGACCCCCTAATTTATTTTTCAAAAGAACTTTATTAAATAATTATCAATGAGAATTCTTCTTGCCGCTGCTGAATGTGCTCCAATGATCAAAGTTGGAGGTATGGGAGATGTGGTTGGTTCTTTACCTCCATCTTTGATAAAACTTGGTCACGATGTGAGGGTAATAATTCCAGGCTATGGGAAATTGTGGAGTCTTTTAGAGGTGTCGAATGAACCAGTTTTTAGAGCAAATACAATGGGAACTGATTTCGCTGTATATGAAGCAAAACATCCCATTCATAATTATGTGATTTACCTAGTGGGTCATCCAATATTTGACTCTGACCAAATATACGGAGGCGAAAATGAGGACTGGCGCTTTACATTTTTTGCTAGTGCCACTGCAGAATTTGCCTGGAATTGTTGGAAACCTCAAGTTCTCCATTGCCATGATTGGCACACTGGTATGATTCCTGTTTGGATGCATCAGGATCCCGAAATTAGTACTGTCTTCACAATTCATAATTTAAAATACCAAGGTCCTTGGAGGTGGAAACTTGAAAAAATGACTTGGTGTCCTTGGTATATGCATGGAGACCACACAATGGCTGCGGCAATGTTGTACGCAGATAGGGTCAATGCTGTTTCTCCGACTTATGCAGATGAGATTAAAACCCATGAATACGGGGAAAGCCTCGAAGGATTACTTAATTACATTTCAGGTAAATTAAGGGGAATTCTTAATGGCATAGATCTTGATGAATGGAATCCAGCCAAAGATCCAGTTTTACCTGCAAAATTCAGTATTAAGAATTTGGGAAATAGGCTTGAAAATAAAAAAATTCTGCAGAGAGAAATGGGTCTCGAAGTTAATACAAAAAAATATCTTTTAGGTATGGTCAGTAGGTTAGTTGATCAGAAAGGGGTTGACTTACTTTTACAAGTTTCAAGAAGACTTTTAGCATATACAGATTCGCAAATAGTTGTTTTAGGGACTGGAGATAGATATTTAGAGTCAGGATTATGGCAACTTGCATTAGATTACCCAGGAAGATTCTCTGTATTTCTTACCTATGATGATTCTTTATCAAGACTTATATATGGTGGCTCTGATGCATTTTTAATGCCAAGTAGATTCGAACCTTGTGGTATTAGTCAATTACTTGCTATGAGGTATGGCTCTATTCCAATAGTAAGACGAGTAGGCGGTTTGGTTGACACAGTTTTACCTTATGATCCAGAAAATAATTGTGGCACAGGTTTTTGCTTCGATCGCTTTGAACCTATAGATTTCTATACATCTTTAGTAAGGTCTTGGGAGGCCTTTAGACATAAAGATAGTTGGGAATTATTGCAAAAAAGAGCAATGAGTCAAGAGTTTAGTTGGCAAAGATCCGCTCTCGAATACGAAATTATGTATAAGGATGTTTGTGGAATAAAAGAACCATCTCCAGATTTTGCTGAAGTTGAAAAGTTCTCTTACGGACAATCCGCTGATCCATCCTTAAAAAAAGTATGAATTAAGTTTTAATGGAATTCTTTTTATCAGAATTAAACGATGTTTTGGGAGATATTAGAAATCTGAGCGAGGGGAAAAGAGATTTTTTAAATTTTAAAAATATAAGTATTGATAGTAGAACTTTATTAAAAAATGATCTTTTTGTAGCTATCAAGGGCAATAATTTTGATGGACACAGTTTTCTTCCAGAGGTTTTAAATAAAGGAGTCAAATCAGTAGTAATTAAAAAAGGGATGCAGAAATTACTTCCTAGTAATTTTCCTTATTGGGTTGTGAATGACACAACTGAGGCGTTTCAAAAATTAGCATTGCTAAAAAGAAAAAAATTAAATATTCCTACTGTTGCAATAACTGGCTCAGTTGGCAAAACAACGACAAAAGAAATGATTGGTGGAGTTTTAAATAAACTTGGAAGAATTAAAGTATCGCATTCAAATTTTAATAATGAAATTGGAGTTGGTCTTACTATTCTTGATACAGATATAGAAGATAAAGTTTTAGTTCTTGAGATGGGGATGAGAGGTCTTGGACAGATCGAGAATTTATCTAAATATAGTGAACCCGATATTGCAGTTATTACTAACATTGGCACAGCTCATATTGGATTGTTAGGCTCAAGAAAAAATATTACTCATGCAAAATGTGAAATTAGTAAATTTTTAAATCCAGAGGGGGTTGTAATAATTCCAGCAAATGATCCATTTCTTGAAAAATCTTTAAAAGATTTTTGGAAAGGTAGAGTGATAAAAGTAAAACTATTAAATATAGAAAATCAAAAGAAGAGTTTTAAGGAAGATGATAATTTGCGAGGATTTTATAACCCTTCGAATAAAACAATTTTAATTGAAGAAAATACCTTTGAAATTTCATTAGAGGGATTTCACAATGCTTCGAATTTCTTATTTGCTTATGCAGTTGCTAAAGAGCTAGGCATTAATTTTGCAAGTTTTAATAAATTTGATTTTAGAAGTTTAGATGGAAGGAATAAAATTCTTAAATCAGTAAAAACAACAATATATGATGAATCATATAATGCTTCGCCAGAGTCAGTAAAAGCATGTATTAAAAACCTCCTTGAAAAACCGAGAAATAAATTTTTCATATTTGGAAGCATGCAAGAATTGGGAAAGGAATCTGAAAAATATCACAAAGAAATATTCAACTTAATAAATAATTCAGATATAGAAAAGTGTTTATTTATTTGCGATAAAAAAAATGAAAAAATTTACACCAACCATCTTAAAGATAAGAAAAAATTCTTAATTTTAAATAATATTAAAGACGTACCTCAAGAGATAAACAAATCTACAAAAAAAGGTGATTCTATTCTTATAAAAGGGAGCAGGTGTTGGCAACTTGAAAAAATTATTGAATTAATTAACTAGATCAAGATTTCTTTTTTCCCCAATTCTCTATATTTACTTGCTTAGTTCTTGAGATCGCTAATGAATTATCTTTAGAGTCTTTTGTTATCACTGAACCAGCACCTGTAGTTACTGATTCCCCTAGATTTATTGGCGCTACAAAAACTGTGTTTGCTCCAATACTGGAATTTTTACCAATTTTTGTTTGATATTTTTTCTGTCCATCAAAATTTGCAGTAATAGTGCCTGCTCCAATATTGGTAGATTTTCCAATTATTGAATCACCAATATAACTAAGATGGTTTACTTTAGATTCTTCCCCTAATTGACTATTTTTAATTTCAACAAAATTACCAATCTTACTTTGAGAAGATATTTTGGATTGTGGTCTTATATGACTGTAGGGACCAATTTTAATGTAATCCATTATCTGAGAATCATAAACAGTGGAATTTGAGATTTTACAATTTAATCCAACATTAGAATTCTCAATAAAAGAATTTGGTCCTATGATGCAATGACTATTTATTTTGGTATTTCCTCTTATATGTGTATTAGCCTCTATGATCACGTCCTTACCAATTTCAGCTTCTTCACTAACAGAGCAACTTGCTTTATTAATAAAAGTTACGCCATTAAGCATATGCTTTTCTTTAATTGAATTCTGAATACTTTCCTCGCACTCTGATAGTTGAATTCTGTTATTAATTCCTTGAAGCTCTCCATTATCCTCTACCTCGAGGCTTAAGGAATTTTCTAGCAAAGATATTGTATCTGTTAAGTAAATCTCTTTTTGATTATTATTGCTATGCAAGGTATTAATTATTTTTGATAATTTTCCCCAGTTAAAACAGTAAACACCTGCATTTATTAATGGATTTTCTCTTTCTAGATCATTACAATCTTTTTCTTCAACAATTCTCTCTATAAAATCCCCCTTCAAAAAAACTCTGCCATATCCATGAGGATTTGTTTTCTTTGTAGTAACTAAAGAAACATCAGCATTTTTTGAATCGTGAAAATACAAAAGTCTTTTTAGCGTACTAGGCCTAATTAGTGGCACATCGCCATTAAGTATCAAGAGTGTTCCTGCATGATTTTTTACTTCTCTACAAAGTACCTGAATAGCATGACCAGTTCCTGATTGTGGTTCTTGAATGACAACATTAATTTTTTTGTCGTTTGGGATTGACTCTTGTACTTCGTTTGATTTGTGTCCAGCAATTACGAAAATCTGATCAGGTTTTAATTCGACACATGAATCAATTACTCTTTGTAAAAGACTTTTGCCAGAAATTTTATGTAAAACTTTTGGCAATGAGCTTTCCATTCTGGTGCCCTTGCCTGCCGCTAATATCGCAACACTTAACATGTTTATTTGAAATCCTAATTTAAATTTTACTCTTAACGGATAACTTCGTCATTCCCCACTTCTCTCTCCATTTATTTGTAGATAATAGATTTGAGAATAATTGCTCATCTAATCTTCTTCTGATTATATTTTCTTTGCTTGAGTTCAAATCTTGATCTCTATATGGAATACTAGCTTTAGTTAAGAGATGTTCTTCTTCCATTAAAGATAACTTTTCAAAATTGAAATTAGGTTTCAATTTGTTCTTATCAAATTTTGATATCCCGACAGTTCCCTGACTCCAAAAAGTTCTTTTTTTAAAACTTGGCTTAATAGTAAAAATTTCCAATCCAAGATTTCTTAAGGTTTTTCTTACTGCTGCTGATGAAGAATAAGTTATCAAATAACCCTGAGGATTTAGATTTTCTATGACTTTGGATAAAAATTCAATTGTCCATACTTGTGGGCATTTTTGAGGAGAAAAACCATCTAAATAAATCAGATCGAATTTAATAGAGGAAGGAATAATGTTGATTTTTTCTCTAGCATCACCCCATAAAATACTGCATTTAAAAAATTGATCCTCAAAGTAATCTTCTTGATAAAGTGATTCAAATATTTTTTTGATTTTTGGATCCCATAATTTAATGAAAGATTCATTTCTAAGCGAATATTCAAGAGGCTTTTTATCAATCTCCAATGCATACAAATTTAAATATGATTTTTGTTTAATTAATTCATTTAATAATGAAGCTGAATTGTATCCTAAACCAAAACATATATCTAAAACATTAAGAGATTTGCCCTTAAATCTTTGCAAATTTGAAGTAGCTGTAAACTTTGACTTTGTTTCCTCCAATGCGCCCAATAAACTATGGAAGTTCTCTCGAAAAAATACACTTCTTAGAGAGTAACTACCATCTTTAGTTAAAACTTCTATTAATTCAGACAAAAACTTTTTTAAGTTAGTTGGCTAGTTTGGCTAGCTCTTCCCAAAAAGTGGGATACGAGACGCTAGCTGCATCTGCTCTTATGATTTTTGAGGTACCTTTGGCAAGAAGTGAAGCAATAGCAAGACTCATTGCTACTCGATGATCTGTTTCACTATCTACTTCCGCAGAATGAAATTTTGATTGCCCATTAATTATTAACCCATCCTCTTTTTCTGTTATTTCAGCGCCGAATTTTTGTAACTGTCGTGCCATGACTTTTAATCGATCTGTTTCCTTAACTCTTAATTCTTGCGCATCCTTAATTTCAGAAACTCCATTACAAAAACAAGCAGCCACAGTAAGGATAGGAATTTCATCTATAAGTTTTGGGAGAATATCGCCTTCAATAGTGAATGATCTTAAATTATTTGAAGTTTTTACTTTAATTGATCCAATAGGTTCTCCTGCAATAGTCGATTTATCTAAAATCTCAAAATTGCACCCCATTGAATCCATTACATTTAAAATTCCTGTTCTAGTGGGATTTAATCCGACATTCTGAATTAAAACCTCCGAATTTGGAACAATAGATGCAGCAATCATCCAAAAAGAAGCAGAGCTTATGTCTCCAGGAATCAATATTCTCTGGCCAATTAAGTTATCCCCTGACTTGATAACTACATTCCTTCCTAATTCTCCTCTGATACTGATGTCTGCTCCAAATGCTTTTAACATTCTTTCAGTATGGTCTCTTGAAGATGCTGGTTCGATAACAGAAGTAGTTCCAGAAGCATTGAGGCCTGCCAATAATATTGCCGATTTAACTTGAGCACTTGCCACTGGAGTTCCAATAACACATCCCTTAAGTTTTTTTCCATCAATTGAGATTGGAGCTTTGTTCCCTTTTTCTCTGCCAAAAATTTTGCCACCCATCAAAGATAATGGTTTGCCAACTCTCCCCATTGGCCTTTCGTTAAGTGAAGAGTCCCCGGTTAAGATGAAATTCTTACCTTCTTGTGCGGCTAATAAACCCATTAATAACCTCATAGTGGTTCCTGAATTTCCACAATTGAGAATTTCTTTTGGCTCTTTTAATCCATCAAGACCCATCCCTGAAATCGTAAAAGGCTCATTTTTTTTTATTTCTGGTATGTTTGCACCTAATTTTCTAAGACAATCAGCAGTTGAAAGTGGATCTTCAGAATATAAAAAACCCTCGATAGTCGTCTCACCCTTAGCAATACTTCCTATTATTAAAGCTCTATGAGATATAGATTTATCTCCAGGTACTTTTACTTTTCCTTTTAAATTAACTCCACCTTTTATTGTGCGGATATTATTCATTTTCAAATTAAATACTTGATAAGATTTCTGTAAAAACAAATTATTTATATATTATCAATAAGTTTGTTTTTAAAAAAAAATAATCAAATTAAGTAACTGTTTTCTATAATAGAAATAGAAAAGGTTTTAATTATTAATCTTACTTATTATCACGTTGCAAAGGATGTTCCAGAAATAAATCCAGAGATTGCAGTAGTTATTGATGTTTTAAGAGCTACAACTACAATTTCTTGGGCTTTAAAAAATGGAGCTGATTCAATACAAGTTTTTGCAGATTTAAATTTATTAAAAGAATCTGCAATTAATTGGAAAGCTGAAAAGAGACTAATGCTTGGAGAGAGAGGCGGGAAGAAGATTGAAGGCTTTGATTTAGGAAATTCTCCTTTATCAGTTACAAAAAAAGTTGTTAATGGTAAAAGACTATTTATGAGTACTACTAATGGGACTAAATCATTGCAAAAAGTTCAAAATGCTAAGCATTTATTTGCTATGGGTCTCCCAAATAGGAAAGCAGTTGCCGAAAAAATTATTTCATTAAAAAGTCAAAATGTTTTAATTCTTGGGAGTGGTTGGGAAGGATCTTATTCACTTGAGGATTCTTTAGCTGCTGGTGCTTTGGCCTCATACCTAAAACAGAATTGTGATTTCGAAATTAATATTCTGAATGACGAATTACAAGCTGCTTTGACACTTTGGGATTTTTGGAAAAATGATATTTTGAAATGTTTAAAAACAGCAACCCATGGCAAAAGATTGACAAGTCTTGGAGATTATGAGGATGATTTTAAATGTTGTTCTGAACTTGATTGCTTAGACATTGTTCCAGCTCAAGTTGAAAGGGGTGTGATTCGTGCCTAATGATTTACGAATTGGTTCACTAGGAGTAAAGTTTTGACTGATTTTTTGGTAGCTGCATTACAAATTACGAGTACTTCAAATGTTGAAGCAAATTTTGTTGAAGCAGAAGAACAGATTGAATTAGCTGCCAGAAGAGGGGCTGAACTAATAGGATTACCTGAGAATTTTGCTTTTTTAGGAGAAGATAATGAAAAACTTAGATTAGCTTCTGAATTATCAGTTAAGTGTGCAAATTTCCTCAAAACCATGTCACAAAGATATCAAGTATGTCTTTTGGGAGGGGGTTATCCTGTCCCTGCAGGAGATGACAGTCATACTTTTAATAGGTCAGCTCTATTTGGGAAGGATGGACAGATTTTGGCAAAATACGACAAAATTCACTTATTTGATGTTGATTTGCCAGATGGTAATTTATACAAAGAATCATCTACTATTTTATCTGGGGAAGAGTATCCACCTGTTGTAGATGTCCCAGGTTTATGCAAAGTAGGTTTATCGATTTGTTATGACGTTAGATTCCCTGAACTTTATAGATATTTGTCCTCTAATGGTGCAGAACTAATTATGATTCCCGCAGCTTTTACAGCATTTACTGGAAAAGATCATTGGCAAATTCTATTACAAGCAAGAGCGATTGAGAATACAGCATATGTAGTTGCTCCAGCTCAAACTGGGATTCACTATGGGAGAAGGCAAAGTCATGGTCATGCAATGGTAATTGACCCATGGGGTACAGTTTTGTCTGATGCAGGAAAAACTCAGGGAGCGGCCATTGCACCAGCTGATAAAAAACGAGTAAAGAAAATCAGGGAGCAGATGCCAAGCCTTAAACATAGAAAAAACAAATTGTTTTCAAACTAATGAAAGAGTTTCTGGATAATAAACTTTTTCGTTATTTATCTGTTTTTTTATTTTTAAATTCTGCAGCCCTACCAGTTTATTCTTCAAGTGCTTTAGCGGCATGGGCGATAAAAACCAATGGGAATTTGGAATTAAGAACCAAATCAAATACAAATTTAAAAGCATATTTTCAGAAGGGTAATCAAATATATGGAGATAGATTCTGGGTTGATTTCCCCGGGGAATTAAAAAATCCTAGAACGATAAAAGGTAATGGCCCAATAAAAGAAATTAGATTAGGGAAGCCAAGCAAGGGTAAAACAAGACTAGTAATTGAGTTTAAGGAAGAAACTTATTTGAAACCTTTGACTTGGCGAATGATGGGTATAGATGAAAATAGATGGAAAATTAAACTTTTTAATCCAAAAAATACATTTAAGAAGATTGGTGAAGGTTTAGTTGATAAAAGAATACAAAATTTCAGGGCTAATAAAAAATCAATTTATAAGAAGAAAAGTAATTATGATTACTTGAAATTACCAGAAGTAAAACAAAATAAATTTTTAGTTGTCATCGATCCAGGGCATGGAGGTCCTGATCCAGGAGCAATAGGTATTGGTGGTATTAGGGAAACAGATGTAGTACTAGAGGTTTCCAAAATAGTAAGAGATTTACTTTCTGAAAAAGGTGTCAAAGTAGTATTAACTAGAAAAAATGAAGTTGATTTAGATTTGCCTCCAAGAGTTTCCTTCGCTAACAATACGGATGCAGATATCTTTGTAAGTATTCATGCAAATGCCTCAAGGGGGAAAAGAAGGGATATTAATGGGTTGGAAACCTTTTACTATAGAGGGTGGAGAGGTAGATTACTCGCCAAAAGAATTCAACAGCAAATTCTAAGAGTTTCCCCGGGAAGTCCTGATCGAGGAGTAAAACAAGGTAGATTTTACGTAATTAAAAATACTAAGATGCCTGCAGTTCTTGTGGAAATTGGGTTTTTAACTGGAAGATTAGATGCAAGAAGATTAGAAAAAACAACACATCGTAAAAGATTAGCTTATGCAATTGCAAAAGGTATCCTTGAATATCTAGATAAAGTAGGTTGAAAATTAAAGTAGGTATATTTGATAGTGGAATAGGAGGATTTACTATCCTCAATTCTTTACTAAAGATTCGTAAAGATGTTGAAGTTTTTTATTTGGCGGATACAAAAAGAATCCCCTTTGGGAACAAAAATTTCGAAGAGATCAGATTAATTGCAAAAGAGATTTGTAATTTTTTTGAAGATAAGAATTTGGATGCTCTTTTAATAGCATGTAACACTACAAATGCATGTGCACTTGATATCCTAGAAAAAGACTTAAAGGTCCCATGTTTCGACCTTATTAACTCAGTTTCAGAAATAGTTAATAAACAAATAGTTGGGATCTTGGCAACACAAACAACTGTAAAATCTTCATATTACAAAAAGGTTATAAGTTCTAAAAAGGGGAATTTGAAAATATTTCAAAAAGAATGTCCAGAATTTGTATCGGAAATTGAAAAAGAAAAGCTTGATTTTGTTAAGTTAAATAAACTTGCGGAGTTGTATTTAAAACCACTATTAAATGAAAATATTGAAGAATTAATACTCGGATGTAGTCATTATCCCTTGATTTATGACTTTTTAAGAAAAAAAATAAACTCAGATATAAAAATCATTGATCCAGCAGAAGCGTTAATAAAAAAATTTAATGAATCATTTTCTATTCCAAAAACTGACGGCTATGAGAGTCTTTCCTTTGAAACTGTAAAATTTTTTGTTACATCAGAAAGAGATGAATTTTCTAAAAAAGTAAAATTTTGGCTTGGAATTAATAAAGAAATTAGGTTAGTAAACCTCCGAAGTAATGTTTGATTCTTTAGTATATAGAAGAGGTCAATCATGAATAAAGTAACAGAGCTACTACAACCAGTTGAAAATGATCTTGATGATCTTATTCTTGAACTGAAAAATTTAATAGGAGCTGGTCATCCAATTCTTCAAGCAGCGGCTGAACATCTCTTTAGCGCTGGTGGGAAAAGATTAAGACCTGGGATCGTTTTTTTAGTCTCAAAAGCAATATCCCCTGAATTTTGTTTGACAAACAAACATAAAAGGCTTGCAGAAATAACTGAAATGATTCATACAGCATCATTAGTTCATGATGATGTTGTAGATGAAGCTTCTACAAGAAGAGGGGTAGATACAGTACATAGCAGATTCAACACCAGAGTAGCTGTTTTAGCTGGGGACTTTTTATTCGCTCAAGCAAGTTGGCACTTGGCAAATCTTGATAATGTAAATGTAGTTAAATTACTAAGTAGGGTAATAATGGATTTAGCAGAAGGTGAAATTAAACAAAATCTTAATAGATTTGATTCGGCTCAATCTTTCTCCAAATACATCAATAAAAGCTATTGCAAAACAGCATCACTAATAGCAAATAGTTGTAAAGCAGCTGGAGTTTTGAGTGGGATTAATGACGAAAACCTAACCTCTTTGTATGATTTTGGCAAAAATATTGGTTTGGCATTCCAAGTTGTAGATGACATCCTTGACTTTACTGGAAATGATAAAGAACTTGGAAAACCTGCTGTAAGTGATCTTGCTAGTGGTTATCTTACCGCCCCAGTTTTATATGCCTTAGAAGAAAATAAACAATTGTCAGTTCTTATAAACAGAGAACTTGCCGAAAAAGATGATTTAGATGATGCTCTTAATATCATAATGAACTCTAAAGCTATTGAAAGTTCCAGAAAACTAGCTGAAGATTTTGCAATGCTTTCTAAAGAAGCAATAGTTTGGCTTCCTGATTCAGAATATAAAAGAGCTTTAATGGCTCTCCCAGAATTTGTTCTAAGCCGTATTTATTAGATCTATTAGAAATAAATCTTTGAGCTAAATAATATTAAAAATTTTTGAAAACCTTAATTTTTTCGACTAAATTTATTATGCATAGATTTATTTAATGTCATTAGATAAAAAAAATTCAATCAATAACATACTTGAAGAAAAGAGAATTTTCCCTCCATCAAAAAAATTTGCAGAAAACTCAAATATTAGTACTCAAGAAGAATTACTAAGTCTAAAAAAACAAGCATCAGATAATCCTATTCAATTTTGGGAATCTTTTGCAAAATCTGAATTAGATTGGTTTGAGCCATTTCAAACTGTGTTAGACAACGAAAATGCACCCTTTTTTAAATGGTTTAAAGAAGGGAAACTCAATATTACATATAACTGCTTAGATAGACACATCAAGAGAGGGCTTGGAGGAAAGACTGCTCTTATATGGGAGGGCGAACCCGGAGATAGCAAAAAATATACTTACGAAGAACTTCTAAAAGAGGTATGTAAAGCAGCTAATGCACTAAAAGCAATTGGTGTAAAAAAAGGAGATTTGGTATGCATTTATATGCCGATGATTCCTGAAGCGATGTTTGCGATGTTAGCTTGTGCAAGAATTGGCGCGCCTCATTCAGTTGTCTTCGGAGGATTTTCTTCAGAAGCTTTAAAAGATAGGTTAATAGATGGAAACGCCAGATTTGTTATTACTGCTGATGGTGGCTTTAGAAAAGATAAGGTAATTGAACTTAAGAAAGCGGTTGATGCGGCCATTGAAAGTGGGGCAGATAAAGTTGTTGAAAAAGTAGTAGTTGTTCAACGATCCAAAAAAAATATTTCGATGGTTGATGATAGAGATTTTTGGTGGCACGAATTATTAAAAGATCAAAAAGATCATTTTGAACCAGAAATAATGAATAGCGAAGATAGACTTTTTATTCTTTATACTTCAGGCTCCACTGGGAAGCCCAAAGGTGTAGTTCACACTACAGGTGGTTACAATCTTTGGTCCCATTTGACATTTAAATGGATTTTTGACTTGAAAGATGACGATATTTACTGGTGTACTGCTGATGTTGGTTGGATTACAGGTCATAGTTACATAGTTTATGGGCCTTTATCTAATGGTGGTACAACCTTAATGTATGAGGGAGTGCCAAGGCCCTCAAATATAGGGGCTTTCTGGGAAATTGTTCAAAAATATAAGGTTTCTATTTTTTATACTGCACCAACTGCAATAAGAGCATTTATGAAGTCTGGGCGTGAAGTACCTGATAAATATAATTTGGAGAGTCTTAGAATATTGGGCACTGTTGGAGAACCAATTAATCCTGAAGCATGGATGTGGTACAAGGATGTCATTGGTAAAGATAAATGCCCTATTGTTGATACTTGGTGGCAAACTGAGACTGGTGGTGTGATGATAAGCCCCTTGCCTGGAGTTGTTGCTACAAAGCCAGGTTCAGCTACTTTCCCTCTGCCAGGAATCGAAGTTGAAATTGTCGATAAGAATGGAGATAAGGTTAAGGAGAACGAGGGTGGCTATTTAATTATTAAGAAACCTTGGCCAGGTATGATGAGAACAATTCACGGAAACTCAGAGAGATATTTGGAGAGTTATTGGGAATATATTTCCTATAAAGAGGAAAAAAATGTTTATTTTGCTGGAGATGGAGCACGCATTGATGAAGATGGATATATATGGATTATGGGAAGAGTTGATGATGTCATAAGTGTTTCAGGACATCGGTTAGGAACAATGGAAATAGAATCTGCTTTGGTAAGTCATAAATCAGTTGCGGAGTCAGCAGTCGTTGGCAGAAAAGATGATTTAAAAGGTGAAGTTATAGTTGCTTTTGTATCTTTAGAGAAAGACGTGAACAGTTCTTCAGAATTAGTGGAGAATCTAAAGAAACATGTTGTTAATGAAATTGGAATTATCGCAAAGCCTGAAAAAATTATAATTTCTGACTCTCTTCCTAAAACACGTAGTGGAAAAATTATGAGGCGAATTTTAAGATCTTTGGCTGCTGGAGAAAAAATTAGGGGTGATATAAGCACTCTTGAAGATAGTTCTGTTTTGGAAAAGCTGAAAGAATTATCCTAATCAGATTCATCAATTAAATTGGAAATTTTTTTTATAGTGTTTCTTTTGAATTCATCATCGGCCCAGTCTCCTAAAAAATTCTCTCTTAGTCCTGCGCTTGCAATTATAGTATGTGTACCTTTTAACATTACACCCTTAGAATTATCTTCTTTTCTTGCTTTTAGACAAGAAAATAATTTATCTGTTTGATCTAATTCGTCTGAGTTGAATTTTATTAGGAAGTTATTTTTTTGATTATATGTTTTTTCTATTAATCGCAAAGTTCTTTCAGGGCTTGGGCTGAATTCACTGTTGAATTCTAATTTTTGAGAAATTTGTTTTAATAATGGAATAGATTTGTTAGCACTGAAGTTATTAAAACTTATTGATATGAATTTTTCGCAATTTCTTCCACCATCAGGGGAAATTAGATGAAGTTTGCAGCCTAGGCTATGACCAATTCTTATTGAAGGAATTGATGTTCCAATTCTCTTGGATAAAGATATTCGACAATTCTTGAAATCCTTCCATGCTTTAATAGCAAGTTGTTGGTGATCGAATTGAGGAGTGTATTTATATGCATGTATTGCATAGTTTTTATTAATTAAACTCTCTATGAATCTTCTATAGGTTAAATCTGGTCTAGAAGCTAGATAACTTCCACCAATAAATTCCACAATTTTTTTAGGATTTGAAGGCCAATAACAAAAATTATTAAATTGATATTTTGTAAAAGTCATCTTTCATAAACTAAAAATGTTTCAAAATTATTTTCTAATCATGTTTCTATATTTATATTAATTTAAGAGAATTTTGTGATAATTGCGTCAAGATAAATGAAAGTGTTTTCGATTAATTGGATCTATCTAACAAAAAAGAATTAAATCAATTGGATATTCTTCAGGATCAAGTTATCAGTTATCCCTCTGAAGAGACTGTTGCTAATCAAAATAAAAAAATTGAAAAAATTTTAATTCTTGATACTGAAACAACAGGTTTAGACGAAAATAAAGATGAAGTGATAGAGATAGGTTGTATTTTGTTTGATGTATCTTTTAAGAGCGTGCTTTCACAAGTTTCATTTTTATTCCCAGTTAATAATAATGGAGCCGAACATGTGAATGGTATAACTGCTGAAGTAACTAATATCTCTCAACCATGGGAAGATGGTTTGAATTTCTTTCTGAAACTTGTTGATTGTTCTGATTTCATTGTCGCGCATAATGTAGAGTTTGATAAGAAATGGTTTGGGAAAGGAAGATTACCTAAGCTTAATAAAAAATGGATATGCAGTTTGGAGGATATTAATTGGTCTTTTCAAAAATCACTAAAAAATAGACCCTCAGTAACTGATCTAGCTTTATCTTTTTCAATACCAGTTTGGAATTTACATAGAGCTTTATCTGATTGCTTTTACATATCTGAGGTCTTCAAAAAATGCGATAATTTAGAGGAACTTTTACTTAAAGCTACCGAACCAAGGTTTTTATACAAGGCGCTTATTAGTTACGAAGATAGATCTTTAGCTAAAAATGCTGGGTTCAGATGGAATAGTCCTGTGCAAGGAGCTTGGTCAAGAAAATTAACTGCTGATGAGGCAAAAAATCTTGATTTTAGAGTAGAGATTTTGAATTAATATTCAATAAATTTTTGACCAAAAAATATCTAGTGCATCTTACAGGGCATCCATCTTTTACCCATTTTATGTGCTCCATTACAACCGTATTTTGAGGCAGCCTTTTCAGCTTCTTGTTTAGTTTTAAATAGATCTGATATCATGTTTTCTTTGCTTGAATTTGAAATTTGTTTGGAATGATTATGATGATTGTTTTGAGAATTAGGTGAATACTCCCATATTCCCATAGTTGTTACCCCAGCAGAGATAATTCCCATCCCAACTACTGATAAATTGACTATTCCCATTGCTACTGCACCAAAAGAGAATACACCCATTGGAACTACTCCAATACTTATTACTCCCATTGGCACTACTCCTACAGAAACTATACCAAGGGGTGCTATTCCAAAAGCAATTTTTTTTGGTTTTGTACCACAATGCAGAGTCTCTTTATTTTTATTAATTTCCAATAGTTTTTCTAAATGTTAAATTAAAATTGTCCCACAAAACTATCAATTAAAGATTAATTCCTACTTGAATTAATAATTTTGAATTATTTTTTAGAACTTTGAATAACTTAAAAAATCTAAGAGGAACAGCAGATCTATTGCCTGATCAATTAATAAAGTGGCAAAACGTTGAGAAAATCGTATTGGAACAGCTTTCGAGAGCATCCATCAAAGAAATAAGAACACCAATACTAGAAATGACCGAATTATTTATAAGAGGAATTGGAGAAGGAACAGATGTTGTAAGTAAGGAGATGTATACATTTCTTGATAGGGGGGAGAGATCTTGCACTCTCAGGCCTGAAGGAACAGCCTCAGTCGCACGAGCGTTAATACAAAATGGAATATCGTCAAATCCTCTTCAAAAACTTTGGTACATGGGTCCTATGTTTCGATACGAAAGACCTCAAGCAGGTAGGCAAAGACAGTTTCATCAGTTGGGTGTTGAGTTTATTGGGCATGATTCAGTTAGAAGTGATGTTGAAATTATTGCTTTAGCTTGGGATCTCTTAGGTAAATTAGGAATAAAAGAACTCAATCTTGAAATTAATACATTAGGTGATACTAATGACAGATCAAATTTTCAAAAATCTTTTTTAAAATGGCTAGAAATAAACAAAAATTCTCTAGATTTAGATTCTCAGAATAGGATCACTAAAAACCCTTTGAGGATTTTGGACTCAAAGAATATTAAAACAAAAAAAGCTCTTGAAAATGCACCAAGATTATTTAATTTTTTGTCTGAAAAAAGTCATAACAGATATTCAGACTTAAAAAAACAATTAGAGGTTTTAAAAATACCTTACGTGGAAAATTTTAATTTAGTAAGAGGTTTAGATTATTACACCCATACTGCCTTTGAAATCACTAGTGGAGCTTTAGGTTCTCAAGCTACAGTTTGCGGGGGCGGAAGATATGATGATTTAATAAAACAAATGGGAGGGCCAAATACTCCGGCAATTGGTTTCGCTATTGGTCTAGAAAGATTAATTTTACTAGCAGGGAAAGAGCTTGAAGTCCCCAGAAATACTGATATTTATATTATTAATCAAGGCTTAATTGCTGAATCACTAGCTATGGATTTATCTAGAAAATTAAGAAATTATGATTTGATAGTTGAGTTGGATTTAAGTGGAGCTTCATTTTCAAAACAATTTAAAAAGGCAAATAAACTAAAATCTAAAAGTATTATTGTAATTGGTGATAATGAGGCAGCTAAAAGAGAATTTTTAATAAGACTTTTTGATCAATCAGGTAATGAGAATAAAGAAGAGGTTTTATCTTTTGAGAATGATATTACCTTAGAAAGGTGGATTAATAATAACTTGCTTGCAAAGTGATGCTCTTGATTTTAGTAATAATTTTTCTTTTAATAATTATTTTTTTTAATTTAAGAAATTTTCCTAAATTAAATAGAAAACAAAAAGTTTTGAAGGCTAAAAAATTAATAATTTTCAATAAAAAGAATCTTAATAATTGGATGAATTTAACCAAACAAGAGCGATACAACTTATCAAAACAAGATTCTTTTAACTATAAGGATAGAAGAAAACTTTTATTAGACGAAATTAGAAAAGAATATAAAAAAATATCTAGAGAAAATTCGGAGAAAAACATTAAGAAAAAATAATTATGGAAAATTTCTGGACTTCTAATAAAACCATAAATGGATTGAGACATTTTGTTTTAGTAAATAAGACTAAAGAGAAAGGAAATATTACTTTTTTAATGGTTTCTGTACTTGATTCTGAAATTTACTTAAAAACTACTTATGAAGAACTTATAAATAGTGGAAATTGGCACAAGGGTTGGATCAATCTTCCAAAGCTTCAATCGATTACAGAAGAATACATTAACTTTAAATCCAGCAATAAGCGTAGAGATATAAATAAGATATTCGTTAATGCAGATTCTGCATTTAATATTTCTTAACTTGATATATCTTTTTTAAATCATTTTTCTTTATAAATACTAGATTTTTTCTTACTTAATAATTATTTAAAAATTTTACCCCTTTCATAAAAATAAAATTAACGTTATCAAGGATTAATTATATTTACTTTAATTCAATGTTAGGGGATATCTGGATTTCATCTGAGTTGACCGCAGAAAAGTTTGGAATAACTGAAATTAAACTTTCTTCTTTACGTGAAAATGGGATACTTAAGCCAGGAATTCATTGGAAAAGCTCCCCGCTCGGTCAGAAAAAACCTTGGAAGCCTAAAGCACTTTATAATATAAAAAAGTGTAGAAATATTATTAATAAATTTTATTTTGAAGAAAAATATAATAATGCAGCCTAAAAATATATTTTTTTGATTAATTTGTAAAAATATATAAAATCTCTATTCGATAAGATTCTCATCCTTACACTCAATTAGAGTGTTTTGTAGAGTTGGATATAAATTAATCATGTTTATATATTGTTTTGATTTTCTGTATGATTTTGCAGCCTTTTTGTAATGAACTTCCGATTTCATTTCTAGTGAAAATTTTCTAGAAGACTCTTGAGAAGTAGTCATAAAATTAAACGTCTTATTCCATATTTAATAATTGTTTGCGAATGAGGCAATAAACAGGATGGTTTAATGAAACAAAACATCGTTTAATGTCAGCAAAATCAAATTTATTAGATTTTTCTGAATTGAAGAATACTGGTTAAATTTAGAAAACTTATATCTCTGAGAAAAGTTTTTCTACATTAAATCTACCTTCTTTGCTCTTGGATTTCCTTATGAAGATTTTTTGTTTAGCGATAGCTAGGATTACTAACCTTTACAATTTTGTTATGAATTCAACTGTTTGGTGAAATATAAAGTATTCTCAAAACGTTTAAGCTAATCAATTCCTAAATGCAAACCTATGGTAATCCAGATACCACCTATGGATGGTGGGCTGGTAATTCAGGTGTAGCAAATCGCTCAGGAAAATTCATTGCTGCTCATGTAGCTCATGCAGGATTAATTGTTTTCTGGGCGGGTGCTTTCACCCTTTTCGAACTTTCACGATTTGACCCAAGTGTTCCAATGGGACACCAACCTCTTATCGCACTTCCTCATTTGGCGACCCTAGGAATTGGGTTTGATGCTGATGGAGTAATGATGGGAGATACAAAGCCTGTCCTCGCGATAGCAATTGTTCACTTAGTTTCCTCTATGGTCTTAGCAGCTGGAGGACTTTTACATTCTCTTCTTCTTCCCGGAAATTTAGAAGATTCTGAAGTCGCAAGAGCAAGAAAATTCAATATCGAATGGGATAATCCAGATAAATTGACATTTATTCTTGGTCACCATTTAATTATTCTTGGATTTGCAGTTATTCTTCTTGTTGAATGGGCTCGAGTTCACGGGGTTTATGACCCAGCAATTGGAGCAGTAAGGCAAGTTGAGTATGATTTAAATCTAGCCGAGATTTGGAATCACCAGACAGATTTCCTTCTGATTGATGATTTAGAGGATGTGATGGGAGGCCATGCTTTCTTAGCGTTTGTTTTAATAACAGGTGGCTCCTGGCATATTGCAACCAAACAAGTTGGTGAATATACCAAATTCAAAGGTAAGGGTCTTTTATCTGCAGAAGCAGTACTTTCATGGTCCTTGGCAGGTATAGGTTGGATGGCAATTATTGCTGCTTTCTGGAGTGCATCTAATACAACTGTTTATCCAGTTGAGTTTTTTGGTGAACCACTTGAATTAAAGTTTAGTATTTCTCCTTATTGGGTTGATACTGTTGATCTCCCTGATGGTACTTATACCTCAAGAGCTTGGTTAGCTAATGTTCACTACTACTTTGGATTTTTCTTTATTCAAGGTCACCTATGGCACGCTTTAAGAGCTTTAGGCTTTGACTTTAAGAGAGTTACAAATGCTATTAGTAATATTGATAGCGCAACAGTTACACTTAAGGATTAATTCCTAAATTTCTTTATTAATATCAAAAGGCTCCTCTAACCGGAGCCTTTTTTATTTGAAAAATTTTGTTTATTAATTTAGATTTATTAGTATATGTTATTGAAGTCATTGAATATTATTTCTCTACAGGATAAAAATATTTTTTCAAATTCTATATATATAAGTTTTTTGGGATTTTTAATTATAATTTTTTTCTTGATTTTTGGGAGGAGATTAAAACTGGCTGTTCAGCTCGAGAGATTTGGACTGCCAATAGCAGTAATATCAGGAATTTTAGGTATATCTATAGGTCCATTTGGAGCGATACACTTCTTGCCCAAAGAAACAATTAATGTTTGGAGTAATTTTCCTACTCCTCTTTTATCATTAGTTTTCGCAACTTTAATGATGGGCAGGCCTATCCCAAATATAAGTGGTTTAGTTAAACCTATTTTTAATCAATTTTTGCTTGCTCTTTCCCTAGGTTTCGGACAATTTTTCGTTGGTGGTTTAGTTGTTAAATATTTTTTGCCCCCAACTATGGATACTAATCCTCTAATGGGATGTTTGATCGAGGTTGGTTTTGAGGGGGGGCATGGAGCGGCATCAATCATCGGAGAGAGTTTTAATAGATTAGGTTTCCCAAATGGTTTAGATCTCGGTCTGGCTATGGCAACAATGGGTCTTTTATCATCTTCATTATTGGGCAGTATTTTTATTTTCCTTGGAAGGACTTTTGGTATTTCAGATACAGAGGAAATTTCCGAAAAAAAAGATAATCAAAAAGAAAATACAAAGATAGGAATTTTTGCGGATTTAAGAATATTGATAATAAATCTTGGATTCTCTGGTTTGGCAATTTCTTTTGGTGTTTTATTACTTAAATTTTTAAAATATATCTCAAATCCTTTTGGTGACTTTTCTAGAGAAATTATTTTTTCGCTTCCAGTATTCCCCTTTATTCTAATAGGTTCGCTCCTTATTAGATATATTTTAGAGAAAACCAAAAATACAGAATTTATTTCAAATATTTTGCAAAGAGAGATTGGGATTTTATCTACTGATTTATTGATTTTTTCGGCTATGGCAAGTTTAGATATTTCTATTGTTTTTGAAAATTGGAAAATAATCTTAGTTTTTACTATTTTTGGGTTACTTTGGAATTTAATTTGTATTGCTTATTTTGCATACTTTATATTTAATGAATACTGGTTTGAAAAAAGTTTGATAGAGTTTGGAAACTCTACAGGTGTAGTTGCTTCAGGATTACTTCTCTTAAGGCTTGCAGATCCCAAAAATATTTCTAGAACTCTCCCAATTTTTACATCAAAACAGCTATTCGCACAATTAGTTCTATCAGGGGGATTTTTCACAGTTTTGGCACCTTTGATGATTGCAAAAATTGGAATAGATTATTGGACAGAAATTTGTGCTTTAATTACATTTGTAATTCTTCTTGTTGCATATATTTTTAATAAAGGAGAATTGAAAAAATCTCTTTAATAACTCTAGAATATTCTTATAGTTACTTTTTATTTTTAAATGTCATTTGCTTCCTACGATATACCTCCTCAAGAAAATAAAGGGAAGTGGTTTAGGAGTCATTTACTTGGGAGGGAAATCGAACTCGGTGAATTATATAGTCTTGAATCAAATGATTTGGATTTGCTTATGGCTGAGACTGCTGAAATAAGAAGCGACCTTGATTTTAAAGAAAAGAATATTGGTAAATTTAGAACTGCAGGATATTTTTTGGAGTTAGCACGGATAATTGAGAAAAGAAAGTTATTAGAAAGCTAATTTGAAGGAAAATAATTCTTTCTAGAATTTGGTTCCCATAATTCGTACTTATACATTAAGGTTTTAAATTTTCCATTATTTTCAAAAGAATCCAGCCAGTTTTTTATTGAGGGTTCCAAATAATCTGTCCTTTTTTGACTTTCACAAGCGATTCTAAATTGTCTTATAAAAGGCCAAATAGACCAATCAGCGATTGTGGGGCTATCGCCAAAAAAGTATTTGTTTTCTGCAAGTAGTTCGTTACACCTCTTGATGAATTTAATCGCATTTGTGAAATGAAATTCTTCATTAATATCGTGATATCTTGTCGAATATTTAAATCGATCTAAGTGATATTTGAATTCGTTATCGTTTTCATGAATTATTTCAAAAATATCTTTCTTTTTATTATCAGGTAAATAAATTAATTCTATGTTTCCCCTTTTTGATTCTGAAAGTGCCCATAGAATTATTTCAAGACTTTCTTCAATAACTTCACGATCTTTTTTAATAAGTATTGGAACGGTTTTTGTCTTTGATTTATTAAGAAAATCAAGAGGTTTATTTTTTAAATCAATTTCTCTTATCTCTACTTTTATTTCACAAATTAATAGAGCCCATCGAGCACGAATTGCATATGGACATCTTCGAAATGAATATAAAATATCGTTTGTCATTTTGTAAAAACTTTTAATTTCTCTGATTCTTTTAGTATTATCTAAATAGGAACAGTATCAATTTTACAACGCAAATGTCGGGATATGTTTACCTTATTAGAGTGGGAGACCTATATAGAATTGGGAAAACGGATAATCTTGAAAAGAAAATTAAGAAATTAAAACCCGATGAATTATTAACATCAATTATGACAAAAGAGCCAGAAACTCTTGAAGCAAGATTACTAAGAAAATATAAGTCCGAAAGAATTCCTGAAACAGGTTATTTAAAGCTTTCTAAAAGACAAATTAGAGAATGCAAAAAGCAATTTGAATTAAAGGGAAGCTTACCTCACACTTTAGATGCTGAAGTTTCCATTACTCTATTTGCATCTTTTTTATTGTTTTCATTAAGTTCCTTTATTTTTAATTATTTAAATTTTGGATTTGTAAAAGCTATATCATATTCTTTTGGAATGGCCTCTCTTCCAATGGTTGTATTATTTATTACAGGTAGTTTTGGGGGATACTTTTCTGAAGATTTATCTCTTTTTTCATTATTAACTAATCGAATAAAAGGTTTATTTATTGCAATTGCAATGCTTTCAATGGCTTACTTAATTTTCAAATTAGGTTAAATTTCATAATTACAATTTAAGGCTATTTCAAATGGTACTGATTGTTTAGGCAACTTCAGAATCGTTGAGCATATTTCAGCAATATCTTCAGGCTGTGTCATGCTTGATTTGTCTAGGGAAGAGATGTTTTGGGCCATTTCTGTATTAACCCAACTTGGGCAAATTGCTGAAATCCTTATATTTTTATCCCAACCTTTATTTCTCATTGTTTGGCATAATCCCATCAAAGCAAACTTTGAAGAAGAATAAGCTGCTAAATCCCCTTTAGATCTTTTCCCACTCATTGAAACTAAGACAATAATTCTTCCTCTCCCTGAGGCACATAAATGATCCCAAGAAAGCCTACATAAATTCCAAATTGCCAAAAAGTTGATATTTAGTGTATTTAAAATATCTTCTTCATCACCATCTTTGAATAAAAAAGGAACTTTAGATAATACTCCAGAACAATTTATTATTGAATCAAATCCTCCAAATTCATTTAAGGTATTTTTTATCCAATTTTCGGCAGTAATTTTTTTCAATGCATCATATTCGCTTACTAAAATTCTCCCTTCAGGCCATTTATTTGGATCAATAATACTTCCTTTTAATGCTTCTAAATCTCTTATCCCGACACTAATTCTATTTCCTTCTTTTAATTCTTTATGTGCAATATTTAGTCCAATACCTCTATTGGCTCCACTTATTAGTATAGTTCTCATTTTTAAACTATATGTTTGGAAATATTATCCTGAGTAACATTTTAAATTCTCTACCATGCATAATCATAAGACCTTTCTTTACACTCCATGGAGCCTTTATAAACATTATCCACATCGCATATACAATCTCTTTTAAAGAAAGAGTATCAGTTAGAAAACCATACCATTGATTTTTAGGTAGTTGGAAAAAACTGCCAAAAAATTCTCTCAATAGTTTTTCATCAAACCTCATGAGTTTTTCTAATCCAAATTGGTAAAGTGACTTCTTTCTAATTAATTCTTTTGACCATAAAGTTTCCCAACCTTTTCTAGCAATATGGTAGGTACTAAGATTTTTGTTTTTAATTGCTTCTGAAACTGCTTTTGCGACAAGTGGAGCTCTTCTTAAAACATTTCCTATTAAATACCCGGATGCAGGATGTACCATTGAAGCAGCACCACCATATCCGAGTATTTGTTGTTTGAAATCTGGTATTGGCATATTCATAGGTAAAAACAAACCCAGCTCTTCGTGTTGCATGCTTGTAATTGATATATCTCTATAAGAGAGCCTCTTCTCTAGTCTCTCTTTTAAATTTTCCATTGTTAGAGGATTTACTAAACCAAGAGATGTCTCTTCAAGAAAATATTTCCCATTTCCCATATCCATGGCATAAAGAAAAGTGGGCGGTTCTTTTCTTTGCTCTTCATTAAGATGGTCATTTCTATAGTCCATTAATACAAACTGACCTTTTTTCAGTGGAGGTTTACTAAAATGACCCACTATCCCATAACAAGTTTGTACTGCTAAAGGACCACACGATTTTAATTTAAGAAAAACAGGATCATATCCTGTCGCATCTACTACTAATCTTGCAGAATAAGTCTTGCCATCTTTTGTAGTTACTGTACTTTTATATTTTTCATAATGTATTTTGCTTGCAAAGCCTTGATGCCATTTAATAAAAGACTTATTACATTCATTAAACCAAAAATTGTGGAGTTTCTTCTTATCAAATAGTCCATAATCTAGTGAATGTTCCGTGGCTTTATTCTCATCGTCCTGTTCTTCTAAAGCTCCATGACCAAAAAAACTTACGGTATTCTTCCATCTATATTCAAGTAAATCTTGAAGCCCGAGTTGATCAACTTCTTTACCCCAAATGCCATATGTGTTTGGCCAAGGTTCATCTGGTCCATTTGGAGAAAGCACTTCAACATTTAATTTTTCCTGCCCTAAAGCTGAGGCAATTGCCATACCTGCAGGCCCTGCACCCAAAACAAGAACATCTGGCATGATTCCTTTTGACATTAAATATAAATCTTATGATTAAGAAATTTTACGGAACAAATTATTAAATCTTCGTTTAGGATTATATATTTCATCCAATACTTGTAATGAGAGTAGATTAATAATAATCAAATTACTTAATTACTAGTGACTAAGTTTTCAGTGTTTTAACAATAATTTATAAGATTACAAAATAAAAAATACTTATAATAATCTTTTTATTATAAAAAAATATAGCAAGTTAAATGATTAAAAATAAAAATATTTTAATTACTGGAGGTAATTCGGGCATAGGGCTTTTTGCCATCATTAATTTACTAAAGACGAAGAATAATTTATACGTTGTAATAAAATCTGAATTAAGAAAGAATGAATTTCTCAAAACAATTGAGAAATATTTTGATAAAAATTACCTCAGTAAATATTTAAATATTATTGAAAATTGTGATCTTTCTGATCTAGAGAATATTAAAAAAATTAAAGATTACTTTATTACTAAAAAGATATTTTTAGATGTAGTTGTTTTAAATGCAGGATTACAATATACAGGCTCTTTTTACCCTAAAGTATCAAAACAATGCATAGAACTAACTTTTGCGGTAAATCATCTTGCACATTTTTACTTGGTGAATATCCTAAAAGATTTTATTATAGATAAAGAAGAATCTAGAATCATTATTACATCATCAGATGTTCACGACCCCAAAAGTTCAGGAGGCAATGTAGGAAAGAAAGCGGGACTTAATAAACTTGTTGATTTTAGAAAAAAAGTAACTGGGCAATTTTTAAATTTTAATGCTGATGAAGCTTATAAAAATAGTAAGTTATGTAATATTTTGTTTGCTAAAGAACTTGAAAAAAAATTTAAAATTTCCTCCAGTAAAATTTCTGTAATTACTTGGGCTCCTGGTCTAGTAATACCAAATGATGATCTCGGTTTTTTTAGATATAGTAGACGTTTTAATCTCTTTGGATATTTAATTTTTTCTAAAACTGCAAAAAATATTTTAGGAATTTCTGAAAGTATTGAAAATGCTGGTAAGATTCTTTCTGAAATTGTTTTTGATTCAAATTTAAATAATATTGGTTACGTTCATTTAAGTAATAAACTTATATCTTTTAAAAAACATAAATTAGTTGAAAGTAAGGTTAGTGATGAGGCAAATAATTCTGAGTTGGCATCAAAACTCTGGATTGTAAGTGAAGAGATTTGTAGATCATTTGGATTTGTTATTTTCAATATTTAAGGTTTGTGTTGGGAATGCAAACTCTATGTTATTAACCGCAAATTCCTCAATAATTCTTAAATTTATAGATTGTTGAGCTTCCATTGCAGCGAGATAATTATTTGTTGGGATGTAATAAACAAGTTCGAAATTAAGACTGAAGTCGCCGAAATCTGTGAAATGACATCTATCAAAAGAAGCATCTTTTGTCTCTTCAACTATTTTTTCAATTATAATTGGAATCAATTTCATAAGTTTTGGAGAGGTTTCATAAACAACTCCTAATTTATGCACTAACCTCCTTTTTTCCATTTGTGCGTAATTTGAAATTATTCCATTTGTTAGGGCGCTGTTGCTCATTACTATTACTTCTCCATTAATACTTCTTATCCTTGAGGATCGTACTCCCACTCTCTCAACCATTCCGAGGACTCCATCAGATTTTATAAACTCACCTTTTTGAAAAGGTTTATCAAGCAAAATTGTTATATATTCAAAAAACTCCTGAACTGGATCTTTCAAAGCTAATCCTGCTCCAATACCTCCTGCACTTAGTAAAGCCCATATAGCAGTCATTTGAACACCTATATTTTGTAAGAAAAATATTGAACCAATAGTCCATGTTAATGCTTTTATCAATGGAGTTAGTGAAGATACCATTGAACTAATTGAGGAATCATTAATTTTCGAGGTCGATTCTGTTAAAGATCTTATTAAAACTTTGTTGAGAGCTTTTATGATGATTATTAATATAAATAATTTCAGAATATTCAATAAGACAGAGATGAAAGTTATTTCATCAGCAAAAAAATAGTCAATTGAAAAATAAAATGAAAGGAGGAAACCTATAGGTTTTATAATTCCAGAGATTACCTCAAAAATAAAATCATCGAAATTTGTTTTTGTTCTTTTGGAAATCTTTTTAAAAAATATTTTTGAAAGTTTAGAGATTATTATCGACAATAAAGTTCCAATAAAAAAAATAGATATTGCCAGAAGGAAGTTTTCAGTAACTAATTTCATATTCAAATAAACCCTAAAAATTTATCTCTAATAAAATTTTAAATTATCTCTCAACAACAAACCAGTATTTATTTTTCTTTAACTTATTATTATATTTCTAATTTCTTTAAATTCTTTTCTATCCGCAGTTTTGCATAATTCAAAAATTATTGATTCAGTTGTTGTTAAGATCGCCCCACTCTTAGTCATTCTTTGTAATGCTATTTCATGATCCACCCTATTTCGACTGCTCATAGCATCTGATACGAGAATAACTTCAAATCCTTTTTGTAAACAATCTAAGGCTGTTTGTTGAATACAAATATGCGTTTCGATACCACAAACTATCAAATTTGTAATTTTTTTATTTTTAAGTTCTTCTAAAAATTCTTTTATGTTAGCTAAGCTAAATTCCATTTTCTCAATTTTTTTAAATCCATTTTTGGGCAATAATTCAGGTATTGTTGCACCCAATTTGAGTGGGTTCTGTTCAGATATATATATGTTTTCTTCTAAAATTTGGTAAGCATTTACTAGCTTTTTAATGTTTTTGATTATTGAATCCTTATTAAAAATTGGTCTTATTATTTTTTCTTGAATATCAATAATTATCAAGGCGTTTACTTTCGATGATAATTTATCAGAAGAGATTTCTTGATCATTCATCATTTACATTTAAAGATACATTTAACATAATATTTTGAAGAACTTTAGTAAACATTTTAAATCAATAAGTTGTTTTACTCTCATCTAGAGTTATTATTGAGAACAGCTATAGGTTAATTTTGTCATTATCCTCTCAATACAAAGTCATCACATCTCCTCTTGGTGATGGATTACATAGAGATGGGAAAAGATTAACTCCGCAGAGGCTAAAGGTTCTTGATTTATTTGAAAACATTGGCTCTGGAACGCATCTTAGTGCTGAAGAGGTTCATGAAAAGTTAGTTAAAACGAGCTCCAAAGTTTCACTGGCAACAATTTATAGAACTTTAAGACTTTTAGTACAAATGGGTTTGCTTCATGAATTAGAACTCAGTGAGGGTGGACACAGATATGAATTGCTTAGTAACGATACACCGGATCATCATCATTTGATTTGCATTAGGTGTGGAAGAACAGAAGAATTCGAAAATGACGAGGTTTTAGAGGCAGGCAAAGTTGCAGCAAAAGTTAATGGTTTTAAACTAATTGAATCCTCTTTAAATGTAAGAGCTATTTGTCCTAATTGCATTTAACAGGTTTTAACTTAAAGTCCCTCCACAACTTGACCCCGCACCTGCAGTGCAAGCAAAACAATGTTCTTTTACAGCTACCCCGTAGTCAAAAGTAAATGATTCATCCAATAGATCAAAAAGCGTCTTTGGTCCTTCATTCTCTCGGAAATTTATCTGTTGGTTAAAATCACAATCATAAATTTCTCCTAGCCAATTTACGCTAATTGTCTTTTTACACATAAGATTTTCTAAATTTTTTTCATTAAAATTTTCTTTTAGTAATTTGTAATAAGTATTTAGTTTCCCTTCTCTTCTAAGAGATTCTTCATATCTATTTATTGGCATATTAGTTATTGTGTATAAATTATTAAAAACGATATTGTATTTTTCGAATAGTATTTTTTTATAATCCTTCTCCAATATCTCCTGAGAAGGAGGAAGGATTGGGCTTACAGGATTGTAAACAAGGTTTAATTGTAATCCATTTTCTTTCTTTCCATAGCCTAAATCATTAAGAATTTTAATGGCATTAATACTCTTTTCAAAAACGCCAAAACCCCTTTGAAAATCAACATTATTTTTTTCATAACACGGTAACGAAGCAGTAACTATCACTTTATTTTTTGCAAGAAATTGAGGAAGATCTTCATAACCTTCTTCAAAAAAAATTGTCAAATTGCACCTATCAATAATATCAACTTGTTTTGTGCTTAAGCTGGTTATTAGGTTTTTAAATTCCGGGTGAAGTTCTGGCGCACCACCTGTAATATCTAAAGTCTTGATTTTGTATTTTTCAATTATCTTTGGAATAAGAGATATTATTTCATTGGACATCTTTTCAGTCCTTAGGGGACTCGAATTGACATGACAATGCTTACAAGCCTGATTGCACTTATAACCTATATTAATTTGCAATGTTTCTATAGGTTCTTTATATATTGAAGGGAATTTTTCTTTCATGAACTTATTATTTATAAATTGTCATTCGAAAATAAAAAAGTCAACTATTTTTTTTAAAGTTTGATCTCTCATTAGCAAGTTCAATAAACCAACTTATGTATTCTTTGGGCCCATTTTTAAAAACTATGTCAAATTTTAAGTTGTCATGAAGATCACTAATCCCTATTAAACCAGTTTTTTTTGTAGAGGGTCTTTCAACTTCACCAGAACTACTATCTACAAAAATGATTTTATTCTTAATCCCAAATTCATTACCTAATATTTGTATTAATTCTAGAAAAGACCTGTCACTTCCTCCTCTTGAATAACTTTTTTCATCATTATTTTTTTTTGATGTGACTGTGTCACCAACTCCTACAATCAAAGGCATATCTTCTTTTTGAATAGTTCTTTTGCATAAATCAATTTTTTCCGTAACAGAATTTGGAGAGTTTCTAAAATTAAAATTTCTCCCAAAAGGAGCTATACCAGTTTTATCCGCAATAAATTTATTTATAAGAAATAAAACTCCAGAATCTTTAACTGCTCCTTTAATGAGTAATTGTATGTCTGTTGATCCAATATCATCTTGAGAAGAAAGTTTAATTATTTCTCTACCATTTTTATTACCTAAATTTGGTGAAATATGAAGGAAAAATGAGTTTTTGAGGCCTTCGGATTCAGCTTTTAAAATGATTTCATTCATCATTTTTTCAAAACTAATTTGAATAAGCTTTCTTTTATCAGAATCTTTATGAACTAAATCAAATAGACTATTGAAATTTATCGTTGGCGAGAAGCGTGTTTTACATATTGATTTTACTGCGTGAAAATTGATATCTTCTTGGCTAAGTTCAGGAAAAATATTCTTAACTATAAAATTAAACTTTGGTCTTATTAAACTAGGTACCTTAGATAAAAAATTTAGTTCTTGTTCTGAGACTCCTTCAAAACTTATTTCACCATTGTTGTCTTGATACTCAACTCCACAGGCTGCTAAACCTCTTAAATAAAGACCTTTGTTCTTAGGTTTAGAAGTGCTTCTTAAACTGCTTTCTATTATTCTGTTAACCCCTCTTGGACCTTCATGTTCCCCGCAAGTTAATACAAAGAATTCCTCTGCAAATTCTTTTACTGCATAGATATATTTTGATTCTAATTTTCTAGTCATTGGATCTTTAACTAAAGGGATGCAAACTCCGTCAATGTCTTGAATAATTAAGATATTCTTAGAAGAAATTAATTGTTTTAGCGCCTTTAAATTACTTGCTATATATTCCATATTTATAATTATTTCTATTTTTAATTTAATTTCTATATCTCAAAGAAATTATAAATTATAAAATTCAATATTTACAATAAATAATTTGCTATGGTCAAGAATTGCTTTAATGTAGAAAAATGTTGGTATGGGTTAGAAATTAAAAAAATTATCAAGAATTTCCAAAAATGAAGAATAATTTTATAGAAAACATAAATGATGAAAAATATTTTTATTCATTGATTGAAGATTTAGAGAACAGCAAAGTTGGATTCTACAGTGTTGGTTTATATCCTGCATCACTTGCATATAACTGTGCTATGCATGGAAAATCAAATAATATTCTCTTAGCTCCCAGGGAAGATAGAGATTTGTTAGGCGCTTTCTCAAATGATGTTCTTTCTGATATGGATAATGAGACTATTGAAAAGATTAAGACAATGGGACATTATTCTTCAGAAGGAATAAGAAAGTCTTTTGATCTAAAAGATCTTCTCATGGAATGTGAGATGGTTATTCTTGCTTCAAACAGTAATCATATACAAGATGATGTTAAAGATGCTTTAAAACTTAGAAAAACTTTAAAAAGAGAAAATGTGGTTCTTGGCTGCCTCGTTGGTTCTTTTTGCATTGATAATAAAAACAAAACCCCCTTTATTCTCTGTAATAAATATCCAAATTTAGCTTTTTTTACAGGGTTTCATCGTCACGGAGCTTTACGAAATCCTAATGATAGTTTTACTGCGAATTTCTGCCATCCTGATGCCCTAACTGCTTTATTAGGAGCCCGAATTTTGAATCAATTGTCACCGAAAATCCAAGTTTCTCCTGGAGTGCATAATATTGAATGTCAATATATAAAATCAATAAAAAATATCTCATCCATATTTGCAGGTTTTGTAAATAACTTTCATTCCGATAAGCCAGGAATGCTACCTACCGTTAATACGATTTTGTTGACGCAATGTTTGGACCAGGCCGCATCAGTATCATTACAAGTTAGAAAAGAAAATAAATTAGACAATAAATATCTTTCATTAAAGGAACTTGGTTATGGTGAAGAAATTATTAGTGCAAAGGAAAAAATTAATGATAAATTTTTTGAAAAAGGAGATTATACTTTTTCTCAATTAAATGCTGTTAAGGCTGATGTTTTAGGGAGCATGACTCTGCCAACTGAAGGAAAACCAACAAGGAATTTCCAGGCAGGACAAGTTTTATCAGATATGCTTTTGCAACTCAAAAGATGTCCAAAAGATGTCTCAGAATTTTTAAATTGGTGTAATAAATACTCCCTCAGTCAAGGAGGTTTAGAAGGTCTAAAATCTTTAAAATTTTGGCCAGACATTTATAAAGAATTCAAAATC
>QCBG01000001.1 GCA_003279115.1 Prochlorococcus sp. AG-347-E03 | reverse complement strand
AAAAATCTCCTGAAACTTCTATTGAGCTTTTAATCCCTGATTTTTGTGGCAACTGGAAAGCTCTTGAAAGAGTTCTTGATTCAAATCCAAACGTTTTAAACCATAATATTGAGACTGTGCCTTCGCTATATAAAAAAGTAAGACCTCAGGGTAAATATGAGAGAACTCTTGAGTTACTTACAAGAACCAGAGACTATTCTCCCAAAGTGTATACAAAGTCAGGCTTTATGCTTGGTTTAGGGGAAAAAGATGAGGAGGTCTTAAGTCTTCTTAAAGATTTAAAAAGTAATTCAGTTGATATTGTTACTATTGGCCAATATTTATCTCCTGGACCTAATCATTTACCTGTTCAAAGATTTGTGAGTCCTGCAAAATTTAATTACTTTAAAGTTTTTGGGGAAAAAGATTTGGACTTTATGCAAGTAGTTAGTTCTCCTTTAACTCGAAGCAGTTATCATGCTGAAGAGATTCAAAAACTTATGAAAAAGTATCCAAGATAGTTATTTTCATTTATTTGAATCTACCCACTCATTTAATTTCCATTCAACTAGATCATTCTTAATCATTGGATCGTTCTTAATTATTTTTAGTGCATTTTTATAATTATTCATTTCAAGAATGAGTAATCCTCCCTCGCCTGGTCTTTTTAACTCATCTACCAAAAAACCACTTTTTATATTAATTCCTTTTTTTTTTAATTTTTTTATCCAATCAATATGTTCGTTAATTATTTTTCGTTTTAAAACATTATTAATTAAATATTCTTTTTTTATAATTTCAGTTTTTACAAAGAAAGGCATTTACGTTTTCTTTATGCCAAGCATGTCTTCTTCGCTTGGGGGAACAATTAATTTGAAATTACTCTTGAAATCAGACCAATTTTCAATTATTCTGGCAGCCTTTAAGCTATTTGTTTTTGCTCGATATTCTCTAATAATTTCTAATAAAATATCTTCCTGCTTTGATGAAGTTATTTTATGAATGCTAACTATTTCTTTATTAACTTTATTACTTAAATCATTATTCTCATCGATTATAAAAGCTATTCCACCAGTCATGCCCGCACCAATATTCCTTCCTGTGGAGCCTAGAATCACAACTTTACCGCCAGTCATGTATTCACAACAATGATCGCCTGCTCCCTCTGTTACTGCTACTGCACCACTATTTCTTACTGCAAATCTTTCTCCAGATTTTCCTAATGCAAATAATTTCCCACCTGTAGCTCCATAAAGGCAAGTATTACCCAGTATGACTTGTTCGGAGGAGATTTTATCTATTTTTGGTGGAATTATTGTGAGTATTCCTCCATTCATTCCTTTACAAACATAATCATTAGCTTCTCCGATTAATTGAACATTCATCCCCTTCAATAGAAAGGCACCAAAGCTTTGTCCTGCGTACCCTTTGAAATTTAAATTGAGTTCGCCATTGAATCCAGTGTTTCCATGAAGTTCTGCAATTTCGCCTGATATTTTCGCACAAACACTTCTATCTGTATTTTTTATTTCAATTTCTTTGGTTAATTTTTCGTGATTTTTAATTGAATCTATAAATTCAATATCAGACAAAAACTCGTCTTCTAATACAGAACCGTTATTATGAGCATTTTGTGAATGTTTTAACCATGATCTATCAGTGGTTGAATATTCATTATTTACTAAAGAAGAAAGATCGATATTAGAAGTCTTTGGAAGACTGATATTTCTTGCAGAAAGAAATTCTTGATTTCCAATTAGTTCTTCCATATTGGAAACACCGATACTACTCATGATCTGTCTCACTTCTTCAGCAATATATAAGAAAAAATTAACAACATTTTCTGGAATACCTTTAAATCTTTTTCTTAATTCTTCTTTTTGAGTAGCAACTCCAACAGGACACTTGTTTGTATGACAAACACGAGCCATTATGCATCCTTCAGCAATCATCGCTACAGAACCGAAACCGTATTCTTCAGCGCCTAGTAAAGCGGCAATAACTACGTCCCAGCCTGTTTTAAGACCTCCATCAGTTCTCAAAATTACTCTTTCTCGTAAGTTATTTTCTAATAGAGATTTATGAACCTCAGCGACACCTAGTTCCCATGGTAAACCTGCATGTTTAATAGAACTTAAGGGTGAAGCACCTGTACCTCCGTCATGGCCTGAAATTTGAATTACATCTGCATTAGCTTTGCTTACTCCAGCAGCAATAGTGCCTATACCAATTTCAGAAACAAGTTTAACGCTCACTTTCGCTTTTGGATGAACTTGGTGTAAGTCATGGATAAGTTGAGCTAAATCTTCAATTGAATAAATATCATGATGCGGAGGAGGAGATATTAGAGCTACTCCAGGTTTACTATTTCTTAGTTTTGCAATGTAAGAATCAACTTTTGGACCAGGCAATTGTCCCCCTTCTCCAGGTTTTGCACCTTGAGCCATTTTAATTTCGAGTTGTTTACCACTTCTGAGATATTCAGGGGTAACTCCAAATCTACCTGATGCTATTTGTTTAATAGCTGAGCATGCGGTGTCTCCATTTTCTAGACCTTTTATAAATGGCAACGTCGCTGATTGAGTATTTTCATCGATATCATTTAAAACATTAAAACGGGCTGGATCTTCTCCCCCCTCTCCACTATTACTTTTTCCACCGATTCTATTCATTGCAACTGCCAACACTTCATGTGCTTCTCTTGATAAAGCACCCAAACTCATTCCTCCAGTACAAAACCTTTTGCAAATTGATTCAACACTTTCAACTTCCTCTAACGGAATGCTTTTTCTTTTTGAATTAATTGTTAGTAAATCTCTTAGAGATGTTGTCGGTCTATTACTAATAAGTTTTTTGTAAGTTTCAAAATGATTGTATCCTGGTCCTTGTTTTACAGCTGAATGTAAAACTTTTGACATCTCAGGATTATTTGCGTGATATTCTCCATTATTTCTAAATTGTACAAATCCTAAAAATTCTAATTTTTTTAAATCGATCTCTGGATAGGCTTTCGTATGTATTGAAAGTGTTTCATTAGTTAATTCTTTTAATGTAATGCCAGCGATGCGGCTTGTTGTACCATCAAAAGCCATTTTTATTAAGTCAGATCCAAGGCCAACAGCTTCAAAAATTTGTGCGCCATGGTAACTAGATAAAAGTGAAATACCAATTTTCGAAAGAATTTTTCTTAGACCGTCTTCTAGAGCCTTTTTAATATTTTCTTGAACATCAATTATTGATAAAGGATTTATTTTTTTGCTATCAATGAGTTTTTGTGTTTTTGGATGTTTTAACCAGTGTCTTCCTGCTTCGAAGGTCAACCAAGGGCAAACTGCACTTGCGCCATAGCCAATCAAACAAGCCAAGTGATGTGTGCTCCAACATTGACCAGTTTCAATAATTAGAGAAGCTTTTAGCCTTATTTCCTTTTTTAAGAGATAATGATGAACTGCCCCAACTGCAAGTAAAGGAGGAATAAAAGTCTTTTTTGGATTAATTCCTTTATCAGAAATAATAATTAGAGAGCAACCTTCTTTTATAGAGAGCTCACTCTGTTTGCAAATTGCTTTTAAATGGTTCTCTAAGCCTTGAACACCTTCCTCAATATCAAATAAACTTGAAATTGTTTGAGATTTAATTTTTGATTTTTTAATGGAAATGAGTTCTTCCTCATTGAGAATTGGACTTTTTAAATGAATAAAAGGTTTAGTATCTTTAACCTCAAATGGTGTACATCTTTCCCCAAGATGCATCTCTAAACTCATTACCAGTTTTTCTCTTAGAGGGTCAATAGGAGGATTGGTAACTTGCGCAAATCTTTGCTTGAAATAGTCATATAAAATATGTGGCTTTGAGGAAAGCACTGCTAATGGGATATCGTCGCCCATGCAATAAGTGGGCTCTTTAGCTAATGAAGCCATTGAATCCAAGATCAGATCATTATCTTCTGATGAAAAACCGTATGCAGTTTGTTGTTGTAACAAGTCAAGGTCTTTTAGTTTGCAGTCTTTAAACCATTCACTATTCTCAATTTGTATAGTTCTATTAATTAGGAGGTTTTTATAATCATGCCTTTGAGCTGCTTTAGATTTTACTTCCCAATTTCTTAGGATTTCATTTTTATCAAAATCAACTGCCAACATTTGTCCTGGTCCTAAACGACCTTTTTCTATGACTCTTTCCTCTTCAATATCTACTACTCCTGTTTCAGAGCCCATTATTACAAACCCATCGTTTGTTATTGAATATCTTGCTGGTCTTAGACCATTCCTATCAAGTGTTGCTCCGACAAAATTTCCATCAGCAAATACAAGAAGTGCAGGACCATCCCAAGCTTCCTGTAGGCTTGCAGAATATTCATAAAAAGCTTTTATATCTTCTCTCTGTTCGAGTTCTGGTTGATCTCTAAATGCTTCAGGAACAAGTTTTAATAATGAGTCTGTAATGGGCTGACCTGAGCGAATATTAATTTCAAGAGTTGCATCTAGATTTGATGAATCACTTTTATTTACGTCTACGATGGGCTTAATTTCATTCGATAACTCTCCCCAAAAATCATCGATATGTGTTTCCGATGCCTTAGCCCAGTTGATATTACCTAATAGAGTATTTATTTCTCCATTATGACCCAAAAATCTCATAGGCTGAGCTAATGGCCATTTTGGAAGTGTATTAGTACTAAACCTTCTATGGTAAACGGAAAATGAGACTTCAAAATTTTCATCTTTTAGATCTTGATAAAACTCAGATAATATTTCAGAACGAACCATACCTTTATAAACAACTGTTTGAGAACTAAGTGAGGCAAAATAAAATTCACAATCACCAACTTCGTTTTTAAAAGCTTCTCTTATTTTTTTTTCAATTCTTTTTCTTAATTGGAATAAAATCCTTTCAATATCCTGATTATCTTTTTTTTCTATGTATACAATCCACTGACTTATAAATGGAGCATTTGCTCTTGCTAAAGGACCTAATATTTCATTATTAACAGGTACTGTTCTCCAAGATGTTTTGTTGATAAATAATTTTTCAGCTTCATTTTCACATATTAATTTACATTCTTCAATTTTCTCTTTTTTGTTAGGCATAAAAACCATGCCCAAACCTCTATCCAATTCTTTATTAGTTTCTAGATTCATTTCTTGATCAATATATCTCCATGGAATTGAACATAAAATGCCCGCACCATCTCCGGAATCACTATCTCCTCCGCAACCACCTCTATGCTCCATACAGTTAAGTCCCTTTAAGGATTGTTTAAGTATCCAGTTGCTTTCTAACCCTTTAATATTGGCTATAAAACCTACTCCACAGGAATCTTTTTCACCAATTATTCCATTTGGCGAATAACTATCTTTGTATGGGTCAATTATTCTTTTAATACTCTCTCCCATAGATTATTTAACTCTGTTTTGTTATTGATGTACTCATATTATAAAAATAAATCTTAAAATAAATCTTAAAATAATTAATATTTATCAAACAATTTTATTTTCATGATTTTTTAAAACATGATTAAAAACTTTTGGTTGGTGCCCGTAAAAGGTTATGATGTCTAAATGTTTATTTATTTAACATATATTTAGATGCCCACCATTTCACAATTAGTAGGATCAGAAAGAAAACGCCTGTCCAAAAAAACAAAATCCCCTGCACTAAAAGCTTGTCCTGAGAGAAGAGGCGTATGTACAAGGGTTTATACATCAACTCCCAAAAAACCTAATTCAGCTCTTAGAAAAGTTGCAAGGGTAAGATTGACCTCAGGTTTCGAAGTGACAGCTTATATCCCCGGAATTGGACATAATTTGCAAGAGCACTCTGTAGTGCTACTAAGGGGGGGAAGAGTTAAGGATTTGCCAGGAGTTAGATATCATATAATAAGAGGTACTTTAGATACAGCTGGAGTCAAAGATAGACGTCAATCCAGATCTAAGTACGGAGCAAAAGCTCCAAAAGATTAACTTGTAAACAGCACTATTTAAAAACATGTCACGTCGTAACGCAGCAGTAAAAAGACCAGTTCTTCCAGATCCCCAATTTAATAGTCGACTAGCTTCAATGATGATTTCTAGATTGATGAAGCATGGAAAGAAATCTACAGCTCAAAGAATATTATCTGATGCTTTTTCACTAATAAGTGAGAGAACTGGCGGTAATGCTGTCGAATTATTTGAAACGGCTGTAAAAAATGCTACTCCTCTTGTTGAGGTAAGAGCTAGGAGGGTTGGTGGTGCCACATATCAAGTGCCTATGGAAGTACGTCAAGAGAGGGGGACAGCTATGGCATTAAGATGGCTCGTTACATTCTCACGTGCAAGAAATGGCAAAAGTATGTCACAAAAACTTGCTGGTGAGTTAATGGATGCAGCAAATGAAACCGGTAGTTCGGTTAAAAAAAGAGAAGATACTCATAAAATGGCTGAAGCTAATAAAGCTTTTGCGCATTACAGATATTAATTTCGTCAAAAAGGTACTTAAGTAGTTTATTATTATAAGAGTTTACTTTTAGGGTGAACTATACTTATCAAAATTTATTTTATTTGGAGCTTTAAAATTGGCACGCGACTTTCCCCTAGAACGAGTAAGGAACATAGGTATAGCCGCTCATATTGATGCAGGGAAGACAACAACAACCGAAAGAATCTTATTTTATTCTGGTGTGGTTCACAAGATTGGAGAGGTTCATGATGGTGCTGCAGTAACAGATTGGATGGCTCAAGAAAGAGAAAGAGGAATAACTATTACAGCTGCTGCAATATCTACTAGTTGGCAAGATCATAGAATTAATATTATTGATACTCCAGGTCACGTTGATTTCACTATTGAAGTGGAAAGATCAATGAGAGTTTTGGATGGCGTTATCGCTGTATTTTGCGCTGTTGGGGGAGTTCAACCTCAATCCGAAACAGTTTGGCGTCAAGCTGACAGATATTCTGTTCCAAGAATGGTTTTTGTAAATAAAATGGATCGAACTGGCGCAGATTTCTTAAAAGTTAATCAGCAGATTAAAGACCGACTAAAGGCAAATGCTCTTCCTATCCAACTTCCTATTGGAGCTGAGGGAGATCTTACTGGCATTATTGATTTAGTTGCTAATAAAGCTTATCTCTACAAAAATGATCTTGGCACAGATATTGAAGAAGCACCTATTCCTTCTGAGATGGAGGAAGAAGCTGCTGAGTGGAGATTTAAGTTAATGGAGAGCGTAGCCGAAAATGATGAAAATTTAATTGAAATATTCCTTGATACTGGAGAATTATCTGAAGAGCAACTTAAAAAAGGTATTAGGGAAGGTGTTTTAAAACATGGATTAGTCCCGGTACTTTGCGGGTCAGCTTTTAAAAATAAAGGCGTACAACTCGTCCTAGATGCTGTAGTTGATTATTTGCCAGCACCAGTTGATGTGAAACCAATCCAAGGTGTTCTACCAAGTGGTAAAGAAGATATTAGACCTTCTGATGATAATGCTCCTTTCAGTGCATTAGCTTTTAAAGTGATGTCAGATCCTTATGGCAAATTAACTTTTGTAAGAATGTATTCAGGTGTTCTTTCTAAGGGTAGTTATGTTATGAATTCTACTAAGGATGCTAAAGAGAGAATTTCTAGATTAGTGATTTTAAAAGCTGATGAAAGAGAAGAGGTAGATGAATTGAGGGCCGGGGATTTAGGAGCTGTACTAGGTCTAAAGAACACAACCACTGGAGACACTTTATGTAATACAGAAGATCCTATAGTTTTGGAGACATTATTTATTCCAGAACCAGTTATTTCAGTGGCTGTTGAGCCAAAAACCAAAGGGGATATGGAAAAATTATCTAAAGCTTTAACGGCTTTATCTGAAGAGGATCCAACCTTTAGGGTAAGTACAGATCCTGAGACAAATCAAACTGTTATTGCAGGTATGGGCGAGCTACACTTAGAAATCCTTGTTGACAGAATGTTAAGGGAATTTAAAGTAGAAGCCAACATCGGAGCCCCTCAAGTTTCATACAGAGAGACCATTAGATCTAGTTCAAAAGGTGAAGGTAAATACGCTAGACAGACTGGAGGAAAAGGTCAATATGGGCATGTAATAATTGAAATGGAACCTGCTGAAGTTGGTAAAGGTTTTGAATTTGTTAACAAAATTGTTGGTGGAGCTGTACCAAAAGAGTATATTGGACCTGCCTCTAACGGGATGAAAGAGACTTGTGAATCAGGTGTTCTTGCCGGTTATCCACTCATTGATGTAAAAGTAACACTAGTCGATGGTTCATTCCACGATGTAGACTCATCTGAAATGGCCTTCAAAATTGCAGGTTCCATGGCTTTTAAAGACGGGGTTAAAAAATGCAATCCTGTCCTTTTAGAGCCTATGATGAAAGTTGAGGTCGAAAGTCCTGACGACTTTCTTGGATCTGTAATTGGTGATCTCTCTTCTAGGAGAGGTCAAGTAGAAGGACAATCTGTTGATGATGGATTGTCTAAGGTTCAGGCCAAAGTGCCCTTAGCCGAAATGTTCGGTTATGCCACTCAACTCCGATCAATGACTCAAGGTCGGGGTATATTTTCAATGGAGTTCGCAAATTACGAGGAAGTTCCTCGCAATGTTGCTGAAGCTATCATTTCCAAGAATCAGGGCAACTCCTGATCTCTAAACTAAAACACTATTAAACCCTCGATTCTTTAATTCAAAATGGCTCGCGAGAAGTTCGAAAGGAACAAACCACATGTCAACATAGGTACTATTGGCCATGTTGATCATGGAAAAACAACACTAACTGCTGCTATTACAAATGTATTAGCCAAAAAAGGTCAAGCTCAAGCACAAGACTATGGAGACATTGATGGTGCTCCTGAAGAAAGAGAGCGTGGCATTACTATTAATACAGCTCACGTCGAATATGAAACTGAAGGCAGACATTATGCTCATGTCGATTGCCCAGGACATGCAGATTATGTAAAAAACATGATTACTGGGGCTGCCCAAATGGACGGAGCTATTCTAGTTTGTGCAGCTACAGATGGTCCTATGGCTCAAACAAAAGAGCATATTCTTTTAGCTAAACAGGTTGGAGTTCCTGCTCTCGTAGTTGCTCTCAATAAGTGCGACATGGTCGATGATGAGGAAATTATTGAACTTGTTGAAATGGAAATCAGAGAATTACTAGATAGTTATGACTTCCCTGGAGATGATATTCCTATAGTACAAGTTTCTGGATTAAAAGCTCTCGAAGGAGATTCAACTTGGGAATCAAAAATTGAAGAATTAATGAAAGCAGTTGATGCAAGCATTCCTGAGCCTGAAAGAGAAGTTGATAAACCATTCTTGATGGCAGTTGAAGACGTTTTCTCAATTACTGGTAGAGGTACTGTAGCTACTGGAAGAATTGAGAGAGGTAAAGTCAAGGTTGGAGAAGAAGTTGAAATAGTTGGAATAAGAGATACAAGATTAACAACTGTTACTGGAGTTGAGATGTTCCGTAAACTTCTTGATGAAGGTATGGCTGGCGATAATGTTGGTCTACTTTTACGTGGCGTACAGAAAGAAGATATTGAGAGAGGAATGGTACTTGTTAAGAAAGGATCTATTACTCCGCATACTCAGTTTGAAGGAGAAGTTTATGTTCTAAAAAAAGAAGAAGGTGGAAGACACACACCTTTCTTCGCAGGATATAGACCTCAGTTCTATATCAGAACAACTGATGTTACAGGTCAAATCACAGCCTTTACCTCTGATGATGGTTCTAACGTAGAAATGGTTATGCCAGGAGACAGAATCAAAATGACTGGAGAATTAATTTGTCCAGTAGCAATCGAACAAGGAATGAGATTCGCAATCCGTGAAGGCGGACGCACCATTGGTGCTGGAGTTGTTTCTAAAATACTTAAATAAATCATTGTATTTTAAAATTTAACCTTAATCACCTAATATAGATTAATGACTTAGGGTCATTTTATTAAATGACCCTTCACTTTTTTCAAAATCATGACTGCATCTATTGCGCAACAAAAAATAAGAATAAGACTAAAAGCATTTGATAGAAGAATGCTTGATTTATCTTGTGACAAAATAATTCAAACTGCCGATACTACCTCTGCATCAGCGATAGGTCCAATACCTTTGCCTACAAAAAGGAAGATTTATTGTGTCCTAAGATCACCACATGTTGATAAAGATTCAAGAGAGCATTTTGAAACAAGAACACATCGTAGAATTATTGATATTTATAGTCCTTCTGCAAAAACTATTGATGCTTTGATGAAGTTAGATCTTCCCAGTGGTGTAGATATAGAAGTTAAACTTTAAGAAAGCCCGAAAACGCCCTAAATTGATTAGTATAAAAATATTGTATTGAGGTTGAAATGGGAGAACTCTCTGTAAGGGAATTACCTATATTTCCTTTGCCAGAAGTAGTCCTTTTCCCTCAGGAAGTATTACCTTTACATATTTTTGAATCAAGATACAGAATTATGCTTAAATCTGTTCTTGAAACAGATTCTATGTTTGGAGTGATTAAGTGGGATCCAAAAACTAAAAGTATGGCTAATGTTGGATGTTGCGCTCAAATCATAAAGCATCAAACTGCAGAGGATGGGAGAAGTAATATCATCACTATTGGACAACAAAGATTTCAAGTCTTAGAAATCATCCGTTCAACCCCTTTTTGTTCGGCAATGGTTAGCTGGGTTAGTGATGATAATATTGATGATATTCAAAAGTTAGATTCTCTAAAAGATTCAGTTAAAGAAGCACTTAGTGATGTCATTAATCTAACAAGTAAATTGACTAATACTCAGAAAAATTTACCTGACAAATTACCTGATAACCCACTTGATTTATCATTTTGGATAGGAGCTCATTTGGGTGGTCCTGTTGCTGAAGAACAGCAAAGACTTCTTGAAGAAAGAAATACTTTTAGTCGTTTGCAAAGAGAGTATGAAATGCTTGATAATACAAGAAAACAACTTGCAGCAAGAACAGCATTAAAAGAAAGTTTTCCTGATATAAAAGAAAATTAAATGTTTGAATTTTTATTACCTTTTTTTTTACTTCTTTTATTGTTCCTAGTCCTATTTATCATATGGAGAATTAATGCTAGAAAATATATTTCTTCCGGTACAGTAGCTTCTGCATATGATGCTTGGACCCAGGATAAATTACTTGAGAGATTATGGGGAGAACATATACATTTGGGCTTTTATCCCTTAGGGAAAAAAAATATTGACTTTAGAAAGGCTAAAGTTCAGTTTGTTCATGAATTAGTTAAATGGAGTGGTATAGATAAATTGCCAAAAGGTTCAAGAATACTTGACGTAGGTTGCGGAATAGGGGGTAGTTCGAGGATCCTTGCAAAACATTATGGATTTAATGTGACTGGTATTACTATTAGTCCGGCTCAAGTTAAAAGAGCAAGAGAGCTTACGCCTTATGGGTTAAATTGTAACTTCCAAGTTATGGATGCTTTGGATTTGGAATTTGATGATGGAGCATTTGATGCGGTTTGGAGTATTGAGGCTGGCGCACACATGAATGATAAAACTAAGTTTGCAGATGAAATGCTTAGAACTTTAAGACCAGGAGGCTATTTGGCATTGGCTGATTGGAACTCAAGAGACCTTAAAGCATGCCCACCATCTTTTTTTGAGAAGTTAGTTCTTAAGCAATTACTTGAACAATGGGTACATCCCAATTTTATTAGTATTAACGAATTCAGTAAGATACTCAGAATTAACAAAAATAGTGCGGGAATAGTTATCTCTGATAATTGGAATTCCTATACAAATCCCTCATGGTACGATTCAATTATTGAAGGTATTAGACGACCTTTTTCAATTTTGTCCCTTGGACCTTTTGCGATAGTGAAGTCAATTAGAGAGATTCCAACAATACTTCTGATGAATTGGGCATTTAGAAAAGGTTTAATGGAATTTGGAGTTTATAAATGTAGAGGATAAATTACTCTAGTTCAATATTTTCAGAATGATAATTTCCAAAATCTACAAAATTATTGCAAAGGGGCTTTAACCTCTTTTTTAATTCAAGAAAATTTTCAATATTATTTTGATTATTTATTTCTAAATCAATATAAATAATATATTCGCCTAATTCTCTTTTAGAAGGTCTAGATTCAATTTTACTCATATTAAATCCAAAATCTGCAATACTGCTGATAGCCTTTAGTAAGGCGCCAGGTTTATTTGATTTCAATGAGAAAGCAAAACTGGCAATATTAGCCAAATTTGTATTTGATTCCTTGCTCAATAAGACAAATCTAGTGCAATTACCTGCAACATCATTAATAGGGAAGGCTAACTCTTTAAGTCCTTCGATTTGAATTAATGATTTTGAACCTATAGCTGCTCTGAATTTACTCCCTTTTACCATATTGACAGCTTCCGATGTTGAATTTGTTGGAAGAGGGATTGCATTTGGAAGATTTTCAGATAACCATTCTGAACATTGAGCTAATGCCTGAGGATGAGATAGTACTTCTGAAATATTGGAAAGTTCTCCATCACTAATTAATGCATGTTTGATGGGTAAAACAACCGCATTATTGATATAAATATCAGGATATTTCCAGAGAGCATCAAGAGTAGCTGTAACTCCACCCTCTACAGAATTTTCAATAGGAACGACAGCAGCATCACAATTGTTGTACGCTATTGACTTAATAACCGAATGTAACCCATTACATGGTACAAATATAGGTGTCTGAAAATTTGCAAGCTTTGATAAAATATGAGCTGCCTTTTCTGCGTATGTTCCTTTAGGTCCTAAATATGCAACTTGTTTGCGCATGATTAATCATAAAAAAAAAAGAGATCAAATAAGCATTGGAGGAATATAGAAAATGCTATTGTCTTTTGATGCGAAACAGAAATTAAAGCTTTCTGTCACACGTAATAAAGAATATCTTTCTAAATATCTTTTGGAAGAAGAAAGAGTTGTTGGAGCAATGCTTGACTCCAAAAAATTAGAACCAGAGGGAGGAGGTAAATACAAGTATACAGTAACAAGTTTTAAGGTATTTCAATTAGATATTAACCCTGTTGTTTCAATTGCAGTAGAAAATAATGATGGAATTTTAAAAATGAGTGCTCTTGAAAGTACATTAGATGGTTTGGGTATGATAGATGATTTTAATCTTATTTTGAAAGCGAATTTAGAAGCAACTAATATTGGGTTAGAAGGTGAAGCGCTTCTAGGGGTATCTGTAAGCCAACCCCCTTTACTTAAACTAGTACCAAAAAAAATTTTGGAATCTACTGGTCATTCGGTATTAAATGGAATTCTATTAGGTATAAAGTCAAGAGTTCAGCAGCAATTAGTTAAAGATTTTTTAGATTGGTGTGAATTAAACAAGATTTGATTTTTTTAAAAAACTTTTCCTATGAAGATTAGTTATTCCATTTTTTTTGATAAGTGAAACATGCTCTCTGGTACCGTAACCTTTATTTTTGAATATCAAGTATCCAGAGTATTTTTTTTCTAACCTCTCCATTAGATTGTCGCGAGATACTTTCGCAAGTATGCTCGCTGAAGCTATTGATATAAACTTTGAGTCTCCAGCTACTATATTTTTCTGAATACCGCGCCATGGCCTGAATAATAAGGGGCCATCAATTAATAATTCAGATGGCATCTCTTTTAATTTTTTTATTGCTCTTATCATTGAAAGTTCGGTAGCAACTCTGATACCAAGCTTATCTATCTCTCTTGCGGAGGATTGTCCAATTCCATAATCTGAAGAGAGTAATAAAATTTTTGGCAAAAGTAATTTTCTTTTTTTGGAAGTTAATTTTTTACTATCCGTTACTCCAGATTGTTTTAAGATAAATTTATTTTTTTCAGTTAATACTACAACCGCAGAGAAAACTGGACCAAAAATTGCTCCCCTTCCAACTTCATCTATCCCAACTTCGGAAACTTTATTCAATGCTTGCTGAAGATCTTCTCCTTTTTTTTCTTGCATTGTTTAGCTCATCTGTAAGTTCAATTTCATCGTTTTTATCTGTAAATAAAACTTCATTACTTTCATTAGTTTTATTAATTGATTTTTCGTTAGGGTTCGCAATTGATTCAATATTGGTCTGAATCTTTTCTTCTTCCGATTTTGAGATTTTTTTAATTTGTTTTGATTTTGTTTTTTGATTATTTAAAGTTTTTTCGGTTTTTTTACTAATGTCTTTTAAACGCACAAAATTATTGCTGGTTATATATTCTTTACCTAACTTTATGAGTGGATTAATACCTAATTGACTGAAAACGATTTTTTCTTCATCAGTAAGGTCAACAGTTATTATATTTTTTTCTTTTGAATTTATTTGGTTCAAATTTTCGTTATCATTTTCCTTTTTAATAGAAGAATTTTCCTTACTTTGGTCTTTCGAGTTAATTAATTCTTTTTCAATTATTTTTTCCTGTTTATAATTTGTTTGAAAAGTATCCATATCAAAAGATTTTATATCGTTTGATTTATGTGATTTATCTTCAATATTCTTAATTTTTAAGTTGGATATTTCGTGATTTAAGATATTTTCTACCTGTCCTGTGCCATTGCATGTAGAACATTTTTTACCGAATAGTTCATATATATTTTGACCTTGTCTTTTTCTAGTTAACTCAACTAAACCCAATTCAGTAAGCTGAGCTATTTGAGGTCTAGCAGAATCATCCTTTATTGCTGCCGTAAAATGCTCAAGTAACTGGAATTGATCTCTTCTAGATTCCATATCAATAAAATCTACTACAATAACTCCACCGATATTTCTTAATTTCATTTGTCTTGAGATTTCAACTGCTGCTTCGCAATTTGTCCACAAAACGGTTTGTCTAGAGTTGGCGGATCTTGTAAATGATCCCGAGTTTACATCAATTACTGTTAAAGCTTCAGTAGGTTCTATTATTATATAACCCCCTGAAGGAAGCTCTACTCTAGGCTGAAGAGCTTTTTGAATTGTTTTTTTAATTTCGTATTTATCTAAAATATGTTGGTTTAAACTGTTATCGTGAAATTCAATATCTATATCAGATTCAAAAGTTATCATAAAATCTTTTGCTCTTTGAACTGAAAATTTATCATCTATAATTATGCTTTTAGTTGATGCTTTAATATGATCTCTCAAGATTTTAAGAGAGAAATCTTCATCTCTTTTTATTAAATTTGGTGGACTAGAAGATTCAGAAACTTTTAATACATTTTCCCATTGTTGAATTAAATTTTCTAAATCATCAATTAGTAGTTCTTCTTTTATCTTTTCAGCCTCTGTTCTAAATAATAAACCTGTGCTGGGTGGTTTTATTAAAACCCCAAGAGCTTTTAAACGACTCCGCTCTGTTTCTGTATTTATTTTTCTAGAGATATTAACTCCCTGTCCATAAGGCTGTAATATCAAATATTTACCAGGGATTGATATATTCCCGGATAGTCTAGGGCCTTTAGACCCTGTTGGTTCTTTTATGACTTGTACAAGAACTTTTTGTTTTGGTTCTAGTAATTCAGTTATTCCAAATGTCCCTTTTTTGAGTCTTAGTGGTCCAAGATCTGAAACATGGATGAATCCATTTTTATCACTTTCACCAATATCTATGAAAGCGGCATCAATGCCAGGGAGAACATTTTCAACAGTTCCTAAGAAAATATCGCCAATTTGATATTTACCTTGTGCGACGATTAATTCATCAACTCGATCATCTGTGAGTAGTGCTGCAATTCGAGCCTGCTCAGCGATGATAATTTGCTGAGACATATAATTGATTATGAATGGTTTGGATTTTGAAAATCATCTAAAGTTAAGAATTAGATTCTTAATATTTTTGAGAAAGCATATTTATAACTAGTATATATGTACTTTTTAAAATTAATAAAGTTAAAAGTAGTAGGGTTCTGCTATTTATAAAGCTTTAAACGATTTACAAACTAATTGAAATTGAATTCATAGCTATGATTATCTCTTGAATTAATCATAACTAGAATAATTTTAACATCTAATCACCACTTAAGCACGTTAATACATTATTCTAATATTGATGAAATTTTTTATCTAAAGTGGTTCTAGTAAACGAAAATTATTTAAAACTCAAAGCAGGCTATTTATTCCCTGAAATTGCTAAGAGGGTAAAAATATATTCTGAATCAAATAAGAATGCTGAAATCATCAAGCTTGGCATAGGAGATGTTACAGAGCCACTCCCTAGTGCTTGTTTAGAGGCTATGGGTAAAGCTTTAGATGATATGGGGACTTCAGAGGGTTTTAGAGGTTATGGGCCGGAACAAGGTTATTCTTGGCTCAGAGAAAAAATATCTGAGCATGATTTTATTTCGAGAGGGTGTCAAATATCCCCTGAAGAAATCTTTGTGTCAGATGGTTCTAAATGCGATAGTAGTAATATTTTAGATATTCTTGGTAAAGATAATTCAATTGCTGTAACAGACCCTGTTTACCCTGTTTATGTAGATAGTAACGTTATGACGGGCAGAACTGGAGATGCACTTGAAAATGGAACTTATCAAGGATTGACATATCTTGCAATAAACGAAAGAAATAACTTTTTGCCAGAGATACCTGAAAAAAAAGTAGATATTATATATCTTTGTTTTCCTAATAATCCGACTGGCGCAACTATCACTAAAAAAGAATTGAAAAAGTGGGTTGATTATGCTCTTCAAAACAAATCTTTAATACTTTTTGATTCAGCTTATGAAGCATTTATTCAAGATGATAATATTCCTCATTCAATATATGAAATTGAGGGGGCAAAGGATTGTGCTATTGAATTTAGATCTTTTTCAAAAAATGCAGGATTCACTGGAGTTAGATGTGCGTTTACAGTAATACCTAAAAATCTCAAAGGTTTGAGTTCAAAAAGTAAGGAAATAGATTTATGGACTCTCTGGAATAGGCGGCAATCTACAAAGTTCAATGGAGTAAGCTATGTGGTTCAGAGAGGAGCAGAGGCCGTTTATTCTCCTGAAGGGAAGAAAGAGGTGAGAGGTTTAATTGATTTTTATATGGAAAATGCAAAAATCATGAAAAACAAACTCCAGACTGCAGGTTTTAAGGTTTATGGTGGTGACAATGCTCCTTATATCTGGATTAAAGTTCCTGATAAATTGACTTCTTGGGACTTTTTTGATTTCCTTCTTCACAAAGTTAGTGTCGTCGGCACACCTGGTAGTGGATTTGGATTATCTGGAGAGGGCTATTTTCGTTTGTCAGCATTTAACTCACGATCAAACGTTATTGATGCAATGGAAAGAATAATTAATATATAATTAGTAATACTATTTAGATTCTAAAAAGTTCAATGCTATCTATAAAGTTAGAACAAAGTGTCAGTAATAATTCAGCAGTAATTGAAAAGAAACCTGCTGAATTAAAAAATAAATCTCCAAGATATAAGGTTTTACTTCATAACGATCCAGTTAATTCCATGGAGTATGTAACTATTTCACTACGAGAAGTTGTGCCGCAATTAAGCGAACAAGATGCTATTTCAATAATGCTAGAGGCTCATAATACGGGTGTTGGCTTGGTAATTGTTTGTGATTTAGAGCCAGCAGAATTTTATTCAGAATCATTAAAATCGAAAGGAATTTCCAGTTCAATTGAGAAAGAAGATTAATTAATTTAATTCATTATTTAGAGTGAACTAATTTCCTTTCTGATAAGGGACGGACGTTTAATGATTCTTTTAAAGAAGACTTTCCATATTCTCTCTCAAGAATGTTGATAACTGTTTTACCAAATTCATCATCTGGATTATCAAACGCTTCTAAGCAAACTTGACCAAGTTTTTTCCCTAATGAGCCTGGATTCCATAAAAGTTTTCTAGCTGTCCAAGGCATCATGCTCATTGGATTATAATTCGGCTTCAAAATTTTATTATCTAAGGCATACTTCTCAAGAAGAGTGTGAGGTTGCAAACCTATAAAAAATATTGCTGGATCAACTAAGCCTTTACCAAAAATATTTTCAAGTTCTCTATGGTAAGCAATTGTTTGCCTTATAGTGCTGGGCGTTTCATCAAAAACATTGAATGAATAATTGACTGAAACATGATTCTTGAAACCTGATTGAACTAGCATTCTGCAATTGGTTAAAACCGTTTCAAGGTCATATGCTAATCTCATTTTTCTAACAAGTTCTTGAGAACCTGAGGTGATTCCTATTTCGAAATAGCTCATACCTGTATCTACCATAAGCTGAGCAAGCTCTGCATCGATATTATCTGCTCTTATGTATGCAGCCCAATTAATATCGTCCCAGCCTTGATCCTTAATTGCTTGCAAAAGTGTTTTTGCATCTTCAATATGTTTTTTTGCTGGAATAAATTGTGCATCAGTGAACCAGAATCCCCTGACTCCGAGATCATATAGTTGCTTCATTTCTTTGATTACTTCGTTAACAGGGTTAACTCGGACCTGCTTTCCCTCCACAACTGTATAAACACAGAAACAACAATTATGAGGACAACCTCTTTTTGTTTGCACTCCGATATAGTAGTCTCCACCTTCTATATACCAATCGAATTCAGGCCATATTGATTTGATATATTTATAGTTGCAGGCAGTTTTAACAGTGCCTGAAGGTTGTTCATGTATCAATTTATTTCGAGGTTTTTCCCCAGCGACATAACATCTTTCTTCCTCTATTGAATCTCCCTTAATGATTTTTTCAATGAGATTCTCTCCCTCTCCCACAGAAATCACAGTTCCTTTTGGAAGTAGATTTCCTAATTGTTCATAGAAGACACTAACAGCTCCCCCTCCTAAAATTATTTTTATATCTTTGTTGTATTTTTGAGCCCTCTTTAGTCCCATCTTTACTAAAGAAGTATTTCTATATATTTCTCCATAATGAGATGCAATTAATTTTAAACCTCCCCAAGAACCTCTAATTTTTTTAAGGATATTCTTTGAGTAGAAAACCTCAAATGAGTTTTGCAGGGGATTTCCACTTCTGCCATCAACTGGTGCATAAATTTGTATATCTCTCCATGAAAAAATGATTAAATGAGGTCGAAATTGATCGATTTTTCTAGTTAAATATTTGGAAACTTTATTGGATGGAATTATTGCTAGATCAATAAATTGTTGCTCTATTAATGGAAAACTTTTATGAATATGGTCTGCTAAATAAATAGGTCCTATTGGAAATATCGGGTTACATGGCAGTCTTACAGTTAGGATTTTTCCATATTGTCTTCTGTAGTAATTTTTTTTATTTGATTGTTTGAACTTTAAATTAAAATTCATATCATGAAAATTAATATTTTTCTCTAAGAATCTAACTACTTTATTACTAATTTGGAGAAATTAAAAATCTTTAGAAAATACTAATGAAAAGCTTAATTTAATTTAAATATCAGAAATCATATAAATCCAACATACTTTTAGAAGTTTTAATCCATCTATCCATCTGGATATATTTGGTGCTCCGGATTTTCTAGCGTAATACCTAACAGGATAATTTAGTATTTTAATATTATTATTTGCTGCTTCAAATATTATCGTAAAGTCTCCAAATGGGTCAGATTTAGAATCCCAACTTCCGTTTTGTTTCATGAGTTTAAACAATTTTCTTGAAAAAACTTTTGTTCCGCAGAGTGAATCTGATACAGGTTTATTTATGAGGATTGATAGAAATATAGCAAAAAGTCTGTTTCCTATATAGTTTGCCCATCTCATCGCATCTTTTTCCATTGGAAAAGTTGTACGGGCGCAATTAATTAGTATATTTTTATTTTTGGTTGATTCCATAATTGCTGCAATACTGTCATCAATATCTACAGTAAAATCACTATCAATTATGGCTAGAGTCTCACCTGAAGAAATATTAAATCCCTCTACAACTGCATTCTTCTTCCCTTTAGAAGTTTGTCTTAAAAGAGATATTTTGAAGAAATTTGAGAAATTTTCTTTTAACTCTTTCAAAATATTATAAGTATTATCATTACTATTACCCTCTACAAATATAATTTCTAATTTATTAGGTATATTTTTGAATTTGTTTAAAGCATTAATTAAAAGTTCTTTATTACCAGCTTCATTTCTTGCAGGAATTACTATTGATATTAAGTGTTGGGAAATATCTTCACTATATTTATAAAAAACTATTTCTAGCTCGTAGGCTAGTTGTTTTATTATTGGTATTTTACGAAAAATATTTTTAAGAGATTGTGGAATTACCTTAGTGGGTAAAGGAGTTAATTTTTTTGCTCTCCATCTAACTGATCTGTAGTTATAAATTTCTGCTAGAGATTCAATATCGTATAAGTTTATTCTTGCTTTGCTAGTAGTTTCTCTAAATATTCTTGAATCAAATCTTAACCATCTTGTAATTGGCTCCCAAGTATTACCCCGAACTTTAATTGAAATAAATTCGTTATCATCTTTGAATAATTGATGAAGTTTATTATTTGTTAAATTCCAACTATTAATAGATTTCATTACTTTATGAAGTTTTTTACTAGCAATTTAGTATATCTATAATTTACTTTCTTAATATTTATTTAAATCCTTTTCTATCAGTATTTATATACATAATTTAATAAGCTATTTTTAGTATTAATTTGCTTAAAATGCCGATAATTGGAATTGAACCAACGACCTACTGTTTACGAGACAGTTGCTCTACCGCTGAGCTATATCGGCAAAATTAAAAAACTAATATTTCTTATAAACTTAAATTAATGATTTTAAGAATTTATGTCAAAAATAGATCCTGAATTAAAGAAAAAATTATTAAAAGAAACCCAGACTCCTTTCAAAGGATTAAGGAGAATATTGTGGATAGCTTTTAGTGGATCTGCATTTTTGGGTCTTCTAATAATGCTCTCTCAAATTGCAAGTGGAAGTGATTTACAGTTGAATAATCTCTTTATACAATTGGTTGCTTGTTTACTGTTTCCTACTTTATTATTTTTAGATAGGAATAAAGATTAACGATTTAAATACTTATTGTTTTAATGTTCTCTTTTTAGTTACAAATTTAAAACCTTCGATTATGTCTCCCTCATTCCAAGAAGAGAATTTATCGCAACCTACTCCACATTCAAATCCTGTATTTACTTCTTTTACATCATCTTTAGATCTTTTTAGTGAGTCTAAATTACCCTCAAAAATTACTTTATCTGATCTAATTACTCTTAGAGAACAATTTCGTTGTAATTTACCAGTTTGTATAAAACAACCTGCGATGGCTCCTTTACCCACGGCAAAAGTAGCCCTAACTTCGGCTTTACCTAATGATTCTTCTACAAGATCTGGTTCAAGTAGACCTTCCATAGCCAACTGAATGTCCTCTAATAGTTTATAGATTACTTCGTATTCTCTTATGTCAACATCATTAGCATCAGCTGCTCTCTTTGCTCCAGATGCTAATGAGGTATTAAACCCAATAATGACTGAGCCTGATGCAGCAGCGAGATCTATATCTGTCTCAGTTATTTCTCCAGGAGCTGAAAGTAGAACTCTGACTTGAACCTCATTTTTTGGTAATTGCTCTAGTGATCCCAATATTGCTTCAACACTACCCTGAACATCAGCTTTTAGGATTAAGTTTAACTCTTTTAATTCTCCATCATTTGCTTGAGTTGATAGAGAAGATAAGCTAACTCTTCTAGAGGCCATTTGCTGAGCTAATTTTGTAGCTCTAGCATCTGTGGCTCTATCTCCGACAATAGCTCTAGCAGTCTTCTCATCAGAGTAGACCTCGAATTCATCTCCTGCAGTTGGGACTTCACTGAAACCTAATGCTTCCACTGGAAATGATGGCCCTGCTTCTTTGATTCTGTTGCCATGTTCATCAACCATTGCTCGTATTTTCCCAAGGACTGAACCTGCAGCCAAAACATCCCCAGATTTTAAGGTTCCATTTTGTACTAATAAAGTAGCTACAGGCCCTTTGGCTTTGTCTAGGTGAGCTTCAATAACTGTACCTTTAGCCGATCTGTCAGGGTTAGCTTGTAAATCTTCTACTTCTGAAACTAGTAAAATCATTTCTAGCAATTTATCAATATTTTGTTTTTTTATCGCACTTACTGGAACCATGACCGTATCTCCTCCCCAATCTTCAGCAATTAAATCTTTTTCTGATAGTTCTTGTTTGACTCTTTCTGGTGAAGCCCCCTCTTTATCAATTTTATTTATTGCAACAACAATTGGTACTTTTGCAGCTCTAGCATGACTAATAGCTTCGAGTGTTTGTGGTCTGCAGCCATCATCTGCCGCTACTACAAGTACTGCTACATCAGTAACTTTAGTCCCTCTTGCTCTCATTGCTGTAAAGGCTTCATGGCCAGGCGTATCAAGAAAAGTTAATTTTTTCTTTTTAGATTCGTGCTTAAATTCGACTTGATAAGCACCTATATGTTGCGTGATCCCTCCTGCCTCTCCTGAGGCTACTCTGGATTCTCTGATGGAGTCTAAGAGACTTGTTTTCCCATGATCTACGTGACCCATAACTGTAATAACAGGGGGTCTTTTTATCAGGCTATCAAGATCTTTAGATTCAATCATGTCTACTGTCTTCTCTGCAGCCTCTTGTATATCATCTTGCAAAACAGGCACCCCAAATTCTTCTGCTACTGTTTCGATTGTTGCTAAATCAAGTGATTGAGTTACAGTCGCTGTTATACCTTTGAAGAAAAGAGATTTGATTATTTCAGAACTTTCTAGACTTAATTTATCAGCTAATTCTTGAACTGTTAAATTATCTTCTGGAACTATTATCATTTCAGGTCTTATTTGTTTGGCCTCTTTGGCAGCCTTTAATTCCATTGCTCTTCTTTTCTGCCTTTGTCTTGTGGTCTCTTTTTTCTTTTTTTTGAATTGTTTTACAGATTTTTGAGATTTAGTTTCCTCAGATTTATCTTTCTTTGGTCGAGCCAAACTGGCTGATAATATTGAAATTTTCTCGCCTGAATATCCACTAGTTTCGGATGTTAATGAATCATCATTCTCCCCGATAATATGAACTTTTTGTCTTTGTTTCTGAGGATTTTTATTTCTTAATGCTTCAAGTTTTGCACTATCATCCCAATCTGTCCTTCCTGGTTTTTTGGAACTATTTGAAAATCCTTTATGACCTGGTTTTTTAGAATTCGGGGCAGCACTCGGTCGATTAGTAGGAGCTTTTGCCTTGTGTTTAGGTAACTCAATATTTTGTTTATCCTTATTTTTTACAACTTGTTTATCTTTTTCAGGTTTATTAGTTTTTTGAAGTTGCAAAAGCTCATTAGGTGATACTGGTTTTCTAATTCCAGTGGACTTTTGACCATTAAATTTTGAACTAGGCCTGTTGGGCATGCCAGGTCTATTTGGATTGACTTGTCTATTAAAAGAGCCAGGTCTGGCTTGATCAGATGGTTTATTTCTTAATCCAGGTCTATTTGGAGCGCCAGGTCTATTTGGAGCGCCAGATCTATTTGGAGCGCCAGATCTATTTGGAGCGCCAGGTCTATTTGGATTGACTTGTCTATTAAAAGAGCCAGGTCTGGCTTGATCAGATGGTTTACTTCTTAATCCAGGTCTACTTGACATGCCAGGCCTATTTGAAACGCCTGGTCTGTTAGAGATATTTTGTTTTAAAGAAATATTTTGCTTATTGGAATCGTCTCTTCTTATTGGAGCGCCTACGAGTTCAGGGGTGTTTCTATTATTAAAATTTTTTGGTTTGGGTTTGTTTGCATTTTGATCAGGTTTTTTTGATAGTTGTCTTTTATCCAGTGAATTGGAGATGTTCTTGGAAGATTCATTAGATTTGAAATTGCTTATATTTTTGGGTTTTGCAATTAATTCAATTGGAGGTTTTGAGGGACTATTGATAGGTGGGGTTGTATTTTTTCTTAAAGTTTTTGTATCTTGATTGAAATTTTGCGAAGATTTGGTATTTTGACTTTGATTTTTAATATTTTCTAGAGATCGTGGTCTGTTAATTATGTTGGGTTTATTAGGATTTTTAATTTGCTTTGAATTTACTCTAGGACTCTCTGGTTTGTTAAGAGGTTGTGATACTAACGACTGTTTGATTGAATTTTCGTTTGTAGGTTTCCCTTCTAAAGGAGAGATAACTGGAGATTTATCTTCTTTGTTTTGTTTGTAATTATCTCTTTTTATTGAAGATTTATTTATAGAAAGTATTTGCTTATCTGAATTCTTTTTAGTAATAAGATTTTTTATTTTCTTTGCGTCTTCAGCACTAATAGAACTGCTATGACTTTTTACTGTAATTGATAGTTTTTGAGCAGCATCCAATATATCTTTATTTTCCAGGTTTAAGTCTCTGGAAAGTTCGTAAATTCTGATTTTATCGCTGATAGTCATTTAATCTGTTTTTTCTCTTTTTAATAATTAAAAAGGATTTAATTTTATTATATTCCCTTATTGGGATAGTCATAATATGTTTTAATTTCTTTTTCAAAAATTTCAATAAATTTAGGTTCTAAAGGTGTTTTCAAAGCTTTTTGAAGCTTTTTTTTAATCTTTGAATCTGAGTAACATGTTTTTGATTGGCAAATGTAAGCTGACCGTCCCATTCCCTTATGAAAAAGAATACCTTGCTTATGGTCTTTTGTAATCTTTAAAAGATTTTTCCTGTCATATGTTTTTCTACATGAAATGCATATACGCATAACAGGATTTTTTTGGATCACCGCTTTCTCTCCTCTTTGTTTGATATTTCATTATTTTGAACTGTCTCAAATTGATCATTCTCTGAGAAGGGTTCTTCTTCTTCTTCTTCTTCATATTGTTCTTCTTCATATTCTTCATCATCTTCAGGAAGTGGATAAAGCTCTCTTAATCTTGCATCTTCTGCAGCGCGCTCAGCTTGTTCTGCTTCTAATCTTAGCTCAGCTTCCCGCTGGAGATTTTCTTCATCTTCCCTTTGCATGATTAATTCAGAGACTGCAGCATCTTCTGCTGTTTGATCGTATTCATGCGAATTTTTTACATCAATCTTCCAACCAGTTAATCTTGCGGCAAGTCTGACATTTTGACCTTCTCTGCCAATTGCGAGACTTAATTGATCAGGAGGAACTAGTACGTGCGCATGTTGCCCAGCTGGGTCGACTAGTCTCACCATATCTACTTTCGCAGGACTTAAAGAGTTTAAAATATATTGAATTGGATCAGATGACCATTTAATAACATCAATTTTTTCTCCTCTAAGTTCATTTACTACTTGTTGAATTCTAGCTCCTCTGGCTCCAATACATGCACCAACAGGATCCACTTCTTGTTCTACACTGTCAACGGCCACTTTTGTTCTTGGTCCAACACCTCTTGAAGGAGGGTTTGCTTCTCTAGAAACAGCAACTATTTTTACAGTGCCTTCTTGAATTTCCGGTACTTCATTTTCAAATAAATAAACTACTAAACCAGCATTCGCTCTACTTACAAAAAGTTGTGGTCCTTTTCTAGCTATTTCGCTAACTTCTTTCAAAAATACTTTAAAAGTTGCATTCGCTCTATAATTGTCATTTGGTAATTGATCTCTCTTAGGAAGTTCGGCCTCAACTTCAGGTCTTCCAATACCCGAACTAACTCCCATAATGACTGATTGCCTTTCAAATCTTATAACTCTTGCGGTTAAAACAGGATCTTCTAAATCAGCAAATTCCTCTTGGATCATTTTTCTTTGTTGATCTCTTAGTTTTTGGGCTAAAACTTGCTTCGTTGTAGAAGCGGCCATTCGCCCGAAATCCTCTTTTTCTGGAGTAACGTCTAGAACAACTGTGTCACCTATTTGCGCATCATCAGCCACTTGCGTAACTTCTGCTAGAGATATTTGATGATCTTCGCTCTCAACATCTTCAACAATTATTTTACTCGACAATATCCGATAACCCTCTTCTTCTAGATCTAATCCGACATCAAAATTACTGAAATATTCTTCATCAAACGGATCTTCATTTACTCCAATATAAAATGTTTTTCTATATTTTTCGTATCCTTTTAATAGTGCTTCGCGTAAGGCTACTTCCACGATATTAGGAGGTAACTTTTTTTCCTCACTAATGTCTTCAATAAGATTGTTTAAACCTGGGAGAATAACTAATGCCATCTATGATGGGAAAATTGAATAATGGTTGAAATAATTAATCTTTTAATGTAGAAAGACTAATCTTTATTACTTCATTAAAAGGGATTTTTTTAATCTTCCCCTTTATGTTAATGGCTAAATAATCTTTAGACTTTTCATAAAGTAAACCGTTTAGGAATTTTATTTTTGAATTCTTCTGGTTTAACTCAACATTAACTGGAAAACCCTTAAAAGTTTTGAAGTCTCTTTCTGAGGTTAATTCATCACTGACCCCTTGACTACTAATTTCTAAGACATATGAACAATTTAAAAGATTTGAATTCTCTATTACTTCAGATGCCGGGGTATTAAATAAAGCACAATCTTCTAATGAAATATCATTACCATTAGTTTTTTTTATAGTGATTTCAATAACAATTGGATTATGATTAGTTTTTAAATTTAAGTTATAAATTTGAAAATCCCATTCGTTGGCAACTTTTTTTAATAACTTTTCAAGACTGCCTTTTTTTTCTTTATTCAAGTTTGCTCTTTATAAATTGATTTAAGATAATTCTCACATATAGAAAGTTTTTTTCTATAAAAAATCATCAAAAATTTGTATTTTTTTGATGTAAACAAAAAAACAACAATAATATATTTCTTCAATTAAATTGTTAAGTAAATACAAGCACTATTCATTAAATGAAATTTCTTAAGATTAAATTGAATAATTTAATCCAAGTATTCATTATTTTTTGTTTTTGTTTATCTAATTTTTTCCAAAACGCTGAAGTTTTAGCTTTAAATTCTCCTGAAAGTCACAATTTTGTATCATCAGCAGTTAAGAATGTTGGACCTGCAGTTGTAAAGATTGACACTGAACGATTGGTAGAGAGGCAACAATTTGATCCCACTTTACTGGACCCTCTACTAAGAGATTTGCTAGGGGAGCAAGGAATTACGCCTGAAAGAGAGAGAGGACAAGGTTCAGGAGTTATTATTAATGAAAATGGTTTGGTTCTTACAAATGCTCACGTGGTTGATAGAGTTGATGATGTTTCAGTGACTTTGGCAGATGGATCTATTTGTGATGGTAAAGTTTTAGGGACAGATGTAGTAACTGATCTAGCTTTAGTAAAAATTGATGAAGGTACGTATACTGGTTTTGCTCCACTTGGAAATTCTGAGGATCTTGAAGTTGGAGATTGGGCAATAGCTCTAGGTACCCCCTATGGTCTTGAAAAAACAGTTACGTTGGGAATTGTAAGCAGCTTACATAGAGATATCAACAGTCTAGGATTTTCAGATAAAAGACTTGATCTTATTCAGACTGATGCTGCAATAAATCCAGGAAATTCTGGAGGTCCACTTATAAATTCTGATGGTGAGGTAATAGGAATCAATACATTGGTAAGAAGTGGCCCTGGAGCTGGTTTAGGTTTTGCAATACCTATCAATCTAGCTAAAACTGTTTCTGATCAGCTGCTTAAAAATGGGGAAGTTATTCATCCATATTTAGGGGTTCAATTGATTTCTTTGAATCCTAGAATCGCCAAAGAACATAATCAAGACCCTAACTCTCTGGTTAAATTACCTGAAAGAAATGGGGCTCTTATTCAATCAGTTATACCAAATAGCCCCGCCGAAAAAGCTGGTTTAAGGAGAGGCGATTTAGTCATAGCTGCCGAAAATATCTCTATAAAAGAACCTAAAGCTTTACTTGATGAAGTAGAAAAAGCTCAGATAGGGAAGGTATTCCTCTTGAATGTTTTGAGGGATAATAAAGAAATACAGATAAATATCAAACCAGAGCCTCTTCCAGGTTTGACATAAATCACCCATTGAAATTTAATAATTTATAGCAATTAGAGAAAAAGATTTTGGATTTACAAACTCAAATGAAAAAAGCAGTTGCGGATGCAGCAATAAGTGAAGTAAAGAGTGACATGATTCTGGGATTAGGATCTGGATCTACAGCTGCTCTCATGATAAAAAGCCTGGCTAATGAAATCCATTCTGGAAAACTACAAAATATAAGAGGTGTCGCAACTTCCTTTCAATCAGAAGTTTTAGCTCTTGAACTGAATATCCCGCTTATCGATTTATCTAGTGTTTCTCAAATTGATTTAGCTATTGATGGAGCAGATGAAGTTGATCCAAAATTTCAATTAATAAAAGGAGGGGGAGCATGCCATGTTAGAGAAAAGTTAGTGGCATATAAAGCAAATCAATTGTTGATTGTAGTTGATGAAACTAAACTTGTACAAAGCTTAAATAAATCTTTTCCATTACCTGTAGAGGTTCTCCCAAATGCTTGGAAGCAAGTTCAAGAAGTAATCTTAGAAATGAATGGCACTTCCTCTCTAAGAATGGCGAATAAAAAAGCTGGCCCAGTTGTTACTGACCAAGGGAACCTCATTTTAGATGTATTATTTAATGATGGAATTAAGAATCCAAAAGAAATTGAAATGGGGATTAACAATATTCCAGGAGTATTAGAAAACGGTTTATTCGTTGATATAACGGACAAAGTACTTGTTGGTAAAATTGAAAATAATAATCCAGTTGTTTATTCTCCTTCAAAAGTTAGCTAATCTTCAAATCTTATTTGTACTGAGTTCGCGTGACTATGAAGGCCCTCACTTTTAGCAAGATTTATAATATCAAGACTATTAATTTTTAGACTTTCTTCGTTAAATTCTATTATTGAAGTATTTTTCATAAAAGTTTCAACTCCCAGAGAACCACTAAATCTAGAATTTCCTGAGGTGGGTAAAGTGTGGTTTGGCCCAGCAAGATAATCTCCAACAGCTTCTGGAGTCCATTCCCCTAAAAATATAGCTCCTGCATTCTCTATACCTTCAAGGATCTTTTTTGCATCATTAGTTAGAATTTCTAGGTGTTCTGGAGCAAAGTTATTACTTAGTTCAATACATGATTCATAATTATCGCAAATCACAATTAACCCCCAATTTTTTATTGATTGCATGCAAATTTCTTTTCTAGGATGATTATCTATTATTTTATAAAGTTCCTTTAAAACTTCTTTTGCCTGGTTCTTTGATGTTGTTAGAAGTATTGACGAAGCCAAAGGATCATGTTCTGCTTGCGCTAGTAGATCAGAGGCTATATAAGTACTTTGAGCAGTTTCATCTGCGATGATTAATATTTCACTTGGACCAGCTAAAGAATCAATTCCTGTAGAGCCATAAATTAGTTTTTTTGCAGTAGTAACATAAATATTCCCTGGACCTGTAATAACATCAACCTTATTGATTTGTTTTGTGCCAAATGCTAAAGCACCAATTGCTTGAGCTCCTCCAATCCTAAAAACTTTATTTATCCCTGATAAGTAAGCTGCAGCTAAAACGGTTTTGTTTATTTCCCCTTCTTTATTTCCAGGAGATACCATTATAATTTCCTCAACACCTGCTACTTTTGCAGGGATTGCATTCATTAAGACGGTGCTTGGATAAGCAGCTCTACCTCCAGGGATATAAATTCCTGCATTTTTAACTGGTCTCCATCTCCTTTGGACTGAATCACCATATTCACCTTTTATCGTAAAAGATTGGGGAATTTCTTTTTCATGGAATTTTTTAATTCTTGTATAAGCCACCTCAAGTGAGCGTTTTAAATTATTGTCAATTTCATCCCATGCATTCTTTATATGATCCGCATTAACTTGCATGGGTTCAGGATTAAAACCATCAAATTTTTTTGTATATTTTTCTACCGCTATATCTCCACAATCTTTAACTTCTTGAAGAATCTCTTCTACTGTTGCATTTATCTTGTTATTTTTTTCTAAATTAGTTCTTGTAGATATCCTCTTTAATTCTTCAATAGCTTCTTTTTTATTATTTATAATCTTCATGTGCTTAATTTTTCAATTAATTTAAAGGCTACAGACCCAATTTAATACCTTATTAAATTATATATGATTGATTAGTAGTCGATTAATTTGTTATGATAATATTCTTCTACTTATATACCCTCTGTGGCCAATAACAATTCAGCAAAAAAGAGAATACAAATTGCCGAAAGAAATCGTTTAATAAACAAGTCATACAAATCTACGGTAAGAACTTTAACCAAAAAAACCTTTGAGAATTGCGAAAAATACAAAAAAAACCCTAATGAGGAAAATAAAAATTTAGTTAATACAAGTCTTAATAAAGCTTTTAGCCTAATTGATAAAGCAGTTAAAAAAAATGTTCTTCATAAGAATAACGGGGCTAATAAAAAATCGAAAATTAACAAGTTTGTAAAAACTATACTTATCGCGAAGTAAAAAGGCAGATTTAAATCATGAGCGATATAGAACTCATAGACTCCCACTGTCATTTAATATTTGAAAATTTTGAAAAAGATCTTGAAGATGTTGTTTTAAGATTACGTTCGAGAGGTGTAAAAAAATTAGTTCATGCTTGCTGCGAATTAAATGAAATTCCTAAGTTAAAAAAAATATCTCATAAATTTAACGAAATTTACTATTCAGTTGGTTTGCATCCGTTAGAAGCAAAAAAATGGGAACAAGATTCGAAATCTCTTTTAAAAAGATCAGCTCTAGAAGATCCAAGAGTTGTTGCAATTGGGGAGTTAGGCTTGGATTTTTTTAAAAATGAAAACAAAACTCAGCAAATTGATGCTCTTATTCCTCAAATGGAGTTAGCTTATGAACTTGAATTACCTGTAATTATCCATTGCAGAGATGCCGCAAATGAAATGATCGAGATATGTAAAGACCTATCTAACAAAGGAAAATGTCCTAGAGGTGTACTTCATTGTTGGACGGGAACCCCAATAGAAATGAAGCAATTCTTGGATCTTGATTTTTATATTAGTTTTAGTGGAATAGTAACTTTCCCAAAAGCATATGAAATTCATGAGTGTGCCAAAATAGTTCCAAATGATAAGTACTTAATTGAAACCGATTCACCCTTTTTAGCCCCTGTGCCACATAGGGGTAAAAGAAATGAACCTGCATTTGTTGAAAATGTTGCCAATTTTATAGCAGATTTAAGATCTACAGAATTAATAACGATCGCTAAACAGTCATCCAAGAATGCTGAAGATTTGTTTAAATTTGACTTGTTAACTTGACACAATAGCTGCTAGAATTAGGAATTACTTGCAATTTTTCTTGATTTTTTTATCTTTAACTTTTAAGTAAATGGTTTTCGACCATTTGCTCAAATATTAAATTCTCTTATTAAATTAATTTTTTTGTTGAAATCATGATCTAATGATTGATTTCAAATTAAAATAAAAGTTAAACATTTAAATTTTAAGTAGATTAAAAGTAAATAGTAAATCTCACATAATCGCAGGTTTCTTGGATGAGCAGTAGCGCTTTACAGGTAGCAAAAACAGGTACTTACCTACCAGATTTAGTTGAAGTACAAAGAGCAAGCTTTAAATGGTTTTTGGAAAAGGGCTTAATAGAAGAATTACAAAACTTTTCTCCTATTTCTGATTACACAGGTAAATTAGAATTACATTTTATTGGTGAAGATTACAGGCTAAAAAGACCTAGGCACGACGTAGAGGAGGCAAAAAGAAGGGATGCAACATTTGCTTCTCAAATGTACGTCACTTGCAGGTTGATTAATAAAGAGACTGGGGAAATTAAAGAACAAGAAGTATTTATCGGAGAATTACCATTAATGACTGAAAGGGGAACTTTCATTATTAATGGTGCAGAAAGAGTAATTGTTAATCAAATTGTTAGAAGTCCAGGAGTATACTTCAAAGATGAACAGGATAAAAATGGAAGAAGAACCTATAACGCTAGCGTTATTCCTAATAGGGGAGCATGGTTAAAATTCGAGACAGACAAAAATAATTTACTTTATGTAAGAGTTGATAAAACTAGAAAAATTAATGCTCATGTTCTTATGAGGGCGATGGGTCTTTCTGATAATGATGTTGTCGATAAACTTAGGCATCCTGAGTTTTATCAGAATTCCATTGAATCAGCCAACGATGAGGGGATAAATTCTGAAGACCAGGCCTTACTCGAGCTCTATAAGAAATTACGTCCTGGTGAACCACCCTCTGTTTCTGGGGGGCAACAGTTACTATACAGTAGATTTTTTGATCCCAAAAGATATGATTTAGGCCGAGTTGGTAGATATAAGATAAATAAAAAATTGAGGCTCACAGTTCCTGATGAAGTGAGAACACTTACTCATGAAGATGTTCTTTCCACAATTGATTACTTGATTAATCTAGAGTTGGATGTTGGTGGTGCAAGTCTAGATGATATTGACCACTTAGGTAATCGAAGGGTTAGATCTGTAGGAGAACTTCTTCAAAATCAAGTGAGGGTTGGGCTTAACCGCTTAGAGAGAATTATTAAGGAAAGAATGACTGTTGGTGAAACTGATTCTCTTACTCCTGCTCAGCTAGTAAACCCAAAACCTTTGGTTGCAGCAATTAAGGAGTTCTTTGGTTCCAGTCAATTAAGTCAATTTATGGATCAAACTAATCCTCTGGCTGAATTAACACATAAAAGAAGAATATCAGCCTTAGGTCCTGGAGGTCTAACAAGAGAAAGAGCAGGTTTTGCTGTAAGAGATATACATCCTTCACATTATGGAAGACTATGCCCTATTGAAACTCCTGAAGGTCCAAATGCTGGCCTTATTAACTCATTAGCTACTCACGCAAGAGTAAATGAGTATGGTTTTATTGAAACTCCTTTTTGGGAAGTTAAACATGGTAAAGTTAATAAAGAGGGTAATCCAATTTATCTTTCTGCTGATTTAGAAGATGAGTGCAGGGTCGCTCCAGGAGACGTTGCAACTGATAAGGACGGAAATATACTTGCGAATCTCATACCTGTAAGATATAGACAAGATTTTGAGAAAGTTCCTCCTCATCAAGTTGATTATGTGCAACTTTCTCCAGTCCAAGTAATTTCAGTTGCGACTTCACTTATCCCTTTCTTGGAGCATGATGATGCAAATAGAGCTTTGATGGGATCTAATATGCAACGTCAAGCTGTTCCACTGCTTAGACCAGAACGTCCTTTAGTCGGAACAGGTTTAGAATCCCAAGTTGCTAGAGATTCTGGGATGGTACCCATAACAAAAGTTAATGGAACTGTATCTTATGTGGATTCTAATGAGATCGTTGTAAAGGATGAGAATGGCTGTGAACATTTTCATTACCTTCAAAAATATCAAAGATCAAATCAAGATACTTGTCTAAACCAAAGACCTATCGTAAAAATTGGAGATCAAGTTATATCTGGCCAAGTATTAGCAGATGGATCTGCTTGTGAAGGAGGAGAAATAGCACTAGGACAGAATGTCCTAATTGCATATATGCCATGGGAGGGATACAACTACGAAGATGCTATTCTTGTTAGTGAGAGGATGGTAACAGATGATTTATATACATCTGTACATATTGAAAAATATGAAATAGAGGCAAGACAAACAAAATTAGGACCTGAAGAAATCACGAGGGAGATTCCGAATATTTCAGAAGAAAGCTTGAATAATCTTGATGAAATGGGAATTATCAGGATTGGTGCTTTTGTCGAGAGTGGAGATATTCTTGTAGGAAAAGTTACTCCAAAAGGAGAATCAGATCAACCCCCTGAAGAAAAACTGTTGAGAGCTATTTTCGGTGAAAAGGCTCGAGATGTTAGAGATAACTCTTTGAGGGTTCCAAAGACAGAAAAAGGAAGAGTCTTGGATGTTCGCATTTACACCCGAGAACAAGGAGATGAGTTACCTCCAGGGGCAAATATGGTTGTAAGAGTTTATGTTGCTCAGAGAAGAAAAATCCAGGTAGGCGACAAAATGGCAGGAAGGCATGGAAATAAAGGAATTATTAGTAGGATTTTGCCTAGAGAGGATATGCCTTATTTGCCTGATGGAACACCAGTAGACATAGTTCTTAACCCCTTGGGAGTTCCAAGTAGGATGAATGTAGGTCAAGTTTTTGAATTATTGATGGGCTGGGCAGCTTCAAATTTAAATTGTAGAGTTAAAGTTGTTCCATTCGACGAAATGTATGGTGCAGAAAAATCACATCAGACAGTTCAAGCATTCTTAGAGGAAGCCGCAAAACAACCAGGAAAAGCATGGGTTTATAATCCTGAAGATCCTGGTAAGTTATTACTTAAAGATGGTAGAACTGGAGAACCTTTTGACCAGCCAGTTGCGGTTGGATATTCTCATTTCCTCAAATTAGTGCATTTGGTGGATGACAAAATTCATGCCCGGTCAACTGGTCCTTACTCTTTGGTTACACAACAACCGTTGGGCGGTAAAGCTCAGCAAGGTGGACAAAGGCTTGGAGAAATGGAAGTTTGGGCTCTTGAAGCTTATGGAGCAGCCTATACCCTTCAGGAACTTTTAACAGTTAAATCTGATGATATGCAAGGAAGAAATGAAGCGCTAAATGCAATTGTAAAAGGTAAACCAATTCCTAGGCCAGGGACTCCTGAGTCCTTTAAAGTTCTAATGAGAGAATTACAATCTCTTGGTTTAGATATTGGTGTTTATACAGATGAAGGGAAAGAGGTAGATTTAATGCAAGATATAAATCCGAGAAGGAATACTCCATCTAGACCAACCTACGAATCACTAGGAACCTCTGAATATGAGGAAGATTAAATACCTAATTAAAAACTTTTAATTTAAATTTCCCAAAAATGACAAACAGCAACTTAAGAACTGAAAATCACTTTGATTACGTCAAAATCTCAATAGCCTCCCCACAAAGAATAATGGATTGGGGACAGAGGACATTACCCAATGGGCAAGTGGTAGGTGAAGTTACCAAACCTGAAACTATTAACTACAGGACACTTAAACCAGAAATGGACGGATTGTTTTGTGAAAAGATATTTGGGCCATCTAAAGATTGGGAATGTCATTGTGGAAAATATAAAAGGGTTAGACATCGTGGCATAGTTTGTGAAAGGTGTGGTGTTGAAGTAACTGAAAGTAGAGTAAGAAGGCATAGGATGGGCTATATAAAACTTGCTGCTCCAGTCTCCCATGTTTGGTATTTAAAAGGCATTCCTAGTTACGTTGCTATCCTTTTGGATATTCCACTTAGAGATGTAGAACAAATTGTTTACTTTAATTGTTATGTTGTTTTAGACCCAGGTGATCATAAAGAACTCAAATATAAGCAGTTATTAACTGAAGATGAATGGCTAGAAATCGAGGATGAAATCTATGCTGAAGATTCAACTATTGAAAATGAGCCTTTTGTTGGTATTGGTGCTGAGGCCCTTAAGCAGTTACTAGAAGACCTTGATTTAAATCAGGTTGCAGAAGAGTTGAGAGAAGAAATCACAAATAGTAAGGGGCAAAAAAGGGCAAAACTTATAAAAAGAATTAGAGTTATTGACAATTTCATTGCAACTAATGCAAAACCAGAATGGATGGTCCTAGATGCAATTCCAGTGATACCTCCAGATCTTAGACCAATGGTCCAGCTTGATGGAGGAAGATTCGCAACTTCTGATTTAAATGATCTTTATAGAAGAGTTATAAATAGAAACAATAGATTAGCTAGGTTACAAGAAATTTTAGCTCCTGAAATTATCGTAAGAAATGAAAAAAGAATGCTTCAGGAGGCAGTTGATGCTCTAATAGATAACGGTAGGAGGGGAAGAACTGTTGTTGGAGCCAATAATAGAGCCCTTAAGTCTCTTAGTGACATCATTGAAGGAAAACAAGGGAGATTCAGGCAAAATCTTCTAGGTAAAAGAGTTGACTATTCAGGAAGATCTGTAATAGTTGTAGGACCCAAATTAAAAATGCATCAGTGTGGGCTACCAAAGGAAATGGCTATTGAGCTCTTCCAACCTTTCGTTATTCATAGATTAATTCGCCAAAATATTGTGAACAATATTAAAGCTGCAAAAAAATTAATACAAAAAGCTGATGATGAAGTTATGCAAGTACTTCAGGAAGTAATTGAAGGCCACCCAATTCTTCTAAATAGAGCTCCTACTCTTCATAGACTAGGAATTCAAGCTTTCGAACCAAAATTGGTTGGAGGTAGAGCAATACAACTTCATCCTCTAGTTTGTCCCGCATTTAATGCTGACTTTGATGGTGATCAAATGGCAGTTCATGTCCCTTTAGCTCTAGAAGCCCAAACTGAAGCACGCATGCTCATGTTGGCTAGTAATAATATTCTATCGCCTGCTACTGGGGAACCAATTGTTACTCCATCACAGGATATGGTTTTGGGATCATATTATTTGACTGCCTTGCAACCTAATTATCAAAAACCGGATTTTGGTGATAATAAAACTACTTTTGCTTCACTTGAAGATGTTATTTTCGCCTTTGAAGATAAAAGACTCAGCTTACATGAATGGGTATGGGTTAGATTTAATGGAGAAGTTGAAGATGAAGACGAAATGAGTAAACCACAAAAAATAGAAGAGCTGGAAGATGGCTCAAAATTAGAAATATGGAAACTAAGAAGAGATAGATTTGATTCTCAGAACAATTTACTTAGTAGATTTGTTTTGACAACTGTCGGGAGAGTAGTTATGAACTATACCATCATTGATTCTGTATCAAAAACTTAATCCTTAAAAACCATTTTTCATTAATTTAAAAATCATGACATCATCTAAACCAAAAAAAACTTCCAGAGTACGTAAAACTACTAAAAACTCAAAAAAGAATATTCCAGTTTCAATGCCTCCTTTAGCTAAGACGCCGCCATCTTTTAAGAATAAAGTAGTTGATAAGAAAGCATTAAAAAATTTAGTTTCTTGGGCTTATAAAACACATGGCACTGCAATAACTGCAGCCATGGCTGATAATTTAAAGGACTTAGGATTTAAATATGCCACCCAAGCTGCGGTGTCAATTTCAGTAGATGATTTAAAAGTGCCTGAAGCCAAACAAGATTTGATAGGTCAAGCTGAAGAACAAATATCTGCTACAGAAGAATGCTATAGACTTGGTGAAATTACGGAAGTTGAGAGACATACTAAAGTTATTGATACCTGGACTGAGACGAATGAAAGATTAGTAGACGCTGTTAAAAATAATTTCAATCAAAATGATCCTCTAAATTCCGTGTGGATGATGGCTAATTCAGGAGCAAGAGGTAATATGTCTCAGGTGAGACAACTTGTAGGAATGAGAGGATTGATGGCTAATCCTCAGGGAGAAATTATTGACCTGCCTATAAGAACAAACTTTAGAGAGGGACTTACTGTCACTGAATATGTGATATCTTCTTATGGAGCAAGGAAAGGTTTGGTAGATACTGCTTTAAGAACTGCAGATTCTGGTTATTTGACTAGAAGATTAGTTGATGTTGCTCAAGATGTAATTGTTAGAGAAGAAGATTGTGGAACAGAACGATCAATAGTTGTAGAAGCTGAAGATGGTAAATTTGGAGCGAGGCTTCTGGGTAGGCTTGCTGCTGAGGATATTCTAGATTCCGAAGAAAACTTAATTATTCTAAAAAATACTGCGATTGATCCTGCATTGTCAGCAAAAATTGAGGGAGCATCTATCACAAAAGTAAAAATAAGATCGCCATTAACATGTGAAGCGAATAGATCTGTTTGTAGGAGATGTTATGGATGGGCTTTGGCTCATAATCATCTTGTTGATCTGGGAGAGGCAGTAGGAATCATTGCGGCTCAATCTATTGGAGAACCAGGGACTCAATTGACAATGAGAACTTTCCATACTGGAGGTGTATCGACTGCGGAAAGTGGAGTTGTTAGATCAAAAATTTCTGGTAAAGTCGAATTTAGTTCAAAAGCAAAAGTTAGAGGTTATAGGACTCCTCATGGCGTAGAAGCTAAACAAGCGGAAATAGATTTTATATTAAAAATAGTTCCTCAAGGAAATAATTCCAACAAGGCTCAAAAAATTGAGGTTTCAGCTGGATCACTTCTATTCGTAGATGATGGAGAAGAAATTAGTTCTGATATTACAGTTGCTCAAATTATTGCTGGAGCTGTAAAGAAGAGCGTTGAAAAAGCAACAAAAGATGTTGTCTGTGATTTGGCTGGCCAAGTCAGATACGATAAGGTGATTCAACCAAAAGAGGTTACAGATAGGCAGGGAAATATTACCTTAAAAGCACAAAGATTGGGCCGATTATGGGTTTTGGCTGGAGATGTTTATAATCTGCCACCTAATGCGAGACCAGTTGTCTCCTCTGGGAAGGCCATAGATGAAGGAACCGTTTTAGCCGAAGCTAGTCAATCAAGTGAGTTTGGTGGCCAAGTTCGATTAAGAGATTCAGTGGGAGATTCAAGGGAAGTTCAAATTGTTACTACATCAATGTCTTTAAGCAATTTTAAATTAATTGAAGAATCTACGCACTCAGGTCAAATATTTAATTTGGAATCTGGTGATGGAACTTCTTATCGTTTGAATATTTCCCCTGGGAATAAAATCAGTAATGGTGATGTAATAGCCGATTTAACAGATGAAAGATTCCGCACAAAAACTGGCGGTTTAGTCAAATACGCCCCTGGTTTAAGTGTTAAAAAAGCGAGATCATCTAAAAATGGTTTTGAAGTTAGTCAAGGGGGAACTTTACTTTGGATTCCACAAGAGACTCATGAAATAAACAAGGATATATCTCTTCTAATGATTGAAGATATGAAATGGATTGAAGCAGGAACTGAAGTTGTAAAAGATATTTTTAGTCAAACATCGGGAATTGTTACGGTGACCCAGAAAAATGATATTCTCCGTGAAATAACTGTGAGAAATGGAACTTTTCATGAGTGTGATGATGAAGAAGTTTTAAATAGATTTTCAGAAGAGGGTCATTTAGTAAATCCTGGCGAAAAGATTTTGGATGGTATTGATAATAAAGAAATATTATTTGTTCAGAAATTAGAAACATCAAAATGTAGAGGCTTATTGTTAAGAACAGTAGAAGAATATACGATTCCTGATCAAGCAGAATTACCCGAGTTATCACATGTTAAGCAGGAGAAAGGACCATATTTAGGCTTAAAAGCTATCCAAAGGCTTACCTATAAAGATGGTGAATTGATAAAATCAGTTGAAGGAGTTGAATTGCTTAGAACACATCTAAGTATTGAGAGCTTTAACGCTACTCCTCAAATGACTATTGATGTTGAATCGATTGAAGATGAAAATGATGCATCAATCAATCGATTGAATTTAGTAATTTTAGAATCTATTCTTGTAAGAAGAGACACTATGTCAGACTCTAGTCACGGCTCAACACACACAGAATTGCAAGTCAAAGATAGTCAAATAGTTAAAGCAGGAGATGTAATTGCTACTACTCAAATTCTTTGCAAAGAAAAGGGATTGGTTCAGTTACCAAAAGCTGTTGATGATGAGCCTATAAGGAGGTTAATCGTAGAAAGAAAAGAAGATAAGATCAAGATCAATATTAGTAATAAAGCTGTTGTAAAAGTTGGTGAACGTGTAGTTGATGGAGATCCTATAAGTGGATCTGAAAAATCTACTTCATGTGGAGAAATTGAAGAAATTTCTGAAAGTTCAGTAACCTTAAGGCTTGGAAGGCCATATATGGTTTCACCTGATTCTGTTTTACATGTCCAAGATGGAGATTTAGTTCTTAGGGGAGATGGTTTGGCTTTACTCGTTTTTGAAAGACAGAAAACTGGTGATATTGTTCAAGGATTGCCTCGAATTGAAGAATTATTAGAAGCTAGGAGACCAAGGGATGCTGCTATTTTATGTAAAAAATCTGGAATAGTTCAGATTAAGCAAGGTAATGATGAAGAATCAGTTTCATTATCGGTTATTGAAAAAGATGATTTGGTAAATGAGTATCAACTATTACCAGGAAAAAATATAATGGTCAGTGATGGACAACAAGTTACAGGTGGTGAAGTCTTAACTGACGGTCCAATTAATCCGCATGAATTATTGGATTGTTACTTCAGTGATATAAAAGATCAAAAAGATCTTATAGATGCAGCGCGAGAATCCATCTCCAAACTACAAAGGAGTTTGGTAAATGAAGTACAAAATGTCTATAAGTCACAAGGTGTTGCAATCGATGATAAGCATATTGAAGTTATTGTTAGACAAATGACGAGTAAAGTCCGTATAGAAGATGCTGGTGATACTACTCTCTTGCCAGGCGAACTTATAGAGTTGAGACAAGTGGAAGATACAAACCAAGCAATGGCAATTACCGGAGGAGCTCCGGCGGAGTTTACTCCTGTTTTGTTGGGTATCACAAAAGCCTCTCTAAATACAGATAGCTTTATATCAGCAGCGTCATTCCAAGAGACTACAAGAGTTCTCACAGAAGCTGCAATTGAAGGTAAATCTGATTGGCTAAGAGGTTTAAAAGAAAATGTAATTATCGGAAGGCTAATACCTGCTGGAACTGGGTTTAGCGGATTTGTAGAGGAACTAGCCTCAGAGGCGGGCCCTCATCCTGATATCCTTGCAGAAGAATCTGGTGGATATAGAAGAGCGCAGAATTTAAGACCGGATTATACAGTAGATATGCCACAATCCCCTGCCGTAAGTTCTACTGCGATCCTTGATGATCCTAGTGATGAAGATTTGGAGACTACACGAAACCGACATGGAATAGATCCCTCTTCAAGTAATTTTGCTGCTTTTGCAAGACCTAGTGCTGAAAATCAATTCTCTGAAGATCAATTACCAGATCCTGCTGCATTGGAAGGATTGCAAGAGGAGGGCCTGCTATCAGATGAATAAATATAAACTATTATTATTTTCAGTGACTAGAATAAATTTTTAATTAGTAAGTGATGATTAAGCCAGAGATTGTTCCTAAAAGAAAATTACCTCGTTATGGATTCCATTTTTACAACGAAAGACTTAATGGGAGGATGGCCATGATTGGATTTATTGCTCTCATTCTCACAGAATTCTTTTTAAAACATGGTTTGCTGTTATGGTGAAATAAGTTTTGAATTAAAGATTAAATAATTTGAAAGATCTTATTGGAAGCAGTATTAAAGATTTAGAAGCTGTAGCTTTAAATTATGGTCAAGCTGCATTTAGAGGTCGTCAAATTTATAATTGGATCTATAACTACAGAAATAAGAAAAAAAATATTGATCAAATAGAAGTTTTACCTTTAGATTTCAGAAAAAAGTTAAAGGACGATGGTTTTAAAGTAAGTGAACTTAGTTTAAGAGAAAAAAACTTGGCTAATGATGGTACTCTAAAGTTATTGTTGTCTACAGTTGACAATGAGAGTATTGAGTGTGTTGGCATACCAACTGAAAAAAGATTGACTGCATGTCTCTCTAGTCAAGTTGGATGCCCAATGGACTGCAAATTTTGTGCAACTGGGAAGGAAGGTTTGAAGAGATCCTTAAAAGCAAGTGAAATACTAGAGCAAATTTTATTCATTGAAAATGAAATGAATAGAAAAGTAAATAATATAGTTTTCATGGGGATGGGCGAGCCTTTATTGAATATCGATGACTTGCTTTTATCAATAAGATCTATAAATAAAGATTTCCAAATTAGTCAGAGAAAGATAACTGTAAGTACTGTTGCTGTACCGAAAATGATAAACAAATTGTCAGAAAAGTCTTTTCAAATTTTAGGTAATTGTCAATTTACACTAGCAATAAGTCTCCATGCTTCAAACCAAAAAACGAGAGAAATGATAATACCAAGTGCAAAAAACTACGAGATCAAAAATATAATTGAAGACTGTAAGAAATTCGTAAGAGATACTGGTCGAAGAGTAAGTTTTGAATATTTAATGCTAGACGGGATTAATGACAAATTCGAACATGCTGATGAATTAAGTAATTTGCTTAGAGGTTTTCAATGTCACGTAAATTTAATACATTACAACCAAATTGATGAGGTTGAATTTAAACGATCCTCCCAAAGAAATATTCAATTATTTAAATCTAGACTTTCTAATAATGGCATTGCTGTTAGCTTGCGAAAAAGCAGAGGTCTAGATAAAAATGCTGCATGTGGTCAGCTTAGACAAAATGCAAGAAATAAATAATATTATCAAAAAATAATTTTTTAAATGTCTCTTAAAAAGGTTATTATTGACTTAATTAATATTGAATCGTTGGGCTTCATCAAGACAAAAATCTTACCTTTTGCTATCGTTGCACTTTTTGGGATCGCTTTCTTTGCAGTTAGTGCAAGAATTTGGTTGCCAGGAGATATGATGTCACCTGCTCCCATGAACTAATATTTTTAGTATTTGTAAATGACAAAAAACAAGGATCCTAATAAAGAAAGCTTAGCTGAAATCGCAGTTGATCCAGATATTTTGGCCAGAGAATTGGCCCTAGAGATAGAAATAGACCCTCTTGAGCAAATTGATGAAGATTCTTTTGCAAAAGGTTTAAATATAACTCAAGAGTGCAATGAAGCTTTAAACATGCTAAAAGGTAAAAGAGAAGATAGAATACAGGGATTAAGAATATTTTGTGAATATAGAGATAAAAGATCGTTACCTCTCTTGTTACCATTACTTGATCAACCTTGTCCTGTTGAGAGAATGAGTGCTGTATATGCTTTAGGTCGCAATCCATGTCCTAGCGCAGTCCAGAAACTTGTTAATCTTTTAAAAACTGACGATAACGCTTATGTCAGAAGAGCGACAGCATGGAGCTTAGCAAATTATGATAACCAAATTGTTTTAGAGCCATTAATAAATGCTTTGAAAAATGATGTTGCTGCTGTTAGGTTATGGTCTTCTAGTTCTTTAGCTGAAATTGGAAATGTTTCTTTGAAAAATGCTCAATTAGCAGCAGAACAGCTTTTAATAAGTTTGAAGATAGATAATGAGTCAGGTGTAAGAAGTAATTGCATTTGGTCTTTGTGTAGGTTATACGAAAAATTAAACGATATATATCAAGAAAGTTTTGTTGATGAATGTACCAAGATAGCGCTTTTTGATAAAGAACCATCAGTTATGGAAGAAGCAAAAACTGCATTGGATTCTATGGGAATGCAGGGTTTTTATAATTGAATATCTTTATTCTCTACCATAATGATAAAAATAATTAATTTATCAGACATTCAATATAAAAATTAAAATTAATTAACTTGTACCAACTGAAACAAAATATTTTCGTTATTCTATATAAAGTAAAAGTACTCAGTACTTGAATTTAATGCCTCAAAAAACATTGAGATTCAAAATTCATCAAGATGGAAGAGTTGAAGAAACTGTAGAGGGATTTATTGGTAATTCATGTAATGAAGCTACAAAAAATCTCGAAGATGCTCTTGGCAAAGTAACTGTAAAGAAGAAAACTGCTGATGCTTTCATCTCTAATCAAAATGAAAACTTAAAACAATTAAACAAGGAATCTAATGTCACATTTTAGTACTATTAAAACCCAGATTAAAGAAGCAGAGCCATTAATTAAGGCTTTAGACAATCTTGGCTTTACAATTAATCAAGAAGAAAAGTTTGTCAAAGGCTATAGGGGTAAATTTACAGCTGTAGATATAAGCATAAATATGCCAGGAGATACTAAAGTTGGATTTAAGTGGGACCATAATTCAAAGACTTATGAATTAGTTACCGACCTTGATCTATGGAAATTTGAGATCCCGGTTGAAAGATTTATTTCTAAAGTCACGCAAATGTATGCTTACCAAACAATTATTTCTAAAACCAAAGAGGATGGGTACCAAATTGTAGAACAAAAAAATAAAAATGATGGTTCTATAGAGTTGGTTGTGACCAAGTGGGATAATTAATTTCGGTGTATGGATTTTATTGATCCATCTGATAACGTTGAAGAAAACATTGAAATAACAGGTTGTGAACCTGTATTAGGTGGTCAATTGACAGAAAAAGCCGTATGGGTTGATGAGTCTAGGTGTATTGGTTGTAAATACTGTGTGCACGTAGCTTCAAATACTTTCATTGTTGATGAGTTTCATGGTAGAAGCAGAGCTATAAGACAGGATGGAGATAGTGTTGATCTGTTACAAGAAGCAATAGATACGTGCCCTGTTGATTGTATTCACTGGGTAAAGTTTGAAGAATTGGATGATTTAGAGAATAGTCTTGATAGGGATATGTTTCAAACATTTGGAAAACCACCAAGAATGAATAAACATTAATTTCAAAAAGATGCAATATCGGAGATTTGGCCGAACGAATTTAAAAATACCTGTTTTATCTTTGGGGGGAATGAGATTTCAAAAAAGTTGGGATCAATTAGATTTTTCTGAGATTTCAAATGAAGAGCAAAATAAAGTAGACAATATTTTGCATCTGGCAAATAAATATGGTTTAAGTCATGTCGAAACTGCTAAGTACTATGGTACTTCTGAGGTGCAATTAGGAATGGGTTTTGAAAAAATTAAAAAAATCCCAGACATCATTCAAACAAAGATTCCTCCAAATAGTGATCCAGAAATTTTTGAGAGAGATGTTATGACAAGTATTGAAAAATTGAAAGTAAAAAGAATTGATTTGCTAGCAATACATGGCATTAATACATATGAACATTTAAATCAGGCTGTTAAAGATGGAGGTTGTATTGATATTTTAAGAAATTTGCAGAAAGAAAATTTAATTGGATCTATTGGATTTTCGACCCATGGAAAATCTTCGCTCATTGAGAAAGCTATATCAACAAACCTATTTGATTATGTTAATTTGCACTGGTATTTCATCAATCAAGAAAATACAAAGGCTATAAAATTAGCAAATAAGTATGATCTTGGGGTTTTCATAATAAGTCCTACTGATAAAGGGGGACATCTTCATTCTCCCTCAAATAAAATGTTGGAACTTTGTAAGCCGCTTCATCCTATAGTTTTTAATGATCTTTTTTGCCTAAGAAATCAAAATGTGCACACTCTTAGTGTAGGTATTGCAAAAGAGGCAGATTTTGATCTCCATTTAGAAGCTGTCTCTTTGTTATCAGATTCTGAGAAATATGTTCCAAAGATAATAAATAGATTAAGGCAGGAGTCAATTAATTCTTTAGGTTTAGAGTGGTATCAAAATTGGAATAGAAATTTACCGAGTTGGGAGTATACCCCTGGAAATATTAATATTCCAGTATTGCTCTGGCTTTCTAATTTAATAGATTGGTTTGATATGGAAGGATTTGCAAGAGCTAGATATCAATTGCTGGGCAATGGTAGTCATTGGTTTCCTGGATCTAACTCTAATTTACTAGATACGGATGTTTCTGAAGAACAATTATTGAAAGTTTTAGAGAGTCATATAAATCCAAAAAAAGTTGTAAATAAATTGAGAACTTTAAAAGAAAAATTTGGAGATAAGGTTTCTAAAAGATTATCAACAAAATAATTTATAATGGATTTTTCTCAGGTTTGCCAACTTTTCTTGGGTAAACTTCAGGACAAAAATTTTTTGGTTGAATAAGAATAATATTTCTGGTACCTTTACCTCTTGGTAACAAAATCTTCTTTTTATCTTTAAATTTTCCTTTTAATATTTCTAAAGTTTTATCCAGATTTTTACTTTCTTCATCAGTCCATTTGCCACAATATAAAACTCCTAACCCTTCTTTTCTTAGCATTGGCAGTATATATTCTGAAACTGTTGATGGATTACTCACTGCTCTAGTGGTGGCTATGTTGAAATTATTTCTCATTGATGATTGACGAGCTAAGTTCTCAATACGATCATTGATTATATGGATATTGTTTTTGAAATTGCACTCTTTAATTAAAATTTTTAATGCATCTGTTTTCTTTTTTGAAGAATCAATTAAGTATATTTCTGAATTAGGATGAATTACTGCATAAGCTAAACCAGGAAAGCCACAGCCAGATCCAATATCTACAAATTTTTTATTGTCAAAATTAATATTCGTGAAAGCTTTAAATGGCCAAATGCTGTCAAATACTTGAGATACCCAATAATCATCCCCATCAATTAATCTGGTGAGATTGGTTTTATTATTTAATTCTTTAATTTTAATTTGTAACTCTTGAAAAATATTTATTTCTTCTTCAGTTACTAATTTAAAAATTTCATCGGGAATGTTTTGTTTTTTCATTTCGTTATAAATATAAATTTTTACTTATTATTAGATACATTCTATTTATTAAAAATTTATTAGAATTAAGATATTAATAAAAGATTATTTTGAAAGGGGAAACTTCTTATTACAAAATTTTAGGTGTAAATGAAAATGCATCAAATTTTGAATTAAGGAAGGCATTTTGTAAACTCTCCATTGAGTTGCATCCTGATACAACATCATTAGAAATAGACGTTGCTAAAAATAAATTCCAAGAAGTTTTAGAAGCTTATGAAAATTTAAATAATAGTAATTTGAGGAAAATTTATGATGACAAACTAAAAGAAAAATCTAAAAGTGAAAATAATACGAACGTTTTAAATAATTTAATAATCGATTCTAATAACCAAAAGTTAATAGGGAATAGAAGACCTTTTTCCAGTGGGGAATTGTTTTCTTTATTTCTTTTAATTGTCATCATATTTATAAGTTTAATTTGTTCAATTTTTATTGCCTCTTTTACAGGAAAAGAATTAGACACAGTTCCCCTTTGGTTAATAAAGTGATTATTTAAAAAAATCTGTGAATCTCTCAAAAATTCCTATCAACCAACATTCACTTCAATCATTGGAATTGTGGCTAACTGATTTAGGTGCTGTTAAGGATGTTAATAATCCGTCTAAATGGTACCTTTTACTTTCCAATTGGAATGCAACTATTATGTTTGAACAAGAAGATTTAAGTGTTATTTGGGAAAGTGAAGGACAACAAACTAAAAGACTATTTTCATACTGTATTAATAGAGAAGATGTGGAAAATGCAATACTGCAGGGACCTTAAATTTCTAATTAAAGATTGTCTAAGATTTGCCTTATTATCCAGTAACTTTTTTCTAATTGATCATCTGTTATACAGAGAGGCGGCAAGAGGTAAATAACATTCCCAAGGGGCCTAATGAATAAACCTTGCTCCATTGCAAGACTCTTTATTTCTTTCCCAATATTATTGAAATAACCTTTTTTGTTACCAATATCTAAATCGAAGGCAGCAATTGTGCCGGATACTCTTATTTTTTTAATATAGGGTAAGTTTTTAAATTTATTTAAATGAGATAAATGTTTTTCTTCAAATGAAAGGTATTTTTGTGGTTCTTTTTCTAATAAATCAAGGCTAGCGTTTGCTGCAGCACAACCTAAAGGATTTGCAGTAAAACTATGTCCATGCCAAAAAGTTTTTCTTGGGGAATCATCAATAAAGGATTGAAAAATTTCTTCTTTACATAAAGTTATTCCCATTGGTAAAAATCCACCAGTTAAACCTTTTGAGATACTTATTAAATCAGGAATGATTTTTGCCTTTTGAAACGCAAAAAGGCTTCCACATCTTCCAAACCCAGTTAATACTTCATCGGCAATTAACAAAGAATTATTATTTTTTATAACTTCTGAAACTTTTTTTATAAACTGAGGCCTAACCATATTCATCCCTCCTGCTCCTTGAACAAGTGGCTCAAGGATTACTGCAACTGTGGGAGTTTTAAGTAGAGTTTCTAATTTTTGGATCGCTTCATTTTCTTTATTTTCTACTTCTTCATCGTTCATCCAAGTTGAAGGCCATGGGACTCTTCTAACCGGGAACATAAGATTATCGAAATTCTCATTAAAAATATTTCTTTCACCTAAAGCCATTGCTCCAAATGTATCACCATGATATGCGCCATCAAAAGCTACTATTTGAGTTTTTGTCTCACCTTTATTTTGCCATGATTGGAAGGCAATTTTTAAAGCGACTTCCACAGCTGTGGAACCGTTATCAGAAAAGAATAATCTTTCTATTTTTGTTAATTCACTAAGTCTTTCCGATAATTTTTTTGCTTGTGGATGTAAGAAATCAGCAAATATAACTTGTTCAAGTTTTTTTGATTGATCAAAAATGGCATCGGCAATATATTCGTTACTATGACCATGAAGAGTTACCCACCAACTACTAATTGCATCTATTAGTTCTTTGTTAGGATCTTTAGTAAATAGGAGGGCATCTTTACCATGAGTTACTTCTATTTGTGGTTTGCTGTTATTGATTTGCGTAAAAGGTGGCCAAATATTTGGGTGCCAATCTGGATTTTGAGTTTTTGAATCCAAAGATTTCATTTAACTTATTTTTGAGTTTAATAGTGAGACCAACTTATTCTTGATATCTAGTTCTTTCCATAGTATATCTAAATTATTTGAGTCCATTTTTTCGATGTAAGGAAATTCAGCAATTAACGGAATACCACTAAAATCAACTAGAGTTTTTGGATTATCTAGGTGTTTTTCGCCATTGACTACTAAACCTAAAATTTCAATATTTCTTTTTTTTAAGGCCTCAATACTAAGCAAGGTATGGTTAAGAGTGCCAAGTGAGCTCTTACATACAAGTATTACAGGAAGATTCCATTGTTTTATTTGAGCTATTTGCAAAAAATTGCGTGTTATTGGAACCATTAAACCACCTGCAGTTTCTATAATTAGTGAGCCTTGCACTTTTGGCAAACTCAACTTGTCAAAGTTAATAGTTTTTTGATCTATTTCAGAAGCCCAATGAGGAGATAGAGGTTTTGTAAAGACATAAGCTTCTTTGATGATTTTCTCTTTACTTACTTGCGCAAGTTTTGCAACAGTTTGACTATCAGTTTGCGATTCAATACCACTTTGAATAGGCTTCCAATAAAAGGAATTTAATCCTTTAACGAAAAAAGAGCTTATTAAAGTTTTACCAATATCAGTATCTGTTCCACAAATTATAAATTTGAAAATATTATTGTGATTGCTCATAATTTCTTTATGATTTGAATATCAATTTGCCATGAAAGGTTCACTGTATTATTGTAATTCTTTGGCCAAAACTTTTGAATATCCTTTAACTCTTTCACTGTTTTACGTTTACAATTTGTTGATTGTGCTCCTACATTTTTAATGCTTCTAAAAAGCTTATATACATCTTCAAAATTTTCAAGATAATTAAACTGTCCTGAATAATATATTTCAGTTGATTTGAAATCTTTTAATAATTCTTTAGAGCAAAGGAAATTAAGACCGCTGTATTCAATATCAATTTTTTTACAAGTATCTTTCCATTCAGGAAAACAATCTTTTGTTGGATATGAAATGATTAAAAAACCTCCAGTTGTTAATTTGCTAAACCAATTTTTTATTATCTTTTCTGGGTTGTTTAACCAATGTATGCAAAAGTTAGATGTTAATAGAGAACAGTTATTTACTTCAGTAGGTAAATCATTATTCAAATCCCATAAAATTTTTTTTCTAGATAATTTATTCTCAAAAAGCATTTTTTTGCTGAAATCAATTCTTGATACTTTTTGGGAAGGAAATTTTTTTTCTATTTCATCTGCTAATAGTCCTGGTCCTGATCCTAGATCTATCCATTCACCTTTTTTTTGGGGATTTAATTCTTTGATAAATTGAACGATCTTGTTTGCAAAAAATTTCTGAATATCTGAATGCTCTAAATACCGATATGCAGCTTCATTGAAATTATTTTTTATTTTCTCATTCCACTTTTTACTATACATTTCAATCATTAAGTTTATTAAGTAAGATCTCGTACAAATTTAAATTTTTCAAGCAATGTCCTTGTTGAGCTAATTTAATTAAAATTGGCTGCCGATCAAGTGTTTTATTTAAGTAATCTAAAAAGTTATTATTTGAATCGTTGTCAAGAATCAAATCATTTTCTGATTTTATAAAAATAATTTTGCAATCTTTTCTTAAAAATACTGGATAATCTCTATTGATGTAAAGTTGTTTTAAATCACTTAAAAGAAGAGTTTTATTTAAACTCTCTAGACTTTTATAAAAGATATTTTTAAAACTATGATTCATATGATTTGGCATAAATGATCTATGAATAAATTCTTTCAACACATCCTTAGGTTCATCTTTTATGATTTTTGTTTCCATTCTTTTTAGAGACCTCAAAATAAAGTTTTTCTTATTACTTAAAGGAAGAAAATTATTAAAAGAATTTATAAGAACGATATGAGTTGCTTCTTTTAAAATTTTTTTTTGCATTAAATGAAAACCAAATGAATGGCATAAAGTCATTCTGATTTCTTTTTTAGATTCGCTTTTAATCCATTTTGCTTGATAATTATTTGTCGAAAAATAGCCCCTTTCATTATCTTGCCAATGCCAATTATTATTTAAAAAATCAAGTTTATAATCATCCCAGAAATATTTGTTTAGTCCCCATCCATGTTGAGTAATAATTTGTTTCATTTAAACTCTTTTAATACTGCAATGAAATTCTTTAGCAGATTAAAATCTAAGTCTCTTCGTATTGTTATTCTGATTCTTGATTGCCCCACTGGAACAGTTGGAGGTCTAATAGCAATTGCTAAAAAACCATTTTCTTCAAGATATTTTTGTAGATAAATTGCCTTCTCTTCTTGGCCAACAATAATTGATAAAATGTGGGAATCTCCCTGAACTGGGAGACTAAAATTTTTAATAATTTCATCTTTCCATACATTCGCAGAAGATAATAAATCATTGCCCCATTCTTTATTTTCTAAAATTTTTTTTAAACCCTCTAGCGCACCAGCAGCTAAAGATGGCGCAAGTGCAGTTGTATATCTAAATGCACCACTTGTTTGGATAAGATATTCTCCAATTTCTGAATTGGAAGCTATGAAAGCTCCACCGCTTCCAAATGCTTTCCCAAAAGTTCCAGTAATCATAGTTATGTCTGAACGACAATTAAAACTTAACCCCCTGCCTTCAGGGCCCAAGATCCCAATTGCATGAGCCTCGTCAACTAATAATTGAACACTATTTTTTTTGCAAATTTCCGTTATTTCTCTTAGCGGAGCAATTGATCCCTCCATGCTATAAAGAGATTCAACAACAACTAAAATGGAATTTTTTGTGGGGTTAGATTTAATAATTTTATCTTTTAAATCTTTTAAATTATTGTGTGCAAATCGAACCAGTTTTGCTTGAGCAGCTTTGACTCCAACCAATAAAGAGTTATGGATCAATTTATCTGCTATTACGATACTATTTCTGTTTGCTAAAGCTTGGATAGCGGCTATATTTGCTTGAAATCCGCTTGGGAAAAGTAATACTTTATCTTGATCAAGCCACTTGGCAAGTTCTGTTTCTAATAATTTATGTATTGGTCTCGAACCTGTAATAAACCTTGAGCTTCCTGAACCAATACCTTCTAACAAGCTTATTTCGTAAGCAGCTTTTATTAAATCCTTGTCCCTACTTAATCCAAAATAATCATTACTGCATAAGTCTATAAGTTTTTTATTTTGCGAATTTAAGCTGAGAAGTTCGAATGATTTTTTACCTAAAGAAAATGTTTTTAATTTACGGATTCTATTTTTTGGAATTTTTACTTTTTTCATTTTGGCAAAATAAAATATAGTGGATTTAATTAAAAAGATTTAGATTTACTATTAAAGTTTGCAAGGTATTTTTTGTTTATTAATATCTATATAGATCATATATTAAGAAGTTAACTCATCCTCTCTTCAATCACAATTATTGCTTAATTTAGAGGAATATTTCCCCTTTCCGCTAGATGATTTCCAATTAGAAGCAATAAGAGCTATTAATAGCGGAAATTCAGTTGTTTTAACTGCACCAACAGGGTCGGGTAAAACATTGATAGGTGAATTTGCTATTTATAGAGGACTATCTCATGACAGCAGAGTTTTTTATACAACACCTTTAAAGGCCCTATCAAACCAAAAGTTTAGAGATTTTGCTAATCAATATGGCGAGAAAAAAGTTGGTCTTTTAACTGGCGATATAAGTATAAATAGAGAAGCACCAATCTTAGTAATGACGACTGAGATTTTTAGGAACATGCTTTATGGCGAATTTGATGAATTAGATGATCCCTTAGAAAATTTAGAATCTGTGATTCTTGATGAATGTCATTACATGAATGACCCGCAAAGAGGAACGGTTTGGGAGGAAACCATAATCCATTGCCCTACTAGAACTCAAATAATAGCTTTATCAGCAACAATAGCTAATGCAGATCAACTACAAAATTGGATAGAAAAAGTTCATGGACCTACAGTATTAATTAATAGTGATAAGAGACCAGTCCCACTTGATTTTATTTTTTGTAGTTTTAAAGGCCTCCATCCACTTTTGAATAATAAGGGTAATGGGATTCATCCAAACTGTAAGATTTGGAGAGCTCCTAAAGGCCAGAAAAAGAGAGGAAAAGTGGGAAGGATAATGCAACCTAAGTCTCCCACAATTAGCTTTGTAATCTCGAAACTAGCAGAAAGAAATATGTTGCCAGCTATTTATTTTATTTTTAGTAGAAGAGGATGTGACAAGGCTATTGAGAATATAAAAGATTTAACTTTAGTAAGTTATTCAGAAGCAAAAATTATATCCCAAAAATTAGATGTTTATCTTAAAAATAATCAAGAAGCAATTAAAGATAAATCTCAATGCGAGGCTTTAAAACGCGGTATTGCATCTCATCATGCTGGATTATTGCCTGCATGGAAAGAATTGGTTGAGGAATTATTTCAGCAAGGTTTGATAAAAGTTGTTTTTGCAACTGAAACTCTAGCTGCAGGAATTAATATGCCTGCAAGAACCACTGTTATTTCTTCTTTATCAAAAAGGACAGAAGATGGACATAGATTGTTATTTAGCAGTGAATTTTTGCAAATGTCAGGAAGAGCTGGAAGAAGAGGAAAAGATACACAAGGATATGTTGTTACATTACAAACAAGATTCGAAGGTGCAAAAGAAGCAAGTGCACTGGCTATTAGCAAACCAAATTCTTTAGAGAGTCAATTCACTCCTAGTTATGGAATGGTACTAAATCTTTTACAAAGTTATACTTTAGAGAAGTCTAGAGAATTAATTAAAAGAAGTTTTGGTAGTTTTTTATATTTAGGTGAATCCTCAGATGAAAATTCAATTCTTGAAAATTTAGATAAGGATTTAATTGAATTAAAAAAAATTACATCTAACGTTTCATGGAAAGATTTTGATGCCTACGAAAAGTTAAAAAATCGTCTAAAAGAAGAGAGAAGACTCTTGAAAATTTTAGAAAAACAAGCGGCAGAAAAATTATCAGATGAGATCACTAATGCACTTCCATATATTAAGGATGGAAGCTTAATTTCAATCAAAGCTCCTCAAATTAAAAGAAAAATTGTTCCAGCATTAATTTGTACGAAGATATATGAATCTCAAAAAATAAAGAGTTTGTTGTGTTTGACAATTGATAATTTATTTATTCTAATAAAACCCTCATACATAGTTAGTATTTTTAATGATTTGGATGCAATTGAAGTCTTAGGGCTTGTAGTCCCAAAGATGCATTTTTCTGGGGAGGTTGTTAGGGGAGATGATATTTCGCAGTGTTTTGCAGAAAGAATTTTGGAAGCTTCTAAAAAAAATGATTTACAAACTCCACAATATGATCTGACGACTGAAGTTTTGGCACAACAGCAACAAATTAATAATTTAGAAGAAACAGTCACTGATCATCCCGCACATAGATTTGGAGACTCCAGGAAATTAAAGAAATATAGAAAAAGAATTGTTGATATTGAACAAGAAATAAATACGAGAAAAAAACTTCTTGAGGATAAAGAAAATCATAACTGGAGAACTTTTACTGATTTGATTAAAATTTTGAGTCACTTTGGATGTTTAAATGATTTGGAATTGACGGAAGTTGGACAAACAGTTGGTGCAATAAGAGGTGAAAATGAATTATGGATTGGTCTTGTTTTAGCCAGTGGTTATTTAGATGATTTAGATCCTCCTGACTTAGCTGCAATTATTCAAGCTATATGTGTTGATGTAAGGAGGCCGAATCTTTGGTGTAATTTCAAGCCTTGTTTAGAGGTAATAGATGTTTTTAATGAATTAGATGGCTTAAGAAAATTAGTCTCTTTTCAACAAAATAAGTTTCATCTTGAAATTCCTATCTATTTAGAAATAGAGTTGACTGGAATTATTTCTGAATGGGCGAGGGGAAAAAAATGGAAAGATTTGGTTTTTAATACTTCACTAGACGAAGGAGATGTAGTAAGGATTATTAGAAGATCAATTGATGTCCTTTCTCAAGTGCAATACTGTATTGGTGTTAGTAATAAATTAAAAAGCAAAGCAAAGCTAGCTTTAAAAGCTATTAACCGGTTCCCTATTGCTGAATCTAATGATCTTATAAAAGTCTCTGAAGATATTAATCCTGCAACAAAAAGAATTGACAATAATTCTTAAATTTTTCAATCAAATCATTGAATTAATATTCATGGCTTCATCAAATTCATCTTCGTTTAAATAACCTAATTTAAGTGTTGCTTCTTTTAAATTTAATGATTCTTTGAAAGCAAGGTTTGCAATTTCAGCTGCTTTTTCATAACCAACTTTTGGCACTATAGCTGTAACCAACATTAGTGAACTTTCTAAATTTAACTTAATTTTCTTTTGATTAGGTTCCATCCCATCAACTAATTTTATTCTGAAGTTGTCTATTGCATTTTTAAGTAATTTTAAACTTGTAAGAATATTAAATCCAATAAGAGGCTTATATTCATTCATCTGTAAAGTGCCGCTAGAATTTGCAATTGAAACTGCATATTCAAAACCCATTATCTGAGTACAAACCATTGATAAGGCTTCGCATTGAGTCGGATTCACTTTACCTGGCATAATAGAACTTCCAGGTTCATTTTTAGGGATAATTAATTCATATATTCCTGATCTTGGTCCGGAAGATAGAATTTTTATATCATTTGAAATTTTAAATAATGCCCCTGCTAATATTTTTATTTGACTCATTACTTGAGCTAGACGATCATGCGAGGCCATAATAGAAAAATTATTTTTTGATTTATAGAATATTAGGTTAGTGTCTTCGGAAATTGATTTTATAGACTCTTCACAAAATCCATTTGGACAATTAATACCTGTACCTACTGCAGTACCTCCAAGAGGTAAGAAATACAATTCATCCAGACTTAAAATAATCGCATTTTCAGCATCTTTAAGTTGCTCTGACCATCCTGATATTTCTTGCCCAAGAGTAAGGGGCACTGCATCTTGAAAATGGGTTCTTCCTATCTTTATAAGGTCTTTCCATTCTTCACTTTTTTTATCAAGGATCTTAGTAAGTTCTTTGATCGTTGGAACTAAGTTTTTGATAATTTCATTAACAACAGATATTTGAATAGCAGCAGGAAAAGTGTCATTAGTTGACTGAGATTTATTTACATCATCATTCGGATGTATTGGTTGATGACTGCCAAGCTCTGAATTAGTTTTTAAAGCTGCAATATTCGAAATTACCTCATTAACATTCATATTTGTTTGCGTGCCACTACCTGTTTGCCAAACCTTTAAAGGAAAATGTGAATCGTGAAGCCCATCAAGTATTTCCGTACATGCTTCAACGATCAAATCTTTTTTCCTTTCATCTATTAAGCCTAAATTGAAATTCGCAATTGAAGCAGCTTTTTTTATTAGGGTGAGTGAATAAATTAACTCAATTGGAATTAATTCTTCTCCAATAGAAAAATTTATAATTGATCTTTGTGTTTGAGCACCCCACAAAGCTTCCATGGGAACCTCTATTGTTCCCATACTATCTTTTTCAATCCTAAAGTTTTTTGTCATTATTCTTCTGAAAACACTGGTTTAACTTAGATAAGGTTTTCAGTAATCCTAGATACCTAACTTCTCCCATATTACACTTAAATTATTGAGATGAATGGAAGGATTAAAACATTCTTCCAAGTCACTTTTATCAATAAAATCCATTATTTCATTATCTTTCTCTATATTTTGTTTAAAATTCCCATTTTCAGTATTCCAGGCCTGATGCGCATTTTTTTGTACTAAGCTATAAGCTTTTTCTCTAGACATGCCCTTTTCTACAAGTAAAAGTAAAACTTTCTGACTAAAGATTACACCACCATATATATTTAAATTTTTGAGCATATTTTTTGGATAAACTCCTAAATTGCTTACTATATCTTTCATTTCTCTGAGCATAAAATGCAAACAGATTGATACGTCAGGTAACATGATACGTTCATTAGAACTATGGCTTATATCTCTTTCGTGCCAGAGTGGAACATTTTCCAGTGCTGTTAAGACGTAACTCCTCAAAATTCTTGCTAGACCGCTTACTCTTTCACTTCTAATAGGATTTCTTTTATGAGGCATGGCAGAACTTCCTTTTTGCCCTTTTGTAAAGCCCTCCTCAACTTCTAAAACATCTGTTCGTTGTAAATTTCTTATTTCAGTAGCGAATCTATCTAAAGAAGCACCAACTAGTGCAATAGTTTGCACATATTCTGCATGTCTGTCTCGGGATATAACCTGCGTACTTGCTGTATCTGGTTTTAAGCCGAGTAAATCACAAGTTATTTGTTCTACTTTGGGATTCGTATTAGCGTAAGTTCCCATTGCACCACTTATTTGTCCAATAGCTACAGATTCTTTCAGTGTTAGCAATCTTTTTTTGTTCCTTATTATTTCTGCTAACCATCCAGCAAGTTTAAAACCAAAGGAAATAGGCTCCCCATGAATTGCATGAGATCTGCCAATCATTAATGTATTTTTATGCTTCCTTGCTAATAATCTGACTTCATTTTCTAGGTTCTCAATTTCTTCTAGTAACAATTCGCAAGAATCTTTTAACTGAAGAGATAAGCCAGTATCAAGTACATCACTACTTGTCATGCCAACATGTATGTATCTTCCAGAGTCTCCTACAAATTCATTAACGCTTGTAAGAAAAGCTATGACATCATGTTTAACTTCTTTCTCAATTTCTGTAATTCTAGATTCATCAAACTTTGCATTTAAACGTATTTCTTTCATGGCATCCTCAGGAATTTTCCCTAGGGAAAAATTTGCTTCACATGCAGCTATTTCAACCTTAAGCCAACTCTGGAATTTTGCGCTTTCAGTCCAGATTTTCCCCATTTCGGGTAATGTGTAACGCTCGATCACAATTTTTATTAATCATCCATTTAAACTTTATAACTAAAATCGAATTATTGCCCTATACCTATAAGATGTACTTGCCATTGAACATATTTGCCTGATTATTATTTTCTTATGTAACATTTTTCTGGCTAATAACGAAAGCTTTTATATTAAAATTTTGTACTTATTGCCTTCGTTAATTATGGGTAATTTTTAAGTTCTAATTTAAAATTAAAAGGTATTAAAGAATTTGGATCTTAATCTTGTAGAAGTTCATTATTAAGTCTTTTTTTATTGATGAATAGATGATTAAAAAAAGTAGATTAGATCTTTATCTTCTAAATAAAGGTTTATGTGAAACTCGTCAAAAAGCCCAAGGTTTAATTCTTGCGGGCAAGGTTAGAGATGTTAATGGAAAAGTATTAGATAAACCAGGCCAACAAGTATTAATTGGATCAGAATTTTTTATTGATTCCGAACCTATGTTTGTTTCAAGGGGAGGCGAAAAATTATTGGAGGCATTTAAAAGATTTGAAATTAAAGTAAAAGATAAAATATGTATTGACGCAGGAATATCTACTGGGGGATTTACTGATTGTTTATTGCAACAAGGTGCAAGGTTAGTTTATGGGATTGATGTTGGTTATGGACAGACCGCATGGAAGATTAGAAATAATCCAAAAGTCATACTTTTTGAACGAACTAATATTCGAAATTTAAAACCTAATGATCTTTTATCTAGAAGTAATGGATTACCAAATTTTGTGGTTGCTGATTTGTCTTTTATATCATTAAAGTTAGTTTTTAAATCTATTGGTAATTTATTAGAGGGTGAATGTATTGAGGGAATATTTTTAATTAAACCTCAATTTGAGGTGGGAAAAGATAAAGTCAGTAAAGGAGGCGTTGTTCGCAATCCTAAATTCCATACTGAGGCTATAGAGTCTGTTATTAATGGTGCTAAGAATTTCGAATGGAATATAAAGAATTTGATAGCTTCTCCACTAGTAGGTCCTGCTGGAAATCATGAATATCTAGCTTGGATGACATTAGGAAGTCAATCAAATAGAGGTATTAATAGTGAATATATACAAAATTTAGTAAAAGAAACTCTTTGAATTAAAGAGCTTCTTCATCTTTGTCACCAGTTCTAATTCTCACAACTGAATCAATTGATGTGATGAATATTTTCCCGTCACCGATCTCTCCCGTTTTTGCTGCTTCAGCAATCGCATCTATGACTGAATTAACTTTTTCATCTTCTACAACGACTTCAACTTTGAGTTTTTGAAGGAATTCAACAGTAAATTCTGAACCTCTATATCTTTCAACTTGTCCTTTTTGCCTTCCAAAACCTCTGACTTCACTAACTGTCATTCCAACAATACCAGAGTTTACTAATGCAATTTTCACATCCTCCAACTTAAATGGACGAATGATTGCTTCAATTTTCTTCATGATTAAAGATTGAATATTACTATTTTAATTGTTTTTTGGGAAAACATCCAACATTGAAATATCGGAAAAACATTTAATATTTAGGCCTGCATTAGTGGCGTCTTCAATTAATAATTGGGAATTTTCTTCAGAAATTATTACTGTACTATTTGACAAGGCTTCCCACTTATCATTCTCAAAGTGTGTTTGAAGCCATAACATTCCAATTGCTGTTTTTGGTTGAAGAGATTTATTTTGGTGGTTATCGATAGTTATCAAACAAATGTCCATTAATTTTTCATTGAACTAAACACATATAACCCTTTCAACCGACACCATGAATGTTGCTATTGATACAAAAATAAGATTTAACAGCTTTTGACTTATTCAATTGTAATACTTAAGCTTATTGTGATTTTTGCAGATTTTGATCTTTTTATATAGGTTTAGTAAATAAGTTCTACGAAAAATGAGTACAGCTAAATTAGATGATTCGACGCAAAGACCACTTTATGGTGAAAGAATTATTGAAGAATCAAAAATAATTTGTTTCGAGAATCCAAATAAGAAAAGAATTTATGAAATTTCTATCCAGTTACCAGAATTTACATGTAAGTGCCCATTTTCTGGTTATCCAGATTTTGCAAAGCTAAATATTATTTATCAACCTAATTTGAAAGTCTATGAGTTGAAGTCCTTAAAGCTTTATATAAATAACTTTAGAGATATAAAGATATCACATGAGGAAGTTGTTAATAGAATTATGGATGATTTAGTGAATGAGGGTTCGCCTCACTGGATACATTTAAATGCTGCATTTAATCCTAGAGGAAATGTTTCTATGCAGTTAGATATTTTTAGCGGACTGAAAAAAAATTAAAAATCTTTTATTTCTTCTGATAACTTAAAAAATTCCCTTTTAAAACCAACTAGATTTTTATTGCTAAGACCTCCAATGAAAAGCTTTTGTGATTCCTTGTTGACAAGAATCCATAATTGGTTTGTTGGTATAAGACTTATTATTGTTCCAAAAATTATTAAAATAAAAGAAAAGTAAATAAACGGTATAGACGGATCATTTTTAATTATTAATCCACTGCTTGGGATTATTTTTTTCAAAGATACTTTTGAAGAATTAACTTTTAGAGGCTTGTCATTAATATAGAGATTTTTCCCGGCAAAATTTTCTGTATTGGAAATTTTAAGTGGACCATTTTCATTATCTATTGTTAGAAGGAAATTTTTTCTTGTCTCTGATCCTAATTCAATCAAAACTCCCCAAACCTGATTTCCGATTTCAGGAATCTCCTTTAACTGTAATTGATAAAGGATATTATCAATTTCTAAAACAACATTCGATATTGCCCAATCAGCTTGATAAATCGTTAATCCTTTAAACCTTATTGGGTGATTAACCTTAGCAGTTTTTATTTCATTTAATTCTAAATCTTCAGAAGAAAAATCAAGTTTTGAAATAAATTGCTTTGGTACACCATCACTTTCGCGTTCTATAGAAAAATCAACCAATTTCACATTGGCTTTTGAGTTTGTGCTTTCATTGATAAGATCCAAGCTTTCTCCAGGCAACAAATATTGTTCTTTTGATTGACTTGTAAAACTTCCATATGCTGAACCTATAAGTAAGACTATTAATCCAATGTGAACAACTAAAGGACCGATTTTGCCAATTAAACCCCTTCTTGCAGAAATATGACTCTTAAATTTGTATGTTTCCCATCCTCTTTTTTTAAGTAATAAATCAGCTTTTGATATGTGGTCTTGATTTTTATTGATTTGATGACTCGAAGTTAATTGCAATTTGCTAAATTTTTTTTCGCTGTTATATTCAATCCATTTTAATGAAGCTTTTAAGGAAGGGATTTGCCTCCTGAAACTACAAGCTGCCAGAGAAATGCAAAGAAGAATTAATGCAAATAAAAACCAAAAGCTTGTATATATATGATCCAATTGAAGTTTTAAAACTTTTTCTCCATTTAAAAATCCAAAAATAGGAGCATCATCGAAAATATCAATGTAAAAATTGTTATTGCCGCCTTGAGGTATAAAAGTTCCTATGCCACTTGAGATGGCTATGAAGATAATGAGTGATATAGCAAATCTTAAACTTGATATTTTGAGAATTAAATCTTTAACGATAGTCATTTAAAACCAATTTGAAAATAAATTTAACAATCCTAAGGAAACTAAAAATAGCCCGCTAATAGTAGGTATTATTTGACTAAATTTTCTAATCTCTAAAAGTTTTTTTAAGTTTTCTGTGGTTAATCCTGCAACGATTAATGGAGTTACTTGGCCTATTCCAAAGAAAAATAAAAAAATAATAGAGATCGTTGGGTTTTTTGCTTGCGATACCCATGCCAGAAGAGTTGCTAAAACTGGAGTAATGCAAGGTGAAGATGCTATTCCAAAAGTAGTCCCTATCGCAAATGGCGCAAGAAATGATGGTATTTTATCCTCAATTATTTTTAAATCAGGACCATTCGGGAACTGAAAATTTATAATTCCAAGTAAGTTTAAACCCATGATTATTGCTATCAATGCAACAATAGAAGTGTAATAGATTGGAATTTGACCATATATTTTACCTAAGAATCCACTAGCAGCCCCAAGTGCAACAAGTGAAAAAACAACTCCTCCTGAAAAACTTATAAGTTTAAATTTATTGTTCTCTGTTCCTCCTATATAAGCAATTGTTACCGGTAGTAATGATAATGAACATGGTCCAAGACTCGTTAAAAGTCCTGCGCTGAAAACCAAAAATATAGTAGATGGGCCAGGATTATTAAGACCATTCTGCATAAGCAGATTACCTTTTTGAGATAATTCTGAAATAACTAAATTAAATGATTCGATAGTTTGAAATAAATCTCTTAAATTCTAACTAATTAAGAGTCTTTCGTGTAGTAATCATACCAATGAATCCTGTTGATTCTAATGAACACCTCAGTAACATCCCTGCAATAAAGAAAGATGCGATTAATGAATTGCCACCATAACTTATAAAAGGTAGCGGTAAGCCTGTAGTAGGCATTGAACCTGTTGCTACAGCAATGTGCATAATTGATTGACCTACCAACAAAACACCACATCCTATGGCAACTAATTTTGTGTAGTTATTCCTGCACTTAAAACTAATTCTCAGGGTTATATATGAGAAAACTACTAAAAATCCTAAAAATAAACTACACCCCAACAAACCAAACTCTTCCGCGAAGATGGCAAAAATAAAATCTGTGTACATAAAAGGCAGGTACTGTAATTTTTGTACAGACAGCCCAAACCCTTGGCCAAATAGACCACCTGAACCAATAGCTAATAAACTCTGTACTAGTTGAAATCCACTTTCCTGTTGATCTTTCCAAGGATTAATAAAGGAAGTAACTCTTAGTTTTTGATATTCGTTATTAAGGATGCTAATACATCCAGTAATTAATCCTATTGAAGCAAATGAGGTAAGAGAGCTTAGTTTTACACCTCCACATAAACCCATTACCCAAAAAAGAATTCCAGTTAGCGATGCAGTGCTTAAATTAGGCTGTTTTAGTATTAATAAAATTAATAAACCAAAAGAGATTATTGAAATTAATTTTTTATCACTCTTTATCAGATTCCAATGAGCGAAAAGGTTAGAAGCTTCTAAGATTAGAAAAGGTTTAATTAATTCAGATGGCTGCAGACGTAAATTGCCTAGCACTAGCCATCTCGAAGATCCATTAACTGTAATTCCTGTAATATTAGTAAGGAAAATCAAAAAGAACAAAATATAAAAAATAATTCTTGAGAACTTTAAAAGATTTTTAATGTTCGTATTTAGAACGAAATAAAATAAGCTAATTCCTGGAATTGTCCAAATAATTTGTTTTTTTAAGAAGTAAGCCCAATTTCCCATTTCCCTACTTGCTACCCACCAACTTGATGAACCCAGAATGCATATTCCTAATATTGACCAAAGTCCAATGAGCACAAGGAGGATTTTTGCTTCATAAGGCCATATCGTCCAAGGTAAGGGAAATATAAATTCGAACAAATTGCTTCGATTCTCTTTGTTATCAAAAAATAGGGGTTTTTTTCTTCTACAAATTTTTTTATATTTTATTTTTTCTTGACTTATCTCCAATTGTTTAGCCGAATATGTCTATTTGTCCTATTGAGACGTTTAATTGAGATTTTGCCAAGTCTTTTATTAACGTTTTAAAGTGTTAAAGCAATTAAAAAGATGACTTTTCATAAATTTTATTTTTGAAGAATAAAGTAAAAAATGGCCTATAGATTTATCATAAATCTTAAGAATTAATTTTTTATAAAAAAAAACTAGCTAAAAGGCACCTCTCCGTGATAGATTCCGTGAGTTTATATACTTACTTAAAACCATTCAGAGGGGTTTTTAAACTATGTTCACATCAGTGGACTCAAATAGAAAAAAACTTGAGCATCCTCCTAAAGAGAATGTTCAATTTCCTCAATCCTTGAATAATTCGATCATCAAAGAAAGTAAATTTGGCATTGCCAATCAAATAGATCATTTGCTTTCCCAAAATGATGAATACACAAAATTGCAGTTAACAATTTTTGGAATTACTTTTATTGTTTCTATTTTATTAGCATCAATAACTGGAATTTTTCTAGGCTTTACTTTTGGTTTTAGTATTTTTATAGGTGCAATTGCCGGCATTTTTTACCTACGTTTGCTTGCCAAAAGTATAGGGAAACTTGGTAAAGAATCAACAGGTGTATCAAAATTGCAACTATTAGTTCCAGTTTGCCTCTTTATTTTTGCGAGCAAGCTAGGATCTTTGGATATTTTTCCTACGATGATAGGTTTTTTCATTTATAAGCCTTCACTCATTCTTTATTTTTCACGTTCTTAAGTAAATTTTTTTATTCAAAACAAATGTTTTTTAATTCCTTGCTAACAAATTTTGCAGCATTAGAAGTTGGTCAACATCTTTATTGGCAAATTGGAAATATCAGACTTCATGGGCAGGTATTTTTAACATCTTGGATTTTATTAGGAGCGTTATTAGTTTTTATTTCTTTAGGAACTAAAAAAATGGAAAATGATCCTAAAGGCCTTCAAAACCTGCTTGAGTTTCTCTGGGATTACATAAGAGATCTTGCTAGGACGCAAATAGGTGAAAAAGTATATAGAGATTGGATGCCATTTATAGGTACTTTATTTTTGTTCGTCTTTGTTAGTAATTGGGGAGGAGCTTTAATTCCTTGGAGATTGATTAAGTTACCAAGTGGAGAATTAGGAGCACCTACTGCAGATATCAATACAACTATAGCATTGGCTTTATTGGTTTCACTTTCTTATTTCTATGCAGGTTTAAGCAATAAGGGTTGGAGATACTTCGAATATTATGTTCACCCAACTCCGATTATGCTTCCTTTCAAAATACTAGAGGACTTTACGAAACCTTTATCACTCTCTTTCAGGCTATTTGGAAATATTTTGGCTGATGAACTTGTTGTTGGTGTTCTAGTCTTTTTAGTTCCGCTAATTCTCCCAATACCTGTTATGTTCCTAGGATTATTTACTAGTGCAATTCAGGCATTGATTTTTGCAACTCTAGCGGCCTACTACATTGGAGAAGCTGTTGAAGAACATCATTAGCTGTCTTTCAATAGATTTAGACGCTTTTACAAAGGGTCTGTAATCTGGCAAAATATCTAATCGCGTAGGTCTGAAAAATATCAGACCCATTCTTAAAATAAAGGATGTCCAAGCGTGTATGACAACAAAGATTATCACAAGTATTAAGCTCTTTATTTCAAAATTATGGATTCGATTACTTCCGCTGCATCAGTTGTAGCTGCTGGTTTAGCAGTTGGCCTAGGTGCTATTGGCCCAGGTCTTGGACAAGGTAACGCAGCTCAAGGTGCTGTTGAGGGTATTGCCCGTCAGCCAGAAGCTGAAGGTAAAATCAGAGGAACTCTTCTTTTATCTTTCGCTTTCATGGAGTCATTAACAATTTACGGATTAGTTGTGGCTTTGGTACTACTTTTTGCGAATCCTTTTTCCTAAAAGTTAATATTGCTTTTAATCCTTATTAGCAATATTTTAGATTAATTTTTTAACTTCAACTAAAACATATGTTGGCCTTTAATTTTTTTGGTGCTACAGAAGGTGGATTATTTGATATAAATGCCACTTTGCCACTAATGGCGATACAAGTAGTTGCACTTACTTACATATTAAATTCTCTCTTTTTTAAGCCTGTTGGCAAAGTTGTAGAAAAAAGAGAAAAGTTTGTAAGTGATAATATTATTGAGGCCAAAAATAAACTTTCTGAGGTTAAAAAATTAGAAGCTGATTTATTAACTCAGCTTCAAAGTGCTCGTACAGAAGCCCAAAGAATTGTGAGCGAAGCTGAAAATGAGTCTGACAAGCTCTATAAAGAAGCACTAGAACTTGCTAACAATGAAGCAAATGCTTCAAAAGAAAAAGCAAGACTAGAGATTGAAAGTCAGACGTCTGCTGCTCGTGATCAACTTTCTAAACAGGCTGATGATCTAAGCGAACTTATTGTTAATAGATTGATTCTAGAAAAATGAATTTAACTCTTTTAGCTACAGAAGGTTTTGGATTGAACTTCAATTTATTTGAAACTAATATCCTTAATTGGGCTGTAGTAGTTTTCGGTCTTTATAAATTTTTACCTGGTTTCCTAGGTAAAATGCTTCAAAAAAGGAGAGAAGGAATCCTTCTTGAATTAAAAGATGCTGAAGATCGACTGCTCAAAGCTACTCAAGCTTTAGAAAAGGCGAAGAATGATTTATCTTCAGCAGAAGAAAAAGCTTCTCAAATAAAAGCAGATTCTCTTAAAAGATCTGAATCAATCAGAATGGAAAGTGAGAAAAAAGCGATAGAGGAGATGGCACGAATTAAACAAAGTGCAATCTCTGATGAGAGCTCTGAAGCATCCAGAGCAATTTCTCAACTACGAAAAGAAGCTGTTGAACTGGCAATTAAGAAAGCTTTAGAATCTCTCCCAAATCGACTTGATAAGACAACACAAGAAAATTTGGTAACTCAATCAATTAACAATATTGAGGTGAACTAATGCCACTTTTAAATTCAGTTACCACACCATACGCAGAGGCATTACTTCAAGTTGTGAATGATAATTCGCAAACTGAGGAGATGGTTTCTGAGGTTAAACAACTTTTGGAATTAATAAATGATTCCCCTGAATTGGAGAAGGCATTATCCTCTCCCATTTTAGAGACAGATGCTAAGAAGAAAATCATTATTGAAATTTTTTCAAATAAGGTTAATTCTTCTTTACTGAATTTCTTGAAATTATTGGCCGATAGGCAAAGAATTGGAATCCTCACTTCAATTCTTGATAGGTTTTTAGAGATTTATCGAGAAAATAGTAATATTGCTTTGGCAACTGTTACTTCTGCTGTCGAGCTTACTGATGAACAGAAAGGTTTAATTACTCAAAAGATCATCAATATTGCTGGAACAGAAAAATTAGAACTTGTAACTAAAATCGACCCATCTCTTATCGGTGGTTTCGTCGCCAGTGTAGGATCAAAAGTAATTGATGCTTCCCTTGCTTCACAAATTAGAAAACTTGGCTTATCCCTTTCCAAGTAACTTTTAAATCAACCTTAAATTCTTAAATCCATGGTATCTATACGCCCTGATGAAATCAGTTCAATCTTAAAACAACAAATAACTGATTATGACCAATCTGTAAGTGTTAGCAATGTAGGAACTGTTCTGCAAATCGGTGATGGCATTGCAAGAATATATGGCTTAGATCAGGTCATGGCAGGTGAGTTATTGGAATTTGAAGATGGTACCGAAGGTATAGCTTTAAATCTTGAAGATGATAATGTTGGAGCCGTTTTGATGGGAGAGGCACTTGGAGTTCAAGAAGGAAGTAACGTTAAGTCTACTGGTAAAATCGCATCTGTTCCAGTTGGGGAAGCAATGCAGGGTAGGGTTGTTAATCCTCTAGGACAACCAATAGATGGGAAAGGTGAAATTCCTACGAGTGATACTAGATTGATTGAAGAAATGGCTCCTGGAATAATTAAGAGAAGATCAGTGCATGAACCAATGCAAACAGGTATTACATCTATTGATGCAATGATTCCTGTTGGAAGAGGTCAAAGAGAATTAATTATTGGTGATAGACAAACTGGAAAATCTGCTATTGCTATCGATACGATAATCAACCAAAAAGGCCAAGATGTAGTTTGTGTTTACGTAGCTATTGGTCAGAAGTCAGCATCAGTAGCAAACATCGTCGAGGTATTAAGAGAGAGAGGAGCACTAGATTATACAGTCGTAGTTAGTGCAGGAGCTTCTGAACCTGCTGCTTTACAGTACTTAGCACCTTATACCGGTGCAGCAATTGCTGAACATTTTATGTATCAGGGTAAAGCAACACTTGTTATTTATGATGATCTAACAAAACAAGCTCAGGCTTATAGACAAATGTCTCTTCTTTTAAAAAGACCACCAGGAAGAGAAGCTTATCCTGGAGACGTGTTCTATCTACACAGTAGATTACTAGAAAGAGCAGCAAAACTTTCTGATGCTATGGGAGGAGGCTCTATGACAGCTCTTCCAATTATTGAAACTCAGGCAGGGGACGTTTCTGCATATATCCCAACTAATGTTATTTCAATTACAGATGGACAAATATTCTTGAGTGCAGATTTATTTAACTCAGGATTAAGACCCGCTATTAATGTAGGTATTTCTGTTAGCCGTGTTGGAGGTGCCGCTCAGACAAAAGCAATTAAAAAAATTGCAGGAACTTTAAAATTAGAACTCGCACAGTTTGATGAACTAGCTGCTTTTTCTCAATTTGCATCTGATCTTGATGAAGCAACTCAGCAACAACTTGAAAGAGGTAAAAGACTAAGGGAGTTATTAAAGCAACCTCAATTCTCCCCGCTTAACCTTGCAGAACAAGTTGCAGTAGTTTACGCAGGAGTTAAAGGTCTTATTGATGAGGTGCCTGTTGAAGATGTTACTAAATTTGCAACTGAACTTAGGGAATACTTAAAGTTAAATAAATCAGAATTTATAGAAGAAATTCTCAAGGAAAAGAAATTAAATGATGGATTAGAAGCAACACTAAAAGAGGTGATAAATGAAGTTAAATCATCAATGCTTGCCACAGTTTAAATTTATTTAAGGAGATATCATGGCAAATCTTAAAGAGATTAGAGATCGAATCGTTTCCGTTAAAAATACAAGAAAAATAACGGAGGCCATGAGACTTGTTGCAGCTGCAAAAGTTAGGAGAGCTCAAGATCAAGTTCTTAAGAGTAGACCTTTTGCAGATAAACTTGCACGCGTCTTAGAAAATATCCAATCTAGAGTTCAATTTGAGGCTGTCGACTCTCCTCTATTATCTAAGAGAGAAGTAAAGAGCATTACTTTGGTTTGCATAACTGCGGATAGAGGTTTATGCGGTGGTTACAATACAAACCTAATAAAAAAGGTAGAAATAAGATATGCAGAATTGATCAAACAAGGTTATCAGCCAAATTTAATTTTGGTAGGGAAGAAAGCTATTGGATATTTTCAAAATAGAAAGGATAGATATGTAATTAAGAGTACTTTCAAAGAATTAGAACAGGTACCCACAGTCAAGGACTCTGAAGGAGTAACAAATGAAATTTTAGCTGAATTTCTCTCAGAAAATTCTGATAGGGTGGAAATTATTTATACGAAATTCATCACTCTAGTAAGCTGCGCTCCTGTCGTTCAAACACTATTGCCACTTGACCCTCAAGGAATTGCTGAGGAAAACGATGAAATTTTTAGGTTAACTACAAAAGATAGTAAGTTACTTGTTGAAAAATCAAATATGGAAAAAAGTGATTCAGAGAAGTTGCCATCAGATATTGTTTTTGAACAAAGTCCTGATCAACTATTAGATTCCTTATTACCATTATATTTACAGAATCAGGTACTAAGAGCTCTTCAAGAGTCAGCAGCTTCAGAACTAGCATGCAGAATGACGGCCATGAATAATGCTAGTGATAATGCAAAAGAATTGGCAAGTACCTTAAATCTAACTTATAACAAAGCCAGACAAGCTGCTATTACGCAAGAAATATTAGAGGTTGTAGGAGGCTCAGCAGTCTAGAAAAAATTGAGAATATGCCCGAATATAATATCAAAGTAGAATTTGAGAAGAAAACTTTTAGTTTTTCTTGTCAAGATGATCAAGATATTATTTCAGCGGCTAGTATGAATGGGATAGATTTACCAAATAGTTGTTGTTCAGGAGTTTGTACAAGTTGTGCATCCAGGATATTGGAAGGATCTGTTGAGCAAGAAGATGCTATGGGATTAAATGATGATTTAAGAGAAAAAGGATTTGCTCTTTTGTGTGTTGCTTACCCTAGGTCAGATTTGCATGTTGTAATTGGTGATCAAGTTGAAGATGATCTATATAATGATCAATTTGGTAAATATCAAAAATGAAATTAAGTGCAGTTGATTTTAATCTGGATTGGCCAGCTTCAATAAAATTAAAAAATTTAAGGGAATTTATCGTTTCAAATTTAGAAAAAAAAGGTGATGTAGTTCGATGGTCAATTATTGATATTCAAAAATCTATTGACTCTAAAAATGCGAAAACACTTAGAATTAAGGCTATCTTAGCTAATTAGAAAAGAATATAAATTGAAAAATATTTATTAATGGAAATTTCACCAACAATATTCATTATTCCAACTGGTATAGGTTGTGAGATAGGAGGTTTTGCTGGGGATGCACTTCCTACTGCTAAATTATTGGCTTCAGCAAGTGGATGTTTAATTACGCATCCAAATGTAATGAATGGTGGGACTCTTTCTGAAAAAGATCAAAATATTTTTTATGTTGAGGGTTATACTTTAGACCGATTTGCTAAAGGAGAAATTGCCCTAAGAAGCGTAAAGAAACAGAAAATTGGAATAATTTTTGATTCAGGAATTGAAAATGAAATATTAGTAAGGCATTTGCAAGTTGCTGATGCTTGTGTTTCTACATTAGGAATCAATGTTCATTCATATGTAGTTACAAAAAAACCATTAAAGATAGTTATTGATCCTGATTCCTCAAAAATGAGCGGTGGCATAATTGAAAACCCTGATACTTTAATCGATGCCGGTAAATGTTTAATAGAAAAAGGAGTTACGGCAATAGCAATTGTGGCAAAATTTCCCGATGATTCAGACTCTCCAGAAACAACTATTTATCGAGAGGGGAAAGGGGTTGACCCTATTTCTGGAGTAGAAGCTGTAATAAGTCACATAATAAGCAAATTCTTAAAAGTTCCTTGTGCTCATGCACCAGCTTTAGATCCAATTGAGTTAAATGAAAATTTAGATCCTCGTGCTGCTGCAGAAGAAATTGGATATACCTTTTTACCATCAGTATTGATTGGCTTAAGCAATGCGCCTGACATTGTTGAATTACCTAATAAACATGATCTAATCACATTACATCCTCATCAAATTGAATCAATTGTCGTTCCTAATGGGGCGCTCGGTGGAGAAGCAGTGTTAGCAGCAATTGAAAATGGTTTAAATATTATTTCAGTAAAAAATAAAAATACATTAAAAGTTACTGATGAGTTTTATGAGTATCCTAACCTTTTTGAAGTTAATAATTATTTAGAAGCTGCGGGTCTAATTATTGCTATAAAGAAAGGTATTAATCTTAATTCAATTAAACGACCTTTAAAAAAAATTCAAAAATGTTCTTATAACGATTAATAAGATATTGCAATTGGAACTCTCCAGTCACTTCCCAATGACTGACTGCTTAGTTTAAGGATAGGTGGAGCTTGCTTTCTTTTGAATTCCGCTTTTTTTATAAGTGAGATTATTTTTAAGATCATCTCTTTTTCGTGACCATCTTCTTCGAGTTGTTTTAAATCTTTTTTCTCTTCAATAATCCCTTTAAGAATATTATCTAAAGTGGAATAAGGTGGGAGAGAATCTGTATCTAATTGGTCAGGACCTAATTCGGCGCTTGGAGCTTTCGTTCGAATATTTTCTCCAATTATATTTGCATTAGTATCTAACATGTATGATTTTCTATGATTAATTGAATCTTCACTATCAAGCCATTTGCATAATTTGAAAACATTAGTTTTATATAAATCCCCAATTACAGATAATCCTCCATTCATATCACCATAAAGTGTGCAATATCCAACAGCAAGTTCCGATTTATTTCCTGTTGAAAGTAATAAATGTTTTTCTTGATTTGCTAAAGCCATTAGAAGCGTTCCTCTAATCCTTGATTGAATATTTTGATTTGTTATTTCAGCCATCTCTAAAGCTATTGTTTTTACAAAAGATTCTTCAAAAGAGGTCAACAAGTTTTCAATTGGTATGCTTTTGAAATTTATTTTTAATCTTCTCGCTAAATCCTTCGCATCACTTTTTGAATGAGATGAGCTCCATTTAGAGGGCATTGAGACACAATAAATATTTTTACTGCCAAGAGCAGCTGTAGCTATAGCTGAAACTAGTGCTGAATCGATGCCACCACTTAATCCAATTAAAGCTGTTTTAAATCCGCATTTCTTGGCATAATCTCTAACACCAAGAACTAATGCATCAAAAATTGATGATATTTCAGAGTCTTCAAATTTATTTTTTTCAGGTATTGTTTCCCCAATTTCCCAACTAAAGTGGTCCTCTGAAAAAGATTTTAATTGCTTAATTTTAAATCCATTCTTATCAAGAATAAAACTATTTCCATCAAAAATTAAATTATCATTTGCACCAATCTGGTTTACATAAATTAAGGGGACTTTTAGATATTGAGCAGCAAAACTGGAAACTTTGGATCTTAGCTCTAACTTTTTGAAGCTATATGGGGAGGCTGATAAATTAACTAAAATATCAACTTTTTTTTTCTTTAAATCAACAATAGGATTTTTTCTATGAATTCCTCTTCCTTCTATATCTTTGTTGACCCATAGATCCTCACATATAGTAAAACCAATTCTCCAGGTTTTATTTTTAATTTTTTTTATCAATACAGATACTTTTTCTTCTGATCTAAAGTATCTTTTTTCATCAAATACTTCATAAGTGGGAAGAATAATTTTACGAGCAATTATTGTCCATTTACCTCCCTCAAGCAATGCAATAGAATTATAAAGATTTGGGAAAAAAGAATCATTTATTCTTTCAGCTATCCCAACTGTGATACTTAAGTTTCCACATTTTTTATGAATATTTAAGGCTAACTGGTCCAGTATTTGAGATTGATTTCTAATTAAATTTTTTTGTAGAAGTAAGTCATTAGCTGGATATCCCCATAATGATAATTCTGGAGTGAGAACAAAATCAGCAGAAATTGAGCAAGCTTTTGAGGCAATATTAAGTATTTTTTTTGCATTACCCTCTAAATCGCCAACAACTGGATTAATTTGAGAAAGTAAAAACCTCATTCAACTGATGTAGTGGATTCATACAAATTATTCTTCTTAACAATATCTATTAAAGATGTAGGTAAATTAGAATAATTAAAATTTAATCTAAACTTTGAACTTGAAATGTTTGGGATTTTTATATTTGAAATCCTAAATTTCACATTGTAAGTTTCTAACATTTTAATAGTATTTGACTTAACAGGATATCCCTCCCTTAAAATTATAAAAAAACTTACCTCCTTAATAATTTTATCAAAATTTTTCCAGGAGAAAATATCTTTAATTAAATCACTACCAATAACAAAATCTAAATTATTAAACTCATAAATTTTTTTACACTTTTTGATGGACTCTAATGCCCATTTACTACTAAGCCTTTGATTAAATAAAATTTTTGGATTATCTAAATCTTCAATCAAAGTTTTTAATAAATGGCTACGAATTGAGATATCCTCTTTGTGCTTTTTATTGGGATTGTTGCTTACATAACTAATTGTAAAATCATAAATTTTAGATAATTCTTCAATTATTTTTTTATGACCAATAGTTGGTGGATCTGCACTAGTACCAAATAATGCAACGCTTTTTAACATCTTAATTTTAAGGCAGAAAACTCACAAAATTTTTATTTAAATTTCTATTTGATAAATAAATATTTAGGTGGCTAAAAATCTCTGGTTCTTTGAAAGTTATATTTTGAATCATAATAGAAGGTTCAATAAATGAAACTTTGCTTCTTGTAAAAAGCTCTTTGGCTGCTAATTTTCCAAGGATTTTTGTAGAATGGATTGCTATTGCTGCTTGAATAATAGCTATGGGCCCATAGGGTAATAATGATAAACCGTTAGTGAAAGGTGCAGTTAATAAACTTACTTTCTTAATAAGATTGAAAGATGTATGGACACCTACTTGAGTGACTCCCAAAAATAAATTATTCATAGATATATTTTTGAATATTTTTCTAGTGGATTCACCCTTTAAATTTAAGTCATAAATTTTAATTAATTCGCCAATCAACGCTGTATCTAGTGCAAAACTACCAGCAACATCAAAAAAGATAAAGGGATTAAGAGCTACCGCTGATGCCTTTATGGTTGAAAATTTGCCAATAGTTGACTGAGCTAATTTTTGCCTTCTTCTTAATCTTTGCTCTTTTATCTGCATAAACAATTTGTCCGCCAAATGAAGAGAATTTAGTGTTAATAACATCTCTCCATGACGATTTATTATTTTTGTTATGTAATGATTTAAATTGTTTTTATGATTAACAATAATTGGAATATTTGAATCTTTTGGGAGCTTAAATTGTATATTTTCTATTACTTCTTTTAGTTCATTTTTTTTTAAAAGATCAATTTTATTTAAAATTACAATAATTTTTTTCCCATCTTTAATTAATGCGTTGATTTCACTTAATTCATTTCTATTTATATCTCCCGAAACTATAAATAAAATAAGATCTGAATGTTTAATACAAGAGTAAATTTTTTCTGGGAATTTAATATTGCAGAAATCAAATCCTGGCGAATCTAAAAACTCTATACTATTGAGCATTTGATCTTCAAGAGCCAACTCTTCGGATTGTATTTCTCTTGTGGAACCATTGATAATATCTGTTTTAAAGATATCTTTTTTTAATAGAGAATTTAAGACGGATGATTTCCCTGCGCCTGATTTACCATATGCGCTTATTCTTATTTTTTTTTCTTTGAACCTTATAAGTTGTTGATTAAATGAAATTATATCTTTATTAAAAAAACTTTTTTCATAGTTGGTAAGGTTAATATTCTCCCACCAATTTTTTAAGAGTAAAAAATTTTTGTTAGGTCTCAATTTTTTCATAATTTATTTTTTCCACCAACCAGCTAATACAGATAACACTGCTTCTGCACCAATAATTCCCACGAATCCACCTAATTCATCTACTACTACTTTCACTCCTTTATGGTTCTTGTCAAATCGTGTTAATAATTGATCTACCTTAATCATTTCTGGAATGTAGTCCACAGGTTCGCAGATTTCTGATAATAATTTTTTATTTCCCCCTTTAATTAATTCCGCTAGCATACTTTCACGCTCCACCACTCCTTGTATTTTGTCAACCTTATCCCCCAAAATAACCCACCAAGGAGAGTTATCTGACATTATTAGTTTCGAAATTTCATCAAGATTAGAAGACCCATCAAGACAGGGTGCTGATACCCTAGGGGTCATTAAATCTTTAGCTTTTAAATCATTCAACTGGAAAACCTTAAATATCATCGCTGCCTCATCAGCTTCTATCAAACCTTTCTGACTCCCAATTTTCGCCATTTGTCTAATTTCTTCCTCATCAGTTGAAATTTCATTTTCTGCCGTAATAACTGGAAATATTTGCTCTATTAACATCAAAAATGGCTTCATTAAAGTATTTAATATCCTCAGGATCGGAACTGATAATAATGCTATTTGGACTGAAAATTTTGTGCCAAGAGCTTTGGGTAGTACTTCTCCAACTAAGACAACTAGCATATAAAAAATAATTGAAAAAAAGGTTAAGCCATAACTGCTTTTAATTACCAATGCTCCGTACACGCCTAAAATTAGACTTCCAATTATGTTAAATCCATTATTAGTAATAGTTATTACAGTTAATGTCCTACCAAGATGTTTCCTAAGTTTAAGGAGTTGATTAGCAGAACTTTTTGGCTTTTGTTTTGATGCTAATTCTAGAATTCTAATTGTATTTACAGCTAAAAAGGCCGCTTCTACTCCCGAACAACATGCTGACCCTATTAAAATAATAATTATAAGTAAGATTAAACCGTAAACATTTGGTTCCATTAAAGTAGATTAGAAATTAAATCTGTTTTAATTCATTCTTCCATTTTTTTTTTAAACACGCCAATACACATTCATGTTCAAATCTGATAAAAAAGTTTTTGAAGAAAGAAGAGAAATTTTCCTAAATAAATTAGGTGGAAAAGCTGCTATTATTCCTGGTGCTAATCTTGTAAAACATCATGCCGATTGTGAATATCCTTTTAGACAAGATAGTAATTTTTGGTATCTCACTGGTTTTGATGAGCCTGATGCAATAGCTCTTTTCTTATCTCACAAACCAAAGGGAGAGAGATTCATTTTATTTGTTGCTCCCAAAGATGTTATAAGCGAGGTTTGGCACGGCTTTAGATGGGGATTAGAAGGCGCTGAAAAAGAATTTAGTGCTGATAAGGCTCACTCAATAAATGAACTAAAAGATTTACTCCCAGGCTATATAAAAGGAGCTGATGAGCTTGTTTTTTCAATCGGTAAGCATCCATTAACTGAAAAAATAATTTTAGAAATATTTTCCCAACAACTTGAAAATCGCTCAAGATTGGGCATGGGTGCAAATTCTATAAAATCTCCTGAAATTTATTTAAATGAGATGAGATTAATTAAAAGTGATTTTGAAATTAAAAGAATGAAAGAGGCTACACAAATTTCAGCAGAAGCTCATGAATTAGTTAGAAAATCTGTGTCATCTAAGGAAAATGAAAGACAAATACAGGGTATTTTAGAAGGATATTTTTTGGAAAAGGGCGCAAGAGGACCTGCTTATAATTCTATTGTTGCTTCAGGAGATAATGCATGTATTTTGCATTACACCTTAAATAATGCACCCTTAAATAAGGGAGATTTATTGTTGGTAGATGCTGGATGTTCATTAACCGATTATTACAATGGAGATATAACAAGAACAATTCCCATAAGCGGAAAATTTTCTGTAGAACAAAAAATTATTTATGAAATTGTACTGAGTGCTCAAAAAAATGCAATTAAAAGTGCTGTAGTTGGATCAAATTCTAGTGCAGTGCACAAAGTTGCTTTAATAACTTTAATAGAAGGATTAAAAGAAATTGGATTATTGACGGGCAGTACAGAAGAAATAATTGAGAATCAATTATATAAACACTTATACATGCATAGAACTGGTCATTGGCTCGGCTTAGATGTTCATGATGTTGGAGCATATAGGATGGGAGACTATGAAGTACCTTTACAGAATGGAATGATCCTTACAGTAGAACCTGGTATTTATATAAGTGATAGAATCCCAGTACCTGAAGGACAGCCTTCTATTGATGCGAAATGGAAAGGCATTGGGATAAGAATCGAAGATGATGTCCTTGTTAATGATATAAATCCAGAAGTTTTAAGTATTGCTGCACTTAAAGAAATTTCTGATTTAGAATCTTAAAATTTGACTTATCTGATTAATAGATTTATTTTTTATAAAGCTTAAAATTAAAAAATGAATAAGTCAGATTCATATGATTCGAAACTCTCGCAAGCAAGAGGTTTAGCCAGTCAGCTTGGAATGTTTGCAGAAGAAAATGATATCCCTAAAGATCTTTGGGATTCACTGGAAGCTACAATTTATGATTTTTATCAAGTCTCTTATGATAGATAAAAATTATTTTTAAAAATTATCAATAACTAAAATCAAGAAATTTTGAATAAATCAATCAAAATGTGGCCATAAACTGATAAATTAATTATTGAATATAAATAAGTGAATGTCCTCATCAGATAAATTAAATCAAAACTCAACAGAAAAAAAAGCAAAAAACAGTGATGACCAAAACTCTAAAAATGCCTCTCCTAATTCGGGAATGATGGGCGCTACAGCTGTAATGGCTGCGGCTACAATTGATGAAGATGGAGTACCTACTGGTTATACGCCTAAACCTGATGAAGGAAGATTTATTATTAAAGTATTATGGTTACCTGATAATGTCGCTTTAGCTGTTGATCAAATAGTAGGGGGAGGACCTAGTCCTCTCACTGCCTATTATTTTTGGCCAAGAGATGACGCTTGGGAAAAATTAAAAAGCGAATTAGAGAATAAAGGTTGGATTACAAACAATGAGAGAGTTGAAATACTAAATAAAGCGACAGAAGTAATAAATTATTGGCAAGAAGAGGGTAAAACTAAGAAGTTAGAAGAAGCCAAGCTAAAGTTTCCTGATGTAACTTTTTGTGGAACCGCATAAAAATTAGTTTTTTGCAGCTTGAATTCTTGCCTCAGCTTTTGAAATTTCTTTAAGAGCTTTTAATTTCTCTGAGTTCTTTTCATTTTCAGAGAATTTACTTATAGCTAGTTTGGCTTCTTTAAGATCTTTTTCAGCATTTTGAATATCAATTTCAGATCCAATTTCTGCATTGTTTACTAAAACTATGACTTCATCAGATTCAATTTCAGCAAAGCCTCCCATTAAGGCTATTGATTTCCATTGAGAATTCATTCTTAGCCTTAGAACACCAATATCAATAGCTGTGACTAAAGAAATATGTCCTGGAAGCACTCCTAGTTGCCCAGTGGTGCTAGGAAGAATCACTTCTTCAGCTTCGCCTTGATAAACATTTTTGTTAGGAGCTAAAACCTTAAGAGAAATTGACATTAATTTAAATTATTGGAGGGTAGGATATATTTTTGGATATTTATTTTTCTGATTTTAGTTTTTCAGCCTTTGCCTTTACTTCATCAATGTTACCAACTAAGTAAAACGCCTGCTCTGGTAAATCATCTAATTCACCTGACAAAATCATGTTGAAACCAGCTATTGTATCTTCTAATTTTACGTATTTACCTGACATCCCGGTAAAAATTTCTGCTACGAAAAAGGGTTGAGAAAGGAATTTTTCAATTTTTCTAGCCCTGTCAACAGTTAACCTATCTTCTTCAGAAAGTTCATCTAAACCAAGGATTGCAATTATATCTTGTAGTTCTTTGTATCTCTGTAGAGTTGATTGAACAGCTCTAGCAGTTTTGTAATGTTCATCTCCAACTACTGATGGTTGAAGCATTGTGCTTGTTGAGTCTAATGGGTCAACCGCTGGGTAAATTCCCTTAGCTGCAAGTGCTCTCGCAAGTACAGTAGTAGCATCTAAATGGGCAAAAGTTGTTGCTGGGGCAGGGTCAGTTAGGTCATCTGCAGGCACATAAACAGCTTGAATAGAGGTTATTGACCCCTCCAATGTAGATGTAATTCTTTCTTGCAATTCACCAACATCGGTTCCCAGAGTGGGTTGATATCCAACAGCTGAAGGCATTCTTCCAAGTAAAGCTGAGACCTCAGAGCCAGCTTGAACGAATCTAAAAATGTTATCAACAAAAAGTAAAACATCTTGTTTATTTACATCCCTAAAATGCTCAGCCATTGTAAGTGCTGATAAGCCTACTCTCATTCTTGCCCCAGGTGGCTCATTCATCTGTCCGAAGCATAAGGCAACTTTTGATTGAGTTAAATCATCTGCATTGATAACGCCTGATTCTTTAAATTCTTCATATAAATCGTTTCCCTCTCTGGTTCTTTCTCCTACGCCCCCAAAAACAGAAACTCCACCATGTTCCTTTGCGATATTATTTATTAACTCTTGAATAAGAACTGTTTTTCCAACACCAGCGCCACCAAATAATCCGACTTTCCCTCCTTGCCTGTAGGGCGCCAAAAGATCGATAACTTTAATTCCAGTTTCAAAAACTTTTGGCTTAGTTTCTAAGTCAGTTAGCTTTGGAGCAGCTCTATGTATTGGCGCTGTATCTTTGGTTTTTACTGGCCCCTGCTCGTCAACTGGTTCTCCTAAAACATTAAATATTCTTCCTAAAGTTGCTTCTCCTACAGGTACAGATATTGGTGCTCCTGTATCTATTGCTTCCATGCCTCTTACAAGGCCGTCTGTGCCGCTCATTGCCACTGCTCTGACTCTATGGTCACCAAGTAGCTGTTGAACCTCTGCAGTGAGCGCTATTTCTTGTCCAGCAGGATTTTTTGCTTCAATTCTTAAAGCATTTAATATTTTGGGCAATTTTCCAGCTGGAAATTCTACATCTAGAACTGGGCCAATTACCTGACGAACTACGCCTTTTGTTTGTGAAGAAGTTGATGGAGTTGCTACCATTTTTTATTGATTGGTGATGAATGGCTGATTTTAAACAGCATATAATCCGAAAATACTACCACTTAATGGGTAGATTCGTTAAATGGGTTCGGCCACCCGCACAGTTTAAGTATGGTTTAATTGCCGCTTAGCAGATTATGTTGTTGATGATACGGATCGAGACCTTCTCTTTCCATTTTTATGACGCAAAGCGTCCCAATCATGATCCTCCATTAATCTATGGCAGCTGTTTCACTTACAGTCTCTACAGTCAAACCACTGGGAGATAGAATATTTATTAAAGTTTCCGCATCTGAGGAAAAAACTGCTGGGGGCATCCTTTTGCCTGATTCAGCTAAAGAAAAACCACAGGTCGGAGAAGTTGCTCAGGTAGGCCCTGGCAAACTTAATGAAGATGGTTCTCGACAAACTCCAGAAGTGAGTATTGGCGATAAAGTCTTGTACAGCAAATATGCTGGAACAGACATTAAATTGGGAGGAGATGAATATGTCTTGCTCTCAGAAAAGGATATTTTAGCTGTAGTAGGCTAAAATATTTGTTTCAAAAATTATTAAAACTTATTACTAAATTGCTGCCTAATCATGGCTAAAAGAATTATTTACAATGAGCAAGCTCGTAGAGCGCTCGAGAGAGGGATCGATATCCTTGCTGAGTCTGTTGCTGTAACGCTTGGACCTAAAGGAAGAAATGTTGTCTTAGAGAAAAAATTTGGTGCTCCACAAATTATTAATGATGGTGTAACTATCGCTAAAGAGATTGAATTAGAAGACCACATTGAAAACACAGGTGTTGCCTTAATCAGACAAGCTGCTTCAAAAACTAATGATGCAGCTGGAGATGGTACTACAACAGCCACTGTTCTAGCTCATGCAATGGTTAAGGCAGGGTTGAGAAACGTTGCTGCTGGAGCTAACGCAATCACCTTGAAAAAAGGAATTGATAAGGCAACAGAATTTCTAGTTGGTAAAATTCAAGAAAATTCTAAGCCTATAAGCGACAGTAATGCCATAGCTCAATGTGGAACTATTGCTGCTGGAAACGACGACGAAGTTGGTCAAATGATCGCCAATGCGATGGATAAAGTTGGTAAAGAAGGTGTTATTTCCTTAGAAGAAGGAAAATCAATGACTACTGAACTAGAAGTTACTGAAGGTATGCGTTTTGATAAGGGCTACATTTCTCCTTATTTTGCAACAGACACAGAGAGAATGGAGGCAGTTTTAGACGAGCCATACATTCTTCTGACTGATAAGAAAATTGCCTTGGTACAAGATCTAGTCCCCGTTTTAGAACAAATTGCTAAAACTGGTAAACCTCTTGTCATTATTGCAGAAGATATAGAAAAAGAAGCTTTAGCAACTCTCGTTGTTAATAGATTACGAGGAGTGTTAAATGTTGCTGCAGTAAAAGCGCCTGGATTTGGTGATAGAAGAAAAGCTATGCTTGAAGATATGGCCGTTTTAACTAATGGACAACTTATTACTGAAGATGCAGGCTTGAAATTAGAGAATGCTACCCTAGAAATGCTTGGAACTGGTAGAAGAATAACTATCAATAAAGAGACTACAACTATTGTGGCTGAAGGTAATGAACAAGCAGTTAAAGCTAGATGTGATCAAATCAAGAAGCAAATGGATGAAACTGATTCATCATATGACAAAGAAAAGCTTCAAGAACGTTTGGCTAAATTAGCTGGTGGGGTTGCTGTAATCAAGGTTGGAGCTGCTACTGAAACTGAGATGAAAGATAAAAAGCTTCGTCTTGAAGATGCAATTAACGCAACAAAAGCAGCTGTTGAAGAAGGAATTGTTCCAGGTGGAGGAACAACTCTTGCTCACTTATCCCCAATTTTAAAAGATTGGGCCGATAAAAATTTAGAGGGAGAAGAATTAATTGGAGCAAACATTGTTGAAGCTTCATTAACTGCTCCCCTTATGAGAATTGCAGAAAATGCAGGTTCCAATGGCGCCGTGATTGCTGAAAATGTTAAATCTAAACCATTTAATGATGGATTTAATGCTGCTACTGGAGAATACGTTGATATGTCTTCCGCTGGTATAGTTGATCCTGCAAAAGTTACACGTTCAGGATTACAAAATGCGGCTTCAATCGCAGGAATGGTTCTTACCACTGAATGCATAGTTGCAGATTTACCTGAGAAAAAAGATTCAGCTGCTCCTGGAGGAGCTCCTGGCATGGGTGGCGATTTTGACTATTAACTAAACAACAGTTAATAAATTAATTTCCATTGAGGGATTATTCAAAATAATTCCTCTTTTTTATTCAATTTTTATGCAATCCAGCCAGCGCTAAGAATAATTGCGAGTGACAAAAATATAACTAAAAAAGTCCAAGTAATTTTGTTAAGAGAGGCCTCTGCACTACTTGCGCTGTTGAACATAGAGCTTCCACTAGCAGCTATTCCTCCCATTCCATCACCTTTGGGACTGTGAAGTAGAACTAGAAAGATCAGAAGAACTCCAGAAAATACCCATATCCAACTTAAAACTTGAATCATTGCTTACAAAGCTTGTATTAACTTTAAACGTGTTGTACGACTTTATTATAACCCTTTAATTCAATTTCTTTAATTAGGGATTTTCCTGTCATTTCTTTTGGAATTGGTAGATTTAGTAATTGCAGTAATGTTGGCGCAATATCTGCTAAGCCAGCATTATCTCTTAAATAAATCTCATTTCCCATATTCGGAATTTTTCTTTTTTCACCCTCAACAAATATTAATGGAACTTTATTTATAGTGTGTGCCGTCCATGGTTCTCCAGCTGGACCTTTCATTACTTCCGCATTACCATGATCAGCTGTAATGAGAATGCTCCCACCCATTTCTCCAGTAGCATTAACTATCTGACCTATACATTTATCTACTGTTTCTATCGCTTTTATTGTTGAATCCATATTTCCTGTATGACCCACCATATCGGGATTAGCAAAATTGATTACGACAAAAGCATAGTCCCCACTTTTTATTGCTTTAGAGCAACTAACAGTTAATTCTTCCGCAGACATTTCTGGTTTCATATCATAGGTCGCAACTCTCGGAGATGGAATCAAATACCTCTCTTCGCCTGGTAAAGGAATTTCTACTCCCCCATTGAAAAAATAAGTAACGTGCGGATATTTTTCTGTTTCTGCTGTTCTGTATTGTTTAAGGCCATTTTCTGAAACTATTTGACCGATAAAGTTATTAAGAGACTCAGGAGGAAATGCTACTTTTACAGGAAAATTTTGATCATATTGGGTAAAAGTAACTAAATCTAAGTTTGGAAAGACTTTTCTTTTGAAGTCTGAGAATTCCTTTTCTACAATGGATTTAATGATTTGTCTTGCCCTGTCCGGACGGAAGTTAAAGCAAATTAAACTATCTCCATCTTTAAGATAGTTTTCAGTCATTCTTATAGGCTCAATAAATTCATCAGTTATATTTTTGTCGTAGCTATTTTTTATATAATCCTGGGGAGAAATATTTGCCACTTCAATATCTGGATCAGTTAAATTAGCATATGCTTTTTCTGTCCTATCCCATAATTGATTCCTATCCATTATCCAGTATCTCCCGCATATAGAGGCTATTTCACCAGTATTAAATTCTTTTATGCATGACTCTATTTGATTTAAGTATTTAGATGCACTTTTTGCAGGAGTATCTCTTCCATCAGTAATAATATGAATTGCTACTTTTTTGAGGTCATTATCAGATGCCCATTTTATTAATCCTAATAAATGATCAATATGACTATGTACTCCTCCATCAGAACATAATCCCGTAATATGCAAAGTAGAATTGTTTTTCTTTAATGAATCAGCCAATTCATTTAATTCATTAATTATTGATAACTGATTATTTTTTACAACGTTTGAAATCCTAACAAGTTCTTGTTGAATTATTCTTCCAGAACCAATGGTAAGGTGCCCAACTTCAGAGTTACCCATTTGACCATCGGGGAGACCTACATCAGCCCCACTGGCGCTTATAAGTGTGTGAGGATAAGCGTGCCATAATGAATCCATTATTGGTGTATTAGCAATTTTTATAGCATTGTCTGATTTGTCTTCTCGATATCCCCAACCATCTAGTATTGCAAGAACTACAGGACTCTGGGGAACACTTAATTTATTTATATTTTTGCTGCTTATCTTTGACATATTTAGATCAAATTCATTTTTATGTGATCCAACCTTCAATCTAGCTTTAAACGCTACTCTTTAACAATTTATATTTAAAATAGTTAGCTTTTGCTAATTTATGAAAATATTGAACAAATTTTATTTATTGATAAATCATGTCCAATAAAACAAAAAGGATTGTAATACTTAATGAAGTTGAGCTTAGAAAAACCCTTTCTCGTTTAACTTCTGAAATTATTGAAAAAGTTAAAAATCTGGATAACCTCCTTTTGGTTGGTATTCCTACAAGAGGAATTGATATAGCAGAAGTTCTAGAAAAAGAATTAATCTGTAAGACAGGCATAAAAGTAAAAAAAGGAACAATCGATCCAACTTTTTATAGAGATGATCAAAATAGAGTCGGAACTCGTTTAATCAAAGTAACTGATATTCCAACGCCTATTGAGAAACAAGAAATTCTTTTAGTAGATGACGTAATTTACACAGGGAGAACAATTAGAGCTGCAATTGATGCCCTTTATTCATGGGGTAGACCTAAAAGAGTTATGTTATTAGTAATGATAGATAGAGGCCATAGAGAGTTACCTATTCAGCCCGATTTTTGCGGCAAAAGAGTTCCAACTAGTAAAAATGAAAGTATTAGTTTACGTTTAAATAATGTTGATAATGAAGAAGGAGTTTTTCTTGAGTAGATATAATTTAGTGGATATTTCCTAAATTATATTCTCCTAAAAATTCATTTTTAATATCAAAACAATTAACTATTAGGTCAGCTTTTTTAGTTATTTTAAAAAAAAGAATTAAGTTGTCTTTCCCAATATCAAGATTATTTTTTAGTACGATTTGGAGAGGTGTTTTGTCCCACTTAATAATTTCTTCTTCACTTTGCACATCTGCTAATTTTGGTAATCCATTTTCAAAAATAACATCATATTCTCTTACTTTTTTTGTTTCTCCAATAATTATTTCAAATATTTTTTGATTGGTTTTACTTGCTTGAAGTATTAATTTAAATGGATTTTCAGTTGGCCATGTTTGACCTTTGCAAAAAATAGGATGCCAAAAGTGTTTTTGTTCTCTTTTATTTAACAACCTTATGGATAATCCTTTATTTAAAATATCTTTGATTTTTACACCTGGAGTCATTGCTAAGGCTCCTAAAGCTATTGATTCAATTGGGGGTGGAGACTTTATTTGAATTTCTGGAATCTTTTTTATTATCCATTCTCTAATTAATGGTATTTGAGTCCCTCCTCCAACTAAAATGATTGCACTTAAATCATTTACTGTACAATATTTACCTCTGGCTCCATTTAATAAATCTTTAAGTAAGGAATTAAGATGATTCAGAAGATTATTCTCAATAATTATTTTCTCAAATATTTCTTTACTTAGAAAAAATTCTTTTTCTTGATATCTTTCAGTTAAAAATTGTATTGGATATTTTTTTTCATATTCAATTGAAGGTGAACTCAATTTACATTTAATTTCTTCTGCCTTTAAAAGATTAATTGCATATTTATTATCAGGTATAAAAAAATCAACGATCCATTGATCAATATCTTTACCACCAATTTTGGAGCCACTTTTACTGATTATTTCAGCACACCTTATTTTTTGTTTTGAGATTGAGCTTACATCATTTCCCTTAAATTTCAATAATTCAGCTATGGGACCTGATTTACCTTCCCCTCCCTCTATTTTTACTATATTCATATCTATTGTGCTTCCTCCAATATCTAATGTCATAATTTTTGAGCCAAATGGTATTTTAATTCCTAAACTTGCAGCAGTAGGTTCATCAACTAAAGCTATTTCATCTACAGATAGTTCACCGCAAAGGTCAACTAGCCATTCTCTGTAACCCTTGTATGTATCAATAGGAGCAGTTAAAACAAGTCTCTTGATTTCATATTTTTTAGGAATGTTTGCCCACAAAAATTTAAAAAATTTTTCGCCACATTCCTTAGGGTTTAGAATATTTTTTTGATTAGTTTTTTCAATGGGATTTCCAATTAATCTTTTAAAATTCGAATGAAAATATAAATCGGAGTTTGAGCTATTTTTCATCTTTAAAGCACTAACACCAATTTTTATTATTTTTGAGGGCTCATCGTACCAAACTGCTGTAGGGATAACTCCAGGAGATGATGTTATGTTCGGTATTTCAACTAAAGTAGTTTTTATATCTTTTTGATCTTGAAAAGCTAATACAGTATTTGTATTTCCTAGATCAAGAGCAAGAGTTCCTGATAAATTTTCTTCCATATGAATTTATAATCAATTAAGTTTTTTGTAATTTATGCTTTGAATCGATCCAATAAACTGTAAAATACATAATATAATAAAAAATTTTTAATGAACATATCAAATAATACGGGAATTGATTCTAATGATCTTGCAAAAAGAGGTGAAAGCTTAATTAGAAAATCAACTAATAGATACTTAACCACAGTGAGAATTGCTTTCAGAGCAAAACAAAGACGTTTTGACGATTTTGATGGGCTGCTAGAAGAATCAACTATTAAACCAGTTCAAAGGTCAATTATTGAACTAAGCGATGAACAAGACCAACCAGATTTACTTCCTGGTTAACTTTGGTAAAAGACCAAAAAAGATGGAGATTACTAAGGGATTATAAAAAAGGCAAATTCTGCTTTTTGATTGGTGTAGATAATTGGTCAATTGAGTTGCAGGAAAGTGAATTTTATTCACTATACCTTTTACTTTTAAGAATTAACGAACAAATATTAGACATTTACAATGAATTAATGGATGAGGAGTCTATCACTTTAGAATTAGAACAACTGCCTTGGTATATCAAGTTAGAAGGAAAAAAAAATGAATGGAGTTTAAGGTTTGTTTTTGAAAGTCAAGAACAAACGAGATCTTTTGAAATGTATTGGCCGATACCAATAGCTCAGAATTTATTTTTTGAAATAAAAAAGATGTGGGAATCATTGGATTAAAAGATAAATAAAATTGGAAATTTTAGAATATATTTCCCCGTTCAAAAAAAATTTTTTCACAACTTTTCCACAGCAATAACTTCAAAAATATCTGATTATCTAAAGCATGTGGAAAACTAATAATCATATATAATTCTTTATATTTTAGTAAGATTTTATTTTCTAAAATAAATTTTCACGAATCCCCCTTTTATAACTGGATTCTCATTAATCTAATACCTGAGATTATCTTTTAATAATACTTGTTGACGATTGAATAATTTTGAAGAAAACTGGATCTTGTAGATTTAAATTTAAACAAATTTTTTCAATATGCAAGAGTCAAATCATACCGACAAATCAATAGTTTTAAATCAAAAAGATGAAGTAATTAGTTTCAAATGTGAACTTCAGGAAAATCTTCAAAATGCTATGAAAGAGTTTGTTGAGGAACATCCTAACTGGGATCAATACAGGATACTTCAAGCTGCAATTGCAGGATTTTTGATGCAAAAAGGTTTCCAAAATAGAGATTTAACTAGACTCTATATTGGAAATATGTTCTCAATGAATTTTAAGGATTAAGAAATTTTTATATTTTTCCTAGCAATATTTTTGCTGTATCATCTCGGATAGGCACTATGGATAACCTATTTCCTTTTTTTACGACCATTAGCTCATCCTCACTAAATAAAATCTTTAATTCCGGTAAGCTTAAAATCTTATTTGACTTAGATAAGTATTTTACTTTTACACAATCCCATCTAGGATTTTCAGGTTTTGATTTTGGATCATAATATTTTGAATTTTTATCAAATTGGGTAGGATCAACAATATCTAGATCTATCACCTCCATAAGTCCAACAATACCTGGGGGTTTACAGTTCGAATGATAGAAAAAAACCTTATCTCCTTTTTTCATTTTCCTCATAAAATTTCGAGCTTGATAATTCCTTATTCCATCCCATAAAGTGATACCATCATTTTTTAAAGTATCTATGCTGTAAGCATCAGGCTCACTTTTCATTAGCCAGAAGCTAGGTTCCTGTTGTGGCATGGGATCTCGGCGAAAATTTCAGGTTCGAATGAAGTTAGAATAACTCGTTCAGATATAAATTCATTATCCATCAAAGTCCCTATTTAGGAAAGTAATGGGCGGTATGGGGTTAACTCCTTCGCCGTGCGTAAATGTAAACCCTTAGCGAGATTTATAATATTTTTTTTTCATCTTAAAGTCTCTGCAATTCGCAACATAAATTCTCTATCTCTAAGAAAATCTTGGCTAGTGCAATCATTATCTAATTTATTTGCAATTAGTTTTCCAGCTTTTCTAACGTCATCTTTATATAAATGATCTAAATCATATCCTTTTTTTAGCATCAAATTTTCTACATTTAAAACAAAGGATTGTTTTGTTAATCTTCCTTGCCTAAGAAAGCATAAATTTCCTCCAAGTATTGATGCTGCATATGCTTTTTGGGTTGCAAGTGAATCAGCATTAACAGCAGTAGGTAATGAAATAGCCGCAAGTAGTGTTAGTAGAAGGCTTTTCATTTAGTATTTAAAATATTTTTTTATGTTAGCTTTTTTACGCCTATCCCTATCATTGGCTTTGAAATGCTCATTTTTTTTGACTCCTGTATATTCATAACCTAAGTATTGACTAGTATCTCTTTCAAATCTACAGTAGCGGTTTATCGTTTCTATAACATAACCATTTCTAGTTAAATAAAGATATCTTCCACGTGGCTTACCAGGAATCTCGACGCTATACTCAACACCTTTTGTAATCCAAATATTACATGCTTCTTCTGCCTCAACTTTTGATCTGTATTTCCCAAAAAAGTTAGTTGAAGGAGATACATATTTTTTGTTCTTCTTTGATTCGTTCCTAATAGTTTCTTTAGTACCACCCTTAAGAGTATGTTTTAGGATATTCCTCAGTGGATCAGCATTAACAGCAGTAGGTAATGCGAGAGCAGCTAGTAGTGGGATTAATAATCTTTTCATCTACCAACCCATATCTTTTGAATAATTATCTAAGTACCTTTTATATTCATTGGTTTGAATTCTCATTCTGTTTTGTTGTGCTTGATTATTAGGCACTTTCCAGCCAGAACCCCCACCTTTATTCCTCGCATCCTTCAGGCTTTGCAATTCATAAGCAGATAGGCAACCTACTTCATAAACTTTATCTTTAGATAAAAATCCCTTTTTTACATCCCAAATAAACTGTTTACCTTCAGGACAGGATTTTGAGGCTCTATACATTTGACCCTTGTGATAGAAAACATCTTTCTTTTTTATTCTTTGTCTTCTCGCATATACTTTGTCCCACTTATCAATGCAAGTGTTATAAACTTTAGGACTTTCATATTTCTTTCTGGTCATACAAGCACTATGTGAAAAAAAAGAAACCTTTTCTGCTTTCTCTCCTAATTTATAAAGTAATGATCTGCAATTTTTTGGTAAAGATGATTTTTCTAAATGTCTAAAAGCACATCTAGATTTAATGAAATCTTCGTTTTTGAATCTCCAAACTACTGATTTTAAATTGCCATTGGCTTGATATAAAGGAATTGCAGCGGCTCCGATTAAGGGTATTAATATTAGACCTAATCCGAGTGGAATCGGTTTTAGATACTTACTAAAATTGATAGTTTTTTTTGCCTTAACTTCTTTATTTTTAGAAACTAATTGTGGCGCTCCACAATGAGGACAAGATGGAGCCTTGTCAGAAATTTCCTTACCACACTCATAGCATTTAATTAGTGCCATGTTTTTCAATAATTAGAAGCATATTAGTAATTATTTCTATTCCAATCAACAAACTATTAATGACTATTGATTAAGTTATTCGATAATTTTCAATCACTAAAAAGTTCGAATGAGGTTCGAATGAAATTTTTTGTAAAAAATAAAACCCTTGCTATGACTAGCAAAATGCATCTTGCTCCTATTTCATTAGCCAGTAGTTAATATCAGTCATATCAAGGGGTTTGAAGAATATTGCGAAGTGTGGACCGGGTGTGGATAAAGTAGCTTCTACACCCTTTTCTTAACTTATTATCCATCAAATTATCTATTTAGGAAAGTGATGGTTAGTTAAGGTTGCTTTTATAAAAGATCAAGTTAATAAGTTATTAAAGGTATAAGAGTAGAAACTGTTGAAGATGCAAGAAAAGAATATAAGCATTTGTTGGAAGAGGTTTGGAGGAAGACAGGTATATTTAAAAGCTATTTTTAAAAAAGTTTTAAATTGGGGGTAGATTTTTTTTTATTTTTGGTTTATAAATATAAGCAATAAAGATTTCAATTCGATCACTTCACTCACATATAGACCAGCCAATGTGATTAGAAGCGCTTTTGAAGTACAAGGCGGGTAAGCAAGTTAATTATTTTTAAACTCATGGCACATTATTACCGTGGGATTTGCTTATCTGAAAATAATAAAGATAATGCAATATCCCAGCCCAATTATTTGAATTTTAAAAATTATTGGGTAAGACGAGAGAGCTGGTTACGTATTCTTTTTGATAAAGGAGAATTACCAAGATTAACTCCTAACGATGAAATTTACATTCCTGAAGAATTTACACCTCCAAAGGAGCTAGAAAAGTTCTACAGGAAAAAATTCGGTCTCATTTTTAAAGACAAAAGAAAAAGAATGCTCAAAGAGGGAATCTACTCTGAGGACATTTCTAAGGATGAAAATAAAAGGAGATTAAAATTTAGTAAGGTTTTGGAGCATGATTACAAATTCTGGGCAGATCCAACGAATATTTATGAAGTTGTAGAAGATTTAGAAAAGAAAAAAATAAATAAGACTTTAAATGAAGATCAGAAAATTGGGTTCCTGTTGATTAGTTCAACCTTCATGGTGAAACAAGAATTTGGAAATCCAAAGGGAGAAGGATCCAACCGAGATAGTTTGAAATTAAAACGACAGCCAACAAAAAAACATTTAGTTAAAAGGGTTTAGTAGATATGTCAAACGAAAATTATCCAGTCTTTCAGACTGCGAAACTTCTTCGCGTCCTCATTCCTTCTCGCGAAGGGAAAAAAGGTGAATACGCTGTCGGATTAGGTGAACATGACGGACATGAGCACACAATCCTATTTTGTTCTGAAACTTTTCCATTAGATGTTCTCAATAAAATAATCGGAAAGATTATTCGGGTTGACCCAACAAATGGAAGAGGTCTAAGAGCTGTTGATTATAAATATCAAGACTTTGAGGTTATTAAAGAAAACCTTGAAGATACAGCAATTGAGGTTCAGAAAATTCATTTAAAACTAAATAACTCTGAAAACAGAGCTGTTCAGAGACATGAAATACAACTTATTGAAAATAGAAAGCTTAGAGATGAAGTCGAAGATCTCAGAGATGAGTTTGAGAAGGTTAGAGCATTAATTCTTTGTGCTCACGCTAATGATGAAAATGACTGAAGAAATAATGCTCTTAATGGAGCGATTACAAAGACTCCATCAAATGTATAAGTCAGGAGACTATACAAATTTTTCAAATAGATTTTCTTTCGAAATCCATTATTGGTACCAATTTCGAGTTCTAACGGAACTAATAAACCAACAAATAATGCAAGTTAAACCATTTCACCAAAAGGAATTTTAATTTCAATGAATTTACCAACACACATACCAGCATCAAAAGCTAGTACTAAACTTCTTAAAGATTTAACTCGTGTTAGAGGAAAACTTCAAGGAGTTGAGGATTCAACAAATCCAACAGTCGATCGAATTAATCCACTCCGAAAGATTGACCAAGAGCTTTCATTGAGACTGCTTCATTTCCTTAGTGCAGAAATGAATGTCCCATTAAGTCTTCCTGAGAATATGCCTAATGAGGATGATGAGGATGCTGAAGAGGAGGAGGTATTCTTTTGAATAAACCTTCAACCTTTATTTTGATTGACGAGGTCGATCTATGAAAGAATTTATAGCTCTAATCCTTTTTTTGATATTTCCAGTTACAACTTTTGCGGGATTCCCAGAAGGTGAAAGTGGTTATGATTTAGAGAAACTTGAAAAGTCTTTTAGGTTACCCTGCGATGAAATCGGTAATGATGAATGTATTGCACGTTCATTTGGTGTGGGAGCTTGTACTTGGATATTTGGAATAACAAAGGGCACAGAACCAGATAAAGCTTTGAGAATTGCGGATCAAGTTTTAATTGCACTCCTTAAGGGCAACAAGTTAGATATTAATTCTGCTTTTAATGAGGATGGATTAATAAAAGCCAACATTAGAAGAGAAGCAACTTATCGGATTAATTTCTGCAAAGCAGAAACAAAATTAGCAATCCCAAAATTGATTAAAAAATTACCAGAAGGAATAGAACTTGATGAAGAACGAATAGAGAATCTTGCTACTGTGTTTCCACTTCAATATTTAAGTATGTTTGAAGTAATGCGAAAAGAAAAAATAGGGGACTTGAATAGTCCCCGTTGATTTAAATTAAATAAAAATTATCGACTCAAAGTTAAAAATTATCCTTCTGCAGGAATTAGAATTGGGACATCTTTTGCTCCAATTGCTGCGAACCAAACTATTGCATTATCGGTTTTTGCATTACCCATTGTATGTTTTGGTGTCTTTGGACCAACTATAAATGTATCCCCCGCTGTATAGGTAAGATCTTCCATACCTTGTCTTTTGACAACAATTGTACCTTGCTCAACATTACCTAATAATGGAATTGGATGAGAGTGAAGCGGGACTATCCCTCCCTCAGCTAATTCGACTCTTTGTAATCTTATTTCTGCTTTTCCTTTTGGATATTTAAGAGCATCACCATCCATAGTTTCAGAACCTACAAAGACTTCTTGTACATCTACAGGCGATTCGGCAGCTATAGAAATATTTGGGTTGATGAGCATCAAAGCAAAAGCGATTGCTATGAATAAATTCTTAATCATGAATTTAAATTCCTAGATAATTATTTAGGTATATAGTATTTATTTTTAAAATATTTGTCAGTACCAGATTTAACTTTTTAGGATTTTCTTGATGGAGTTTTAATCAACTAAAAGTGTGGACGACGTGTGGACGGAATTTATCTGATTTTTGAGATCCATTGCTATGACTACTGGCACATGGTTCATTAGCCAGTAGCTAGGTTCCTGTTGTACCATAGGATCTCGGCGAATATATAGGGTTTGAGTAAAGTTTGGGTAACTTCTTTGAATATGAATTTATTATCCATCAAAGTTTCTATTTAGGAAAGTGTACCCCTTTCCTCTATATATCATGACGGTACCCCTTTATAAATTACGCTTATCTGTTGGAAATATTGAAGGAAAAATCTTTAATCGAGAATTTATTTAAGAATGACATTCTTATTTGGGAAAATTGCTTTGTAGATGATCACATCATCTCGTAATTATCAAATTTAGTTTTTAACTTTGCTGCTTTATGTATTAGTCCAACTGCTTCTTTTCTTCCAGTAGCTTGTTGCGCCTGATGCATTAATTCAGCATATTTTTTTACGATTTTCTTTTGCATGGTTTAGATTAAATAAAGACCGTTTTTTAATCTAAAGCTGCAAGGAACAACTTTCAGAAGATAAGGAATCAACGGTAAAACCTCAGAGTCAACAAATTGGAACGGGTTAACTCGTGTGTTAAATATATAATCAATTAGCTAAATACCTGTTGGTATCTATGATTACATTGTTTTCAAATCCTGATTTATTTTAGTTTTATCTAAAGTGGAGAAGATTTCTTTTTAAATAATGAGTGTGTTTTAAATCTTGAATTGATCTCTAATAATTTATGGTTGGCTTCAGTTGTATCCCTGCAACTGCCTCATGACAACCATGTATTAATTTTAGGACTGCTTTAGTATTTTTTGATTCAAAATATATACCTCTTCCCGTACCTAATAGTTCCTCAAACCGACCTATAAATTTCAAGGCTATAGGAGGACAATATAAGTATAGATCTAGGAGGTCTAAATGAAACTATTCAATCAATTCACAATCCTTCCAAGATACCTAAAAGCATTTAATTATGCTGGAAACAGAATGGAAGAAATAACAAGAAATCTTGATAGAGATAACCATTTATTTGAAGACTATTGGAAGAGGGAATGTAGAGAACATCCAACTAATCAGCATTGTTTAGTCTATTGCGACTGAGAATTTTAATCTTAAGGGTTGACAACTGAGTATAAATACTCTATAAATAAAGTGTAGTAAATGCTACCAAATCGTCCGATCTACTATTAGATAGACCGCAGTACGAATCAAGCCATAGGACGGGGACTTGATCAAGACCAGGAGCTGCATAATGGTAAACATGTATTTTAACGGCAAATCTTTCGTATATTGCAAGAGCCAAGAAGAGAAAACAATAAAGCTTACTTATAGAGGATCTAGTTACTTGAGATAAATAAAATCTCATATCTATTAAATATTCAATAAACTATTTTTTTTAGAGGTGTTATGCCATGAAATTTACTAATTCTCCTTTTGCCATACTCGATAAGAACATGAACGCATTAGATTATCAAAAAAGAAATTTAAAATATGAGGACTATTGGGTAAGAGAAAATGATAATCAAACAAAAGAAGATTTTAAATAAAGTATCTTTTGCTTTTGCAGATAGATAATACTTTGTTTATTTTGTTTTACAAAGAATATAAAGCCAGCTAAAGAAAGTAGCGAAAGCAATTATTAAAGCAATACTGTTATTCAATGGACTTAAATATCTTTCTATCAAAAGTGGTACATATAGAATCACCAAATACCAATAAAGAGCAGATAGTAATCCAAACAATAAAGCCAGAAGAAAATAAAAAGGTAAGATATATAATCTTCTTTTTTTAATTCTTTCCTCTGTAATATTTTCGGTTAAACCAATTCTTGACCAATAACCACCATTTAATTGGAGAAAAAACTTTAAAAATATTCCGTAAGTATTTATAAAAAATCTAGATAAAGCAAATAACGGGGAAATTATAAATCTTTGCATTACTGCTTTAAAAATTAAATTTGTTCAGTTATGGAAATCTGGCTTATATTATTAACTTTTTTTTCTCTATATTTCGTTAGGAAAAATACCATTGAGCTAAAAACAACTAAAAATCCTATTAATGATATTCGATAGAAAAGGTCATCAGACATATCAAAAAAAGCTGATCTTTTAAATTTGTTTCTCATCAAAAAAAGAGGGTTTTATCCCTCTAAGTTTAGATCGACTGTCAATCAAGTTATTTTTACTTGTGATGAGTGTGTTTCTTAGGTATAAGTGGTCTAAGGACTTGTCCTTTTCGTAAGGACTTGAGCCTAGCGGTTTCAAGGTTAACCCCGCACTCCTACACACGAGTACAAAAACCTTTTTAATTAATGCAGATTACTTCCAAGACACTTAGCTTGCTACTTAATGTAGTTTTTGTGCTTTGTGTCTTTGTCATTTGAAGACTATTCATCAAAAGAGATTAATAGTTTCAGGGTTTTCTTACTTCGAACCGAACTCAATATCGGTTAGTTTTTTAGTCTTTAAAAGTTTGAGTAAAGTTTGAGTAAAAAATTACGATTCCCTGAAATCCCAGTAATAGCTAGACGCGCTCACTTTTCATTAGCCAAAACTTTTCTTCATTCATACCAGTGGATCTCAGCGAATTTTAAAGCTTCGAGTAGGTGCTACTCAAACTTTTTTGTATGAATTTATTATCCATCAAAGTTCCTATTTAGGAAAGCTTGTTCTTTGTATTTTAAGTTGTTTGGAATTTCCAGTCATATAGAATTGTTATGGTATTTGGACCTAAAAAAAATTTCCTCTTAAGATTACCTACTTTAAGAAGAATAGAATTATTTGTGATGAATAAATTTCTTTTTCTTATTAGAAATTTTCGTATAAGAAGAAATGAAGATGCATTTACATTAGTTGAGTTAATAGTTGTTGTAGTAATAATTGGAATTCTTTCTGGAATAGCTATACCAAGCTTTCAAAACGCCTCCGTCAAAGCAAGACAAAAGGAAGCGGCTGTTTTGATTAATTCATATATGAAGGCAGTTCAATCTTATTACATGGAATTTGGAACTTATCCAAGAGGTGCTTACTCTATTTCGGAGTATGTCTCCGTAAATGCTTGTAGAGTTCCTGATCCATCAAGATGTAAAAACATGTCTACTTATACTCCCTCAGGTAATTCTTGGTTTACTCCGAGCGGTTTTTATCAAATATTTTTTAGGGGTGGGTATGGATATCGCACGCAAATTTTGGCAGCTCCCACAGGAAGTTTTGCTAGTACTGGTTTGCCAGTAGTTGGTTGTTTTAATAGCCAAACAAATATTATGGAGATCAAACTACTCACAATAAAAAATATATCTACTTCTCAAATGTTTTGCTGATATAAATATTATCCATCAAAGTTCCTGGTTGGGAAAGTGATGGGTGGCATGGGGGTGTATAGGACCGTGCTGCATCGTATATATGATCTGATACATTTCTGTTAAAAGTTTACGGGTACAACCTTTCAATAGCTTCTTTCTGTTCTTGCTTTTTTATGTCTTCAGCATCTAAAACAGGGCACGAGTTTTGATTTAGTGATAAGAGGAAAGTGCTTTTTTTGAATAGTTTGAAAAGTGGTGTAAGTAATAAGTTTTTCATTTATTCCCAAGTTTTTATATCAGAGAAGTCGCTTGCTATTGCATGAAGCATCCCTCCAACAAATGATCTAGGGCAACCAAGTTTGTTAACTAAAACTTCTGATTGTTTTTTGATATCTTCCCATGTAGGTCTTATATCCTCATTGATTTGTTTAAGGCTAGGTTTAAATTCTTCTGAATCATTCATATTAAAAGGTATTAACTTATTAAAATTCAAATGACAGTTATGAAAATCTCATTTATTTAAATAAATATTTAATAAAAATTACAAAATAAATTCTTTAGAAATTATTCTAAGCTGATTTAAATTCAGATTATTTAAATAATTATTTGCAATCAATTTTTCCTCATTAATTTCGAGATTATTAATCTCAGAAATAATGCTATTAGAAATTAAATCAATTAAATGTTCTTTATCCATGACTTATATATAAACCCAAAACAAACATTAATTATTTAAAGTCTTCAACTCAACATATAAGTAAAAATACTCAGATAAATATAAAACTCATAGGTTTGCTAAATCACTCTAGATGATTGGTATAGGGTGCACGCGAATTATCAGCTACTCACACTTGAGCTTTTTATGTAACATAATAAGTTTACATAAAGTAACAATTAAATGAAAAGACTTTTTCCTTATATAGCATTTGCATTTTTAACTGGTTTTACGGCTACGACCGGTTTACCAGTTATAGCAGGCGGTTGTAGTAGCCACATGAACAAAAAAGCTGAAATCAAATGTGCTGAAGACGATACTGAGTGTCAAATTGAAAAAACTGAAAAGTTTGATTTAAGAAATTCTCTCAAGTCATAAAATTATGACTCAAATCAGTTTTTTTATGAACTCTGCTCCAAGAGATTTAATCGAGTTCGTATTCTTTGCTGCTGTTGGTTTTACTGCAGGATTATTTGGATTAATTTAGTTATAGAAAATTGACCCATTCTTTTTTTCTCCTAACCTTTTCAAGTCTTTCTTTCTTTTATGTGATGGCTTGCTTATGGAGAGATTTAATTAATCAAAAGTAAAAAATTATTTTTTAAATTACCTTTTATAAATAAATCTTTGTATGTCTTCGAATAGATTAGATTTTGATTTGAAAAATCCATTACTTTTTAAATAAGATTTTCCTTTTTCTATATTTTCAATTCTTTTTTCATAAGAATTTTCATCTAAATTTTTTTGCATAAAAAAATAGTCGGACTCTTATTCTGAATAATGCTCACAAAAAAGCGGTTACCTTAAATACAAAATTTAAATTCTTTTTTGAATTGCTTCTCATTAAAACTAAAAATCAAATAAAAAAGTTTCTTTCTTAAATTTCTAAGAATCTTTTGATATCTTGTTCTTCATGTCCTCAATATTATTAATTAATTTGTCTAACCATTCTGTATTTTCTTCTGGTTTTAAATATTTAATTTTTGGTTGATTAATTTCAAGAGTCTCAAAATCTCCACTCATAAATCCTCCTTTGAATATTTGTTTAGCTACCTCTCTGTTCTAATTGATTTGATTAAACCACTGCGTATCTAATGTGTGCGGTTTGAGGAACATTTAGGTACGGAAAGAGGTATGTTTTTTTAGCCATTTAAATCTATGGCTGACCTAAATTAGAAATATGGTTGTCATGAGTCGGTTGCGTTGCTACAACTGAAATCAACCATAAACTTTAAATTGCATTTAATAAAATGACTTACTACAGTTGCTTTGATCAAAAAGGAAACATAATTGCTCGCTGTCAGACTAAAGAAGATATAAATGTACTTAAGAAAATGGGCAGACCAATAATGGAAATAAAAGAAATGAAAAAAGAGGAATCAGTTGTTTGTTCTTTAACTGGTAGTCCATCCGATTACAACGAAGATTATTAAGAGTATGACTCAAAGAACACTTCAATTAAATCAACATGGAAGATCAGTAGTTCTTTTGTTGGTTGCATTGAATAGCATTTGTACTTTCTTTTCTACTTTTGAAAAAGCATTAACTGATCGTGAAAGTGTGAGATAAAAATATTTAGTTATTTGTGGATTAACAGTAAATCAATAAAATTTAAGACATAAAAAAAGACCCTGTTACAGGTCTTTTTTTAATGGTGACGACAGAAAGGAGATCTATTTGATAATCAGATTAAGAATTTTCTTAGAAATTAGTTTTGGAAGTAAAAGTGATTACTCACTTCTTCATGCTTTACAAACGACTTAATTTTTAAGATAGTTCAGAATTAATCCCGAAAGTTTAATTTCTGATCATTTAACTTACTTTCCGTAAAGGTTAGTAAAGTTAATTTACCTTGGTGTTGCAGACCATTGGTTAGTGAAGATCTAATTGGTCAACCTTGGTCGAGTCGATCACCAGAACTGTCGTACACACAAAGTAATCGGTCTCGAATATTTTGCATGAATCCTTAATATTGATTTAATCATGATTAATTAAATCTTTAATCCTGGGACCATATCATCCAACAAGCTCAATAGAATAGACGGTATCCTTACAATTATTTTTTTGTCTACCTTTTCGAATTTGGTTTACTGGTTTAATTATTGCTGTTGTTGATTTTGTTCTGAATAAATATTTTTTTGATAGTGATTATAAAGATCAATTTCTTCTTTATCTTCACTAGCTAAACCAAGATTGAGTCTTGCTAATAGCATTATCCTTTGCTTTCTATAGTGTGAAATTGCCATTATTATCAAATCTTTTCAATTAATTTTAGCTGTAAAAATCGTGAACATATCGTGAACATTTTTTTAACGAATTTTCAAATCCATTGCTATGTCTACTGGCTCACTTTTCATTAGCCAGTAATTTATATCAGTCATATCAATGATTTAGAGAGAAACTAAAATTAAATTATTAATAAAAATCTTAGTGCTAGAGGTAACCACAGACATAGAAGCAGTATTAGTAAAAGAGTAATAGCGTGGAAATTTGGAATGTACTGCTCTTTAAAAATTTGTGTCTTCATAATCTATCTCGCTTTTTTAAGTTTGATTTCTCTTCTGATAAGCAAAGCTATAACTACAACACACATGTTCATTAGAAATATGTCTAATGGCATTTGATAAAAAAAGTCTCTACTTAATTAATAGCAAGATTATTGATCTACGAATCAAGAAATTATTAATAATGTTTATTGGCTTAATAAAAGCAATTTGTAAATTAGATTTATGCTTAAATATTTTAATTCTCATAAACTTACAAATGTATTATTCAGAAACTAAAGTGATAATTGGCGGTCTAGCCCACGTTCCAATATTAATCTTCATAGTAAATTTTATAAAAGCTAAGTTTGAATCTTTAGCATTAAAAGTACTTGAAGTTAAAACGGAAAAGCCAAAGGTAAAAGAAGTGGAAGTAAAAGCGGAAGATTTAAACGCAAGTGAAGTTAAAGAAGAAACAGAATAAGAAGAAAAAAAAGAGTGTTTTGCTATCCCATTAGAAATCTTACTTATAAAACTTAGACTACAAATTCTCAATAATCTCATAAGTCACAAAATCATTAATTTCATCAACATCAACAAAATTTCTTGATATTAAAATTTGAGGAATAAAAACGTAAGAAATAACAAACGAGGCAAAAGTGAATCCATAAACTTTTGGTTTAAAAATGAAGACTTTAAGTCTTCTAAAAAAAGAATTAAGTTTAAGAGTTCTTCCCTCTTGTTTATAAGACAGTGCATTCTCAATCATTTGATTGAGACGTTCCTCTTTTAATTTAGACATGAAGTAATTCCTCCAAAATATCCTTTGGCAAAATATTTTTTAGCTTTTTGCGAGCACGAATAATAAGGCTTTCAGTTGCCTTGTTGCTTTTTTTAATAAGATCAGCAACTTCTTTCTGTTTATATCCAGAAAAATAATGTAGCAGAATTGCTTCTTGTTGATCTTTAGGAAGTTTTTCAATATTTTTAAAGATCATTTTTCTTAATTCATTGTTCCTGTAGTTGTTGTTTGTAATTTCTAAGTTGGAATAATTATCTTTAAATTCATCAGCACGCTTATATTTTCTAATAAAATCCATACAAGTTGAAAAAACGATTTTGTAAACATATCCTTCTACACTACCTTTGTTTTCCCAGCGAGGAGCTGATTGCCAAGCTTTAATTAAAGAGATTTGTACTATATCATCTGCATCTTCTAAATGTGATGAGCCCAAAATCTTAATCGCTGTTGAATGCATTTTGTATCCCAATGCATTTGCAATATATCGGAAAGAATCCTTATCACCTTCTGCTGTTTTGAGCATATAAGAATTGAGGTCCTCAGACATTCTCTACTTCCCTTCATTTCTTACTTTATCAATCTTTTTTTTCATTTCTTTTTTTACTGCACGTAATTCTTTTTTTGATAATTTTTTATCACCATTTTTATCAAATTTAAGAAATAGTTTATCTATACGATTGCGGTGAGCTTCAATCATTTCCTCTTTGGAAAGAAGTCCATCACTATTTTTATCAATTTTTTCAAAACGCTTGCGCATTTTTACAAAATTGTTTTTCTCATTGGCTTGATTTGCATAAGAAGGTAATGCAATAAAAAAGGTTAGTAACAAAATTAAAAATGGAAACTTTTTCATAAAAAGTATTTAAGGTGTTTAATTTATTAACGATGAAATTAATAAAAATCCTTCGCAATAATTTTTTAATTGAATTCTTTCATCAATAAATTCCAACCAATTAATGATGCATCTTTATCGAAGGATTCTCTTTCCTCGCACATAAAGCCATGATCAACTCCCTCAATTTCAATATAAATAAATCTCTCCTCTAATGGATCTACTTTTTTAAATCTTTTTTTTATTTCTAATCTATCTTGTAAAGGAATTAAATCATCTGCAGAACCGCAAATAAAATTTAATTTTCCTGAAACCTTCTCAATAAGATCTATGGGTGCAAAATTATTATCGGGTTTTGGTGTTATAACCCCTGCTCCATAGAAACAAAATGTACTTTCTATTCCCTTTAATGAAGAAGCAATAAGTGCTGCATAACCCCCAAAACAAAATCCAATAATTGAGATTTTCTTTTTTGGGTAATTTTCTATAACCCAATTTATAGCTGCAGAAACATCTTTAATAATATTTTTTGAAGTGGTCAAATTTTTATGCTGCCTCCCTAAATTTAAGTCTTCTTCGTCATATCCTAAATCTAATTTTGGAGCCGTTCTCCCATAAAGAGGTAATGCTAATACTGGTACATTTTTTGTGGCTAATTTTTTAGAAAAACTTCTTATCCAATTATTTATTCCAAATACTTCTGGTAAAACTATAGATACATATTCACATTCATTACTTGAATTTACCCACCATGATCTAAGAGGTAAATCGCCACTATAAATATTTATCCATTGACCTTTCATAAGTTCTTAATTTAAAAAGTTTTCTCAATAGAAAAGAAGAGTATATCTGTCTATGTTAGATCAATTGTCAAATTAAATTTTATTAATTCTTTTTTATAAATAAAGTTTAAATTAACTAAAGAAACTTATGTAGATGTTGTTTTTATATAAGTTATACAAATCTAATTAAGTATTCGTTATTACCAATTAAACGTGACTGTTTTTAAATGAATATTTTTGTCCTTGAAAACCACCTAAAAAATACTTTTTCTTGAAATAAAGATTGACAAGACATTCATAAAAAAAACTTCTATAAAACATTAACTTCTTTTATGAAATATGTTTCTAACAAACAAGACTCGTTTAAAAATCAAGGATATCGTTAAGAGAATTTCAATTGATGAACCTGTTTCGTTGGAGGAAAGAATTTATGTAGAAAAGTTTTCAAAACATAATTCAACTATATGGACATGGCTAAAGAAAGCTAACAGTTTGAGGAGATATGGGAAACAAAATTCAGATGGCATAAATGGATTAATCCAGAATCTTGGGCTTGATGGTTTAGAAACTGAAAACCATTTTGATCCCCAAAATGATGATCTTGCTGACTGGTTTGGTGGATCTCCTGATTGGGTGAGAAGGAGCTAATTGCAAATTTTTTGAAGATGATTAATCTTTTTAAAATTTTTGAATTTAGGATTAAATAGTAAGCATTTCATAAAAAATATAGCCACTGAAAATATGCTTTTTTTAGGATTAAATAGAGTAAATCTAGGGAGGATTAAATGTCTATTATTACCGACAACACTGTACTTATTTACATTCATAGCGGTTTAGAATCCAAAAATAAAGTAACTTTAGGTTTATTAGTTGCTCTCGAAGCAGAGAAAAATGATCATAAAGTAACTCTTTTTCTTGCGGGGGACGGAGTAAATTTACTAAGTTGTAAAAAAGCTGGTGAAATAGTTGGTACAGGTACCGGAGATTTATACGAACATCTTGAAAATTTAAGGAATTCAAAAGTTAGGATATATGTGTCAGGACTTTCAGCTAAATCAAGAGGTTATGATGAAACGCTTTTAGCGGGATATAATGCAGAGTTTGCAATGCCAGATGTACTTGTTGATGAGTCAATAAAAGCCGATAGCGTTCTTTGTTATTAGGTCATTATAAATTTAGAACTTTTAACCTGAGACTTTTGATGATTTGATGATTTCCCATGCTTCTTTTGCTGTATCAGCGTATTGAAAAATAGACAAATCATTTTCTCCAATCAAACCCATATCAGATAAGAATTGAAAATTAATTACCTTTTCCCAGTAGCTTCTGCCAAATAAAATTATTGGAATGTTCTTCTTCATCCCTGTCTGTCTTAATGTTAATAATTCAAATAATTCATCAAGAGTTCCAAATCCTCCAGGGAAAAAAACTGCAGCAGCAGATCTCATGACAAAATGAAATTTCCTCATGGCAAAATAATTAAATTTAAAACATAATCCTGGAGTGATAAAAGAATTAGGGTGTTGCTCATTGGGTAGACTTACATTTAATCCAATCGATTTACATCCAGCATCAAACGCTCCTCTGTTAGCTGCTTCCATAATCCCTGGTCCGCCTCCAGTAACTATTACATGGGAATGAGGATTTTTTGTTTTGCTATCTAGCGAGATTAATTTAGATAATTCTCTTGCTGAAGAATAATAATGTGAGAGAGAGTGTAGATTTTTTAGTCTCTCAATATTTATCTTTGAAGATTTAGATTTAGGATTAATTGAAAGAAGTTTTTCTGCATCATCTAGCCTTCTTTTGGATGTAATTTCTTCTGATATGTGGACTCCTCCAAAGACAATAACAGTTGAAATTATATTTTCTTTTTCAATAACCTGTTCTGGCTTTGTGATTTCAAGGAGCATTCTCACCCCTCGCATCTCATCAGTATTCAATAAGTCAATATCTTCGTGAGCAAGTTTATAAGTACTAGATTTTAAAATTGCTTCTAGATTACTAGCAACTAATTCGACCTCGTTACTTCTTTCTTGTTCGAAATCACATTTAAATTTGTCATTCATAGTGAGTTTTAGTTTTATATCAATTTGAAGTTGTAGTTTTTTTTACTGAGGGATTAAACATTAATCTTTTGATTTGATCATTTTCCCAAATCCAATAAACGGGAGGACTTTTTCTTGCAATAATTAGGCTTAATTTGTTTAGTTTTTGAGGAGCAAATTCTTTTTTTGGATCAAAAAATTTATCTCTGATAGGTTGATTTAAAACAATGCTCCCTTCTTTTCCCGAGATTGACCTGTGATAAGTCCCAATAGGAATTTTAAGTGCTCCCATAGATCTTTTTAGATAAATCACATGATGGGGTTCGTCCCAAGTTGGATTTATCAAAATAAATTTCCGCTCACCAGTAATAACTAAATTGTGATCGATTTGATGATTGTGCACGTAGTACTGCTCATACTCAAATTCATCTGGAGGGGATATAGCCTCTCCTGTATGCATTACTACATCACAACCATTAGTTGACTCTATGCCAGCATCAAAAAAAGTTACTTTGGGAGTTTCTCTAAAAATAGTTGTAGGGCAGAATTTTAATTCCATAATGAAACCTCTCTGCTATTGAATTAACAAATACGATTCGAATTTATTTGCAAAAAAATAATTATTTATTGATGCTTAGTTGCAACAAACTATACAATCCTCCTCAGATGGATATTTTATACAACTTTGCTTTCGAGTTTTTTCTAAAGTTTGCATTTTTATGAAGTAATCAATATCTCGCAAATCTTTTTTTGGAACTGTGAATTGGGTTTGCAGTTTCATTTTGCCCTCCTATTAGTATTGTTTTTTGTAGCCATTCCAAGTTTGATTGAACCTTAATCCAAGATATGAAATTAAGATTGCCCAAAAAATAATCTCTAAACTTAAATTAGTCATCTACTTTTTCCTCCTTTTTTACTAACTAATCTTTAGTACGGATCGAATATAAAAATCAAGCGTAAGAATACTTAAAAAAGATCAAATATTAATCACAATAAAGTTTGCAATGACTATTCGCAGGATGCGCTGTGCATTCTTGATCCCAATATTTTTTTAATTCTTTTTGGGGCAATTGATAATTGAAATCATGCATTCTCCACATATCTGCAGTTGCATTTCTTAGAGCGGCGAATGGAGTAGTGAATTTCATGAAACCTCCTTTATCTCTACTCCTTAATTATCTTCCTTTTAATTAGAAATTCATAGAGTATTATTACCCGAGTATTAGTGCTTTGTGGTTGTCACGACTTTCTTTACCCATTCAATAGGAGTAGAAATTATTGAGGGCTCAAAAGCACTTCATCTACCTTGTGGAAAGTGAGGTGCATAAGACTTGAAGAGGAAATAAAAATTAGCGTTTCATTTTAAAAGTAAAGTATGCAAACCCACCAAGCAATAAAAGACTCACAGCCCCATAAGTAATCGCTATGCCGTACATGTAAGTCATTTATTTATAAAGACATAAGCAGAATATAAATAAACTAAGGTAACTCCAATAGCTATTGAACTTCCATAAATAAGAAAGTTCAAAAATCTATATAATTTAGGTTTTCTAAATTCTTTTTCTTCTTCTTTAGTAATCATTTATTTTCTTTTTCTATTCTGGCAGCATTACCTTTTGCTCTTAATACCAAAGTTATCGTAAGGGCAGCGCTTAATATCACAGCATCAATTAATAGGTGCGGGGAAATAATCATCAGCTGAAAAGAGAAATAAGAAGAGTTATTATCTTTTCATAAATAAATCTACTAATCATTAAAAAAAGAGGGGTTTATCCCTCTAAGTTTAGATCGACTGTCAATCACAGTCTATTTTAGCTTTTTAGCTTCTCTAAAAAAACAGTATTTATTTAGCTAGAGCAAGAGAAGGCACCCGCAAGAATATTTTTAAAAATTGGTGCTTGACCCAAGGCATATAAGAAGAAAGTTGATGATGCGAGAGTAATAGCTATTTTAGAAGCCCTGTTAACTTTCAAATTTGAGACTTTTGTAAATGCAGAGTTCATTTGAACTGTTCCTTAATTTATTAATCTTATAATAGCTGCAAAATTTAAATATTCAGCATCAATATTTACCAAAGAATAATTTTATTGCTCCTTTTTCTTAGCTTGCATTTTTACTTGTTCAAATTCTTTTTTAGAAACTATTCTGATTTTGTATGCTGGAAATCTCGTCTTCCACCATTTATTGATCGAAATAGCTACTCCTTCTAAATTTTGGTTACAAATATTGACCCATAGAGTTTTAGTTTCAACTTCTTTGTAGAATTGCCAACTTGTAGGTGAACCCATTAAAAATCGCAAATGAAAAAATTTATAATTGTTGAAAAAAGTTTATAAATTTAGATATATGACATTGTTCATTGGCTAAAGCTTTTCTTTTGTAATGAGATTCATTAATTGAAGATAAAGAGTTTTCATAAAGTGGTAATAAAAAACTTTAAACAAAAGATTTACATCACTTTTACCTTATAGAAGTATTATTTTTATTTTATAACGAGTTTCAATTAAAAAATATCTCCGCAAAGAAGGGGCCAAAAATTGACCCCTCTTGGTGAAACTCTTCCAAAGAAACACCATTAAAATCTTACTCTGAAAGTTGCAAAGTTTAAAAATTAACAAATTAGAGATTAACAATTTATGCGGCCTTTTTAAAAGGGTTCATATTTCTTAAAAAGTTATTACTTTTGCGGTCACTCATTTTTCTATATCTTTGATTTATATCCAGGATATACTTCCTTGCTTTCTTATCACTTTCAATTTTCTTTTTTTGAAGACGCAAAGCCCTTAAATCTTCTATTGACATGAGGCCATCATCTTCGTGGAAATTTAAATGGTCAAATTGCATAACTTTAAGAAATTAAGTTTCTTCTTTAAGTGCAAGATTAACAACCTTATCTTTATTTGCAATAGAGATAATTCACTAACTTAATTCAAATTAGTGATTCAATGTTCAGAAAGCTATGAATTTAAATATTTAAACCTAAAAAAAACTTTTAATTGAATTAGATTGAACTTCTGAAGATACAAATGATTCTCCATAATGAGATTCGGCTGATCTTATTAGTAATAAGTAAAAGAAATTTACTAAAGCTTTCTCCACGAGGATTTAGCAACTAATTCAAATAAACTCATCATTTTTGTAATAGCAATATACAAAATAAATTTATTAAGCAATCAAGATATTTATCTTATACAGCTTAGTTGAATATTAATTAAGAAAAATTTGCACTCGCATGCCTTAGGCAGCGGACTAGATCCTACTGGAGTATTGGACTTTAGCCCTCTTAATTTTTAAGCAAAAGAAAAATAGTACTTCAAAGTACTTATATCACCAATTATTATAATTGATTTTGAATAAGCCCTTATTGGTATATTGACCAAGAGTATCTGCGCATATCTTGGTGCCGTTTATTGTATATACATGCTACAAAACTTTAGTTATATCAATGGATTCAGTATTTTTGCTCATTGATATATTCATTCTTAGAATAATATTATTGTAGGTGCCTAACTACGGTCAATTTTGAAAAAAATAATTAAATTTTTTAAACTACTTAAGAGAAAAATTGAAATTCTCAATGCAGAGGCTGAATTAAAATTTTTATTGGAAAATAAATAACGGGATTCCTACATTGTCCTATTTGTTTAGTTCCAACATTTGTTTAAGTTTTTATGGGAGTTACTCGTAGTTATATGCTCCATATTCTTTTTAGGGAGTTTCTGAGAGCAGAATTTAACTTTAAATTGAAGTTAAGCTTCTATTAATTGTTGACATCTAAGTATAAATACTTTATAACTAGATTGTAGTTAATACTACAAAAGCGTCCGATCTACCATCTGATAGACCGCAGTACGACTCAAGCCATAGGACGGGGACTTGAGCAAGTTCAGGAGCTGCATCATGGTAAACATGTACTTCAATGGAAAATCATTCGTATATTGTAGAAAACAAGAAGAAAAGATTTTAAAGCTTACTTATAGAGGATCTATTTACTTGAAATAAGATTTCCTAATTTCTTTTTTAAAAAAGTTAGGACATCTATAGAGTTTTTTGAACTCAGTATTTATTAATACGTTATAAGAAAAACTTATTATGATGATATTTTTTGCCTATTAAAAAATTTATATATTCGTATATTTAGTAACGAGAAATTAATTTTAAAATAACTAATTTGTAATTAGATTTTTAGAAGGTTATGCAACCTATTTCCGAAGAACTTTACAAAAAAATAGTTGAGAGTTCTAAAAAATGAGTAAGTTACTAATTGCTTTATTAGCTTTAGATATAGGCGTTAGTCTGTCTAAAGTCTTTATTTTTACCTGAAAATCAAATTACTTAATAAAAGAATCAATTGTTTTCTAAAAAAAATAGTAACGCGATATTTTTGATGTATTTATTTTATAAAATAAAAAATTAAACCAATAAAAGAACTGCCTACAAGAAGTAGCACCATTAAAAAAGATATTAACTTTGCTAATCCCATAAAGATAAATCGGAATTTCCAGTAGATCTTTGCATCCAGTGAATTTTCCAAACATTATTTACTTTTTTAAAAATTGACGTAACTGTTGGTAAGTCATCATTAGCTGTCCCTTTATAAGTAAATTTTGAACCTAGTGTAAAAATGCACATTACTATATTTTCGCTTAAAAATTCGAATCGGTGAATTTTGGTTATTTCTGCCTTTTCTTGGACTATATCACCAGTAATCATTTGTTCGAACCCTTTAGCATCAATAGGATTACCACTTGGTCTTATGAATAAAAAATCTGGAGTCGCATTGTCAACAAAAAATGAGGCCATTTTTTTTGGATTGGCAAACTCATCTAATAATGAAATTATTGTTTCTTTATCATTCATAAAAAAAAAGGAAATAACCCTACTAGTTTAGATCTACTATTTAAAATGTACAAATCGAAATGGAATAATTCTAAAAAAAATTCGTTAGGATGTTTTAAATAATTAGATTTTTAATGTAAATCATGATCAATTCATTAAACAAATTATTGCCCGTTGGCAAAAAGGTCAAAAAATATTTGCCTTTCTTTATTGGATTTAAATTACTTACATTTACTGGCTTTCTTACTTATTTAATGAATCGCTAATTGATATAACCTTAACAATAAAGTTTAACTAAATTAAAATCTAGTGAATAAAGAAGAACGAACTAAAAGATTTAAGTCTATGTCAAGTATGCAAAGACAAGAACTGATATTAAAAAAGATGAAAGAGAGAGGCATAGAGGTGGGAAGTGGAATTCCGAATAAAAAATACGATAGCAAAGAGGTTTATGAATTAATTCATATTGCAAATTGCTTCCCAGAATTAAGAGATAAAAAATAAAAATATTTAGGTTTTTTTATTGAGTAATTTATTTTGGTTCCCTTATTGCAGTAATAATTAATCCGCCTATCAATGCTAGATTCATAAACACAGCTCTTTGATGAAAAGGGAATACATGAAAAATTAATGTGAATCTTTCTAAGCTAATTAATAGTAATTTATGAATTGTCTTTTTATATTTATGAAATGATAAATTTAATTGAAATAAAATGTTGAAAAAATTTATTTTAACTTCTGCTTTACTTTTTAGTTCTCTAATAACTATATATCCTTCAAAAAAAGAAAATACTAATTTTTTCGATTATTGTTATTCTCTAGAAAAAATAATTTCTAGAAATACATTAGAAAAAAGTAAGAATCTATCGAAGAATTTTAAGTCTTTAGCAAAAAATATTAATCTATTTGGGACTAACAAAACTAAAGGTACTTTTGCTAATAAGATAATTGATCAATATAAAAATTCCAAAAAAATATTTATTATAACTGTTGTTCCAAATCAAATTTATTGTTTAGCAGGTTATTGGATTGAGGAGGTAAGTCCAGGAAAATTTGAATCCATTTTCTATGAGAAAACCAAACAAAAAATTAATGAATATAAGAATACTAAAAAAGAAGTAGATAAATTTATTAAAGATATTAATTTAGAATATAAATCTATAAAAAAAGAAATTAATGATTTTTTTTAGAAAGTTAAAAATTTTTTTCTAATAAAATTAATTTATTTTGACTTTCTAGTTCCGCCATATGAATAATTTTTATGTGTAGAAATTAGATTCCAACATTCTTCACAACAAAAAATCCAGTTCGTATGAATTATAGATTTAACTCTGTAATGAGTTTTACCTGGCTTATGACATAAATCACATTTTTTCATTTATCTATTAAATTTTTTAATTTAGATATGCAAAGGTATGGTTTTAAAAGATTCACGAATAAAATTTTATCGTGTCATTATAGATATGCACTCTACAAATCCTGAAGCAAAGCAGTGGTTTTGATGAGTGCGATTATTGTAATTATCGGATAAAAATTTCTAATTTTTACTTTTTAAAATTTCTTTAGGTAATCTCACCATTTTTATAAAATTTATAAGACATTTTATACAGCTTTCATTAAAAATAGATATTTTATTATACATCTAAATTAGAACTTTAAAAAGAAACTCACGAATCATATTTAATTAATTTTATTATGATTTTATTGCTTTTTTAACTGTATGAACATTTACCTATTTTGGATATTATTTTTAGCTCTATGGGCAATAGTTCCCTTAATGATTATCAAAGGTAGAGTAGACGAAGAGCCTAAGATTCAGACTTCACCAAAAGTTAAAGAAAAGAAAAAAGGTTGGTTTAATTAACAGAATCTCTGAATTAGTAAAATTATTTATAAGCTAAATTTTTATAATTTTAATAAGATATTAAATAATAAACTTTATTTATTAAAAGTGAAAAAATTAGAAAATATTTTTCTTTATTTGGTAATGCTTGGGGGAAGAGCAAAAAAAGCTAATATTGAACTTCATGATGTTAGATGGGTCGTTGGATCTAAAATTGAAGATACATACGATACTTTAAGAAAGGATTGGTTTGGATCTCCAAAAGGTTTGCATATTGATAGCTATAAAAAAATAAGATATATAGATGGCTATAAGATTAATTTAATAAATTTTGAAAAAGATAAAATAGATAAAAAACAATTAGAAAAAAAAAAAATAAGGCAAAAAAATATTTATGGTTTGTCAATATTGGAGGCTATAGTCCAACTTCTATGCAAGAAAAACATGAGTTTGGATTGGTTACGGCTTCAACTAAGTTAGAGGCAAAAAATATAGCAAAATCTAGATGGCTTAAGGGCTTTAAAAAAAAGCATAAAGACGATATTTCCTCTCTAGAAATATTAATTGGATGTGATGATTCTAAACTCATACATTCAATAGATAATTGGGAAATAGTATTAACTAAAGAGATTAGTTTAATTGAAGAAACTAATGATCCTGATTGGTATGGTTATAAAAGAATAGATAAGATTTAGAACTTGTAATAAACCTTTTAATTCATATGATTTTCGCAAATTTTTTACTTAATAAAATAGATCTATTGCCTAAATTAAGGTTATATAGAATTTGATTTTCTTAAGAAATAACATCCACCCCCTAAAGAAATTAACACTGGAAACCAAGCTGCAATTATTGGAGGGAGTAATCCCTTAACGCCAAAAGAACTACATACAAATGACATCACATAATAAATCAATATAAGAATCACACTCAACCCAAATCCCTGACTTTTTGAAGATCTTAAATTTGATTGAGATCCCAAAATACTACCTATCAGTCCAAAAACTAAACATGCACAAGGTAAAGTAAATTTCTCTTGAATTCGGACTTGAATTTTTCTAATCTGCTTAAGATCTCCTATCTTTTTATAAATCTTTTCAGCTTCCAAAGCTTCTTTTAAGGACATATCACTTGCATCTTTTGGGACTTTTGCAAGATCTAATGGGCCCTCAACGAAAGGATATAAATATTGTTTGAAGTTAATACTTGTTGTTTGACCAACTGAGTCAGTTGAAACAATACTTCCATCTGTGAATACCCAAGAAGAATTATCTTTATTAAAGACAGCACTTTTTGCGGTAAGAATTTGCTTTATATTCACTCTAGAAAAGTCTAAAACTGTAACTTCTCTCATAGTATTGTTTTCAAACCTAGAAGCGTAGAAAATATGAGTTAGGTATGTATTTGTTTTTGTTGGCTTATTATTAGTATCTGTTCTTGATCCTTTTCTAGAAAAAATAATGTTATTCTTAGCTTTTTCTTTATTAAAAGAACTTCCTACTCCTGACCTTAATGTAATTTCAGCAAGCCTATTGCTATTGGGAACTAAATTATCATTGAAATAAAAAGTTAATCCCGTCATGAATATTGAAACTGCAATAGCTGGAGCTATTATTCGAGAGGTTGTAATTCCTAATGACTTTAAAGCTAATAATTCAGAATTACCTGATAGTTTTCCATAAGATAATAGTGTTGATAATAATACAGCCATTGGGAATGATAAAACCAAAAAGCTTGGAAGGCTATAAATTAAAGCCTGCATAGCTTTTAACAAAGGTAAGCCATACTCAACTATCTTTCGTATTAAATCAAACATTACCCCTACTGAGAGAGAAATTACAGTAAAAGCGGAAATGGCAAATAACATAGGAGGTATTATTTGACCTAATAACCATCTATCTATTAATGAAATTGAATACCAATGAGTGAAAATTTTGTTAAAGGTTTTTTTTATAAGTGATTGCTTTGAAAGTTTCAAAAGAAGTTTATTTAATTTGTACTGCCTTTTCTTCCATTATAAAATATCAACGATTTAGAAACCAATATGAGATAAATAGTAAAAAAATATTTTTATATTTTTCAGATAAATAAAGAGATAATTAATTAATACTTGCATTAGAAGATATAATTTGTTTTCTTGAAGAAAAAGAAGAGATTAATGAAAAACAAAATTTTATTAAAAGAATGTAAGTGCATACATTGTCAACAAAAATTAGATCAAATTAATAATTCACGATCATATTGGACCAATTTGATTTTAAGTAAAAGTCATACCTAGTTTTTCAAATTTACTCAAATTAATTATAAATTCAAAAAAGTTATCCTTTTCAAACTTTTTAATGACTAATAAATTTAGTTGTTTACTCTGGCCTTGTCTACTCTTACAAAATTGATTTTTTACTTGGCTTTTTGATTTCTTTTGTATATTTTATTCTCTCTATTGAAAAGAAAAATAATTACAAAAATACAAGAAGGAATTAGAATAAAATCTAAGGACATGTTCTATAAGTAATATATTTTCTTTCTAGCAATAAAAGAAGATGATCACAGCTTGATAATAATTAATTTTAAAATTTAAGTAGTTATATTAAAAAGATTATTTGTTTTTTTATTGGTTTGAAATTAAAAGAGCTTGCAAGTATCCCACAGGCAAGCTCATGACGAACTAGTTAAATTCAGATTTACTGTTTTTAACCAGCTAAGCACTTCCTAAATGCTTCTTTATCCTACTAAGTAAAATTACTTATTGTGAGTATAAATGCTTATTTTAGTAATTTACGTGTACATTAAATAAAAAAATAATTTTTAAATTATAAAAATTTTCATTTCTTTAAATAAAAAGCTATTCATTTAACTAGAAGTTTTGCCATAAAATGCTTCCCAATATTTGCTTTACAAAAATTAATATTTGTGTTACTTTTATTAACAATTATAATTTTCTAATGTCAAATTCAGGAGTCACAACAGAGTCAGGTGGAAGACAGAATATGTTCCCATCAGAAACAAGACCATATATTGATGAGTCTGTGTCTTACGATGGTTACCCTCAAAATGCAGAAAAAGTAAATGGAAGATGGGCTATGGTCGGTTTTGTTGCATTGTTGGGAGCGTATGTAACTACAGGACAAATTATACCGGGTATTTTTTAAGGTAATTTTCTAATTTCTTATTGTAAATATATAGAATTAGTTTAATTTTGAGAAGAAAAAAAACCAAATAAAAATTATGGCATTAAGACTAAATATTACTCCAAGAAATATATATGCGAATTTTTTACCAATAAATGCAGTATCAGGTTCAAGTTTTACTCTCATAAAATTCTGATAATATTATTTGGTAGTATATTTTAAAAAATTTTTTTTCAAGATTAGTATTATCATTTGATTTAATTTAAATTATAAAAAACTATAATTCTATTTTAACTATTGAGATAGAGTTTTTATCCATATCTTTTTTTTTTAACTTATAAGAAAATATCCAAAAGTAAAAATTTTAATTTAATTAGGTAAAAAAAAAGAACCTAGTTTATTTGTAACCAGGTTCTCTAAAAGGGTTTTCTTTATATTAGATAAAACCTGGAATGATTTGTCCTGTTGTAAGGTAAGCACCTACAAGCGCTATAAATCCCAACATGGCAAATCTACCATTCAGTTTTTCAGCGACTAATTTTTCTTTTTCAACTATTTTTGGTTCTGTATTTTTCATTAGAACCAGCCTGGAATAATTTGACCAGTTGTTACATATGCACCAACTGCTGCAACAAAGCCTAACATTGCTGCCCAGCCATTAAAACGTTCTGCTTCAGGAGTCATTTTTTTAAGATAATTTGTAAACAAATATAACACATATATTTAGATATGTAAAGAAAAAATATTATTATTGACAGTATTTGCCTGATATATACCAGATATGCAACAAATCTGTATCAAGTAATACTTTATGATTGGCATCATTTTTCTGGAATTTTATAAAAAAAATTATAAAAGAAAATATAATCTAGAAGGTTTTTTTTCAGGATTAAACCCTCATTTAGAAGTAATTTAAATTAAGATAATACTTAAGAGTCAGCTAGTAGGGATACAGGCTGACTCTTTTAATTAGAATTTCTAGTTTCGAGAAAAAATAATTTTTAGATTCAAATAATTGCTATTAATGAATTAGATATAAATAAATTAATGTCATTTGCTACTTATTATATGCATTTAATTTTTGCATTAGTAACTTCTCCATTTAATTCTGATTTGATACTTTATATTTTGCCTGCACTGACGATTTCAATCTTATTCTTTAGCCTTAAAATAATGTTTTTCAAGACCCCAAAATTGAGAAAAGTAAGATAGAGAAGATCCCAGAATATTTTATATCTAATTCATTTCACTATTCTTTTAATTTTGGATAATAGACTTTTTTTTCCTGCTACCCAAAGAAATAGGGATTGCATTGGAGATGTATTATCCAGAATCATAAAAAATGGTTCAATATTGGAAATTGGAAGTGGAAGTGGTGAGCATGGAGTATTCTTTCAAAAACGTTTTCCTGAAATAATTTGGCAAACAAGTGATCCAGATTTACTGAATAGAAAAAGTATAATTTCTTGGATAGAGTATGAAGAATTAAGTAGTGAAATGCCTCCACCTCTGGAGCTAGATGTAGAAAAAGTTCCTTGGCTTTTGCCCAAACAACTAGTAAATTCTTTGGAATGTATAGTTTCTATAAATATGATTCATGTCGCGAAATGGAATTGTACGGTAGAACTCTTTAAAGGCGCAGGACAATTACTCAAAAAGGGACGATTTCTGATCTTGTATGGGCCATTTAAAATTTGTAATAAGCATATAAGTAAAAGTAATTATTTTTTCGATAATTCAATAAGAGCGAAAAATGATCTTTGGGGTATTAGAAATATTGAAGAAGTTAGTAAAGAAGCTAAAAAAAATAGTTTTTGTCAAAAAAATATTATTAGGATGCCTGCAAATAATTTTTCAATAATTTATAAAAAAGTTTCTGGCTAAGAAAATTTAATATCAATATATTGTAGGAGACTAATTTATTAATTTATCAACTTGAAAGTTTTCTGCTCCATTCTTTATGTTTTTCATCTAAATTTGAGATCTTTTCTCCTAAACTTAATTGTCTTTCTAATAATTCCACTTTTGTAAGAGTTATTTTCTCTGAATAAAATTTAATAGGCTGCTTGCCATGTAAGTTGTCACCACTCATTAACTTTTAGAATCTAACTTTATTTTTTAAGACAGAAAATAAGATATTCCTAATTCTTTTATATTCTTTTCAGATTTGCGTAAACTAATGTGATTTAGAAGAAAATTTATATTTTATGATGTTTAAAATCCTCTTTTATTATAAGAAGATTGCCAGATATATCTTCCTTCTTTTATATCTGACTTAACAGCAACACAATTGCAAGCAATATTCCAAAGTGCTTTATGTATAGGATCAGGATTATAAAGATATGCCTTTTTAAATACTTTTTTTATTATGACGGTAGCCTTTTTAGCATGATAATGAGGAATCGTTGGACAGACATGATGAACTACATGGCTCGAACCAATATTATGGTGAAGATAATTAAGAATTTTACCGTAAGGTCTATCAATAGAAAGAAATGCTCCTCTCATGAATGAAAATTCCTTTTTTGAAAGATGGGGCACATCTGAATCTGTATGGTGAAGCCATGTATAAACCACTAACCAACAATTAACTACTAATAAAGGACCAATATAAATAGCCAATACTGGAAAAAATCCATACTTAAAAATAAAATGGAAAACACCTAATAATGTTAAAGCTACACCAATATCTGAAATCCAAACTTTCTTAGTCCATATTGATGGCCACAATGCTTTGGAAAATGGTTTGATTGGCCAAAAATGATTTGATGTTCCATATTTAATACCTCCAGTACTACCTGTTAGTAAGTAGGCAGGCCAGCCAAATATTAGGTGTAAAACAAGTTGAAGAATCCCATAATTATTCTTGCCTATGGAATTTGAGAAATACAATTCTTTTTCTCCTCCAACCTTTTCTGTAACTCCATTTCCATCAATTACCAGAGGTACGTGGGTTTCACCATTGGTTACGTTATTTGTGAATCGATGATGAACTGCATGAGAACGCTGCCAAGAAAAATAAGGAACTATTAGTAAGGAATGTAGTAAATATCCAGTTATAGTTTCCAAAGTTTTGTTTTCAGAAAATGCTCCATGCCCACATTCATGGGCAATTACCCAGAATCCCATTGCAGTAGTGCCTGAAAGTAATGAGTAAATGAACCAAATTGGGATCATTTTTGTAGTAAATGGAATATATAACCCTATTACAATTACTAATAATTGAATCAAAGCTGTTTGTAAGAGATAACTCAATGAAGTTATAGTATTGCATTTGAAATAGTGATTTGGAATAACATCCTTAAATTGTTTTATGCTCGGAATATCTTTGTTATTTATTGAAAGCGCTTGGCCTTTAAGACCTGAAAATTTTATATTAATCAAATTAGTTTTGGTAAGAATTAAGTTTAATAAAGACGTTTAATATATTTTATCATCCATCAGAGAACCACTTATGAAAAAAATGCATCATTTTTCTTCTTTTTAAGAGATTTAAAAAGTTAGATTTTATCCTCAAAAAAATTATTTGAATTTAATATCTTCAAATTTATCTTTTAAAGAAATCACTTTATTTATCCATTTAGTTCATTTTTTTAATCGTCTGTCTTTATCCTAATTAAAAGCTCTTCAAGCTAAAGACCTCGTATATATCTTTTGGTTTGGCCTGATTGTTTACGTGGTTTTACTAAAATAGGTAAAACAATTACTCCCACCGTAAAAAGACAGATTGGAGCTATCACCATTAATATAGATTCTAAAGACATCAAATAATTTTAAATTTATTTATTAATAGCAGGAATTTTTTTTTAAGTCATGCGTATTTATATCTATTGAGTGAAAATTTCTATAATGTATTAAGCAAAATAGAAAAAAATATAAAGAAACAACAAATTTCTCATATTTTATCCTATTTAATTATTCATTAGTTTTTAATGAAGAGGTTAATTTGATGGATGAAGAAAAAAAATGGATGCTCATGACCTATTATTGTCCAACTTATGGTGATTTAGGTCTAGTAAAACCGATCGAAATAACAAAAAATGAATTAAGCAAAAAATTCTTAAAAAAGGACAAAAATTCTAAAAATTAATTATTAAGAATTCTTTTATCTCAAAAGTAAGTATTCAAATTGATTTCTAAACTTGAGCATAATCGCATGTCAATTCACATTGATTAAGATCAGTAGATGATAACTTCTCTAAAATTCTTAACATATCAATTTCAGAAAGCTCTCCATCAGTGTTCCACTTTAAAGTGGTTTTCCTTTGTGGGGTTTTTTTTTCATTCATTTTGGGGCCCTCCTTTTAAATGAATTTCTAAACAACGAGTAATACATTCTTGATGACCATCCACAATACTGCATTCAGTAATACATTCAAAATATGAATTAATAGAATCTATTTCGGTATTATGGTTTGTAGGAGTAACTGAATCATTCATAAATTCGATAGATAATTATTTGGAATAGAGATATAGCACGAAATTAGGACGACTTATTTAATTTATTAAGTGAATTAGAAAAAATAAGTATTATTTACTAAATTAATATTTAATCTTAATTACCATAAAAAAGGTTGTGATGATTTTGAAATTCTTACAAATATAAAAATAACAATTTTATTAATCAACAATAATTGTTTACAAAACAAATTTACAAAAAATCAGCATAAAGACTGATTTACTTTTGACGTATTTAGTTAGATTATAAATAAGTACATTTATAGATTTTCCAATGAAATCAGTAATTAATTGGCTTTCGAAAATGTTAGAGAGTATGGCAAATGCTTTTATGCATCCTCTTAAGAATGACTTGCCACCATCTATAGGTACGCATGCATATAGTAGTATTCCTATTAAAAGAAAATTCAGAAGAAGATTCAATTAGGAATTAACTAATTGGAATTAACTTTTCATTTTTGTTATCCCAAATAATATATTTGAAACAGCCTGGGAAGTCTTTTAATTTTAGGAATTTTGACTGATTAAGCAAATGAATATTTGCTTTATGACAAGCTCTTAAGTTGTAATTTGGTATCCTCTCAGAGAGATGATGAATGCTGTGGAATGATATGTCTGCTAAGAACCAATTTAGCCAACTAGGTATATCTAAATTGCTACTACCCAAAATCGCTCCTTCAACGATATTCCAATTTTTTGTATTTTTAGCGTATGAATTTTTATAGTTATGTTGTACGAAAAAAACACATATTAAAACTGTAGCTGATAAGGTTAATACCAATGAATAAAACGATATAAAAAAAACGATACCTAATGTTCTGCACATTAATATCCACCATGTTATTACCACTATATTATTGATTATTAATTCAAATATTTCACTAAAATTATTTCCATAATCAGAAAAAGGTGGTTTGAGTTTTGAATTAATAGCTAAAAGTTTAGAAATTTTTCTTTTTTTTATTTTGATATAAGCCTCTTTTATTATATCTTTAATGAAATTAAAAATAATAATAATCAGCCCTATTCTAGGTTTTAAAACTAAGTAAAAAAACCCACCAGGAAAAACCATTATCCAATGACGACTTACTTTATAAAATATTTGCTCTCTTTTTGAAAGAGAATTATAGTCTTCCAGATTTAAAACATCTATAGGACCTCTATAAATTTCCCAATTCCCATTATTTCTATGATGGAATGCATGATCGATTGACCAGGATTTCTGGGGTATACCATTAACTAAACCAAGTAAAAATCCAAAAAAGCGGTTTAACTTACGTTTTGTAAAAAGAGAATTATGACCGCAATCATGCATTAATGAGAATGTTCTAGAAGAAAATAGCGTTAGAAGACAAATAATAGGTATTAATAATAAAACCTTTATTAGTAATAAAAAAGTATGATTTACTATTTGATAAACGACAAACCAAATAGAAATTATCGGGATTAAAGTTGAAAAAATTTGATATAAAGCTCTGATGTTATTTCTTTTTAGAAATGGCTTTATTAAAAAATCACTTCTTTTTAATTCGATCATATTGTTTATTTTTTATGAACTCAACAAATATTCAAAGGTTTTTATTAATCAAAAAAAACTCATTCCTCTTTTATGAAAAACTAAAGTATGAATTCTTTTGACATAGTTCTTAGTTGATCTAGATTTAATCTTTGTAAATAATTTTTAAAATCAACAATATTACTCGTTGATTCACCATCTTTACCCTCGTAAAGAAGACTATTTGAAATTAAGTCAATAAGATGATCTTTATCCATAATCCCTTATAGACCATAATTTCTTGTTTTTAAAATTAAGGTCTTGAATTCGAGATCATTAAATAATTACTGTAGGAGTGATTTTTTATAAATTTTATTAATTAAATAGTTAATTTCATAAATTTTTTAAATCTTGTTCTATTTTTTCTAATCTTTCATTTAATTCTTTTTGTTCCTTAATTAAGGCTTTTTTCTTTTCTGTAAGCTCTTTGTTCAAAGGCGAATTGAAATATTTTTGATATGAGACAAAAAAAACTGTTATTGCTATTGCAATACCAAGAGCACCAATAATTAAAATTGGAGATGAAGGAAAGTCATAAAATGGAATTGACAATGTTCTTTAATAAAAATAAATTTTAGCTATTTGATAAACAAAAAAATGAGTAATAAATACTTATTTTCTAAGAAGTTTTATGGGTAATTAGGCTATTTATTATGAAAATAAGTAATTGTACAGCTGTCAAACAATGAATAACTAATAATGATTAATCTAGAAAAAATTATTTTATGAAGAAAATCCTAAATAAAAAAAATTATAAAAATGAACCATGGTTTAAATGGTTAAACAGAGAACTTAATTCTTATGAGGCTTTTCAGGATTTCGATGCAGGTAAAAATCCAAGAGATGTTGCAGAGGATTTTATTTCTAGTAATAGCATTGCTATCTCAGAGGTTTTCAAAAATTTTGATGAAGAAGATAAAGATACACTCGATCAGTTTCTTAAATTAACCGAATGCGAGATGCATGTGTTTAGGATTCTTGAAAAACAAATAGCGTTAAGAAATAAGGTAAGATTTGTAGATTTTAAAAAAGGGAAAAAATAAAGATTTAATCTCTATATAAACTTATTTTTGCCATTACCGGTTTTTCCAAATCCTAACCAGATAAACCACAAAATCCACCCAAGTATTGGTACTAAATTTATAAAGATCCATTTCCAATCCTTCCCAAAATCTCTGATTCTTCTTATATCCATAGCCATTTGAGGAATGAAGCAAACAATTCCATAAACATTGAATCCAAATGCCTTTAAAAATATTGGAAGAGTAAAGAAAGTTATTATCAGATTCGCTAAATTAACAAACCACCAGTCTGATCTTGATGAGAATCCTTTGAAGTCTGTCGCTTTAACCCAAAACTCTCGATATGCATTTATTAAATCTTTAAACATAAATTAAAATTTCGAGAACTCAACCATAACAACTTACTCTGTAAAAATAATATTTTTTTCTAAATAGGATCAAATAAATTCATATCATTTGTTACTTGTTTTGACATCTCTTTTTGATTTGGCAATGAGCAGAATCCGTCTTTACAAATCATCTCTTCTTTCACAATATTTGTAGTCTCAGTGAATGTATTTTCAGCACTGTTTTTTGAAGATTCTTTTAACATTTATATAGAAAAATTAGGGCCAATATTAAATTAATAACTTAATTCATTTTGATAGGCAATAAAATTAATATTTATTATTTATTTAATTTTTTTGATTTGGTAAGTCTCTCCAAAAAAGTGCCATAATATAAATGAATAAAAAGACAAAACAAATATAAAGTAAAGAATTTAGATGCATGTTTATTTATTAGATTAATAAAGCGTAAAATCCTTTTTCAAAAAAGGATGACTATGAATTGGTAATTCCTAAAGATAGAAACCTCATAAATTCTAATATTTATTTAAGTTTTTTATGATCTTCCCAAACTTTCATAAGGAAAATTTTTATTTATTAGGCACATATTTATATCAAAGATAGTAGAACTTATAAAGCTATGAAAAAAGTTTTAATTAAAAACTTAAAGGTTTACGAGATATTTAGTGATATTTATGGTGAATCCTTATTAATTTCTTTTAGAGCTTTCCTTCCTTCTCTAAGAGTTCGTAACACGAGCCAAGTAAGAGAAGAGATAATAAGGATAGTGAGTGTAATTAGAGAAATAATAGTGTTATCAAAATTAGTAGACATCTAATAGGCTTATATTGCGGTTTTTCGAAATTAAAATTTAAGTTCAGACGTTAGATCTTGAATAAGCTGGTATTAGCATTCCTCCATCTTGATCATCATTATTATCATCATCAAATCCGCCTCCGAGTAATAACTCAATAATTACAAGTACTGCTATCGGGTAAAGACACCATAATATGGCCGTTAGAGGACTTGCTGAAGAAGAAGCTGTGTACAATTCTGTCATAAAGCGATATTAGTCAAAAGAAACAGCAATTGTGGATTCTTAGGGTCGTGGTAATCTAGATTTTGAAAAATTTTTCTTTAAAATTTCTCTGTTCTTCTAATAAAACTTTGTTATCTATTGATATTTTTATTCTCAAATACGAATTTGAATAATAAATTTACTTCTACCTACCAAAGAACCAATGACATAATGAGTCGTGTCATTGTTATTTTTGATACTTAACAAAAATTGTAGAATTTTGATTCAAAAACTATTATTTATCTTGATTTTATAAAAACTATGTTTTCTTTCTCTTTCGATCCTCTGGCTGCGATATTTGGCATATCAGGAATTGTAGGTTTCTTTTTCTTTGTTTCTGCTGCTAAGGGAACTTCAAGTATCAATACTAAGCCCAACAAAGAATTAGATTAAAACTTGTTATTGAGGCAATAGATTGTGAATTTAAAACTATTATTTTTATAATAGGCTTGTTAATTATTACTTACTAAATTGTCTAGAAATAAACTCAAGAAAATCTTTTAAGTCCTCTTCAGGACAATTTGTTTGTTTTTGTAAATCAGTGCAAATTTGCTTAATATTTTCATAGGCTTCTTTTACTTTTTCGTTTTTCTCGAATACCTCAAAATATTCTTGATCAGTAAAAACCATAGTATTAGTTACCCTTTTTGAAAATTATTTGTTAACTATATTTTATCTTCATTGACTTATAAAAAAACAAGAAAAAATCTTTTTTCTTACATTTAGCTTCCTAACCGATAATGTTTTTTAATACTCTTGGTTACCTCCCACTCGCAGTAAAGACCTGCCGGAAACTCAACAAGATCGCCAGCTTTAATTACATAAATATCTCCTTTTGATGAACTTACAGTTGCTTGGCCTTCAATAATTAAACAAATTTCTTTATCTTCATAATGCCATGGAAATTTGCTTGGTTCACATTCCCAAATAGGCCAACTTTTTATTCCATATTGAATTATTACGCTTGCACTACATGGGGAAGTAATTAAAACTTTCACGAATTAGTTTAGATAAATTTTCTTTAATTTTACGAATAAAATTTTTTATTTTCGAGAATGTGTTTTTTTTTACTGTCTTTAATTTTTTTTCGTTTATTATAAAAAAAATTTTATTTATGGATGAACTTTCTGTATTGTCAATTTCTTTATCTATAGCTTCTCTAGGGATATTTTTTTTATTTTTTGCGTCAAATGATGATGATGATCAAGATGGTGGTAAGTTGATCAAATCTGTGCAAAGAATTAATTAACTTTAAGTAAATAGGGTGTTTAATAGAGATTTATAACCTATGTAGCCTGCATATATACAGCCTAGAAAAATCACGTAAACTTCAAGAGTTCCAAGTTTTTTTTTCTTTAAAATTTTCATTATTCTTTTTAACTTATAGGATAATTTTATTGAATCTGAATTCTTTTAACATGAGTATTTTTTACATTAACTCAGAGATTAAAGAATTATTAATGTCAAGCCAAAAAATAAAAAACAAGTAAAAAATATTATTTTTTTGGTAATTTCTCTTTCCTCAGTCTTAGCAAAAAATAAGGAAATTACTGGAGATATGCTTAATAAAGACCACCCTATTCCTATGGGAAGGGTTTTAAACACAACTTGTTGTAGAAATATTCCTACATTTGTTCCAAGAAGTATTGAAATAAAAAATCTTTTTTGTTGTTTTTTGTCTAAGTTTTTTAAGAAAAAATTAATCTTAAATCCTTTAAGACTAATTAAAAAAATTATTGCACCTAATAATCTTATTTCAGTTGTAAGGAAAGGAGATAAATTGCTTTGAAGGAAAACCATCCTTGATAAAAGACCTCCAAGAACAGCACATAAAACTGAGAAAAAAGGAAAAACAAAAAACTTAAAGTTATTTTTTTCTGAGAAAGAGGAGTTTTCCTCTTTAAAATCGTTACCTTTTCTGAGAATTATGAATAGCGAAATCGTTACTACAATTATTCCAACCCATGATTTAGTTGTTAAATTTTCATTAATAAAAAATTCCCCTGATAAAGCTGCCATTAACGGAGAAAGAGTTTCTATAGATAAAGTTTTTCTTGTGCCAATTATTTGTAGTGACTTTAAATAGAAAGTATCACCTAAACCAATACCTATTATTCCACTAATTAGTAGGATAAATATGTTTTTTAATTCAGTTGTAGAACTTAGATTGATAAAAGCAGGTATAAAAATTAAAAAAGCTATTATATTTTTTATTAAATTAATATCTATTGATTTATATTTTTGAGTTTGCGAGCGCCAAATAAAGCACGCATATGTCCAAGATGTAGCAGCTCCAAAAGCAGAAAGGATTCCAATCAAAACGAATAATTTTTAAAAATTTTATTTTATAAATTGAGTAAATGCTAAAAAGAATACATAAATAAGAATCAAAACCCCAGGTAAGTACTGAATCAGTGATTTGAAATTATTTTTTTTCATGTTTCTAAAATAGTTTTTTTAAACAGTATTTTTATTAGTAGGGTACAAACTCTCTAACTTCTTTCTTCTTTGAACTTTCGCATTAATTCTTTCTTCTTTTTCTTTTTTCTTGATCTCATCATTTATCTTATTTTGTCTATATCCAAACCAAAGTAGAACCCAAATAACAGAAGTTATTAAAAGAAGAGCAGTATATTGACCAGTCATAGGAAAACTGGCCTCAGAATATTTAACGTAAGAAAATAACAAACTCATCTAATTAACTTAAAGCATAAAAATAACGACTGTGTTGATTTTTCTAGAAATTTAAAAATTAGCCAATCGTAGCTATTTATTATGTAGTTTTAAAGTTTTATATTTATTTTTTTATGGTTTTTGGACTAATTTTTCTTTATAACTGCTTGCTATTATCAAATTGAAGCATATTAAATAATAAGTTTTTGGAACCTTTTGATTTAGCAGTTGTTGGAGGCGGTGCAGCCGGTTTTATGACAGCAGTAACTGCTGCTGAAAATGGAGTAAAAAGAATAATAATTCTTGAAGGAACTTCAAAACTTATGGAGAAAGTAAGGATTAGTGGAGGGGGAAGATGTAACCTCACCAATGCGACATGGATACCGAATGAACTTATTGAGAATTACCCCAGAGGTGGAATTCAGCTCTTAGAATCATTTAATCGTTTTGCTGCTGGAGATGTATATGATTGGTTTGAGAAAAAAGGTTTAAAATTAAAAATTGAGGAAGATCTAAGAGTATTCCCAGTGTCTAATTCTTCTTCAGATGTTATTGATTGTTTGAGAAAAAGTGCTTTGTCAAAAAACGTAGAGATACTAACAAAATTTTTTGTAAAAGAAATTGCAAAAACTCCAGATAATATATTCAATATTTTTAGTCTTAAAAAAGCAAAGGTAACTGCAAAAAATATTATTCTTTCAACTGGAGGTAATCCAAGCGGATATAAATTAGCTCAAAATCTTGGACACACCATTGTTAAACCTGTGCCATCGCTTTTTACTTTTTCCACAAAAGAACCAAATTTGGATGAATGTAGTGGGGTATCGATAAGGGGCATAGATATAGAAATTAATTTAAATAATAAGAATTTTCAAAATAGAGGCGATTTACTAATAACGCATTGGGGGTTTAGTGGGCCAGCAGTATTAAAACTTTCATCAATTGCAGCAAGGGAACTTTATAGTCAAAAATATAAATTTAATCTAATCATTAAATGGTCTTCTTTAAGTTATGAGGAGTTAAAAGAAAAAATTAATTATTTAAGAATAAATAAAGGCAAGGTGAATCTTATTAACAGTAGACCTGTTCCACTATTAACAAAAAGATTATGGATTTTTTTATTAAAGAAAATAGGTATTGATAAAGAGAAAAAGTGGGCTGATTTACTGGCGGATGAAAGAGAGAAAATGATAAATACTCTAATGAGGGATAAATATATAATTTCTGGCAAAGGTCCATTTGGAGAGGAATTTGTTACTTCAGGAGGCGTAAAAATTAATGAGGTTAATTTTAAAAGTATGGAGAGCTTAATTTGTCCAGGGTTATTTTTTTCTGGAGAAGTTTTGGATGTTGATGGAATCACTGGTGGATTTAATTTTCAACATTGTTGGACAAGTGGATGGATCGCTGGGATGGCAGTCTCAAAGTTAAATCAATCAATAATAAATTAATAAGTATTAACTCAGTAAGTAACAATTCAATAAGTTTATCTTTTTTTTATTAAGTATTAGACGGAAAAAGTTTTTTGGAGAAACTTTAATTTTAAAGTTTTAATTATTGGTGAAGATTAATGCAGAATCTTGTATCAAAAAAAGAAGAAGAGGAAAGGAGATTAAAAGCTTTAGCAGAATATAGGATTTTGGGAACCAAGCCAGAATCATGTTATGACGATATTACAAAAATTGCTGCTACAACCTGTAATGTGCCTATTTCTTTAATGACATTGGTAGATAAAGATAAACAATGGTTTAAATCTAAAATAGGACTTCAAATTTCAGAAACTAGAAGAGATTGGTCTTTTTGTACACATGCAATAAAAGAAAATAGTCCATTAATTATTAATGATGCTTTCCAAGATGAAAGATTTATAAATAATCCATTAGTAACTGGAGATCCAAAGATTCGTTTTTATGCTGGTTTTCCCCTTAGAAATAGTGATGGTAATAAGCTTGGGTCTCTTTGTGTAATAGACAGAAAGCCAGGAAATCTAACTACACAGCAATTTAATATTATGGAATTATTATCCAAGCAAATAGTTTCATTTTTAGAGCTTAGAAAAAAGTCATTAAATTTGTTAGATGCATTGTCTAATTTGCATAAACAGGAAGGAATTTTATCTGTGTGTTCATATTGCAGAGAAGTGAAAAATAAGGAGGGAGATTGGATGCATTTAGAAAAATATCTTTCCAAAATTAGTGATATTAGATTCAGTCATGGGGTTTGTGATAATTGTATGGAAAAACATTTCCCAGATGTTATTGAAGTATGGAATAAAAAGGATTTTTTTGAAGATGGTCAAAAAAGGTTTTTAGATTCCTAGATTCAATACTTTCGTTTTTATTGTTTAATCAATCTTCTAAACAAATTCTTAATTTGGTGGTTAGTATTGTATAAATTTTGACTAAAAAATGTTATTAGGAACTTTATTGACAGGTGAAATTGCTAAAAGTGCATTAGTAGCATATGTGCATTATTTAGGAATAATATTATGTTTCGGGTCTCTTTTGTTTGAAAGATTGACTCTCAAAGTAGGTCTTAATAGAAATGAGACGATCTCAATGATAATTGCAGATGTGGTTTATGGTTTAGCAGGAGTTGCGATATTAGTTACTGGGATTTTGCGTGTTAAGTATTTTGGTCAAGGAGGTGATTTCTATACAGGTAATCCTGTGTTTTGGATAAAGGTTTCGCTCTACATTTTGGTTGGCTTACTTTCTTTATACCCAACGACAACATATATCCTCTGGGCAATTCCACTAAGTAAGAATAAACTACCTGAAATTTCAGAAAACCTAGTGAAGAGGTTTAGACTAATCATTACCACCGAATTAGTTGGCTTTGCAACAATACCTTTGTTTGCCACTCTTATGGCTAGAGGTGTAGGTTTAGGTTGAAAAATTTATTTTTAGAAAGAAATTGTTTAATAAGTGCTAACAAAATATATAGATGGAGTTTAAGTTATAAGATTTCTAAAGCCAAAAAAGAGATTATTTTTATTGGTCTAAATCCTTCATTATCAGATGCAGTTTTCTTGGATAATACAACAAAAAAGATAATTAAAATCTCGAAAAATAATAATTATGGCAAAGTTAAATTAATCAATTTATTTGCTCTTATTTCAACTAATCCAGGAAGACTCTTTAATCACAAAAACCCTGTTGGGTATTTAAACAATAATCATATTTATAAAAACTTAAAATACTGGTCTGAAAATAAAAATTGTGATTTATGGTTAGGTTGGGGTAACAAAGGGAAATTTCTAAATAGAAATAAAAGTATATTAAAAAAAATAATGCAATATAACTCAATCAGAAAAAATAATTTTGATAATCCTCTTGGACCGCTTTTAATTAAGAAAACAATCAAAGATAATCCAATGCATCCTCTATACTGTTCTGATAATTCCATTCTTAAAGCTGTAAAAACGATTTGATACAAAGGTTTAAGAGGCAATTAATTTAAACTTATGTTAAAATAACTTTAAGAACGGGTTAAGTTATGAGTAACACAAAACAACTGCAAAAACTTAAAAACTTAAATGTAAAAGCAGAAAAATGCCTTACAAGAGATGAAGCACAAAAAATATTGATAAAGGCTAATAAGGCTCAGAGTAAAATAAATTTTTAAATTTGATATTTGTTTTTTTTAGGAATAATTTATAAAAAAAATTTTGCAAATATTTTTTTAATTATTTAGAATTTTTTTATTCTATTTAATTTTGATGGTTTTTAATATTATTAAATTAAGAAAATCCAATGATAGATTTTTATCAAGAAGAGATTGGCTGCATTCAATGCATTCATTTTCTTTCGCAGAGCATAGAGATCCAAAATGGGATAATTTTGGGAAAATTAGAGTTATAAACGAAGATATTATTTCTCCAAATGCAGGATTTAATAAACATTCTCATGCAAATATGGAAATAATTACTGTCGTAACAAAAGGAGCAATAACCCATAGAGACTCTTTAAACAATCTTGGAAAAATTCACAAAGATGAAGTACAAGTTATGTCTGCAGGTACTGGAATCTTTCATAGCGAGAAGAATGAAGAAAATGAGAACTGTAAGTTGTTCCAGATTTGGATATACCCTCAAAAAGAAAATATCAAACCTCGATATGATCAAATTTCATTAAATGAAAAGTTGTGGGACAATCTTATTTTTAATTACAAAGACGGTAAAAATAATAAGCTTTTTCTAAATCAAAGTATCTCTTTATGGCGTTGTAAATATAAGCCAATTAAAGAAAAAAAATTGCCATTAAAAATCGATAAATATAATTGGATACAAATAATAGAAGGTAATCTTTTATTAAAAAGTAAAGACTCTAATTCAAATATATTTCTCGAATCTGGAGATGGCTTGGGTTTTGAAATTAATTATTATGATGATGTCTCTATAGATACTGAAAAAGACTTAGATTTCCTCTTATTTTCAATGCCTTCGTTATAGTTTATTTTTACTTTTACCCATGATCTCCTTTATTAAATGCATTTAAGGCTTGCAAAGCCATATTAAGGTGAACTTCCATAGCACCAAGTGCAATTAAAGAATTTGGTGATTTATCTTTTAGTAAATTCTCTTTTCTTTTTGATAACTCATTAACTACCTTCTTAGTTGAAGCTTCCCAATTGTTTATTAACTCTTCAAATTCTCTTTTTTCGGGGCTTTCTATTTCTGCTAATTCATCAGAAAAATGAACTTCCTTTTGTGCCTTAAGCATCAAGTAACTTAATTTTTTATGACTTATTGCTTGAGGTAAATTGTTAGATTCACTCATTGCTAGTAGTTTACTTATAGTTAAAATCTAACTAATTAAGTGAATATTTGCTAGAGGGTAAACGGTTGTGATGACCGACCTGCAAATTAGGAAATGATACTTGAAGAAAAAATGGATTTATTAACCTTTAATTTTTCACTTATTAGTTTCTTGAAATAATCTCCACGCTCTTCATAATTTTTAAATTGATCAAAACTAGAGCATGAAGGTGAGAATAATAATGTTCCAACCCTATTATTTTGTAAATAATGAAAAACAAAATTTAAAAGCTCTTTTAGTTCTGAAAATTCAAAAATATTTTTTTTAAATCCTTCATTAATAAGCGCCATTTTTAGGACTTTTGAGCTTTCTCCAAAAAGGAAAACACATTTAACTTTTTTCTTTAAAACTTTTATCCACTCACTATATTCATTGCCTTTTAATCTACCCCCAGCAATGATTATTATTTGACCTTCAATTGAACTTATTCCCGCAATAGATGAGTCAAAATTTGTAGCTTTACTATCATTAATGATTTCCAGATCATTATTTTTATAAATTGTTTCCATCCTATGGGGTAATTGTTTGTAATTAGATAAAGAATCTTTAATCTTCTTGCCAGATAATCCAACTTTTCTTGCTGCTGCAATTACCAATAAAAGATTTTGAAGATTATGCATTCCTTTTAAAGAAAAATGTTCAAGTTTGAATAATTTCTTCCCTCTCTCAACAATGTATGCTTGATCATCTATCCAATAATCGCAATGAATAAAATTTGATTTATCGAAACTAGTTGTTATCCAAACCCCTCTTGATAGCGAACTGTAGTGATTTCTTAGGTTTTTATCGTCATAATTATAAATTCTAAAATTAGATTTTTCTAACAAGCTTTTTTTTATGTTGAAATAGTTTTCAAGTGTTTTATGTCTTTCAAGATGATCTTCTGTGAAGGTTGTCCATATTCCAATATTAGGTTTTACTTCTGGAGATATTTCTATTTGATAACTGCTTAATTCAGCTACAACCCAATCAATTTTTTTATGTTTTTTGGAGTGGGCATATTTACACAAAGGTGTACCAATATTTCCTGCAAAAGGAGCATATAATCCAGTATCGCAGAGTATATGGCTTAGTAGATGAGTAACAGTAGTCTTGCCATTAGTGCCAGTAATACCTATCCAATTTGTGTCTTTTAAAATTTGCCATGCAACATTAATTTCTCCAATTACTTTAATTCCCTTTTTTTTTAATTCAATAATAGTTATATGGTCATAAGGTATTGATGGACTTACAACAACAGATTCGATCTCGTTCAGAAAAGGTTGAATTTCTTCAAATACAAATTCTTTATTTAGAGAAACTACTATATTAAGCTTTTCTAATGCTGTTTTTCTTTCTAAGAATTCTATCCCATCTGTACTTTCCCAAACAATTACTCTCTTATTGATGCTTCTCAAATACTTGGCAGCCCAAAATCCAGATTTACCTAATCCAATTACAAGATTAATATTTCTTTTACTTGAATGATTATCTATCATTTAATTTATAATTGCATTTATATTAATTGTGTTTAAGGGGTAATTCAATCATGAGATTTTTCTTCAGTATTTATAGTATTCGCCTAAGAAAAGTTAATTAATGGAAGATAATACTGCAAAATATTGGTTCTCTTGGTTTTATAAAAAGTGGGAGAAAAATGCTCCAGGTGAATTAATTGAAAAGGGTTTAACTCCGTCCCAGATTGCTGAGCGCTTTGTTAATGAAAACCATGATAGTTTTATTCAATTATCAAAAAAAATTGATGAAAAAAATTATGATGCCTTAACAGAATTTATGAAACTCTCAGAGAGTGAATTACATATCTTGAAGTATTTTCTAAAGTTAGTAAAAATGAAAAACTTATAAGAAGTTATTGAGTATTTCGAGGCTTTTTTCCCATAAATTTTTTCTTTCTTTTTTATTCATGGCGAAAGGAGAAGTAGGGGATAGTTTTGGATGACCTCTGAAGTTAAATCTAGGACCATAATGGTCACCTCCTCTTGCGTCTGGTGAAGTAGCTGCAAAAAGTTGAGGTAAAGCACCCATCTCAGCAGTTTGAAAAATAGGGCTAAATAATTCTAATGAGAATGTTTCTAATGGACCAGGGTTAGGTTTTTGAGCAGTAAAGAGATTTGTTTTTGCAATTCCTGGGTGAGCAGCTAAAGAAAGTATATTTTTGTGCTTTAAGTTCTCATTTAGTTCCAAAGCAAACATTACATTTGCCAATTTGCTATTGGAGTAAGATTCCCATTTGTTGTAATAGTTCTCGGCTTTCAGATTTTTCCAACCAACTTTGCCAAAAAATTGTGCTCCAGAAGTAACTGTTACTATTCTAGATTCTTCTTTTTTTTCAATAATTGGAAGTAGCTTTAGAGTTAAAAGCATGTGGGCTAAATGATTAACTGCAAATTGTATTTCATATCCCTGGGCACTAAGAGTTTTAGGCGGATGCATAATGCCTGCATTATTGATTAGTAAATCCAAATTTTCAAAATTATCAAAAATTTTGGACTGAACTTCAACAATATTTTTAAAATCTGACAAATCTAATTCTATAGGTGTAAATAATGCTTCAGGATTAAGACCTTTAAGTTTTTTGATAGTTTGATTAGCTTTTCCAAGCGATCTACAAGCAATAACAACATGAGCATTTTTTTCTGCTAAGGCTTTTGCTGTGTAGTATCCAAGACCACTATTCGCACCAGTAATTAGAGCTGTTTTGCCTGCAAGGTTTGGAATATTAGTTGTTTCCCAGTTAGAGATTTTAGGTCTTGAGATAGTGGCAGTCATTTCGTAATCTTGCAAATTGCTTTGGGATTTAACCAAAATTTAATTACTTTTCCACTGTAAATACTGGAAGTCAGTATCGTGAGCTCTTTTTGAAGATACTATTTAATATTATTTTTGAATTGCATATTGCCATTCGTTATTTTGAGATAAACTTCTCTGTCTAAGTAACTGCAATTTCCTACTATTTATTTTTATAACTATCCCATTAGTTGGATATTTCGCAAATATTTTTCTCTCTAACCAATTTTTTTTATATATTTGGATTTCGCTTGTATGATTTGTGAAGTAACTTTCAGGGGTGCTGAAGCCACATTTTTTAAGATAGTTAAGGGTTTCGTATTGATTAAGTCTTCCATTAAGTATTTGGAAACAGCAAAAGCGGAGACTTTCTCCAATCCCTTTCTTACCATTGAGGTATTTTCTTGCAATTCTTTGGGAAATGCCGGCAACTTGGTTTGTAGCGTATAGTTCACCTCTAATTTGAAAATCTCGTTTGATAGGAATACAATCGGGGACATTTTTAATTTGTTTAATTTTGCTTGAGACATCTAAACCTTTTTTTGTAATAGCTTTATTAAAATTGCCATCTATATATCTAATTGCAATAGCACAGCCATCAATTTTTGGTTGAATGCTTAATCTTGTTTTTGTTAATAAACTTTTCAAAAATTCTTTATAGTTTTCTTTAGCTAATTTTGGCAAAAGGTTATTATTTTTTTGATTAAAGTAATCAGGTTCTTGATCAACAGGAATTAAGAGCTTTTCAAGTTGCTTAAATGCACTATCCGAAATTATGCCTTCACCTAGTCTGTATTGTTCATCCAGATACTTAACATCTCTCACTAATAAATTATTCATAATAATTTTGATAAATATTTAAAAACCTCTTAGAAAAAATCACTTAAATAAAGATTTGGAAATTAAAATTAGATTTAAAAAGTAATTGACCACTAAATATCCTCCTACGCAGAGAGCGATTTAAGAGTATAAAATGTACGGATTAGGAGTTTAAATTAAATACTTCAACCAAACATATTTACTTAAAAGTGAAATAGAAAATTTTAAGGATTCATTTGCGGGCAAATTTTTGAATTTTCTATCAATTCAAAAAAAATTTTTTTACAGTAATTAGAAAATGTCATTTTTATTAAAAGCTCAAAATACCTGGGAAAATTTTGCGAAAAACAAAATTAATGATTATGCAAGATTAAGAAATTTTGATTTTGGGCCAAATAACGAAAGTTCAGTTTCAAAATTATCGCCTTTCATTACTCATAGAATTTTATCGGAATATGATCTGATTCATGATATTAAAAGTAAGTACAAAATTAAAAATTCAACTAAATTTGTTGAGGAAATATTTTGGAGAGTTTACTGGAAAGGGTGGATGGAAAATAGACCTAAAGTTTGGAGAAATTTTATTTCAGTAAACAATCTCGATTTTGATTATGAGCTATATGAAAGTGCAATTAATGGCAATACAGAATTAGATTTTTTTAATTCTTGGGTACATGAATTAAAGCAGTACAACTATTTGCATAACCATACAAGAATGTGGTTTGCGAGTACTTGGATATTTAATTTAGGCCTCCCATGGCAATTGGGAGCAAAGTTTTTCTTTAAATATCTTTTTGATGGTGATGCTGCATCTAATCTTCTTAGCTGGAGATGGGTCGGAGGATTGCAAACGAAGGGAAAACAATATCTTTTTTCATCATCAAACCTCAGAAAATTTTCAAATAATAGATTTAATACAGAAAAAATCAGTAATCAACAAATTTTTCTTGAAGAATCTAATCAAATACCATTAGAAGATGAGATTTATAAAAATGATATGTACCCTAAATCAAATAATCTGATTATGTTTGAAAATGATCTGCACCTTGCAACCCTTAAAAATTTACTTACTAGCTATAAAAAAGTATTTATTATCCTTTTAAAAAATGAACATAGACAAATTAAATTGTCTGAAGCTGTTTTGAAATTTAAACAAGATTTGGTCTCTGAATTTGTAGAGGATTTTGATAATGTTGAACAGATTGACCCTTATTTACTGGAAAATACTTTTAAAAATACCAACGAAATAGACATTATTTATCCTGGAGTGGGAGAAAATTATGATTTCATAACTGAGTTTAAAAATTTACACCATAAAAAAATTTTTAATCTTGTTAGAGATGAAGATTTGTTTGCTTGGAGATTCGCCAAAAAAGGGTTTTTCAAATTTAAAGAAAATATTCCGAAAATCAATCAGAGAATATTAGAAAATTATTCAAAATAATTTTTAACTTAGTTAGATTCCTAATCTGAAAAAGAATTCGTTAGAGCACTAAGTATAAATACTTAATTAGGCGCGACTTTTGCGGTTTAATCCACGATGGATACTGTGGCTAGTTATTTTTACTTAAGGATTATTTTTTTATAGTGCTTTCAACAATTCTTACCAAGTCGTTTAGCAAGGATACTGCTTTATTAATTCTTAGAGTTATAACTGGAACTGTTCTTATTCATCACGGTTATGAGAAATTAGCAAATATAGAAAATTTCGCTGATGCTTTTGTCAGACCTTTACATCTTCCATTCCCAATATTTTTATCATACATAGCGGCATTCTCTGAAATAGGTGGGAGTTGGCTATTAATTATTGGCTTAGCTACAAGATTCGGAGCTTTGGCAATTGTGGGAACAATTTCTGTCGCTATATATCATGCACTTGTTACTTCAGGTTTTAATATTTTCTTATTAGAGCTTTTACTTTTGTATTTCGCTTCAGCAACTTCAATTGCATTAACAGGTCCAGGTAACTTCTCCTTAGATGAAGTCATTATCAGAATTTTGAAATCAGAAGATGAAGAGGAAATCATTCCATCAACAAAATCAAGAAATTTTAAGGAAGTCGAAGTTAAAGAAGAAACAAGTAAAGGTGGCTTATTTCAATTTCTGCAAGCGAATATACTCTCAGATACTTCAAGCTAACTTTTTAGGATAAAGGTTATTGATTAGTTCTAACCTTTTTCTATAACTATTTCTTTTCTCAAGTTTTATCTTAATTGTTGCTTCAGAAAGACTTATAAATAGCCCTATAGCAGTCACCCAAGATAAAAAAATAAAAGGGTTTTCTGGAATTTCTGAGAAATTCATATGGATAATACTTCTTTTTTAAAATTGACTGATCACTATATTTTTTTCAACCTAAATATACAATTTAGAAATATTTAAGGATTAATTTCAACTTTTTTCCATTCCTTACTCTTTTCCCAAAGATATCTTTTATGAACAGGCTGTTCTAATTTAAGAAGATCTACTGAATCGATTTCAAAATTTAGAACTACAAAATTTTCTGACTTGGGAAAATTGGATAATATTTCATAAGCAGATTGGACTTTTGGGTTTATTTTCTCTCCAGGAGATCCCCAAAACCAAGAAGATTTTGATTTTTCTGATAATAAATCCCAATAATTTTTGTTATCACTTAATTCATGAATTTCCCCTTTGAATCTATATTGTGATTTGGTTTTCAAAAAAAACCATAATATTTCTGCATTAGGGTTGGATTTTAAATGCCCAATTTTTTCACTTCTTCTATCTGTAAAAATAATCATTGAACTATCTTTATGCCATCCTCTGAAAACAACTGTTCTTAATCTTGGCTCATTTTCTTCGCTGACTGTTGCAAGCTGTATCCATCTATTAGAGGGTGATTTGCCCTCTTTTTTTCTAGAAGATTTTAAATCTTGCCTCCAACTGGGTAAGTTGTTATCAGGCATTTAATTTAGGCAATATAAGCCCACTTTTCTTTTTGTATTCTTCGAATGAATCATATTTTGAGAGCGATTTATCTTTTTTTATCATTCTTGGTAGAAAAACTATAGAGAAAAATATTGCAAGAATTATTAATGGTATGAAACTCATTGAAAGTATGGTGAATGATAGATAAATTAGTATCTCTCCTAGATAATTTGTATTCCTTATATTTTTGAAAAATCCTTCTTTAATAAGATCTTTTTTTAATTTAAGAGAAAAATATTTTTGGGCATCACTAGCAAAGTGTAGAAACACACCAATTATATTTATAGATACAGATGCAGCTATTACGATATTTGGAACAGATTTCTGAGATGAGATAAGAATGTAGGGAGCTACCCAGTAACTTCCAAGGAAAATAAAACCAGTAACTGAAGTTAAAAAATTGATTTTTTCTTTAAAATAAGGATCTGGGAATATCTTTTCTTTTAGAAGCCAAAGTAATCCATAAGTACCATGCAGAGCTAAATAAACGTAAGGTGCGATCGTAAAATTATCAAAAAAAACCATAAGTCCTATCACTACAAATGCAGTGAGCCCCTTATGTAGATTAATTATTTGATTAAGTTTCATTTTTTTTAATAATCTAAAAAATGAAATTATTTTTTGTGGATATAACCTAGGTCGTCAATAGTTTTAATGGGCGATACTGGATTCGAACCAGTGGCCACTACCGTGTCGAGGTAGTGCTCTACCACTGAGCTAATCGCCCCAATTGAGGAATTTTTAATCCCCCTTATAAGAAAATAGCAGGTTGCGTTTCATTTTCTAAGTAATTTAACTTTCCATCGTTCTCTTTTGGTTATTTCTAAATTTAGAATTTCGATAAATCCTTTATTTTCAAGTTCTAGTTTGTCGCCAATTTTTAGATTAATTGTTGGCTTATTGACTTTGCTTCCATTTAATCTGAGCATCCCATTTTCTATCCTTTCAATTATTTTGGTTCGTGATATCCTAAAGCCAGCTGAAGCTATAGCATCTAATCTTGTCGAAGCTTCTACTGTATTGACAAGTTTTTTTGATCTTCCAGAAGGTATTTGTAATTCATCTATACCTACTACATTAACTTTTACTTTTACGTCTCTTAAATAAAAAATCTTTTCATCTAGATGCTTAATATTTGAATTATCAATTATCCCTTGTGCTCCCCTATCGCCAATAGTCCATATATCTCCAACTTTTATTTGATTAACCCCATTTTCAATTAAGAGGGATCTAAAGTCGTCTTGTGTAGCATTATCAAATAAAAAATTCCCATTAATTTTTATTCCTTGAGCTGGAAAATTACTTTTTAGCGCATCCTCTTCAGGAATATTATCTCCTCTAAAGCAAGCTATCCTAGATCTTTGAGAAGAGGAGAATCCTCCATAAATAAAAAATTTAAAATCATTTAAATTTCCAAAATCTTTTAAAATCTCTTCGCAAACAAAAGTAGAATTAAACCCAGTCCAATAAGTTTCCCAGTGTTTGTAGGATAAGTTAGCAACATTTATTAATTCCTCAGTTTCTTTTTTGTAGTTTGAATTTATTAAGATCTCTTTTAAGTCAATCATTTAGCCTTCTAAAAAAATTATATCTTTTGCTTCTGATTTTTTTATCAAAGCCCATGGTAATTCAGCTCCAATTTGATTTTCAAGTAGAACAAGCCATTTACCTTCTTTATTAAAGTTAATGATTGATCTTAATTCTTTATTTCTATTAATGTTGATACTTGCAGAAGAAACAATGCTTCCTAAATATCCTGAACCCATTCCTAAAAGACCTCCAATTAATGATTCCCCTATGTTATTTAAACCAAGAAAGCTGAAGGTAGATAAATTTGTCATATTAGAAAAAGCTATTCCAGCTATAAAACCAAATGGCATTAGCCATCTACTCATATCTTGTTGTCTGATCTTTCTATCAAGTTTAGGATTTAGGATTCTTATATCTTCAAAATTTTGAGATTTGAATAAGATATTTGCTTTCGCATTGAGCAATTCTGTTTCGTCTGATGATATTTTCTCACTTATCGGTGGGATCAAAATAGCTTCAGAGAGCATTACTGATTTTTCTTTGAAAACGTCAAATAGCTTGATACATTTATCAATGTCTTCAAATATCACAATACTTTTAGTCAAATTTAAATCCTCAAATGTTTGTGTGTTATTCAAATTAATAAAATAAGATACATACACTATAGATTAAGTTAAAGTAAAAGATTAAAGAACCAATCTTAAATGACAAAAGTTCTCATTACAGATCCAATTGATCAAACAGGAATCGATATTCTTTCACAAGTAGCTCAGGTTGATCAGAAAATAGGAATCTCAGACTCTGAGCTAGCTTCCATTATTCAAGATTATGATGCTTTAATGATTCGCTCTGGTACTCAAGTGACTGAAGAAATTATTAACTCTTCAAGTAAACTGAGAATTATTGGAAGAGCGGGAGTTGGAGTCGATAATGTCGATGTTAAGGCTGCTACTCAAAAAGGAGTTCTTGTTGTTAATTCTCCAGGAGGTAACACAATAGCCGCTGCTGAACATACTATAGCTATGATGTTGGCTTTATCTAGACATATTCCAATTGCTCATAGTAGTACTTTGTCAGGTAAATGGGAGAGAAAAAAATTTGTAGGGAATGAGCTTTATAAGAAAAAATTAGGTGTAGTAGGTTTAGGGAAAATTGGTGCTCATGTAGCGAAAGTAGCTAATGCATTAGGAATGGAAGTTTACGGATATGATCCCTTTGTTTCAACTGAAAGAGCTCAACAAATACAAGTTAAACTATCTGAACTAGCGGATTTATTTCAACAATCTGATTATGTAACTTTGCATTTGCCTCGCACACCAGAGACAGAGAATTTAGTAAATTTTGACGTGCTTAAAAGTATGAAAAGTAGCGCAAAATTAATAAATTGTGCTCGAGGTGGCTTAATTGACGAAGAGGCATTAGCAGAAGCTTTAAATAAATCATTGATCGCAGGTGCTGCAATAGATGTCTTTTCTAAAGAACCCTTGGAATCTAATTCACCACTTTTGAAGGTTGAAAAGAATCTTATTCTTACCCCACACTTAGGAGCATCTACTAGGGAAGCACAAGAAAATGTAGCTGTTGATGTTGCAGAACAAATAAGAGATGTCTTGCTTGGTTTATCTGCTAGAACAGCAGTAAATATACCAGGTTTGAGCCCTGATATTATGGATAGTCTGAAACCTCATTTGCAATTGGCTGAAACAATGGGTCTGCTTATAAGTCAGCTTTCAGGTGGACAGATTCAAAAACTAGAGGTGAAGCTGCAAGGTGAATTTGTTCAACATCCTTCCCAGCCATTAATAATAGCTAGTCTTAAAGGCCTTCTAAGTAAAGCTTTAGGAGATAGGATTAATTATGTGAATGCTTCGCTAGAAGCAGATTCAAGAGGTATTTCAGTAGTCGAGAATAAAGATGAGGCAAGACCTGAATTTGCTAGTGGATCGCTTCAGTTAACCACTTATGGAGATAATGGTGACCATAGCGTAGCAGGAAGCATTTTTGCTGATGGGGAATTAAGAATTATTAGTATTGATCAATACCCAGTTAACGTATCGCCAAGCAGATATATGTTGGTTACTAGACATAGAGATATGCCTGGCATTATTGGCAAGCTGGGGTCTTTATTAGGTAGCAACAATGTAAATATTGCCTCAATGCAAGTTGGGCGCAAAATAGTTAGAGGTGAAGCTGTTATGGTTCTAAGTATTGATGATCCAATACCAAATAAATTGCTTGATACCATTATTGAAGTAGAGGGAATTACTAGCGCTAATCCAGTAACTTTGTAAAAGTCTTATTACCTGTAATGGCTACAAAAGATTGGTATAAACTAACATTTCAGATAGAAAGTGATTTAGAAGAAATTATTATTTGGAAATTAAATGAGCTGGGAATATTTAGTTTTTCATTTGAATATTTGATGAAAACTAAAAATATAAAAGAAGTGAATATATGGCTTCCAATTAACGAATGGGATGACAGTTCTAAAAGTAAATTTGAAAAAATAATTTGTAAACTTCTAGAGATTAATGAATCTATAGACCAATTTTTTGAGTGGAGTGTTATTAAAGAGGAAGATTGGTTAACAAGCTGGAAGAAATATTGGGCCCCTGAATTAGTAGGAAATAATTTTCTGATATTACCTTGTTGGATAAATTTGAGTGAAAAATACAGTGATAAACAAATTATAAAAATTGACCCTGGTGCAGCATTTGGTACTGGCAGTCATCCCTCAACTTATCTATGTTTAGAAAAAATGGAGCATATTTTACTTTCTGATAAAAAGGTATTAGATATTGGGAGTGGCAGCGGTATTTTGAGTATTGCTGCAAAATTACTAGGAGCTAAAGAGGTTTGTGCTATTGATAATGATTATCTAGCTATAAATTCAACAAACTCTAATTTTCAACTAAATTTCGGTAATTTAAATAACTTAAATACATATTTGGGATCTTTTAATGAGGTAATTTTAAAAAATCAACTCAAACAATTTGATGTTGTTTTATGTAATATTCTTGCTGAAGTAATAAAAGAAATGATTCCAAATATTTATAGTTGTTTAAGTAATAATGGGGAAGTCATTTTCAGTGGAATTCTAAATTCACAAAAAGATGAAATTATAAAAATATTAATCCAGAATGACTTGAAATTAATGGATGTTTCAACTAGAAAAGATTGGGCATGCATTTCTGCTCAAAAAACCAGCGATCCAACCTAAGTATAAGTTTTTCTTATAGATACTCTATAATACATTTTATTGTGTCATTTTTTACGTCAAAATCTCACATATCGACCAAATCGATGTTAAAAATGTATTTGATAGGTATTAATTACCAACAATTTTTTATTTAAATGGCTTCTTACAAAGTTACACTCATCAGCGAAAGTGAAGGTATCAACTCCACTATTGAAGTACCTGATGATCAATATATTCTTGACGCTGCTGAAGAGCAAGGTATAGATCTCCCTTACTCATGCAGAGCAGGAGCATGTTCTACATGTGCTGGGAAAGTTACAACAGGCAGTGTTGATCAATCTGATCAGAGTTTCTTGGATGATGACCAACTAGAAGCGGGTTTTGTTCTTACATGTGTTGCTTATCCAACATCTGATGTAACAATCACAACTCATGCTGAGGAAGAATTGTATTAATTATAAAAAATTAACTTTTTTGAGTTGATTATTTATTATTTCTCTGCCACCCTCTATTGAGGTGGCTTTTTTTTGTGAATGAATAAATTTGAATTTTTTAAGACTGGAAGTGTCCAATCAAGTTATGGAGGTCAGTATAGTTATAAGGTTATTGGGCCATGTTGCAGGTTATACGATAGAGAAGAGCTCCCATGGCCTTGCTCAAGGCTTGCTTGGAGAAGTAAGGAGCCTAGTTGGAGAAGAATAGGTTCTAGGTTCGTCGCTGATATGGCTTCAAGGAAATGCCCATCTTACTCAGTTCAGATTTTGGAACCTGGATCAAAACCTGTTGAAACTGTAATTACTCTTTTTTCAAGAAAGTTTTCTTCTGATATACAGGAATGGTGGTACAGCAAAAAGCCAGGCTCAAAAGAGCCTGGCAATATCTACCCTTCTGAAGTTAGTTAGCTTTAATATCAAGCTTTTGGTTTAGGAGGTGTATAACCTTTTAAGCCAGAACACTCTAGGCTATCGACTGTGTTTACTCCTGTTTGTGAATTGGTACCTGTTGCTCTTTCGCAAAGAGATTTTCTTGTCTTTAAATCAAGGTTTGCGTCAGTAAAGTCTGCTCCATCAATAATTGCCCCATCAAAAACACTTTTCATTAGCTCACCATTAGTAAGATTTGCATCTGTAAAATCAGCGTTATCAAAGCGTGTTGCGTATGCAATAAGGTCCTTCATATTAGCTCCTTTAAAACTGGAGTTTTTTGCTGTTGTTACACTCATGTAGGCACCCTGTAAATTGGCCTCACCTAAATCTTGGTTAGATAAATCATATTTAACATATTCAGTATTGTGAAGGTCGGCACCGTGAAGATCATCTTTTAGTACATCAACTGATGAAGGATCACTAGGATAAAGTGCATTAGCAGAAATTGGATTAAGAAGTAAACCAATAATTAAAGGAAGAAAAATAAATAGTCTTTTTAAAGACTTCTGTAGTGATGAAAAAATAGAAACCATTTCGATCGACATCAAATAGAAAAACCTATGACTATTATTTCATGGGTTGGTCATTTACAACGATCCTGCTAACGAACTGTTGCAGTTTATTTAATTTCTGCAGTTAAGAAATCTTTGGCGAGGTGAGTATTTGGGAAAACTTTTTGCGCTTCTTTAAGCAAATCGCTTGGTGTAATTGCATTTTTATTAGTGTATCTTGGACTAAAATGAGTAATAATTAATTTTTTTGTATTAGATAATAATGCTGTTTTCGCGGCCATAATTGTTGTGGAATGTAATTTTTCATAGGCCATGCTCTCATCCTCCTGAGAAAATGTTGATTCATGTACAAGTAAATCGGCATTTTTTGATAGTGATACTGCTGCTTCGCTAAAAACAGTATCTGTGCAATAAACAAAACTTTCACCTTTTCTTGGGGGTCCGCAGAATTCTTTCCCTTCAAATGACCTCCCATCTGCTAATTGGACTTTTTTACCTTGTTGCAATTCAGAATAAATTGGTCCAGGAGCTATCTTCATGGCTTCTGCCTTTTTGACATCAAATATACCTGGCTTATCTTTTTCGCTCACTCTATAACCATAGGCTGGAATTCTATGTTTAAGGCAAGCACAATTTACTTTTATTTTGTTGTCTTCAAATAAAGTTTTATTTTGTGATGCGAAATTTTCAACCTCTACGAAATGCAAAGGAAATGACAATTTACAATAAGTAGTGTTGAGGGCAGAATTTATAAAGCCTCGTAATTCTGAAGGACCATAAATTTCAATACCATTACTATTTCCTGATAAACCTAAGGAAGCCAAGAGGCCAGGTAACCCATAAACATGATCTCCATGCATATGGGTAATAAATATCTTCTTGATTTGAGAAGATTTAATATTGCTCTTAATAATTTGATGTTGTGTTCCTTCTCCACAATCAAAAAGCCAAACTTCTGAAGATTGTGATAATTTAAGAGCTAATGAAGAGACATTCCTCGTTAAGGTTGGAACTCCAGAACTCGTTCCTAGAAAAGTGATGTTCACTTATTATAATATTGTTGTTTTTTTATCTGGATTAAATCTAGACTTTTAGTCAAACTTAGGCAATTTCAAAATTTGTTTTTCAAACAAAGTGATATTAAAGAACATAAAAACTACTTATAACTTTTTTTTATTAAGCATAATAATTTTATGGTTTCCCCATCCCAGAACTTTATTAGCATCAACAGAACCCATTATAAATGTTTTGATTTTAAAAGATAAACAAATAAGAATCAGGTCTGATAGATCTATTCCATTAACAATCAAAGGTCAAAGATTTTCAAATAAAAAAATTAAAGGTTTAACTTTAAAAAAACAAGATAACGGAACTACTTTAAATTTTGATAAGAATAAACAGAAAATCTATTTCTTGAAAAATGAGGAAAAATTTGTAGTGAGTTCTTCAGATAGAAGAGGGATTTGGGTTGGTCAGAAAAGATACGCAGGTAAATTGAATCTATTCATACGTGAAAATGACATATTGGTGGTTAATGTTCTTGGGATTGAGAAGTATCTTGGTAGTGTTGTTGGTTCAGAAATGCCCGCTAAATGGCCTTTGGAAGCATTAAAAGCTCAAGCTATTGCATCAAGAACTTATGCTTTGAAGCAAAAAGGAAATCCTCTCTATGATATTGATTCGACAAATAAGAATCAAGTCTACATTGGACTAGAGGCTGGGACGCATAGGACTAAAAGGGCAGTAAACAGCACAAGATCATTAGTATTGACATATAAAAACAAATTAATTAATTCTTTATTTCATAGTAGTTCGGCTGGTATGACAGAAAATAGCCAAGATGTATGGAAAAATAAATATCCATATTTATCAAGTGTTAAAGACTTTGATAAAAATAATCCAAAACTTCGATGGAATAAAAAGTTCTCAAAGTCTCAATTGCAAAATCTATTCCCAAGCATTGGAGGAATTAATAAAATTGAAATTTTAAATGTAACAAGTACGGGTCGAGTAAAAAATATAAGAATTCATGGTGAATTTGGAACTGATCAAATTTCAGGAGTTGATATTCGAAAAAGAATGAATCTTCAAAGCACTTTAGTAAGATTTAAATTTATCGAAGATAATGAAAATAAATCTAGTGATGAGAGACCAAAATTATTTCCAACAAATTCATCAGAAAATCAAACTCTTACCCATATTGTTCGAGTTGGAGATAGCTTAATACTTATAGCTGATCAATATGATGTAAGTGTTGAAGAAATAGTTGACTTAAATAATATTAAAAATTCATCATTAATAAATATAGGTCAAAGATTATTAGTTCCAAGAAATACTCTTAATTCATCATCTTCGGACAAAATTTTAGTAGTTTCGGGATATGGATCTGGGCACGGTGTGGGGATGAGTCAATGGGGTGCTAAATATATGGCAAAGAAGGGAGAAAAAGCAAATGCCATCCTAAAACATTTTTATAAGGGAGTTGAAATAAAACGGTTTAAAAAATATTTTTTATAAAAAAATTATTTTGCATTAAGGACCAATTTTGGATTTATATCAGTTTGTTCTTTATTAAGAAAGCCTATACCAAGAAGAGCTTTTCTTTTGTCCAAAACCTTTATGGGTCTCTCATAATCAAAAGTTTTGCTTTTATTTAAGTAATCAATATTAACTTTAATAGCTCTTCCAGTTCGCCAAAAATTTATTTCTTCTTCTTTACTTAAGACTAATGTTGAAATGTGATTAAGAGCAGAGAGTGTGGGAATAATATAATTTGTTGCTTTTTTTTTACCTTTTTCTTTTTCAATGTCAGATATTTTAATAGAGTTTTTTTCATCAAAGCCACAAGCTGAAATTCTTTTTAGTTGTAGAAGGCAACCCTCGGAATTGAGAATTTCACCCAAATCTCTTGCAATTGATCTTATATATGTACCAGCGGAACATTTGATTTTTATTTCTAAGATGCCATTTATTTGGTCCCATTTCATTAAAAGGAGTTCGTTTATTTTTACTTTTCTTGGTTCTAATTCAAAATTTTCATTCTTAAAAGATTTTTTATAAGCTCTCTCTCCATTCACATGCACACTAGATACTTTTGGTGGAACTTGTTTAATTATTCCTCTAAATTTATTTAAATATTGATCTAATTTCTCATCACTGATTTTAGGCCAATCTTTTTGGTTTATTATTTTGCCATGAATATCATCAGTACTTGTTCTAATACCTAATTTAATTTGTCCAATATAAGTTTTCCCCTGAGGAAGATATTGAATAAATCTTGTTGCACTGCCTATAGCAATTGGTAATATTCCTGTAACCTCTGGATCAAGAGTTCCTGTATGGCCAACTTTTTTTGTATTTAGTAATTTCCGTATTTGTTTAACGCAATCATGAGAGGTATGACCTTTTTCTTTATTTATTACTAGGAATCCATCTTTAGTTTCCATTTTTAATATTAAGAATACTTTGAGAAAGATTTATCAACATCCTATGATTTTTGTATTAGAGACTTGAAGTAAGAAATTGAAAAAGGATAATTTTATATTAAAGGAGTTTTTAAATAATGCCTTCAATTTGAAATCACATTTAATGGAATATTTATCTATTAAAGAATGCGATTTAGATGGATTTCTTTCAAATGCAAAGATGAATTTGGCAAATTCACATCCTGGAGATTCGTTAGGGGATGTTTCAGATTTTTATACTGAAATTGTTGGAGATCGACATGTAGCTGATTTAGCTGCTTGGCATATTACAAGCAAGGATTATATCGCTGATACTTTAAAACTTCAGCAAAGATTTTCTAGAGATTTAGTTTTAGATTTTGGAGGAGGGATTGGCACTCATGCCTTAGCCAATGCAATGTCTTCAAAAGTTGAACATGTTTTTTTTGTAGATATTAATAAAACAAACAGAAAATTTGTTGAATACAGGGCTAAGAAACTAGGAGTCGAGAAAAAACTTACTTTTTGTAAGACAATTAAAGATACAAAAATAACAAAATTCGATACGATAATTTGTCTTGATGTTTTGGAACATCTTGCTGATCCAGCTTCTCAAATTGAGATTTTTAATGAGTTTATGGATTCAAAATCTATAGCTTTATTTAATTGGTATTTCTATAAAGGAGAGAAAAATGAATATCCCTTCCACATAGACGATCTACAAGTTGTTGAAAAGTTTTTTAATACACTTCAATCAACGTTTTTAGAAATTTTCCATCCTATTCTTATTACTACAAGAGCTTATAAGAAAATTTAGATAACTACATTAACTCTTTTTCTATTTCTCAAATTTCTTTTAATGCTTTCAAAGCTAACAGTACCCTCTTTGAGTGCAAAAAGAGTGTCATCTTTTCCTTTGCCAACATTGATTCCTGGCAAAAAGGATGTTCCTCTTTGGCGAATTAAAATTGAACCTGCAGTTACTTTCTCTCCACCGTACGCCTTTACTCCCAGTCTTTTGGAATTTGAATCTCTACCGTTTCTTGTAGAACCTGTACCCTTTTTATGTGCCATTAGAAATGTTTAATTTGTAGATTTTTCAGATTTTGGTTTAGTTTCCTTTTTAACAGTTTCTTTTTTTGAAGAAGACTTAGGAGCACTTTTACCTAATGATATAGATTTTACCATAACTCTTGTGAGTTCTTGTCTGTGGCCCATCTTTCTTCTTGTCTTTTTTTTTGGACGCATCTTGTAAACAAGAATTTTTTTATCTCTTTTATGCGAAACAACTTCTAATTCTATTTTTGCATCCTTTACGTAAGGTTTGCCAATTGTGATTGAATTTTTATCCTTTAAAAGTAAAACTTTTTCTAATGTTATTTTATCTTTCTCTTTCGCATTTAACCTGTCTATGTCATAGTATCTATTAACTTCAAACCAAAATTGTTGGCCTGAAGTTTCTGCAATTGCATATAATTCTTTATTTTCAGAAGAATTTTTTGAGGGGTTTTTAGAATTTGTCATATCTTAAAGACGCTATTAGGTTCAAATTTATAATTTGATTAAACCAAATGAGCAATCATAATAGTTTGTTTATTCTCTTATTTTGTAGTGTAATAAGTCAAGGGTTGTTTTAAATCTTCTATATCAATTTTGGGAAACATCAAAATGGCAGCAAGAAAAACATATATTTTAAAACTCTATGTTGCTGGAAATACTCCTAATTCGATGCGAGCTTTAAATACTTTAAGAGAAATTTTAGAGAATGAATTTAAAGGAGTTTATGCTTTGAAGGTTATCGATGTACTTAAGCAACCACAGCTTGCAGAGGAAGATAAGATTTTAGCTACTCCAACCTTGGCTAAAATCTTACCTCCACCAGTTAGAAGAATAATTGGCGACCTATCAGATAGAGAAAAAGTTTTAATTGGTTTAGATTTACTTTTTGATGAATTAACTGAAACTGAATATAGTGGAGATAAATAACATATAGAAAATCTTATAATTAAAGTAAATTTAAAGTTTATTTTTATTTAATTTTCTTTTTAACAGAATTATGAAAGATAAGAAATTGGGTAAATCAAATAAGATGCAAGTACAAAAATTACCTACCGGTATAGAAGGTTTTGATGACGTCTGTAGAGGTGGTTTGCCTGTATCTCGAAGTACTCTTGTTAGCGGTACATCAGGAACTGGTAAAACTGTTTTCTCGCTCCAATACTTACATCATGGGATTTGTAATTTTGATGAGCCAGGTATTTTCGTTACCTTTGAAGAATCCCCTTTAGACATAATAAGAAACGCTGCTAGCTTCGGATGGGATTTACAAGAATTAATTGATCAAAATAAATTATTTATATTGGATGCCTCTCCTGATCCAGACGGACAAGATGTGGCAGGTAATTTTGACTTGTCTGGCCTTATTGAGAGAATAAGTTACGCAATAAGAAAATATAAAGCTAAAAGAGTTGCAATAGATTCTATAACTGCAGTTTTCCAACAATATGACGCTATTTATGTTGTTAGAAGAGAAATATTTAGGCTAATAGCGAGATTAAAAGAAATTGGAGTTACAACGGTTATGACTACAGAAAGGGTTGATGATTACGGACCCATTGCAAGATATGGAGTAGAAGAATTTGTTTCTGATAATGTTGTCTTATTAAGAAATGTTCTAGAGTCAGAAAAGAGAAGAAGAACTCTAGAGGTTTTGAAGTTAAGAGGAACTGTACATATGAAAGGGGAATACCCGTTCACTATGGGAGCAGATGGTATAAGTGTATTCGCTCTTGGAGCAATGAGATTAACACAGCGGTCCTCAAATATTAGGATTAGTTCTGGAGTAAAAGATCTCGATGATATGTGTGGAGGAGGATATTTTCAAGATTCTATTATCCTCGCTACAGGAGCTACTGGCACAGGTAAGACTATGCTTGTATCGAAATTTGTAGAAGATGCTTATAACAACAATGAAAGAGCAATACTTTTTGCATATGAGGAATCTAGGGCTCAATTACTTAGAAATGCCACTAGTTGGGGAATAGACTTTGAAAAGATGGAAAGTGATGGCTTATTAAAAATTATTTGTGCCTATCCTGAATCAACTGGTTTGGAAGATCATCTGCAAATCATCAAAACGCAAATTAATCAATTTAAACCAAAAAGAATGGCAATTGATTCTCTCTCAGCATTAGCTCGAGGTGTAAGTTTAAATGCATTTAGACAGTTTGTAATTGCAGTTACTGGTTATACAAAACAAGAAGAGATAGCAGGTTTTTTCACAAATACCGCAGAAGAATTTATGGGAAGTCACTCTATTACTGATTCTCACATCTCTACAATTACAGACACAATATTGTTGCTTCAATATGTTGAAATAAAAGGAGAGATGGCTAGAGCATTAAATGTTTTTAAAATGAGAGGATCATGGCATGATAAGCGAATAAGAGAATTTATAATCACTAATAAAGGCCCGGAAATAAAAGATTCTTTTTCTAATTTCGAACAGATATTTAGTGGTGCTCCTCATAGAGTTGTTCCTGATCAGAATGTTCAGAATATTTTTAAAGGATTAGATAATAATTAGGCGATTTTACTGATTTCAGAGCTGGGGAAATTATCTGAATTATTAATAGTTTGAGTTAATAATTCGTCTTTATCTGATTGCGCCAACGCCAAATCAAACCAGAAGGTTGTTCCAACTCCTAATTCACTAGCCATTCTAATTTCTCCGCCATGTTTTTCTATAATTCCTCTAACTATTGACAACCCTAAACCTGTTCCTTGCTCAGTATGAACGGCATTCTCTACTCTATAAAAACGGTCAAAAATTTTCTCTTGATCCGCTTGAGATATCCCAGAACCTGTATCAGTAATCTCAATTCTTACTTTTGGTAATGGTGAAATTAACTCGCATTGAGGTGCTCCATCATTGTTATTATTTGGAGGAAAAGCAGGACAGGAATCTGGCCAAGTATAAGCTCTTATAATTAAGTTGCTATTTTTTGGGCTAAACTTTAAACCATTACCTAGCAAATTATCAAAAACTTGTAGAAGTAAATCAAAATTTCCAAGAATTGGAGGAATAGTTTCTTCTATATCATGAGCTAATGAAACATTTTTTTCTATAGCGTTAAGTCTGTAATTTCTGAGGGTCTGTTCTATTGCAGGTTTAATATCAATTTCCTCTAGTTGAATTATTTTACCTGACTCTAATCTTGATAAATCTAATACATCATTCACGAGTCTTGTTAACCTATCAGTTTCTGAATTCGCAATACCCAGAAATTCAAGTTGTTCTTCATTTGAAAGCTGATCTTTTAAATCATGAAGGGTTTCCACATAACTTTTTATGTTAAATAGCGGTGTCCTTAACTCATGTGAAACATTACTAATAAATCTGTTTTGTGCTGCATTTAGTTCTACCTCTCTCGTTAGATCCTGAATTGTGACCGCGATACCTTTAAGTTCAACTTTGTTTGTGTCTAAGACTGATTGCAAAACAATTCTTAAAGTTCTTGCCGGTTCACCTAAGCTAAACCTTAAATCATCCTTTTCTTTTTCTCTGTTTAAGATCGATTCTATATTTGTATGTAAATCATTAGATAAAATTTCGGGGATCTCATTTAAAAAATATTTTCCTTCTAAGAACCTTCCCTCCCAACGGAACAATCTTTTAGCTGTTGGGTTGGTAAGTACAATCTTCCCTTCAGAATCCAATAATATTGCACCATCAGCCATGGTAGCTATTAGGGATTGCTGCTTTATTTGAGCGGCTTTAAGTTCTTCAATGTTTGCCTCGTCATAATTTTCCAACTGAGTGGCCATTCTGTTAAATCCATTTAAAAGTTCTCCTAAATCTCCTGTCATAGGCAAAGAAATTCTTGATTTAAAGTTTCCTTTTGAAATTTCCCTAACACCTCTTACTAACTCTCTCACAGGTCTAGTAATTGTTAGTGCATTGAACACAGCTCCAAGTATTACTAAAACCCAAATAGAGATAAAAACTGCAATTGTGACCTCTCTAGTTAGTGCGGCACTGGCCAATGCTTTTTTATTAGGTGTTACTCCTAAAGCTAAAGTTCCAAGATATTTCCCTTTCCATAGCATTGGGACAAATACATCTGTTACTTGACCCTGAGGTGTTGTGTGCTGCCTCACTAAGGGAAATTGTGGTCTTTTCTTTAATTCCGATGGGAGTTTTAATCTTCTAGTGAGCTGGAATTGACTATCTGAACTTGTTGGCGTGGCACTAATTGGTATCCCAAGTTGGACTATATCTTCAGCGTCAGTAAAAAATATGTAACGTAGATTTCGGCTTGATCTCCAAAACTTTTCAGCTACATTTGAGATTTCTTTTTTTTGATTATTAGCCACTAATTCTGTGACATTACCAGATAACAATAATCCAAGATCACGCGCATATCTTGTATCATTCATTCCTGCATCTCGTTGAATACTATTAAGTGCAAAAAATGTTATCCCTGTCATTAGCAGACTTACAACAAGGGTTGCTATTGCTAACAATTTTGTTCTTAAACTAAACCTACTCCACCAATCAATAAGTTTATTTGTCCAAAATTTATTATTGAAATCTTCATTTTCAGAGATATCATATTCTCTAATTTTCTGATTATTCGTTTTCTGATTATTTGTATTTACCATGAGCTAGTTCTCCGCGGGAAATTTTTTTCTCACTTGATGACCAATATCATTTCTAAAGTAAATTCCGTCAAAGTTTATTTCTTTAAGATTTTTATATGCTTTTTCAAAAACCATATCAAAATTTTTATCTTGACAGACAATACTTAAAACCCTTCCTCCATCTGTTAATAATTCGCCATTTTTATTGAGACAAGTACCTGAATCAAAAATTTGACAATCACTTGAGTCAACTTTGCCTATTCTTATTGGAAATCCAGTTTTATATTCATGAGGATAACCTTTTGAAGTCGCTATTACACAGCCACTAACTTTATCAGGAGTATCAATTTTTTCATCACCAGTTAAATTTCCCATTGAACACTTTTCTAAAAGAAATACAAAATTTTGGTCCATCAAGGGCATTATTGTTTGGCATTCTGGATCACCAAATCTACAATTATATTCTATAACTTTTGGTCCAGAGTTTGTGATCATTAATCCAAAATAGATTACGCCTTTATAGTCAATATTTTTTTTATTTAATTCATCTATTGTCGGTTCAATTATCTCTTTGATTATTCTTTCAAGATAGTCTTTTGTTAATAATGGAGCAGGCGAATAAGCTCCCATCCCGCCTGTGTTTGGACCTTTATCTTCCTCATAGAGGCGTTTGTGATCTTGTGCAGTTGGAAGTAGTATATATCTCTTCCCATCACAAAGAGCAAAAATAGAAACTTCTGGACCCTGAATTTTTTCTTCAAGAACTACAACATGCCCAGAATTCCCAAATTTACCATTAAAGATTGATTCTGCTGCTCTAAGAGATTCATCTTTTGAATCGGGAATAAAAACACCTTTTCCTGAAGCTAGACCATCTGCTTTGACTACAAGTGGTAGAGATGATGAATGGATAATTTTTGTGGCTTCTTCTAGAGAATTGACTTTCCAAAATTTTGCAGTGGGAATATTTGCATCTTGCATAAATTCCTTTGCCCAAGATTTGCTATATTCCAATCTTGCTCCATCTTTACCAGGGCCAAATACCTTATAGTCTTTTTTGCGAAGAAAATCGGCTAATCCATTTGCTAAAGGTACTTCCGGTCCTATTACAATAAAATTTATTTTAAAAAAATCAAGCTTTTCGACTAATTCATTTTTATTATTTATGTCGATTATTATCCTTTCACATTTATTTATCCTTTCTGAGCCTGCGTTGCCAGGGACTAAATAAACTTTTTTGACTAATTCGTTTTTTTGAATAGCCCAAGCCAAAGAATTTTCTCTTCCGCCATTGCCAATTATCAAAATATTTTCTAATTTAATGTTATCTTTGGAACTTGTTGAATTAATACTCATAAATTTGTTTTTGAAGGTTATGAGGTTTCGATGAATAATCAGTTAAAATAAAAAAAACTATTCAAAAAGTTGATCTCTATTAAATATGTTAATTACAATTCTATCTTTTAGTAATCAAATGAGGTCCTAAATTTAATGAATAATAAGTATGAATTAATTTATGAAGGTAAAGCAAAAAAAGTATTTTCACATGATGATTTAGATAAAGTATTCATTGAATTTAAAGATGATGCTACAGCTTTTAATGCGTTGAAAAAAGCCAAATTTGAAGGGAAGGGCAAACTTAATTGTCTTATAAGTTCAAGTATTTTTAAACTTCTTGAAAAGAATAATATTCCAACTCATTTTCTTGAACTTAAAAATGAACGTACAATCATTGCACAAAGGATAGATATAATTCCCTTAGAAATTGTTCTTAGAAATATTGCATACGGATCTTTATGTAAACAAACTACTATTACGCCAGGTACTATCCTAAAAAAACCATTAATTGATATTTATCTTAAAAATGATGAACTAAATGATCCGCTAATTACAAAAGACAGGATTGAATTAATGAATATACTAAGCTCTAAAGATTTGGATTTAATAATAAATTTAACTTTAAAAATAAATTTAATCTTGAAAAGTTTTTTTAAAAATATTCAACTGAAACTTGTTGATTTCAAATTGGAGTTCGGATATGATTCCAAGAATGAAATTCTTCTTGGTGATGAAATAAGTCCTGACAATTGTAGATTGTGGGATCTTAATCAGAAAAATGATACAATAGTAAGTCTAGATAAAGACATTTTTAGAAATGATTTAGGTGGTCTAATCGAAGCTTATAGTGAAATAAACCGGAGAATAAACAATTCCATTTAACTCAAATCAAAAATTAATGCTTCAAATCCCATAATCAAAAATATTATGCAAAAACATTTTTTAAAATTTAGAAGGGTTCTCACAAATTTTGCTTGTTCTCCTCTGATTTTGATATCAAATAATTCAGAACTTGCAGCAAAGTATATGCCAAATGAAGTTGATCAATCCATAACAAATTTAGAAATTAACAACATTCAAAATCCTTTTTTCCAAAGCTTTGATATTAAAGAAGATAAAAATTTTTTTATTGCAGAAAATAAAAAAGATGCCAATCAAGAAAGTGTTCTTATCTCAGAAATAATTATTGAAGGTTGGGAAAATCATCCTGAGGGGAAAGATCTTGAATTGAGAGCATACGATGCTATGAGTATAAAGCCCGGAAGTATTATTGATAATCGAGTTTTGAATAAAGACTTAAATTCAATATATGCGAGTGGTTGGTTTTCAGGAGTTAAAATAAAACCTCAAGATGGTCCATTAGGAGTTCGGCTAATTGTAAATGTTGTGCCTAATCCAATTTTAAAGAAAGTTGAACTTAATCCAACTAGCTCAGTAGTTTCTAATGCGTATGTAGATGATGTTTTTAAAAATTTTTATGGGACTACACTAAACATAAATGAATTTCAAAATAAGATAGAAATAATAAAAAAACGATATGAAGATGAGGGCTATTCTTTAGTAAGAATAAAAAGCCCAGATAGAATCTCTGATGATGGGATAATTACACTAAATGTTTCTGAAGGCATAGTATCTGAAATAAAATTGAGATTCCAAGGATCTGATGGCGAAATCATGGTTGATGGAAAACTTAGGAAAGGGAAAACAAAAGACTGGGTCATAAAAAGAGAACTAAAAACGCAACCAGGTTCCATATTTAATAGGAAAATTCTAGAAGCAGATATCAAAAGACTTTATGCAACATCGCTTTTTGATGATGTCAAGGTTTCTCTAGGTCCTGATACTTCTAATCCAGATCATGTAATAATTTTTCTAGACTTAAGTGAGCAAAGAACAGGATCATTAACTGGTGGCCTTGGATATAGCACTAGTTCAGGTATATTTGCCACACTTGGTTTACAAGAAACGAATGCACTTGGTAGAGCATGGTCTACCAGTATCAACTTAAATTTTGGAGAATATTCAACTACCTATAATTTTTCTGTAACTGATCCATGGATTAAAGGAGATAAACATAGAACTGCTTTTAGAACAAATGTTTTTTTAGGTAGAAATTATCCAAAAGAATTTAAAAGTGCAGAAAATGGAAAGTTTTACTCTGTAAATGATCAAACACCATCTGATACTGATACTTTTTCATCAGTAGTTTTAGAAAAAACAGGGGGTGGATTTTCTTTCTCAAGGCCTCTTAATGGTGGAGATCCATTTAAGTCCTCTAAATGGAGAGTGCTTGCAGGGATGAATTTTAAAGAAGTAAAGATGATTGATGGTGGTGGTAACAAAAGACCTTATGCTGATAGGACGCCAACAACAGTAAGAGGAAATGTCACAGATATTATCTGTATTGGGTTTACTCCCAATGATGGATCCTGTCCTGAAGAAAATACATTGGTAAGTTTTGTCGCAAATACATCTAGAAATAATTTGAATAATTCCACAAACCCAACTTCAGGAGATAAATTAAAACTTGGCACTGAACAGTTTGTTTCAGTGGGGGAAAGCTCTCCAACTTTCAATAGAATGAGAGCCTCTTATTCATACTTCATACCAACAAAATTGATAAATTTAACCAAGGGATGTAAGTCAAGTGAATCAGCTAGTAAAGATTGCCCACAAACTATTGCTTTACAGTTAAAGGCTGGAACAATCATTGGCGAATTGCCTCCTTATGAGGCATTTTGTTTGGGAGGAACATCATCTGTAAGAGGTTGGGGGGCTTGTGAACTGGGTGTAAGTAAAAGTTATGTTGAGGGCACAATAGAGCATAGATTTCCTATTTGGAGAATGTTATCAGGAGCTTTATTCGTTGATGCAGGAAGTGATTTAGGTACTCAAAAGGATGTTCCAGGAAAACCTGGGACATTATTACAGAAATCAGGATCTGGATATTCACTTGGTGGGGGAGTTGGAATTAAAACGCCAATTGGTCCATTAAGATTAGATGTTGCTAGTCAGGACCTAAGTGGAGATTGGAGATATACACTTGGAGTTGGATGGAAGTTTTAAGTGTTTTCTTGGCCTACTAATTATGATTCTTGCTATACCTTAGCTGGTGTGATCTCCAGAGAAGGTGTTGGCCTTCATAGTGGAGAAAAAACAAGAGTCAAAATTTCTTCCTATGAAAAAGAAGGATATTATGTTTCTTTCAGTGATAAACCTAAAGAGATTTTTAAGTTAAGTCAAGATTTAATTGGAAGTACGATGCTTTGTACGGCGGTTAAATTAGGTGGAAGAAATCTATATACTATTGAACATCTACTTTCTTCAATGGCTGGGTGTGGGTTAAGTTATATTCATATTGAAGTTGATGGGAAAGAGATACCGCTTTTAGATGGATCGGCAATTCAGTGGGTCAAAGAGTTTGAAGAAGTTGGAATAAAAAAAGCCCCAAAACCAGATAATTTTTTTCGAGGGATTAATAAATCAATAATTTTAAATAAGGAAGATTCTCTTATAGCAGCAACCCCTTCCGAAAAGACTACAATTATATCCACCATAAGCTTTCCCTACAAGGCAATTGGAATTCAAACTTTTGAGATAGATTTGAATCCAAAAAGTTTTGTTGAAATGATTGCCCCAGCAAGAACATTTGGTTTTAAGGATCAATTTCAAGAGTTAAGTGAACTTGGATTAATAAAAGGAGGAAGTTTGGAAAATGCCCTAGTTTGTAATGGTGATAAATGGGTTAATCCACCATTAAGATTTGATAATGAACCAATAAGACATAAAATATTAGACCTAATTGGGGACTTGGCTTTGGTAGGGTTACCTAAGGCACAAATTTTAGTTTATAAAGGATCACATTCTTTAAATGCTTTATTGGCCTCATCGCTAAAAAATTAACATTATCTTTAAAAGTCTTGGAAAAGAAATTATCTAGTGAAAATAATCAACTCTCGTCTGAGAACATACTAGGTTTATTACCTCATAGATATCCTTTCGCTCTTGTGGATAAGGTCATAGAGAATATCCCAGGCGAGAGAGCTGTTGCGGTAAAAAATGTAACTATAAATGAGCCTCAATTTCAAGGACACTTTCCTGAAAGACCCTTAATGCCTGGGGTACTTATTGTTGAATCAATGGCTCAAGTTGGTGGAATAATAGTAACGCAAATGCCCAATCTTCCTAAAGGTCTTTTCGTTTTTGCAGGAATTAATAATGTTAAATTCAGAAAACCTGTCATACCTGGAGATCAATTAATAATTTCTTGTGAATTGTTGAGTATTAAAAGACAAAGATTTGGCAAGGTCAAAGGTGAGGCACATGTTGATGGGAAGTTGGTTTGTGCTGGAGAATTAATGTTCTCATTAGTTGATTAGATAAATGGAGAAAAATTTTTCTGAATTCAAATCAAATTTTAGTGGTGCAAAAGTTCACCCAAATGCTTATGTTGATCCTAGTGCCGTTTTACATGATAATGTCATTATTTCTCAAGGAGCCATTGTTGGCCCTGATGTGACTATCGGTGAAGGAACTGAAATAGGACCGAATGCTGTTATTTCTGGCAGAACTAAAATTGGTACTAATAATAGAATTTTCCCTAATGTTTTTATAGGTCTTGAGCCTCAAGATCTTAAATATAAAGGTGCTCCTACTGAAGTAATTATTGGAGATAATAATACTTTTAGAGAATGCGTAACTATAAATAAGGCAACTGATGAAGGAGAAAAAACTATTATTGGTAATAATAATTTATTAATGGCTTATACTCACATAGGTCATAATTGTGAGCTTGGAAATAGGATAGTTATTTCAAATAGTGTTCAAGTAGCGGGCCATGTAAGGATTGAAGATAAAGCTATTGTTGGTGGATGTTTAGGTATTCATCAATTTGTACATATTGGTTATTTGGCTATGATCGGAGGAATGACAAGAGTAGATAGAGACGTACCTCCTTTTTGTTTAGCAGAAGGACATCCAGGGAAATTGAGAGGTTTAAATAGGATTGGAATTAAAAGAAGTGGTTTGATAGAAAATAAGGATTTTGATTTAAAACTTTTGCAAAGTACCTGGAATTTACTTTTTAAATCAAATTATGTAGTGAATGATTCATTGGATATAGCAATAAAAGGTAAGTTAGATTTTTCTTCAAAAAAATTATGTGATTTTTTAAAAGACTCTATTTCAAAAGGAAGACGAGGACCGATGCCTGTAGTTAATTTATGAATAAAAAAATATTTATAAGTACTGGAGAAGTCTCTGGAGATTTGCACGGTAGTTTGTTATCAAAAGCATTATTTGATGAAGCGAAAAAAAAATCTATAGACTTAGAAATTTGCGGATTAGGTGGGGAAACGATGAGGAAAGAAGGCGTGAAAATTCTTCAAAATACTACATCAATTAGTGCAATAGGAATTTGGGAGGCTTTACCTCTTATTATTCCAACAATAATAATTCAAAAAAGATTTTATAAACTATTAAAAAAATATCCTCCAGATTGCTTAATTTTGATTGACTATATGGGTCCCAATATAAAAATTGGAACTAAATTAAAAAAATCGAAGACTAAAATTCCAATTTTTTACTATATTGCTCCTCAAGAATGGGCATGGAGGGTTGGAAATAATACTACGACTAATTTAATCAATTTTTCTGATAAAATTTTTGCGATTTTCAAGAAAGAAGCAGCATTTTATAAAAAGAGGGGTGGAAATGTTTTATGGGTTGGACATCCAATGATTGACTTAACAAAAAAACTTCCCTTAAAAAAAGATGCACGAAAATATCTAAACCTTCGCCCTGATCAAAACATCCTACTTTTAATGCCCGCATCAAGGCCTCAAGAATTGAAATATATATTACCTACGTTTATGTTGGTGGCTAGAGAATTACAACAAAAATATCCAAGTTTAATTGTCTATATACCATCCTGTAGAAAAGTTTTTGATGACAGATTCAGAAAGGCCTTTAGAAAATATCAAGTTAAAGGAAAAGTGATTTCTCAAAAAGATAACGCAAGATTAAAGCCTTATATTTATTCACTTACAAAAATTGCACTTTGTAAATCTGGGACAGTAAATATGGAATTAGCTTTACATGGAATACCGCAAATTGTTGGTTATAGAGTAAGTAAAGTTACTGCTTTTATCGCTAAAAGAATTCTCAATTTCAAGGTAAAATTTATTTCTCCTGTAAATTTGTTAGTTAACAAGTTAATAATTCCTGAATTTGTACAAAGAGACTTTGACGCTAAGAAGATTTTCTATAAATCTTGTAAACTTCTTGAAACGAAATCAGAAAAAATAAAAATTAATAAAGGCTATGCTTTGCTAAAAAAAGAATTAGGAGAAGAGGGAGTAGTTCAAAGAGCTGCTGAAGAGATTATTAATTCTATTGTTTGAACTTTATAATAAGAATATGAAATACTTTTTACCTTTAATAATTGCCTTTTCAATATTTATAAATCCTCTAAATACATTTGCAGAAGAATTGATTCTTGCAGGAGGTTGTTTTTGGTGCCTAGAGCATGATTTAGAGTCCTTGAAAGGGATAAATTTTGTACAAAGTGGCTATTCAGGTGGGGATTTACAAAATCCAACCTACGAAAATCATGAAGGACATCAGGAAGTGGTTTTGGTGAATTATGATTCCAAATTGGTTACTTTACCTGAGATACTTAGACTCTATTTCAGAAATATTGATCCTCTGGATGGCAATGGTCAATTTTGTGATCGTGGAGATTCATATAGACCAGTGATCTTTTTCAAAGATGAATCAGAGGAAAGTTATGCAAAAAATGCAATTGTTTCGGCCTCTAATGAATTGCGTGTGCCATTAGAAAAAATATCTGTAGAACTAAAATCAAAAGGTCAATTTTGGTTGGCTGAAGAATATCATCAGGATTTTGCTGAGAGAAATGAATTAAAATATAAGTTCTATAGATTCTCTTGTGGGAGAGATCAGAGGTTGGATAAATTATGGAGCGATAACGCTAGATCAACAAATCTTTGGAATGAATGATTTAAATATAGTTATTTATTTTTAATCCATTGAACAAGAGTTTTAACTCCAAAACCGGTTGCACCTGATGGGTTAATTCCCTTATTCTTATCAGTCCAACAAGTCCCAGCAATATCAATATGAGCCCATTTAATCTCTTTATCGAAGAATTCCTCTAAAAACAAAGCAGCAGTTATTGAACCACCTGCTCTAGGGCCTGTATTTTTCATGTCAGCTATATGAGACTTTAAACCTTCTTTATAAGATTTTTGTAAAGGCATTTGCCATAATTCTTCTCCAGACTGGGCTGATGCAGCTTTTAGTTCATTTGCAAGATCATCATTATTGCTCCAGAATCCAGCTACATCATTCCCTAATGCAACAACAATAGCTCCTGTTAAAGTTGCTAGATCTATTATTGAATCCGGTTTTAAATTTGATGCGTAAGTTAAAGCATCAGCTAATGTGAGTCTACCCTCTGCATCAGTGTTATTTATTTCAATTGTTTTACCATTAGATGCTTTAACTACATCTCCAGGATGGACTGCAGATCCATTTATCATGTTTTCGCAAGATGCCACAATAAAATGAATTTCTAATCCCTTTGGTTTTATTGCTCCAAGTGCTTTTGCTGCGCCTAAAACTGCGGCGCTGCCTCCCATATCATATTTCATCATTTCAATTTGAGAGGCTCCTACTTTCAGGTTGTATCCTCCAGAATCAAAGGTTAGACCCTTCCCAACAAGCGCAATCTTTTCTTTTATAGGACCCTCTGACTTCAAAGTAAGATGTATAAATTTAGGATCTAGATCAGAACCTTTTGCTACAGCTAAATATGCGCCCATTCCTAAATCTTCGCATTCTTTTGCCTCTAAAATTTTAACTTCCAAGCCATGATCTTTTGCTATTTGAGAGGCTTGTATAGACATTTCCTGAGGTGTAAGACTATTTGGAGGAGCGGCTACAAGTCTTCTAGCTAGTTCTACACCTTCACATATTTTATCTGTATCTTCAAAGCTAATATTCTCAAATTTTTTTAAATTCAAAAACTCTATTTCTTTAAGGACTTTCTCTTCATCTTTTTTCTTGTTGAATCTATTGTCCTTGTAAGCAGATAATCTGACTGACTCTGCTAATTGATTTATTTCTAAATGTGAATTGATTAATTCCCAGGGCAGAAAGATGCTGATTTTTTCATTTTTATCAACAGTTTTCCTAATTAGACTTCCTATGGAGTTTTCTATGTCACTTTTATTTAGGTCTTTTGATTTGCCAAGTCCAACTATGATTAAAGTTTCTAATTTTTGATCTAAAAATTCAAAGCTTAAAGTTTTCCCTTTTTCTCCTTTGAATTTTTTTTGAGTAACTTTTTTTAGTAATAATTTCGGGTCAACAACAAATTTTATGTTTTCAAGTTGGCTTGCAATTTCTTCCTCTAAAACTCCAAAAATTAATGAAGCGCCTTGCCAGTTATCTAGATTTTTTTGGAATGTGGAAAATTGCATTTGTAAAATCGATTTAATTAACTTTTAGTTGTTTGTGAAAGTAGTTGTCCACCTATCCCGGGTTTCTTTATTAAAAGGTGGTAACCATAAATATATCAGTTGCTGTTCTAATTTACGTCTTAATTTTACTTCTTTAGGTACATCTAAGAAGAAACGAATATCTTGGTGACTTGAGAGGTTGTTATTAGCTAAGGCTTCCTTATAGTTCATAAGGTAATTTTTACAGTCATGTTCTCCCTTCCATCTTTTATTTGCTGAATTTGTTTCTCCTATATATAGGATTATTTTAGAACTCTCCATAGAGTCAATCACAAAATACATTGCTGGACCATTGTGTATATATTGATTAGTTCTCCAGAAGTTTAATGATAATGGCTGAAGGGAAAAAGGATCAATTTTTCTATCATCGAAAATTTTATCTATAGGAAGGCTTGTTTGACGCAAAGTTTTATTGTGAGCATCTTTTGTAATTTTAAATTGGTGATCATGGATTCTATTTCTCCATTCAGTTAGAATTTCGCCCTTGATTTTTAGATTATTCGAGTGTTGAAAATTAATTGATGTATTTACATTTGAACCAAATAATTCAAATTGTCTCTCTTGATTTGAAATATTATTTACTTTGAATTTTTCCAATATTTTTGAAACATTTCTACTAAATTTAATTCTGAATAAATAAAAATCAAAGAATTATTTATAAACTAAAATTTATTAATGTTCTAATCAATTTAAAAGATTCTTGTTATCTTGTAGTTGAGCCTTAATCTTGCGAAGTAAAAAAATAGAAATGGGATTCTTTGAGTCAGACATCGTTCAAGAAGAAGCTAAAAAGCTTTTTACAGATTACCAAGAACTTATGAAACTTGGCTCTGATTATGGAAAATTTGATAGAGAAGGGAAAAAAATGTTTATCAAAAAAATGGAATCTCTTATGGATCGTTATAAGGTTTTTATGAAGAGGTTTGAATTGTCTGAAGATTTTCAAGCCAAAATGACAGTAGAACAATTAAAGACACAGTTAAGTCAATTTGGGATTACTCCTGATCAAATGTTCGATCAAATGAATAAAACCTTAATAAGAATGAAGGATGAACTTGATAACAATTCTTAAATTTAACGTTTAAATCTTCATGTCAGATAATTTAATATTGCCATCATGGCTGTCAAGAGGAATAGAAGAATATTTTCCAATTAAGGGAACAGATCAAACTTTCTCGGAGATAATTGATCATGCGAAAAAAAATAATAAAAAATTAAGGGTTAAACTCGGAATCGATCCAACTGGTACAGATATTCATCTTGGGCACAGCATATTGTTCAAAAAACTTAGGGCATTCCAAGATAATGGACATGTTGCAGTTTTAATTATTGGAGATTTTACTGCGCAAATTGGAGACCCAACTGGAAAAAATAAAACAAGAGTACAGTTATCGGAAAAACAAGTTAATGATAATGCAAAAACATACTTAACCCAACTAGGAATGGGTAAACCAGCTAATGAATCTATTTTAGATTTTGATTCAAAAGATAGAATAGAAATCAGATATAACAGCGAATGGTTAAAAGGATTAGATCTTAATTCGATAATTGAATTAATGGGGAGTGCAACAGTTAGTCAAATGCTAGCTAAGGAGGAATTTAATAAAAGGTACACTTCACAAGTCCCAATTGCTTTGCATGAATTTTTATATCCACTATTACAAGGTTATGATTCCGTGGTTGTTCAATCAGATATTGAGCTTGGAGGTACAGATCAGAAATTTAATATCGCAATAGGAAGAGATCTTCAAAGGCATTTTAAACAAGAACCTCAATTTGGAGTTCTTTTACCAATTTTGACAGGTTTAGATGGAATTAAGAAGATGAGTAAATCTGAATTTAACACCGTCGGCTTAACTGATGATCCTCTTTCAATGTATTCAAAATTAGAGAAAGTACCCGATAATATAATATCTAGCTATTTTGAATTACTTACTGAATTAGATTTAACTTTGCTTGATAACTCAAATCCTCGTGAATTACAGAGAAGAATGGCTTTAGAGGTTACTACTTTGTTCCACGGTGCTGAAGAAGCATTAAAAGCGCAATCAAACTGCGAAAAATTATTTCTTGGACACAAAGAAAAAGTTGGAGAAATTCCAGAGATTTCATTAAAAGAAATAGTTTTTCCAGTTAAGTTTTTTTACTTGTTAAGTGCGCTAAAACTTTTCAAATCTAGCAGCGAATCCAAAAGATCTATTAAAGGTGGGGGTGTAAAAATTGATAGTCAGAAAGTAATCAATCCTGATTTAGTTTTTAATTCAAAAAATGATTTGGAAGGGAAAATTTTGCAAATTGGAAAAAAAATAATTAAGAGGTTTGAAAACTGAAAATTCATGAATAATAGATTTAATTCAGAAGAAAAAATAATATTGGCAATTGATGGCTTAGATGTAAATCAAGCAAAATTACTTCTGCAAAAATGTCCTAATATTAGGTGGGTTAAAGTTGGTTTAGAGCTTTTTGTTAGGGAAGGTCCAAGAGTTATTGAAATATTAAAAGGTTTAAATAAAAAAATTTTTTTAGACTTAAAGTTTCATGATATTCCAAATACAATGCGTGCAGCATGTTTCGAAGTTTCAAAATTAGGAGTTGATATAATTTCTATTCATGCTTCAGCAGGTTTAAAAGCACTTAAGGATTCGAAGAAAGCATCTTTGGAAGGAGCCACCTCAGTTAGTGTTAAACCTCCAATTGTTGTAGGAATAACTGTTTTAACAAGCTTTTCTCTTAAAGATTTTCAAATTGATCTTGATAGAAATAATTCAATTGAAGAAAATGTATTGAGACTTGCAAAATTGTCTTTTGATGCTGGATTAGATGGATGTGTTTGTTCCCCTTGGGAGGTAAAAATGTTGAGATCTATTTATAAGAATAATTTTGAACTTATTACACCAGGCATCAGATTAAATATTGATAGTAAAGATGATCAAAATAGAATTATGACTCCCCATGAAGCAATAAATAATGGCGCTTCTAAGCTTGTCATTGGTAGATCAATATCAAAAGCTATAGATCCTAATACAGCTCTAATAGAAATATTTAAATCTATTGATTCTGATTAATTTTGGATTCTTCTCCCTTAAGTAATCTTTTTATGTTTGTTCTATGTTTCCAGATTACTAATAATGCCACAATTAAACTTATAAAAAAATATGAGTGCACAAATTTACTTAGGTAAAAAAACATAAAAATAGGCAATAAGATTGCAGCTGAAATACTGGATAAAGAAACAAATTTAGTTTTTGTTAGGACTATTAAAAAAATACCAAGAGATGCGAGTCCAACTTTCCAAGAAAGAGCTAAAAACATACCTAATCCAGTTGCAACAGCTTTCCCTCCTTTACCTCTAAGCCATATTGGCCAAATATGTCCTGAGATAGCGGATATCCCTGCTATAACTTCTATTAATCCTTGATCTGTATAGTATTGAGCAATTTTTACTGCAAGAAAGCCTTTCCCAACGTCAATTATAAATACAAAAAGTGCTGGCCATTTCCCAACATTTCTTAAGACATTTGTGGCACCTGTAGATCCAGAACCTATAGTTCTTAGATCTATATTTTTGAGATATTTCCCAATTAAAAAACCTGTCGGAAGTGATCCTAAAAGATAACTTGTAAAAATTATTAAGATATTCATAAAGCTTAGTTTAGTTCAAGATCATCGTAAATTTCATTATCTGAACCAGCAAATGCAACCCATAATGGGAATTGAAGTATTGGAATTTCAACAGAGGTTTCTGCTGCATCAATGATAATAAATGGCAATTCTTCATTCGCTTCTAATCTATCAGCTCTCTCGATGACACCTTCAGGCCTTTCAAAAAGAACAATCCCACTATTAGGTCCAAAGTCATCCCTTGTAAGACCAAGTGAATCTTGAAGAATTCTTCTCCATTCACCTAATCGTTCAGGCTGCGAAGCTAAAATAAGAGTCTGAAACTGATCTCCATATAATTCGCCAAGAATAGATATTAAACCCGCTGATAACAAGGCATTTTTTTGTCGAGAACCTCTACTTTCAAGAGAACCTCTTCCGCCCATGTTAAAGAACCAATCATCCATAATTTCTATATCTGATGAATCAAGACTCCGTCTTAATTTCCAAGGTTCTGCATAAAAGTCAGGTTGTTCTGTAAAACTTGAAAAGCAACTTTTTATAATCTCTTCATCTGGCTTAAATGTTTCAGAAAGAGCAGGAACATTAACTACATTGCTCGTTACATCGCCTTGTTTTTTTTCATCGAGTGGAGATGGCTTTACGATTATTGGTTGAGAAACTAATTCAAGTTTCTCTACGTTTTGTGAAAGATTCTGCAAAGCTCCAGTTAAGTACTCTTGAAAGCCTTTTACTCTCTTAGCGATATTATCTGACTGACCTTTGAAATTTGACTCAATATCTTTTTCTATTTCATTTTTTTTTGTTTCTAACTCTTTTATTTCTTTAACTAAAGAGTCTTTTTTTGAAACGAGATCTCTTAAAATTTCATTAGAAATTTCATCAAAAGATTTAGTCGATTTATCATTTTTTGGTGTAATTTTTTTATTTTGAGTTGTATTTTTCTTACTAATTTGTTTGGTTTTATCATCTGAAATTGACTTATCTATTATTAATTCCTTTTCAGGATTATTGTCGGAAATTTCTGTATTGGTCATTTAAATAATTTTGATGATTAGGCAAAGTCTGAATTTTAAGAATTTTTAATTTCCAGGGAGTTAACTTTTTTTAATAGCTCATCTTTTAATTGCTTTGGATTAAATAAAATTGGTAATAAATGAGGACTAGATTTTTCTCTAAAATAAAAAATACCTGGGATTATAGGGAAAAAGAATTTCCATGATATCCAATTTTTGAATGGAAAAGTTCTAATCTCTTTCCCTAATTGTAAAACGATAAAATCATCATTTGTTATTTTTATTCTTAAGGTGAAAGACTGAAGTAATAAAAAAAAGCTAAAAGAGGCAAAAACTATTGTTGGCAAAGAACCAATATTCAGAAATAAAAGCATAAAACTTAAAACTATTAGAATAATTGGCAACTGAAATGAAGGAGATATTATTACTGGTTCCTCTTTTTTTGATTTAGTATTAAACATAGGATCATCCAAATAAAATTTGCGTTAGTAATACATCCATTAAAGATACAGTAACGAGAGTCATTACAACTGCACCTGTAGTACTTGTTCCAACTTCTTTTGGACCTCCTTTAGTTGTGAGTCCATATCCACAAGCAATTATTGAAATAAGTAATCCGAATACTACAGATTTTATTAACATTGAAGTTAAGTCTGTACTGGATAAACTCACATTACCTGATCTTACAGATGTCCAAAAAACTATTGGAGGAACTTTATAAAAAATTGTGCTCCAAATTTGTCCACTCCATAAAGCTACAGATAAAAACAAAAGACACTGTATTGGAGACATTATTACCATCGATAGTAACCTTGGGACTACCAAATATTGGACTGGTTCGGTCCTTAACATGGTTATTGCCTCAATTTGTTCTGTGACTTTCATAGTGCCCAGTTGAGCAGCATAGGCAGTGGCAACCTTTCCAGTCATTAAAGTAGCAGTTAGAAGAGGAGCCATTTCTCTCGCCATCCCTACGGCTAATAAACCTCCAATTTCACTTGAAACCCCCATACTTGTAAGTTGTGAGGCAACTTGAATATTAAAAACTGTACCTGCGGCAATTCCAGTAATTAATACAATTAATAAACTGCCAGGACCTGACTCCATAAGTTGGTCAAAGAGATCATTTTTGGAGATTTTTCCCTTAAAGATAAAATTAATTGCTTGCCCTCCAATGATTAAGCTGCTTAGAAGTCTTTTGAAAAAATTTAGGTAATACATATCTTTATATTAGTTTGTAATTAATTTTCGATCCCATTTTCTCATGATTAAAAGACCAATTATTACTAATACTGAAGGTATAAATCCAATACATAATCTGATAGTTAATTGTGCTGAGTAGCATTGTTCAATAATATTTAGACCATCTTTATCTACAAAGCATGATTGATAACCTGATAAATACAATAAAAATCCTAATAGTTGAACACTAAACGCGATACCAATCTTCTGAATAAGTACCATCCAGGCAGTATATAATCCTGCCGGTTTCTCAGGGTCTTCGTCTATTGCATCAGGAAGTAGTGACCAAGGGATAAGAAAAGCTGTTGAAGCTCCAATGCCAATAAGACAGATTATGAAAATCAAAAGAATGAATAGAAATATGTTGCCGGCATTTAGGAATAAACTATCTCCAACTCCTGAAATTTTTGATAAAGAAGGTAAAAATAAAGCTGCAGTACATGAGATAATCCACATAATTGCTCCATAATTTAATGCTGTAATCCTATTCAATTTATTTGATACTCTGGCCCATATTTGTAGACCCACTAAAGCGCTAATTTGGAAAGGTATCGGGATCCACTTTGCAATATATGTGGGCACATTCAGTACATCCTCTACATAGATTAAAGCTACTGTTTGCATCAATTGTAGGGCGCACCAGAGAAGAATATAAAGCGTAATAACTTTTAAAAATTTTTTATTTCTGAAGATCCTTTTGAATTGAAGTGTTATAGCTTCAACTTTACCGGAAGGCCTTCTTGCTTTTTTTGCGAATGGAGCCAAACCCCAACAAGAAATTAATGTTGCAGCAACTGCAATACATCCGCTTATTTTACCCATTAGAAAATATTCATTATTAACTGATCCTTCAGAACCCAATACAACTCCTGCAATTATTAAACCAGTTAGTCCTGCAATTATTGAGCCAGTAAATCTTGATGCGTTTAGTCTTGTTCTTATTGCTGTTTTTTCAGAAATTTCAGTAGATAGAGCTGCAAATGGGAGATTAATACTTGTATAAGCAGTCATTACGATTATGGAAATTATGGCATAATAAATAGTTTTGGTAAGCACGGAACCATTGGGTGTCCACCATATCGCAGCCAAAGAGAAACCAAGAGGTACAGATGCTACTACCATCCAGGGGATTCTAGGCCCCCATCTTGATTTAGTACGATCACTTAACCATCCAATTAACGGATCATTTATTGCATCCCATATCTTTATTAACATTAATAATGAACCTGCAATTATTACTGGTAAACCAGCAGAAATAAAGAATTTGAACAGAAAAAAACCAAATTGTGTCGCTACTAAACCTGTGCCTGCATCTCCCAACCCATAAGAAAACATTAATCTTGTTGTTGATCTAGTAATATTTTTTTTCGAGTGTGAATTTTCCAATCTTTTTACTTTGTTGATTGTTTGATAATGTATTATTGCAATGGTAATTCTATTACTTAATGCGGGCGTGGTTTAGTGGTAAAACCTCAGCCTTCCAAGCTGAAGATGCGGGTTCGATTCCCGCCGCCCGCTTTCAGAATATATTATTTTTTGCCCCAAATACTTCTTCTGAAATTACTAATAAAGAGCTTCTACTCTTTATTGAAACAGATTTTTCATTAATAGTTAAGGGTTCAAAAATCTCAGGCATACTAGTATCAATAACTTTTAACCAATTATATTTACATTTCGGCAAAGGGAAATCGATACTTTGTGAATATGCATTTAAACCTATCCACACCAGAGGATTAGTATCGCTTTTGTTAATGCTAAAGACAACTGTGTGAGACCAACTACTCCAATCGGGGATATCTAATTTTGTTCCATGCCAATGATATGTTGGGATATTTTCAATATTTTGATTTTCTGGGGAAAATGATGGATTAAAAATATTTCTGAGTTTTTTCCGGATTTTTATAACATATTTAAAATATTCTAATAATTCCAAATCTTGTTGATCGTGTTCCCAATTCATCCAGCCCAATAAATTATTTTGGCACCAAGAATTATTGTTGCCGCCTTGTGACCTTCCTATCTCATCACCCATAAGTATCATTGGAACACCTCTAGAAATAAGTAAACTAAGGATAAGGTTCTTTTGTTGTCTTTTTCTTAAATCATTAATTAATAGGTTTGTAGTTGGTCCCTCCATACCATGATTCCAAGAATTGTTATGGTTATCACCATCTCTATTTTGTTCTCTATTGGCAAAATTATGTTTTCTATTGAAAGTTACTAAATCTTTTAGAGTGAATCCATCATGTGAAGTAATAAAATTTATTGATTTTGTGAAAATATTATCTTCTTTATAAAACGATGGAGTACCTTTTATTTTATCGCTCATATTCCATGCTGTATCTTTATCCCCCTTCCAAAATCTCCGCAAGTCATCTCTAAAATGGCCATTCCAAGTGAAAGTCTTTTTAGATGGAAAATCACCTAATTTATATAAACCACCACAATCCCATGGTTCACTTATCAATTTGATATCAATAAGTTCAGGTTCACATTCTATATCTTCAAAAATTGGAGGATTTTCGAGTGGCGATAGATTTTCTCCTCTTGATAGGGCAATTCCTAAATCAAATCTAAAACCATCTACTCCAAATTCGCTCGCCCAACATTTAAGCGATTCAATTATTAGTTTTCTAACTAAGCCTCTGTTTGCTGCAATAGTGTTACCGCAGCCAGAGACGTCCTGATAATTTTTATCTTTTCCTATAAAGTAATAAAGATTTTCATCTATACCTTTCCAAGATATTACAGGTCCCTGAGAATCTCCCTCAGATGTGTGGTTGTATACAACATCTAAGATGACTTCAATATCTGCTTTATGACATTCCTCTACTAATCTTCTAAATTCCTCTCTATTCTTTTCAGCGGATTCGTTAGAAAGATATTCAAAATGAGGAGTAAACCAATTGATTGGACTATAGCCCCAAAAATTCTCTAAACCATTTGGTGCATCAGTTGGATCAAAACAAAAAACGGGAAGTAATTCAATTGTCGTAATGCCGAGTTCTTTGAGATAAGGAATTTTTTGTAAAAATTTCTTGAAACAACTTTCATTTTTATCAGTTGATTCAGTGAAGGATTTGATATGGAGTTCATAAATAATTGTTTCTTCCCAAGGATGTTTCGGTCTTGGATAATCCTTAAAATTAAATAATTTTCTGTCACAAACAACGCTTTTAAGACAAGAATTAGTATTTTCTTGAGTTTTTAATGCATTTCCTCTTATATAACTTGCCCATCCAGTAATACCCCTTGAACATGGATCAATTAAGACTTTTTTTTCATAGTTTTTATTAATACCATTATTTTTTTGTTTTATTCTGAAAGCATAAATACAACCTTCATTTAGATTTTTTATTTCTACATGCCAGTATGGACCAGTATTATGATTCTGATCTAATTTCAATATAGTTTTTGGGGCAATAGAATCCTCTTTCTCAAACAATAAGATTTCTACATATTCTGCATTTGTGGCTACTAGGGAAAAATTAACGCCTTGTGAAGTTAGAGAACTTCCTAAAGGAAATGGTTTACCTTTTTTGATATGAGTCACTTTCTCTTTATCATTGATTAAATAGATATTGGGAAATTTATTCAAATTACTGATATTTGAATAATAGATGCAAAATTAAAAAAAAAACTTAAATTTAAGGTTTCACTAATCAACTTTATTAGATCTCATAGAGTATGGATTTTTTAATTTATTGTAATTTATTCATCCATCTGTTCAGTGCATAGAACGATTTAGGGAGAAAGTTTAAAAATGAGAAAATCAGATTTTTCTTGATTTCAAAATACAAATCATGTTTTTTCATGTGATGAGAAGGAAATATATCTGAAAGTTAATAAAACATAATAAATACTTCAAATTCTTAACTTCATGAACCTTTGTCATTTCTCCGTTTGATAAATGAAGTAAGGTCTTTGAAGGCTAAATCTAGTATTAGCAACGGGTTTAGCTGTTTTTTAATTTAAGATGCTACTTTTTATACAAGTAAAATATGAAGCTATAGAAATAAATAATGTAGCTAAAAATGTCCCAAAGATTTGTATAAAGCTTTGCGCCGCCGGCATTTTCGGTTGCCGTATTTGTAATTGCTCCATATGATATGCAAGTTCGAGGTTTTTAGGCTTGATTAAAACTCTTGTCTCTAAATCTCTGCTTTACAAACAATTCAATGAACAAAGCTGATTTAGTAAATCTTGTTGCTGCTCGTACAGAGCTCACAAAAACGGATGTTTCTTTAGTTGTTGATGCAGCTATTGAAACTATTGTTGATTCAGTAGTGGAAGGCAAAAAAGTCTCCATACTAGGATTTGGTTCTTTCGAGCCAAGAGATCGTTCTGCAAGACAGGGATTAAACCCTAAGACAGGCGAAAAAATAGCAATACCTGCTAAAAGAGTTCCAACATTCTCAGCAGGTAAACTTTTTAAGGATAGAGTTCAAGGGTAAACTTATTAGCCTATTTCTTTCTTTAATACAAAGGTGTTCTTTTAGAGCATCTTTTTTTTTAATTTCAAAAAAGTTCTACTATCTCAATGACAAAACTCTCAAAGAGTTATCTCAAACTTTGAAGTCTTAAGAAGAAATGAAATGTTTAACTTTTTTATTCCTAAAATTTTTATTGTTATCTAATTTTGCAATAGCGGAAACAATACCGACAAAATCGAAGATTTTAAAAGAATCTAGTGATTGTATTAAAGATTCTCAAACCCAAGTTTGTAAAGAGTTAGTTTCTGAAATAGAAAAACTTCAATTAGTTGAATTTGACCAAAATAGATTCAAATGTCAATCTAGTTTATTGGGTATGCAGTCGGCAATTATTGAAGCTTATTTTTTGAAAAATTTCTCAAATGAGAGAATTTCATTTATGATTCCATATGTGATTAAAAATTGTTAACTATTAAAAAATTTTATTTTTTTGGAATATTATAAATTTGGATTTTAATTTTTAATGGTAAAAGGTTTCTCTAATAATGGAGTTAAGAATAATACTCAAAATACTCAAATAAAAGAAACAAAAAAAGAAAAAAAAGGCTTAGCTGGTTTTCTTAAAGGCAAGAAATTTACATATACTTTGCCAGGTAAAAAACAAATAAATATTTTTGGATCAATAGTATTAGGCTTAAACTTGATTTTAATATTGCTAGTCATTCTTTATTTAAAGAATCAAGAATTCCATGACTTTGTATTTAATGTTGGTCGTTAACCATATTTTTAGATCGAAAAAACAATTTTTAAATGATATATTTAAATTTTAGAAATATTTATGAAGATAGTAAATTTAGTTTTTCAAGTATTTTTTTTGTTAGTAATCCTTCTATTTTTGATATATTTTTTAACAGGCTATGATTCTGCTTTTGAGGCAGATCAGAATTGTCATTCATATCTTGCGAGTTATGATAACTCATCTGGAAATTATGGTTGTGATCATGATACTGAGACACATCAGTGGATACTTTATGAGTCAAATGAGAACAATGAACCAGCTAAAATTATTAAGAAATTTAGGTACAAATTTTTATAAATCAAATTTTTTATAAAAAAACTTTGCACTAATTATGGATATTATTGCTGTAATTGTGAAAGTAAGATACTGATATATGCTTCCTTCTAAGTAAATTTTATTTTTATAAAGCGGATAATCTATGAAAGAACCTAATGTTCCCCAAATTATTACCCATACAGATATGTATAAAAATACTTTTATTGGATTGGATTTTTTTTCTTCCATTTTTAATTGATACCAAAAATTGAAGAAGTCACAGGTCTGCCGCTAAAAACCAACTCGGTTAATATGAGCATTAGGAAGCCAATCATAGCTGCTCTACCGTTAACAAGCTCAGCGCTGCTATTAAATCCAAAAACATTCTTTACTTCATCTCCCTGATTATCTACCCATCTTGATTCTTCATTATCGGTGGATGGCTTATCAGTAAAATCATCATTTTGGTTTTCCATTAAAGAGTCTTCTTCTTGCATAATGTTTTTTATTTATATTAATGGTTTTTAAGTTAATTTATTATTAGATTAGACTCGAGATTAAAAAATAAATTAAGACAAAAATTATTATCCATAAAAATTGTAATTTAAAAATTAATTGACAAATTAAATTGATTTTTTCTTCAGTGCAATCATCTCCATTCGCATTGATTATTGGCTTTTCAATAATTTCATTATTGTATTTACTTTCGCCTCCCAATTTAATACCAGAAATATAAGCAAATATAGCTTCTGAAATCCCAGCATTAGGCGAATCATATTTTTTACCATCAAGATAGCTTTTTTTTATGATTGATCCATACTCATTAACTTTGGCGCTAACTAAAGGTAATGAGATTAAAACTAATCTTGAAGGTAAAAACGTAAAAAAATCTTCGATTTTTGCACTGAAAAAACCTAAATATCTAAAGTTATCATATTTGTAACCTATCATTGAATCTAAAGTACTTATAGCTTTATAAGAAAAACCAAGTGACAAAGGACCTGGGAGAAAAACTGAAAATTTCATAAAAAGAATTCCAATAAAAATCCAAAATATTGGCCCAAATATTCCATCAACAGAATTTTCGGTAAGACTCTCGGTGCTTGATCTCAAGAGATGTTTTTTTGAAGATGAACTTACATCTCTACTTACTATTCTTTGAACCCTATCTTTGATTATTCTCTCATTTTGGTCATTAATTTCCTTGCTTTCTAATAGCTCTACAATCTCTTTCACACTTGAAATAAGTCCCTTAGTTGCTATACAACTTGAAAGTCCAAAAAAAATTAATAATCCACTAAAAAAATTATTTCTTGATAGCACATAACTGAGTTCTATCAATTTTCCTAAACTAAAACTAATTCCAATAGAAGATATAGCGATAAAGAAACCTCCCCAAAATAATATCCTTTTATTTTCTCCAAAATTATTGGTGAAGTAATCAGATATTTTTTTTATGTAAAAGCCAACTATCTGAACAGGGTGGATTAAGAATCTTGGATCGCCTATCAACAAATCAAAACCAATCGATCCAAGAAATATTAAAAATAAGTTTATTTCAGCCAACTGAACATCGAGCGTAGACCTTTGCCTACTTTCTCAATTTCATGTTTTGAGTTCTCTTCTCTTAATTTTGTCATTAAGGGTTTATTCTTTTCGCATTCTTTTACAAAATTCTTGGCGAAAGTTCCATCTTGAATATCTTTCAGAATGTTCTGCATTTCTTTTTTTGTATCACTGTTGATAAGTCTTTTACCACTTACATAATCTCCATATTCTGCAGTATTTGAAATGGAATCTCTCATTTGGGATAAGCCACCCTTCACCATCAGATCAACAATAAGTTTAACTTCATGTAAACATTCGAAGTAAGCAAGTTCAGGCTGATATCCTGCCTCTACAAGAGTTTCGAAGCCTGATTTGACGAGTTCTGATAATCCTCCACACAAAACCGCTTGTTCGCCAAATAAATCAGTTTCTGTTTCTTCTTTGAAGTTTGTTTCAAGAATCCCTGCTCTCGTACCTCCAATCCCTTTAGCGTAAGCCATCGCCAATGATCTTGCATTTGCGGAATAATCCTGCTCTACTGCAAACAATGCAGGAACACCTTGACCGTTCTGATATTCCCAACGAACAGTGTGTCCAGGTCCTTTTGGGGCAATCATTACAACATCTACAAAACTTGGAGGTTTGATAAGTCCGAATCTAATATTAAAACCGTGAGCGAAACTTAAAATTTTTCCCTCTTTTAAATTTGGTTCTATTTCTTTAAGGTAAACATCTTTCTGAAATTCATCTGGTAGGAGAATCATAATCCAGTCTGCTTTTTCGCAAGCTTCAGAAACACTAAACACTTGTAGACCATCGCTAATAGCTTTGCTTTCAGACTTACTTCCTTTATATAATCCGACAATTACATCCATACCGCTATCTTTAAGATTTAAGGCATGTGCGTGGCCTTGCGAACCATATCCAATAATAGCTATCGTTTTATTATTTAAAAGACTTAGATCTGCATCTGTGTCGTAAAAGAGTTGGGTCATTAGTTGTAGCTTCTTTACATAAGATAATTAATATTTTAGACATTAAAGGTGTAAATAAACCAAAAAATTATTAATTTAAAAATGAAAATTAAAATATTTATTTAGAAAATTTAAGATTGATTTGCTTCGCTTGGATGTGTGATTACTCTATCAATTAGGCCATAGTTTTTTGCCTCTTCCGCACTTAGAAAATAATCCCTATCAGTATCCTTTTCAATTTTCTCAAATGTTTGGCCTGTCATATCTGCCATAGACATATTTAACATATCTTTAATTCTTAAAATTTCTTTAGCTTCTATTTCAATATCACTTGCTTGACGTTGAGAAGTTCCTCCTAGAGGTTGATGAATCATTATTCTGCTATGAGGCAAAGCAACTCTTTTACCTTTTGTGCCAGCAGCCAATAGGAACGCTCCCATTGAGGCTGCGAGGCCTACGCAGATTGTTACTACATCACTTTTTACGTATTTGATAGTGTCATATATAGCTAAGCCAGCAGTAACTGATCCTCCTGGACTGTTTATATAGAGATAGATAGGTTTGGAATTATCGTCAGAATCTAGATAAAGCATTTGTGCAACAAGGCTATTAGCAATACCATCATTCACTTCCTGTCCAAGAAAAAGAATTCTTTCAACACCTAGTCTTGTATATATATCAACCCACCTTTCGTATTGACTTCCTGGAAGTCTGTAAGGCACGCTTGGAGTTCCTATTGGCATGATTTTAAAATAGTTTTGTGAAGGTTAAATTTTATTAGGTAAATCTTTTTGACTTGTTAGTATTCTATCGATAACTCCATAATCTAGGGCTTCTTGGGGGTTGAGGTAACTCATCCTGTCAGAATCTTTTGAAAGTTCGTCGATAGTCTTTCCAGTATTACGAGATAGAATCTCCAGCATTGATTTTTTATTTTTCAAAACTTCCTCAGCTCTTATTTGGATATCGGTTGCTTGGCCTCTTGCACCGCTTATAGGTTGATGTAAAACGATAGAGGCATGTGGAAGAGCCGCTCTTTGTCCCTTAGTGCCAGATGAAAGGATAACTGCAGCAGTCCCCATTGCTTGTCCGATGCATATTGTATGTACTGGAGGCTTGATGTAGCTTATTGTGTCGCAGATAGCGAAAGCTTCTGTTTCAAATCCAACGGCGTCACCAGTGTACCAACTTGTTCCTGTTGAATTGATGTAGAAATAAATTGGTTTTTCTGGATCCTCAAACTCTAGGTAAAGAAGTTGAGCGATGATTAGCTCAGTAACATCCATTCCTAATTGTCTTTTCGCATCATCATCTGAAAATAATGGTAAACCAAGATAAACAATTCGCTCTTTAAGTAAAAGAGAGGGAAGATCAGGGGGCGGGGTCCTCATGACGGTGTTTTCGCCGTAATAAGGAGCAGATACAGTCATTTGTATCACGAAATTAAGATTGAACTGATTCTAGCTAGATTTAGCCCTGTGTCGCTGGTGATTTAAAAGATTTGTTTGACTCAGGATTATTTATTAGTTTTCCAAAGACCATTCTTCCAGTGGGAGTTTGCAATGCTCCTGTTATGACTATATCTAATCTGCTTCCTACAAAATTCTTTGCCTCATCAATTACAACCATTGTTCCATCATCTAAATATCCAATACCTTGCATTTTTTCTTTGCCTTCTCTAACAATTTTTATATTAAGTGATTCTCCTGGTTGTACTTCTGGCCTTAAAGCAATAACCAAATCACTCAAATTCATAACATTTAATTCTTTAACTCCAGCAATCTGAGAAAGATTATAATCAGCTGTAATCAAAGTTCCTGTCATATCTTCAGTAATCTTCAAGAGTTTTTCATCTACCCCATTACCTTCATACTTTGTTGGGTTTATTACGAGTCTTCTCCCATATAAATCTCTTAATTCTTTTAATAACTTGAGACCTCTTCTGCCTTTCGACCTTTTTTCATTACTGCTTGAGTCAGCTAAAGTTTGTAATTCGTCAATTACACTTTGAGCAACAATTAATTGCCCTTCCAATAATCCGCAACTTAATAGGCCATTGATTCTTCCATCAATAATTACACTAGTATCTAGAATTTTTGGACTTGCAGCAGGGAGGATACCTTCATTCACTAGATATGCATCAGTATTATTTGGATTAAATAATCTCAATAATGTTCTTCCATGGGTATCTGCCAACTTATAACCAAGCACACCAAAGAAAATGTTGCTTAATATAGCTGCTAAGGGTTTTGCGAAAAAAACCTCTCTAGGGAAGGGAATTAATAGTATTGGAGCAAGTAGGAGATTCGCAACAAGTAATCCTAAAATTAATCCAACAGACCTACTTATTAGTAAGTCCGTAGGCATTGTTCTTATTTGATCAAGAAACGTCTTTCTAAGTTGAAGAAATACAAAACCAGCTGCTAATCCTACAAAAAAACCAATTATTGCTAAAACAATTCTAAAACCTTCTACATTAGATACCTGTTTGAGTATGTCTACTGGCAATAAATCAACACCAAGCCATCCTGAAGCAGCCCCAGACAATACAAATAAAATTAATACTATGATATCTGTCATATCTATAATCTACTAGGATTTATTAATTGAGTAAATAAGGATCTTATTTTTTTCGATACTTAATACGTTTTGGGAGCTTAAAAATGAATTTATATTATGAATAAGTTTCCAAGAAGTGCTTATGTGCACATTCCTTTTTGCCACAGAAGGTGTTTTTATTGTGATTTTGCAGTTATTCCATTAGGAAACAAAGTTGAAACTTTAAAAGGGTATGGAAGCAAAACTGTTCAAGAATATTTGCAATATTTATATAAAGAAATATTGTCAATTAAGCATAAATCACCTCTATCGACCATTTATGTAGGAGGTGGTACACCATCAATTTTAGATCCAACCCAAATCAAAGAATTAATTGATCTTTTTAAAGAAAATTATGGAATTGACTATGGTGCTGAAATCACTATGGAGGTTGATCCAGCTAGTTTTACTCAAGATGATCTTTTTGGATTCATAAATGCTGGGATTAATAGATTTAGTCTAGGAGTACAAAGTTTTAATAATCAGATACTTCAAAAGTCGGGAAGGCGTCATTCTAAAGAAGATGCAGAAAAATCTTGTTTGTGGTTGAAGAGAGTATTTGATTCTGGATTAATAAAAAGCTGGAGTTTAGATTTAATTCAAAACTTACCACTTAGTGGATTTAAAGAATGGCAAGATGATTTAAAAAAAGCAATAACATTTTCACCACCGCATCTATCTATTTATGATTTAAATATTGAAAATGGCACTGTTTTTAAAAAATTAGCTAGTTTAGGAAAATTAAAACTCCCAAGTGATGAAGAAGCTTTTAGAAACAGTGAATCAACCCATATAATTTTAAAAAACTCAGGTTATTCAAGATATGAAATCTCAAACTATTGCCTTCCGCGACATCAATCAAGACATAACAGAGTTTATTGGAGTGGTTTAGGCTGGTGGAGTTTTGGTCAAGGTTCAACTAGTTCACCTTGGGGGGAAAAGTTTACTAGGCCAAGGGTTAGTAAAGAATATAAAAAATGGGTAATTAGGCAAAACGAATTAAATTTAGATTTATCACTAATTAATAAGGATTTTGTCTACAAAGAACTTGATGAGAAAATAATGTTGGGCTTGAGACTTAAAGAGGGTATAGATATCTATGAGGTATTTAAAGAACAAAATTGGGGAGACAAAAAATTTGAGAGCAACTTTAGTAAATTGCTTGAAGAATGGGAAGGATTCCTTGAAAGTGGAATATTAGTAAGAATTGGGAATAGATTTTTTTTAAGTGAGCCAAAAGGTATGGAGCTAAGTAATCAAATTCTTATTTCCATGTTTAAATGGTGGGATAAGATTAATTAAGTCTTTGGGATGCCACCCATTCTTTTAATTTATCTTTAAATAATTGTTTACCTTGGATAATAGGCGGGCAAAATGGTGGTTGATCATCATTAAGACCTAACAAATCTGCAGTTACTCTTACTTGCCCATCGCAATAATTTCCTGCACCAATTCCTATTGTTGGAATTGTTAGGTTGTTTTGTATTTCTTTAGAAAGGAACTCAGGAATATGTTCAAGAACTATCGAAAAACATCCTAAATTTTCTAAAATAGAAGCATCTCTCTTGATTTTTTCTTGACTTTCTAAGCTCTTTCCTTGTTTCTTTAATCCAAGATTCAAATAGCTTTGCGGTGTAAGCCCTATATGACCCATAACGGGAATTCCCATTCTTATTAATCTCGATATAACTTTTTGTATTTCCGGTTCAGCTCCTTCGACTTTCACAGCCTTTGCATAGGTGCTTTGAATAATTTTACCTGCATACTCCACAGCTTTATCCTCTCCACATTGATAAGTAAGAAAAGGCATGTCAGAAACGACCAAAGGTTGTTCTTCAATTTTTTTTGTGAACCCTCTTGAAACAGCATTAGTATGATAAATAATGTTTTCTAAAGTTAACGGCAATGTTGATTTGTAACCCAAGCAAACCATTGCTAAGGAATCTCCGACTAAGACGAGATCAACATTAGCTTGTTCTGCTAGGGAGCCAGATATACAGTCCCATGCAGTTAATGCAATAATTTTTTGAGATTTTTCTTTATACTTAGCGAGGTCTGAAGGTAACATAAGAATTTATGTATCTTTTTTTATCAAGAATTGCTAATATGACTTTGACTCGGCCTTTCGCGGTTTTAACGCCTAAACCTGGTCAGGACCGGAAGGTAGCAGCCACAAGGGATGCTTGAGGCAGGCGAGATATCCGGGTCACTCTATTTTACTAGTTAATCTATACCTTTTTATTTTGCCTTAATTTTAAAAACTCAGGAATACTTGCACCACCTTCTTTATTGTCAGAAATATTGTATAAAGGTTGATTGGATAATCTATTTCTTATTCTTTGTTGATTCAAAGGCTGAGTTGTTTCAAAGCCTGTAGCAATTACAGTAACTTGTATTTCCCCTTCCATTGCTTCATCAACAACTGCACCCACAATAATATTTGCTTCTTGATCAACAACATCATAGATAATCTCAGATGCTGAAGTCATGTCTTCTAAGGTCATGTCTTTGCCACCAGTAATGTTTATAACGCACCCTTTGGCGCCGTCAATTCTGGCTGCCTCTAATAAAGGACTATTCATTGCTGCTTGTGCTGCTTCTAATGCTCTGGATCTCCCAGAACCAATCCCAATTCCAAGAAGAGCAGTTCCTGCTTCTGTCATGACAGATCTAACATCTGCAAAATCAACATTAACTAATCCTGGACAAGTAATTATGTCACTGATACCTTTAACACCCATTCTTAAAACATCATCAGCATTTCTAAATGCTTCTTGAAGAGGAGCTCCTGCAATAACATCTTTTAAGCGGTCATTTGGGATAACTATAAGTGTATCTACATTTTCAGCTAATCTAGCAATCCCTTCTTCTGCTTGCCTCATCCTTCTTTTGCCTTCAAAAGAAAATGGTTTAGTAACTATTCCTACTGTTAATGCACCACTTTGTTTCGCGACCTCTGCGACAACTGGTGCTGCTCCTGTACCTGTTCCGCCACCCATGCCAGCGGCTATAAAAACCAAATCAGAACCTTCTAAAGCTTGTTGAAGTTCCTCTTTAGATTCCTCTGCAGCTTTTTGACCAATGCTTGGGTTCCCTCCTGCACCTAGACCTCTGGTTAGGTTTTGTCCAAGTTGAACTCTACGCTCCGCAGACGATTGAAGTAGTGCTTGAGCATCAGTATTGAGGACTCGAAATGATACCCCTTCTAAATCACTATTTATCATTCTGTTAACTGCGTTACTTCCGCCACCGCCAACGCCAATGACTTCTATTTTGGCATTTTGGCTTGGAAGGATTTCTCTCGATTGATCAAAGTTTGGATTGTTACCGAAGCTCATCTCTAAATAGGAATCAAATTAATAGTGTTGGGTGCATTATGAACTTACTAAGCCCATCTGTAAGAATTTGTTGAGGAAAATCCCAAAAATATTTATTTTATTAAATTTTTTGTTTTAAATGCAAACCCCTTATCAACACTACAATAATAAAAAAAAATTATATAAAATCCATTCCCAATTATTAGGGTTTGAACACTTTTATTTTTGGTTTTTTTGGATTAGTAAGATCAATATTATCTAGTTTCTCAATAAAGCTTTTTTTCTTAAATTCATTTTTTAGGTGATTAATTATTTGTAATTGATAGTTTATTAAATTTGGATTAAATCCTAGGTATATTGTTTTTAAATCTTTCTCCTCAACAGTGAGAAATCCATTTGATGAGAAAGTTATTTTAACCAACTCAAATTCATAATCATCTTGGGAAATTAAAATTTCAGATAATATTTTTTTATATTTTTCTTTCCAACCAAAGACTTGTATATTTAGATTGTTTAAATTTTTTTCTTCTGAATTTTTTTTATCAATAAATATTCCATCTTTATCAATAAAACCTAATATCTTTTCGTTATTTAATATCCTTTCGGCATAAGCTATGGGAATTCTTGTTTGAATATGAATTTTCAAACCAAAAGGAAATATTTGTCGACTTACTGATATGTTCTTGAGAGATAAATTTTCTTTTAACTCTTTTTCTAGTAGATTAGTTTTAATAAAAATTAAACGGATTGGAAATATTAATGATGAATTATTTGCTACATCATTCTTTGAAAATAACTCACTTCCAGAAATTCTAATATCCTGAACGTTAACCTTTTTTAAGCTTTTAAGGCTAATCAAAGTTGTTGAAAATAAAAATAAAATTAGAAGTAAGAAGCTTCTAACCTTAAATTTTTTTTGGTTTTCATAAATCACATCGAGCTTTTTCCATTAATTTATCCATCCATTCTCTTGCTTGCTCTGCATCTGAAAATGGTACGTCCATCTCTTTCCCATCACCTACTAGTCTCAATCTGCACTTTCCTTGAGATTCATTTGTTAGAGGTGCTTCTCCTGAAGTTAAGGCCATCAATTCAACCAATTCAAGTTTCTTGATTATAAAGCTATCTTTTTCTTCAAATTTACCAGCTTCAAATGCACTCCATTTTAATTCCCCATTTTTTAAGGATGCTGCCGCTGAACTATCTAACTTGCAAAGTTCAGCACCACTTGCCCAGTTCCTAAAAAGATTTTGCCTTCTTCTCTCTAACCACCCTAGGGCAGTTAACAAAACAAAGATTAATAGTAATGGTAACCAAAGAAGTCCATGCAACATTGATTCAAATTATAAATCTAAAGATATATCAACTAGTTTAGCCACAAGTTGTTCAATATTTAAACCTGAAGCTTCCCAGAGCATTGGAAACATACTTTTGTTTGTAAAACCAGGAATTGTATTTATTTCATTTAAAAAGATTTTATTTGAAGATTTTTCTAAAAAGAAATCTACTCTTGCATAACCAAAAATATTTAGTGCTCTACAACTTTGAATAGCAATTTCTTGAATTTCTTTCGTGATTTCAGGATCTATTTCGGCGGGGATTGTTATTGTATTATTTGAGTAATATTTTGAATCGTAATCATACCAGTCACTTTCGTACTTTACTTCGCCGATTTCAGAAGTTAAGAGTTTTGAATTTCCAATTATTCCGCATTCAATCTCCCTTACCTCTAAACCTTCCTCTACTAGGATTCTTGGATCTATTTCCCGAGCCTTTTCTAATGCTTGTAATATTCCTGATTCATTTACAACTTTCGAGATACCAAGGGATGATCCAGAGTTTGATGGTTTAACAAAAACAGGAAAATTTAATTTTTTTAAAATTTTATTAAGTAACTTTTTTTTTACTTCCACATTTTCAAGATCTTCATTTTCAAAAACTAGATATTTAACTTGTGGGAGTTTGAGGTTTGAGAAAATTGTTTTCATCAATATTTTATCCATTCCAAGAGCAGAGCCTATAATTCCGCATCCGATTAAAGGTTTCTTTGAGAAATTAAGTAAGCCATGAATCGATCCGTCTTCTCCATTAAATCCATGTAAAAGAGGAAACCAAACATCAACATTTTGAAATTCAATTCCTTCTAGGAAGTTAATTTTTTCTTGATTAAAAACTCCTTGTTTTTTTGTTGTATTATTTTCAACTTCACCAATTAAAATTTTTTCTGAAAGATCACTATCAAGCCAATCTCCAAATTTGCTTATATAGAAAGCTTTAATAGTAAAGCGTTGTTTGTTTATTTCTGAATTAAATGCTTGAAAAACTGTTTTTGCAGAGGATATAGATACTTCATGTTCATTTGATTCCCCACCAAATATTAATCCAATACATTTTTTTTCCCCCTCGATCATTTGGAAAATTATAGATAAAGTTCGCCTGTTAATGAAAAAGGTCTCGCTTCATTTATTCTGACATCTATCTCATCTCCTAATGCAAAATTAAAGTTAATATTTTTGGGTATCTCTATGAAAGTTAATCTATTTGTTCTAGTTCTACCCATTATTTGCGAGGAATTTTTTGGATTTAAACCTTCAATTAAGACACTTTCGATATTGTTAATGTATCTTTGATTTCTGCTTCTGGCAGTTTTCTCGACTAATTGATTAATTTCCTGCAATCTAGCTTTTTTTACTTCTTCCGAAAGTTGATTAGACCATTCTGCTGCAGGAGTATTTGGTCTTGGGGAGTATGCTGCCGTATTCACTTGATCAAAGCCAATTTCTGATATTAGCTTTAATGTATCTTGATATTGTTGTTCGGTTTCTCCTGGAAAAGCAACTATTGCGTCAGCTGTGATTGATGCATCTGGCATTAATGATCTTATATTCTCGATAATATTTTTATATTTTTTGGTAGTATATCCTCTGGACATTTGCTTTAAAATTTCATCATTTCCACTTTGGAAAGGAATATGGAAATGTTCACAGACTTTATCAAGCTCATAACAAGCTTGAATCAACCTTTTTGAAAAATATCTTGGATGACTAGTAGCAAATCTTATTCTGCGAATTCCTTTAACATCATGAACATAGTATAAAAGATCAGTTAAAGTATTCTCCTTTCTCCCTTCTTTTGTTGTTCCTGGAAGGTCTCTACCATAAGCATCAATGTTCTGACCCAAAAGAGTAATTTCTTTAAAATTATCATTAGCTAGTTTTTGGATCTCACTTTTTATCGCATTTGGATATCTTGATTGCTCTTTCCCTCTTACAGAGGGGACTACACAATATGAACATCTTTCATTACATCCATAAATGATATTAACCCAGCCACAAATAGAGCTTTCTCTTCTGGCACTTGTTATGTCTTCAGAAATAAAGGTTTCTTCTGTGGCAGCAACTTGATTTCCTAAATCAACTTTTCCCAGAAGATTCTCAAGATTATTTACGTGTTGAGGCCCCATAACCAGATCAAGTTCTGGGACTCTTCTTAGTAAAGACTCTCCCTCTTGCTGTGCAAGGCAGCCTGCAACAATAAGTTTTAAGCTAGGTGTTTTGTGCTTTCTTTTAGCTTGTCTTCCTAGAAAGCTATAAACTTTTTGCTCCGCATTATCTCTGATTGTGCATGTATTGTACAAGACCAAATCGGCATTTAATTCATGATCTGCTCTCGTATATCCCATTTTCTCTAATGTACCAGCCATTCTCTCAGAATCAGCCTTGTTCATTTGGCATCCAAAGGTGGTTATCCAATAACTGCCAGTATTTGAATTCTTCTGAAAATTTTTTTCTTCTGGTTTTGTTTTTGTTAGCACTTTGCGAGGAATTTTTTATGATTCTTTAATTCAAAAATTACAATTTACAAAATTTTGCTGCAATTTTTTTGAGGGCGAGCGAGGGGATTCGAACCCCCGAATAGCGGCGCCACAAGCCGCTGCCTTAACCACTTGGCGACGCCCGCCTCACATTTATAAATTTAACAACTCAAGGGTAATTTTCATAGTTATTTATATCTTTTAGCGAAATTTGAATTATTTTCTAATTCAGTAAAGTTTTCTTATGATTTAGAATAAGAGAAAATTTAAAAATTTGAGTAATTCTGGCACAGCTGAGGTTCTTATTCCCAGAAGCCTTTGTTTAATAGAAGATTTTGATAACCTCATTATTGATGTAGAGGATTTGTGTTCAGTTTCTATTAGTTGGGAGGATGGATTTGTCTCTGATTTAAAGCCTTTAAAAAATAAAGTTGCAAAACCAAAAAATATTTTATTCCCAAGATTTGTAGAAACACATGCGCATTTTGATAAGTCTTTTACATGGCTGGATTTTCCTAACCTGGAATCCAACTATGAAGGAGCATTATCTATAAACCTTAAAGAACATAAAACTAGAACTACTGATAAGGTTCTTGAGAGAGTTGAGAAATCATTAAAACTTGCTATAAAAAATGGATACCGAGCAATTAGAAGCCATATTGATACATACAAAAGTCAATCAATTAATATTTGGATTGAACTTTTCAAATTACAAAAAAAATTTTCATCTGAATTGACTTTACAATTCGTTGCTCTAGCCCCATTGGAATTTTGGGATACTTCTAATGGAGAAGAGTTGGCAAAAATATTTTCTTCTTATGGAGGCATTTTAGGAGGTGTTATTGTTCCCCCTTTCAATAAAAAAGATACAAGCAAATTTCTTGCAAAGATGCTTCTACTAGCGAGTAAATATAAATTAGAAATTGATTTGCACATAGATGAATCGATCATCGAGCCTGGAGCAGGAATAAAAGTTTTATTGGAGACAATCGAAAATTTAAAGATTAATAGTATTCCAATTACTTGTAGTCATTTGAGTAGTCTTATTTCTCTAAGTCATAGAGAGATTTTAAATTTAGGAGAAAAAATGGCTGAGAAAAATATTAAAGTTGTTGCTTTACCTTTAACTAATTTTTGGCTGCTCAATCGAAGTAATAAAACTACCTCATTAAAAAGACCAGTTGCGCCAGTAAAGCAATTACAAAAATCACATGTGGATGTATCTCTTGGTAGTGATAACGTTCAAGATCCCTGGTACCCATTTGGTAATTTTGATCCTTTTTATATGTTGTCTTGCTCGATACCTATGCTTCAACTAAATCCCTGGGAGAGAACGACTCTATCTTCTATTTTTTTAGCTCCAAGCAGATTATTAAACTTAAAATGGGATGGATTAATTAAAAATGGTTGCCCTGCTGACTTTGTAATCTTAGATGCACAAAGATGGGCAGATGTTTTTTCGAGTACCTTAAAAAGAAAAGTGTTTATAAAAGGCGATTTATATTGCTAATCGGCTAATTTATATACAAAACAATAAAAATTCTATTAATGACATCAAATAGTCCCAAATTTATAGACAAATTTAGGGAAGTCAAAAACTTAGAGATTATTGAAAGCCAATCTGACATTAAAAGACTTTCAAAAGATTTTTATAACTACTCACCAATTCTTACTGAAAAATTAGAAGAATGTATGGCTGATTTGGTGGTTAGGCCTATTGATCACAAAGCGGTAAAGGAAGTAGCAGAAATTTGTTGGGAATTTTCTATTCCACTTACTTTAAGGGGATCGGGAACAGGTAATTATGGACAAGCTGTCCCATTGTTTAAAGGAGTTGTAATGCAGATGAGTTACTTTAATAAGTTAGAAGAATTTGATCCAGATACAGGTTTTGTAAAAGTACAGTCTGGCTGTGTTATGGGAGATTTGAATAAACAATTAGAGAAATATGGGAGGGAATTGAGGTTACTTCCTAGTACTTGGAAAACTGCAACAATTGGAGGTTTTATTGCAGGTGGATCAGGAGGTATTGGGTCTATTAGGTGGGGATTTTTAAGAGATCCAGGAAATCTTATTGGTATAGAGGCAGTAACGATGAATGAAAAACCTGCATTATTAAAATTTGATGCTGAAGAATCTGAACCTTTAAATCATGCTTATGGGACTAATGGAATTATTACTTCTTTATTACTTGCTACTGATATCAAACGTAAGTGGTATTCAATGGTTATCGACTGTATTGAATTTGAAAAAACAATAGAAATATTAAAAACTCTTACGAGCGCAGCAATTGATCTGAAACTAGGAGCAATTCTTGAAGAAGAAATTGTAGATCAAATGCCAAAATGGTTTAAGAGTAATTTTAGAAGTCACAAGATATTAATTCAATCTACTCTTGGAGGAACAAAAACCATTGAGTTAATTTGTAAAAAATTCAAGGTTGAATCTACCCTCCTTGGTGAAGAAGAGAAACTTGTCAATGGAATTTCTGAAGTCGTATGGAATCATACCACTCTTCATATGAGGTCTAAGGATAAAAATTGGACGTATTTACAGATGCTTTTGCCACTTAATAATGAACTAGAATTGATTAATTTTTTGAGAAAAAAATGGGGTAGAAAAGTTCTTTGGCATTTAGAGGCAGTTTCTCAACAAGGATCGCCGCGATTAGCCGCTTTGCCTGTATTAAAGTGGAATGGTATAGATGAATTAAATGAAATAATAGAAGATTGTAAGAAACTTGGGGCGTTTATTTTTAATCCCCATGTTTTAACTGTTGAAGGTGGAGGCCTAGGAGTGGTTGATGCAGATCAAGTAAAAGCGAAATTAAAATTTGATCCCAAAGGTCTATTAAATCCAGGAAAATTGGAAGGTTGGGAAGTAAAGGAACAATTTAATATTTAACATTTCTGCTTATTTGCAAATTTAATAAATTCAGCAACTAGAAAAATAGAACCTGTTAGAACAGGATGATTGGGTGGCCATTTTTCTAGAGCAAATAAATACTCAATGGCAAGTTCAAATGTTTTAAATTCAATTGTTTTTTTAAAGTCAATTTCTATAATCTTAGAGAGATCGTTTAATTGCCAACTAGGTTGATTTGGGACTGGCACAAGTAATAAGTGATCATTTTTCTTTAGAAGTGTTTTTAATATTGCATAAATATCTTTTTGTCTTTGGACACCTAAAATCCAATAAATTCCTTTATCTTGCTTCTCCCAGTTGCTTCGTTCATTAGAGAGCGCTTTTGCAGCAGGATAATTATGCGCACAATCTACGAGAATTTCTTTGTTGGAATAATTTATTATTTCTAGCCTGCCACTCCAAGCTGTCTTTTTAAGACCTTCAGATATGTGTTTTTCTTTAATATCAAATCCTAAATTTTTCAGCGCTTCAATTGCTCCGACAGCTACTGAAGCATTTTGCTTTTGGAAAATTCCTTTTAATCCAAGCTCATAGCTGTTTGAAATTGAATTTTTCCAGATAATTTCCGCTCCAACCTCTTTAACTTTTTTGGTTATTAAATTTTCAACTTGAATATTTTGGTTGCATGAGATGACAATTGAGTTTTTTTCAATAACTGCTAATTTTTCTATGGCAATTTTTTCAATAGTATCTCCAAGAAATTCTTTATGGTCTAAACCAATATTCCCAATAGCAATTATTGGTCTAGATTTATGGGCTGTTGTCGCGTCTAATCTTCCCCCTAAGCCAGCTTCAAGAATGAGTAATTCAACTTTTTTATTGTCAAAAAAATTAAGTGCGCAGCAAATGATTTTTTCAAAAGGAGTTAATTCAAATGTTGAAAATTTTTTTTCTATTAATCTATAAATTTTTTCAAAATCAGTTTTATTAATATTTTTTTTATTAACTCTAATCCTCTCGCATACGTCCAAAAGATGAGGAGATGTAGTTACACCAAAATTCCTTTTGGCTTCAAAAAGTATACTTTCTAAATATGCTGCGATTGATCCTTTCCCATTGGTTCCAATAATCTGTATTGCAGGGATATTCTTGCAAGGATTATCAAGTTCTTGAAGTGCTTTTTTAATTCTTGATAAACCTAACTTGATATTATCCCTTTCATATTTAGGCGATAATAATTCAAAAAATTTTAAATTTGCATTTTTCAAAATTTAAATTGCTATAACTCTTCAAAAATTGAATTTAGCTTATCCAAAAGAATATTAATTTCTCTTCGAGATATAACTAATGGTGGGACAATCCTTACAACATTTCCTCCTGCAGGAACTACCAGTAATCCTTTATCAAAAGCTTTTAATGTAATTTTTTTTGCATCAGCATATTCATCATTGATCACAAGACCTTGTATTAAGCCTAAACCTCTTTTCCCTCTAATAATATTTGGAAATTTTTTTAATAATTTTTCAAACCCGGCACTTAATTGTTCCCCTCTTAGATAAACATTATTGATAATATTTCTTCTATTTATTTCTTCTAATACAGTTAGGGCAGCTTTACAGGCGAAAGGGTTCCCACCAAAAGTGCTTGCATGATCTCCTGGAGAAAAAATGTTGGCTTTTTGTTTTACCAATAATGCTCCAATTGCATGACCTCCTCCTAATCCTTTAGCAAGGGTGAATCCATCAGGTTCAATTCCTAAACTCTCATAACCCCACATTTTCCCAGTTCGACCAACCCCACTTTGGACCTCATCTAAAATAAGAAGAGAATTATATTTATCACATATATCTCTCAGGTGTTTAAAAAATATTGTACTTCCAGGAATTACGCCGCCTTCTCCTTGTATTGGTTCAACTAAAATGCCGGAAATTTTTTGATCATTATTTTCACACTCTTCAAATAATTTTTTTACCGAATCAAAATTATTAAATTTAAAAAATTTGAACCCTTGAATCATCGGTTCGAAACCTTTTTGATATTTGGGCTGTCCAGTAGCACTCAAGGCTGCCAACGTCCTTCCATGAAAGCTGGATTCTGCTGCGAGAATAATTGATTCTTTTCCTTTATTTGTTTTGTTTCCATATTTTTTAATTAATTTAATTGCTGATTCATTTGCTTCCGCACCACTGTTGCAGAAAAAGACGCTTTCCGCACAACTTATATTTGTTAAAGTTTTGCTTAGCTGTTCTTGTTCTTCAATGTTGTAGAGATTTGAAATGTGTTGAATCTTTTTTAGTTGAGTTGATAGCCTTCTTCTTAAGACTCTATCGCTATGGCCAAGGCTGCAAGTTGCTATACCAGCGACTGCATCAAGATATTTTTTACCTTTTTTGTCCCATAGCCAACAACCTTTTCCTTTTTTAAAAGATATATCGAACCTATTATAAGTATTCATTAAAGTGGGAGCGGTCGGACTTGAACCGACATACCCGAAGGTGCCGCATTTTGAGTGCGGTGCGTCTACCAATTCCACCACGCTCCCAAGGCTTTTGAAAAATAACGAACCATTTTATTATAACAAAAATCATTTTATTGACTATGCGTTTAGTGGTAAAGGAAGGGCAGTAAATATAAATTTTAGTAGTGGTCAAACTCTTTTTGATAAAAATAAATAGTTATATTTTTTGGAATCGCTAAAACTAAATAAGATAAAAAAATTAAAGTCCTTAACAATAATGATACAGTTTTGTATCTTAATGCATATAAAAATCTTTTTTTTTGGGAAATAACTTCACGATTAGTAATATTATGTTATATTTAAAGAAAAAAAGTTATGTCAAAATCTCAAGCTAAAAAGTTATCTTTAAAATTTGTTCCATACCTTTTTGTCGCGATAACTATATTGACTGCATTTGGTTCTAATAATGGAATTTGGGCATGAATGAATTTAAGTTTAATGGTCTAAATAAAAATTGGTCTAATCGTTTTTTAGTTTTGCTACTATTGTTTTTAGGTTGTATCTCACTTATAAATATTGCTTACGTTTAAATAAATCGAATTAACATTATTTGCTTTATGCTGCTGTACATTTAGGAATTTCTTCTGGTTCTTGATCAATTTTATATTTACTTTCCTTACAACTTTTATTATTAAATTCTCTGGCTATTTTAATTCCTAATATTTTTAATTTTGATTCAAAATTTTCATAACCTCTATCTAAATGTTCTAAACCATATATCTTACTATTCCCTTTAGCTATAATTCCAGCAATTATTAATGCAGCTGATGATCTCAAATCTGAGGCAACTAAATCCATACCCTTAATTGTTTTAACACCTTTTATATAGGCTATGTTTTTGTTTAATTTTATGTTGGCACCCATTTTTTTTAGTAAATGAACGTGATTCATTCTGTTTTCAAAAATAGTTTCAGTTATTTTTGATTCACCACTAGCAATTGTCATTAGAGCTGTAAAAGGTGCTTGTAAATCAGTTGGAAAACCTGGGAAAGGAGCAGTGTTTATGTTAACCGCCTTAAGTTCCCTGGGATTTATTGTAATTGAATTGCCTTTAATACTAATTCTACTTCCACTTTCGTGAAGCTTATTCGTAACAGCTTCAAGATGATTTGGTATCACTGGAGAAATTGTTATTGAAGAGGAAGTTGCAGCTGCAGCTATTAAAAAAGTTCCAGCTTCTATTCGATCTGGAATTACTTTATGAGTACAACCACCAAGTTTATTAACACCGTCAATAATTATTTTTTCTTTACCAGAGTCGTAAATTTTTGCCCCCATTTTATTAAGCATTTGGCATAAATCCTGAATTTCAGGTTCTCTTGCAGCATTCTCGATAGTGGTTCTTCCGTCTGCTAATGATGCAGCCATTATTAAAGTTTCGGTAGCTCCTACACTTGGGCACTTTAATTTGATATGAGTACCATTAAGCTTATTTTTCTTTCCTTTTATTTTTGCTTTGACAATTCTTTCTTCAATAATAATTTCTGCTCCTAATGCTTTAAGTCCATTAATGTGCTCATCTATTGGTCTTGAACCAATATTGCACCCTCCAGGTAAAGGGACTTTAGCCTCTCCATATTTGCTCAATAATGGACCGATACAAAAGAAACTAGCCCTTAGTCCATTAACAAGTTCATATGGAAGTTCTTTAATGGAAATATTTTTTGAGTCTATCTCTAATTTATTGTTCTTATCAATTAAATTAACCCCTAAATTCTTAAGGATATTTCCCATTTTTTCAATATCAGTAAGACGAGGAACATTATGGAGAATTATTTTTTCATTTGTTAGTAGTGATGCTGCCAATAAAACGAGGGCCGAATTCTTTGCGCCACTTATCTCAACTATTCCATTTAATTTACCTTGGCCAAAAATCTTTAAATTTTGAGATTTAAGTAATGACTTATTTTTGCTCACGCAAATCATTAAGATTTAATTTATTGAATTCATCATGACAAACTAATATTACTAAGTCCACCCTATGTAACGTGCTGAATATTAATTAAAAATAAAAAAACTTTATTCGCTTTATTAGGTAATATGTTTTTAAAAAACATTGATCAAAACAGTTATATAATTAAAATATAAATGAAAACAAAATATTAAATTTCTCATAGAAAATACTTTTTTAAAAATAACTAGCAAAAACAATAATCTAGTTAAAAGATTTAGATCATTTAAAAACGGAGCTTCTCGCAGAGATAAAGATTTTTTTTGCATAGAGGGTACTCATCTTTTTGAAGAATTATTGAAGTCTGGGAAAAATCCTTCAAAAATTTTAGTTACCGAAAAATGGCTAAGAAAGAATCAAAATCTAAGCAAAAAATTAAATCATTCATTAATAAATATTGTCACAGAGGAAGTTTTGGCATCTGCGATTTCAACAATTAATCCAGATGGGATAGCAGCTTTAGTAGAGATTTCATCAATAACTAATTATCAATTTAATAGGAAAGATGATTTTGTTCTTGTTCTCGACAGGATTCAAGATCCTGGGAATATGGGTAATCTTTTTAGAACTGCTTTAGCTGCAGGTGTTGATGCAATTTTTTTAGCTGGAGGTGCGCACCCATTAGGCCAAAAGGTATTGAGAGCTTCATCTGGTACGGTCTTTCACCTCCCGTTTCAAAGATTTGAGGGAACTGAAGAAGAAATAATAAATTCTCTATTAAAGTCTTTATCTGAATTATCAAATGTAGGATTTAGGATTTTTTCTACTAGTAGCCATAACAGAAATTTAGAAAAACCTTCAAAACCTTACTGGGAAATTGATTGGACCAAGTCTACTGTCTTAATTTTGGGAAATGAGGGTCAAGGAGTTCATAAAGAAATTCAAGAAGCTTTTAATGAAACAATTACAATTCCGCATAGTGAGCTTGTAGAATCATTGAATGTGGCTTGTGTTGCAGTTCCATTATTACTAGAACGAAAAAGAGTCGCATACATCTCAAATACTTAGATTAAAAGTGACAGATTCAAGTTTTGATTTCGATTTAATTGTAATAGGAGCAGGATACGGAGGTTTTGATGCCGCCAAACATGCTGCTGGTAAGGGGCTAAAAGTCGCAATAGTAGAATCTTCTGATATGGGGGGCACTTGCGTCAATAAGGGTTGTGTCCCCTCTAAAGCTCTTTTGGCTGCAAGCGGAAAAGTTAGAGAAATAGCTGATTATGAACATTTAGCTAAATTTGGTATTCATGCTTCTCCAGTAAGGTTCGAGAGATCAAAAATTGCAGATCATGCAAATAATTTAGTTTTAAATGTTAGAGAAAATTTAACAAAAACTCTTAAAAGGAGTGGAGTTGAAATTATTTTGGGTATTGGAAGAATTGAAGGAAATCAAAAAGTAGGTGTAAGAGATAAAAACGGAATTGATAAAATTTTCACATGTAAGAATATTGTTATAGCAACAGGCTCTTCTCCTTTTGTGCCCCGTGGAATAACTTTGGATAATAGGACCGTATTTACTAGCGATGATGCGGTTAAACTTGAGTGGCTTCCAAGATGGATAGCAATTATTGGAAGCGGATATATAGGACTAGAATTTGCTGATGTTTATACCGCGCTTGGTTGTGAAGTTACCATGATCGAGGCTTTGGAGAATATTATGCCAACATTTGATCCAGACATTACTAAAATTGCTAAGAAGAGCCTTATTCAAGCAAGAGATATAGACACAAAATCAAATGTCTTTGCGACAAAAATAACACCTGGATGCCCTGTAAAAATAGAATTGACAGATGCAAAATCTAAGGAAGTTGTAGAAACTTTAGAAGTTGACGCTGTACTAGTTGCAACTGGCAGAAGTCCTAATAGTAATAATTTAAATCTTGAGTCGGTTGGTATCGAAACAGTAAAAGGTTTCATTCCTGTAGATGATCAAATGAGAGTTAAGAATGGTGATGAAATAATACCTAACATTTGGGCTGTTGGAGATGTAACGGGCAAACTAATGCTTGCCCATACAGCTGCAGCGCAGGGGACTATTGCTGTTGATAATATTTGCGGTGGTAATGTCGAAATTAACTATAAGAGTATCCCCGCAGCAACCTTTACTCACCCAGAAATAAGTTCAGTTGGACTCTCTGAAGTTGAAGCTAGAGAGATATCTACAAAAGAAAATTTTACTTTGGGAGTTGTCAAAAGTTTCTTTAAGGCTAATTCAAAAGCATTGGCTGAATTAGATAGTGATGGATTGCTAAAGTTGATTTTCAATAAAGATAATGGGAAAGTATTAGGGGCTCATATTTTTGGGTTACATGCAGCTGATTTAATTCAAGAAATTTCGAACGCCATTTCAAGGAACCAAGATGTAATTGAATTATCTAAAGAAGTTCATACTCATCCTACTCTTAGTGAAGTAGTTGAGGTCGCATATAAACAGGCGGCTTCTCAAATAAAATAATATCTAAAATTAATGGAGATAAGACGCAGGCCACCAAATCCAACAGTAAGGGTAGAAAATTTAGAATATGCTGTACCTCATAGAGAAGCACAAGCAAAAAACATTCTGGAAGAAATTGTATGGCATAAGGATATTGAAATTAAAAATTTTAAAAAAATAGTATCTTTAGAAGATCTCATCAAAAAGATTGAAAAACTTCCTACTCCCAAAGATTTTTACAAAAATATCTTGGAGTCAAAAATAAAACCAGGAGTTATTGCTGAAATAAAAAAAGCTAGTCCGAGTAAAGGAGTTATTAGAAAAGATTTTAACCCTGAAAACATAGCAATTTGTTATGAAGGATTAGGTGCATCATGTATCTCAGTACTTACCGATAAAAAGTTTTTTCAAGGTAGTTATGAAATACTCGAAACTGTAAGGAAATCAACTAATCTCCCTCTACTCTGCAAAGATTTTATTATTTCTGCTTATCAGATTTATAAAGCAAGGGTATCTGGTGCTGATGCAATATTATTAATTGCTGCGATTTTAAGTGATGATGATTTAATTTATTTAAAGAAAATAGCTGATAATTTAAAGATGAGTGTTCTTGTTGAAGTCCATAACTCTAATGAATTAGAAAGGATTCTTAAGTTAAAATCCTTTAATTTGATTGGAATAAATAATAGGGACTTAAAGACTTTTAAAACGGATTTAAATACATCAAAAGAATTGATGCATACGTATGCAGATATATTTTTAAAACAAAATATTATTCCCATAAGTGAATCTGGAATTAATTGTGCCGAAGATTTAGAATCGCTTAGATCTTTTGGAATAATGGGAGTATTAATTGGTGAAACTTTTATGAGAGAAACTGATATTGAACAATCGTTCAAGAAATTATTTAACTCAATTTAATATTGACTTCAAATCGTGCTATAAAATTGAATAAACAGAGTTGTACTAAATATATATGCAGGCTGTAATTTTAACAGGTATTGTCGCAGGATTTGTGCATGTAGTTAGTGGCGCTGATCATCTAATTGCAATGGCACCAGCAGCGATTAATAATCCCCAAAAAGCTCTTAAAAATAGTTTCTCATGGGGCTTGGGACATTCTTCAGGAGTTCTCTTGTTAGCTTTTCTAGCGATTTTTATTAAGGATATTACGCCATTAAACAAATTTTCTAGTATTGCCGAATTCCTAGTTGGAATTTCACTTCTAATTGTTGGAGTATTTGCTATAAAAAATTCTTTTCAATTAAGTATCCACTCGCATTCTCATGAGCATGAAAATGGAATTGCCCATCGTCACTTTCACTTTCATGTTAAGGAACAAAAAAATAATAATAAGCACTCACATGCTTTGACTGGTTTAGGCTTGCTACATGGCATAGCTGGAGGTTCACATTTTCTTGCAGTTCTTCCTGCTTTAGCACTGCCTTTAACAAGCGCTTGCTTATATTTGATTTCATATTTGATTGGTTCACTCATAAGTATGAATCTTTTTACTTGTTTAATATCTTTTACTACCTTTAAAGCAAGTCAAAAATTTATTAAAAAATTAATAGCTTTAGCAGGAGGGCTTTCCTTTTCTTTGGGATTATTTTGGATTCAAAGAAGTGCTTCTGTTTTTTTGAATTAAAAAATTTTTTAATTTAGGAATAATTAATTTAGAGGTGACAATCCCAATTATTTTTTCGTTATTGATTAATCCAAACTTATTACTATCTTCGCTAAATTCAATATTGTCTCCAATAACCTCAATGTTATTTTGATTTACTGAATTTATCCTTTTTATTAGGCTTTTATTTTTAATTGGATGATTAAAAATAATTATTTGTCGATTTTTAAGTATTGATTTATTCTTTTTGTATTTTTTAAAAAATACAATATCACCTTCTTTTAGGTAAGGAAACATCGATTCACCACTAATAATCGCGGTTTTTCTTAAACCTAAAAAAAATAAAATAAAATCAAAAAAACTTTTGAAAATAACTTTGATTAACTAGCTTTGACAAAAGCGTCTGATCTTCCTTTTGAAGCCCAGAAAATATTATGAATTTTTTCTACGTAACTCATGAGTTCTTCAGCTTGCGCTAAGTCAATATTAACTTTGCATGCACTGCATAATTTGGCCGCCTTCCAAATAGTGTCATGTAAGTCTGGATAAGTTTCTAAGTGAACTGGTTTAAAATAATCTGTCCACAAAATTAGAATCTCTTTCTTTGTTTCTTTTGCTTGCTCTTCTTTAACTGCAACATATCTAGAAAATGTATTACTGTATGCAGCCCACTCTGCTGAATCAGTGCTAGAAGGAGCTTCTAATGCAATAAGTTTTTTTGTCATTGATAAAACTGCTTCAGCTGCAACTCTCGTAGATGCTGGGTCGTAAACACCACAAGGACCATCGCAGTGAGCATGGACTGTCATTGGGGATTTTTTATCTAGAAAAGAATTGATGAATTTACTTAACATTTCAAATATTTGATTTTGTATATATATTACTTGGAGATTAACTAAATTGAAAAGTCTTAGATATTTTTCTTACTTAATTTAATTGACTTTTAATAATTCAACTTCAAATATCAGAGTCGCATTAGCAGGTATTACATTTCCAGCTCCTCTTGATCCGTATCCAAGTTCCGGAGGTATTGTTAATTTTCTTTTCCCTCCAACTTTCATGCCTGCTACACCTTCGTCCCAACCTTTTATTACTCGTCCAGCACCCAGGGGAAAGCTGAATGGAGCTCTGCCGATACTGGTATCAAATTGTGTCCCGTCTTCTAGTGTTCCTGTGTAATTTACAGTAACTGTTTGCCCAGCACTAGCCTCATCTCCTTCCCCGTTTACGATATCTGCAATAATTAGACCACTTTCAGTAGTCCTTGAATTGTTGTCTGCTGGAGTTTCTTCTGCCATAGCGAAAAGTATAGGATTTGGATCTGATGGGTCTAGTTCAAATAAATTATTATTCGAGACATTTGATGATTTTGCAACAGGTGATCTTTGAACTGACTGAGTTTCTGATTGAGCGGCATTAACAACTTGAGGTGAATTAAATTGACTGAAAAGAGTTAATGAAATACAAAAAACAAAAACTGCAAAACTAATAAAGACTTCTTTCACTTAAATTTTGAAAGTTACTAAGACTTAGTCTACAGAATGAAGGTACAATAAATGGGTGATTATAAATTTAATTTCGTAATTTTAGATTGTTAATCCCAACTCAAATTAAAATTCTAAGACAATATTTTTACCCTTGTTTAGGTGGGATTTTAGGAGGAATTTCAGTTTCAACTCATTTTTGGCTGATTTTTATGCCAATATCATTATTTATTTTATGGAAGGGAAGTGAAAGGAGAATAGCAAATTTTTGTTGGGGTTTTTTCTTTATCTTGATAAGTCATTCTTGGCTTTATGATCTTCATCCATTGACATGGCTTGGTTTTTCATGGCTTGCAAGTTTAATTATTGCCATTTTAGTGTTATTATTTTGCGCTTTTTTGGGTGGGATATTAGTTTATTTATGGGGATTGTTAGTTGAAATTATTCTCTGGAAAGAGGATGTTTTCAAAATGAAAATATTATCTTTAACAGTAAAAGTATTTTTTTTATCTTTGACTTGGGGTATTGGTGAATTGATACTTTCTCAAACACCTTTTTTTTGGATAGGTTTAGGCGAGAGTCTTATCCCAGGTGATATTTATCTTGCTGGTTTAGCAAGATGGATTGGTGCAAGTGGTTTATGCGTATTACAAATATTGATTGGATTTTGGATTTTTTATATTCAAGGTAGATGGGAAAGAAAACTTTACTTTAAAAAAATATTTCTTTTAGGAATTTTGTTTTTTATTTTCTTACATTTATTTGGAGGTTTAACAACTCCAATAAAAAGAAATTATGAATATCCAGTAGCTATTTGGCAAACTAATATACCAACAAGAGAAAAATTAAAAATAAATGATGAATTTATTAAAGAAAAGCTATCAATCGCTCAAAAATATGCTTTATCAAACAAAGCGAAACTTCTTGTTGTTCCTGAAGGAACTCTATCCAATAATTTTTATTTTTCTAAAGGCATTAAGGTTAATACCTTTTCAGGAGGTTTCAGAAATTCAAATAATGAGTTAAGAAATTCTTTACTCGGATTTCAAATTGGAGATAAAACTTTTACCTCATTTATAGATAAAAATAGACTTGTTCCAATAGGTGAAAAAATACCTAGATTTCTAGATGGTTTTTCAAGAGGATTATCTGCAGTAGGAGGAATTCAACCAGGCTCTGATTCAAGATTTTTTGATCCTAAATTTACACCTCCACTAGCAGTTGCGATATGTTATGAAATTAGTGATGGACTAGAAATAAGAAAGGCGATTAATAGCGGTGCAAAACTAATAATAACTGCAGCAAATTTAGATCCATATCCAGCTAAGCTTTATAATCAATTCCTATCTTTGGCTAGATTAAGAAGTATTGAAAACAAGAAAAATAATTTACTAGTATCAAACACCGGCCCTTCGGGCTTAGTTCAAGGTGATGGAAAAATAATTAAACTTTTAGATTATAATGTTGAGCAAAATGAAATAGTGTTCCCTAATTTTTCGTCCGAAAAGACTTTCTATACAAAATTTGGAGATAAACCTATTTTGTTTTTGTTTTTATTATTTACGGGATTAAATTTCTTTTGGAAAATCAACTAATTAATCCACCACCTAATAAAATTTCTCCTTTATAAAAAACTGCAGCTTGTCCTGGTGTTACCGAACTTTGACTTTCTTCAAAAATTAATTTAAATGTTGTTGTAGTATTATCTAAATTTTTCAAAGGTATTAATGTACCTTTTACTGGATTACTTCTATATCTAATTTGTGCTTCTACTTCTATCTCTTGCTCAGGTTCTTCGATTGAAACCCAGTTAACCTTACTAATTATTGCTTCTTTATTAAATAGATCACTTTTATCTGCTACATAAACTATGTTTTTTACCCTGTCTAAACTTTTTACATATAGTGGTTCCTGCCAAGCAATGCCCAAACCTTTTCTCTGCCCTACCGTAAAGTGCTGAATTCCATTGTGCGTACCAAGGACTTTCCCATTTACATGCACAATTTCTCCTTCTTTTGCTTCTATGTGTTTGTCGATAAATATCTGCATTGATCCATAATGCTCAACTAAACATAAATCTTGACTTTCTGGTTTTTGAGCAGTTCTAAGGCCTAATCTGAGGGCTTCCCTTCTTGTTTCTTCTTTTTTCATTTCACCAAGAGGAAATTCTAATCTGCTTAGCACTTCTTGAGAAAGAGAATAAAGAAAATAACTTTGGTCTTTGTTTTCGTCAGCACCTCTAAGAAGAAGGAATTCCTTAAATACAAGGCTCTTGCAATCAAGTGTTTTAGCATAAGATGATTTACTTATCCTTGCGTAATGTCCGGTCGCAATATGAGTAAAGTCTTTTTTGCTTATTGCGTAATTGAGCATCTCTTCAAACTTCACATTCTTGTTGCACATCGAACATGGAAGTGGAGTGAATCCTTTCTCATAGCTTTCAGTAGTTTTTTTAATTACCTCTCTTTCGAAAATTTCTCTTGAGTCTATTATTTTATGGTTAATTCCCAAATCTTCACAAAGGCCAGCAGCATCTACTAATCCTTCAGAACAACAGGAGCCTTGTCCTTTCATTAGCCAAAGAGTTAGTCCCTCAACATTCCAGCCTCTTTCTACAAGAAGTGCAGCTGAAAGGGAACTATCTACGCCACCAGAAAGACCTACAATTATATTTTTCTTCTTTTTAGTTTTATTATTAGAAGAAAAAAAGTTCTCTAATTTTTTATGCTTTTGTGTCTTTAACATGGAAGTTTAAATTTTTGAACAGTACTTCAATTGCTTTTTACTCATTATGAATGAAATTGTATGGCCAACAATTGACTCTAAACATTTAATTGTTGATTCAAAGCAAATGTTGATATTAGAGAAAGAAATGTTTTCTGATGGAATGCCACAAGAAGCATTGATGGAAAAAGCTGGTATCCAAATTAGTAGATGGCTCTTAAAAAAGAAACCTCTTCTCAAGCATGGAATAACTGTTTTTATAGGTCCTGGGCATAATGGCGGGGATGGTGCAGTAATAGCTAGAGAACTTTTTTTGAGAGGTTTTTATGTTCAGGTATGGTGTCCATTCCCGATAAAAAAAACATTAACAAATAACCACCTTAATTATCTTACATCTATTGGTGTCACAAAATTAGTAGAGCCTCCTGATGCAAATGGGAAAGAGCTTTGGATTGATGCAGTTTTTGGTAATAATCAAACAAGAAAAGTTGATGATAAATTAATTAAACTGTTTAATCAAAAATTTCATAAAAAATATGGAAAGGTAATAAGTATTGATATTCCAACAGGATTATGTCCTGATAAAGGAGAGCCTTTTTTAGATAACGCTGTAAAGGCAGATTATACCTTGGCCATTGGTCTTTATAAAATTGGTTTGACCCAAGATTCTGCTTTGCCTTTTATTGGAGAATTGCACCATATAGATGTTGGGATGCCTACTAGTAAACTGTCTAAAGTTGATAGAAAGATTTTTAAGGTTACTTACAAAGATATAAAAAATATTGATTTACCTTCTTTACCAAAAAATTACAACAAATATCAAAGAGGTAGGACATTACTAATAGCCGGAAGTGAAAAATATCCTGGTGCCGCATACTTAGCATTAAAAGGAGCTATTTCAAGTGGAGCAGGCTTTATCTCTGCGGTCCTTCCTGGGATAGTTGCTGAATCTATTTGGCAAGTTGCCCCAGAAATAGTTTTAAAAAAAACTATGCAATCTAACCAAAATGGGAATGCATCTTTATTTAGTGCATTAAGGAATATTGATTTAAGTGCATTTGATTCATTAGCTGTCGGTCCAGGAATAGGAATTGATAATGATGATTGGCAAAAATCAAAAGACTATCTTATGGATTTTGGAGGGTTATTGATCTTGGATGCAGATGCACTTAATAGAATTTCGGAATCTAAGTTGGGGGCAAATTTCTTTTTAGAGAGAAAGTTTAAGACATGGATTACACCACATAGCAAAGAATTTGGAAGATTATTTCCTAATATCAATTCTAAGACCAATGTTGGGCTTGCTCGTGAAGCGGCAAAAGAATTCAATATCAGTATTTTGTTAAAAGGAGCTAACAGCATAGTTGCTGATGATAAAAAAGTATGGCAACTTTTTGGAACCGATTCTCAGACAGCTCGAGCTGGATTGGGTGATCTTTTATCTGGTTTTGTAGCTGGTAGTTCTGCGATTGATTTAACCTTGTGTAGAAATATATCAACAGATTTTTTTGTTAAATATGTACTTTTGCATTCATTTGCTTCATCGAAGTGCAAAAGTGGGTCAAATGCTTCCGCTATTGGTGATGAACTGACAAAATTAATGAGAAATATAAAAACGAGACAAATATCTTGAAAGAAACAATTTAAGAGAGTTATTTATAGTTTTAAACACATAAGTGTACAAATATTACTTGAAATCTGAAGTAGGTATTAAATATTTGACTGTTTACAAAAAAGTATAGGAAAGTTTTAATACCTTTCAGGTCATAAAAATGGTTTCATCAATACCAACACAAGCAGAACCTCCTAAAAGGAGAGGTAATGATCCTATAAGTTGGTATTTGCAAAACATCGGAAGAGTCCCTTTGTTAACCCCCTCTGAAGAGATTGAATTGGGTAATCAAGTTCAAAAGATGATGATTCTTACAGAAGATGGCCAATTGAATGAAAAAACTAAAGAGTTTACAATCCAACAAAAAAGAACAATTAAAATCGGTAGAAGAGCAAAAGAAAGGATGATGAAAGCAAATTTAAGATTAGTCGTCAGTGTGGCAAAAAAATACCAAGGTAAAGGCCTCGAACTTCTTGATTTAGTTCAGGAAGGTTCACTGGGTTTGGAGAGGGCTGTTGAAAAATTTGATCCGACAAGAGGATACAAGTTTTCTACTTATGCATTTTGGTGGATTCGACAAAGTATGACAAGAGCAATTGCATGCCAATCACGAACTATCCGTTTACCAGTTCATTTAAGTGAGAGATTAGCATCTATAAGAAAAGTTAGTAGGGATTTGGCACATAAACTTGGCGCTATGCCAAGCAGAATTGAAATTGCAGAAGAAATGGAAATTGATGTTGAAGAATTAGATTCTGTTTTAAGACAAGCTCTATCAACAAGTAGTTTAGATGCTCCAGTAAATGGAGATGATGGCCGCAGCTTTTTAGGTGATTTAATTGCAGATAGTAATAATGAAGAGCCCTTAGATCAAGTTGAGCAGAAAATGCATCAAGAACAACTTGGAAAATGGTTAAGTCATTTAAGCGAGCAAGAGCAACATGTTTTAAAATTAAGGTTTGGTCTAGAAGGAAATGAGAGACATACGCTTGCTGAAATTGGAAGATTATTAGAAGTTTCTAGAGAAAGAGTAAGACAAGTTGAACTAAAGGCTTTAAGGAAACTGAGAAATTTAACCAGAAAGTTACCGAGTGGTATTTAATTTAATTTTCGGCCCATATATACTTTGTTAATTCTTCTGAAGGTGGTTCAGGCGCTTCTAAAGCATTTTTAACGGACTCTGAGATTTCTGCATCTATCCTCTTTTCAATGCTTTTTAATTCTTCTTCTGTTGCGAATTTACCATCAATAATTTCTTTGGCTAATTTCTTTATAGGATCTCTTTTCCCCCAAAACTCCTTCTCTTTTTCAGACCTTAATTCATCAGGATCTGCAAGAGAATGACCTCTGTATCTGTATGTCAAGCATTCTAGTAGAGTTGGCCCTTCTCCTGCTCTAGCTCGCTCAATTGCTCTTTCTGCCGCTCCTCTTACTGCTAATACATCCATTCCATCAACTTCCTCACCATGCATCCCAAAAGCAGAGGCTTTTCTCCAGATTTCGGGATTACTGGTTGCTCTATCATGAGCCATACCAATAGCCCATTTATTATTTTCTACAACAAAAATGATCGGTAATTTCCATAGTTGGGCCATATTTAAACATTCAAAAAACTGTCCATTATTACAAGTCCCATCTCCAAAGAATGCTGCAGTTACTGCATCACTATTATTATTACCAGTAACTTCCTTTTTGTATTTACTTGAAAAGGCTGCTCCTAAAGCAACTGGAATTCCTTCTCCAATAAATGCATATCCTCCCAATAAATGATGCTCCTTGGAGAATAAGTGCATTGATCCTCCTCTGCCTTTACTACAACCGGTAGCTTTTCCAAAAAGTTCGCTCATCACTTCAAAGGAGGGGACACCTGCACTTAATGCATGGACATGATCGCGATAAGTACTACAGAACCAATCATGTTTCTTTTTCATGGCACCAATTACCCCAGTACTGATAGCTTCCTGTCCGTTATACAAATGAACGAAACCAAACATTTTCCCCCTGTAGTACATTTCTGCACATTTATCTTCGAATCTTCGCCCAAGGGTCATATCTTCATAAAGAAATAATCCTGTTTCTCGATCTAATTTGGCTTTTTTTATGTCTTGAAGATTTGAGATTCTCTCTACGTGTGTTTCCAAGAAAAATACCTTAATGAAGTTTTGATTTGTTAACATTCTAAGCCGTTAAGGTCGATTTTCATGAATTTTTTTAATAAGTCTGTAAGACCTTATGAAAAAATTTTGTAACTTGATAAAATTTGTCTAAAGAATTTTTCAATAGGATATTTGTTTGGAACTTCCTTTAGATCATTTTCGTTTAATTGGCGTAACTCCCTCTGCATCATCTGAGGAAATATTAAGGGCCTTTCAATTAAGATTGGACAAAACGCCTGATGAAGGATTTACTTATGAAGTTTTAACCCAAAGATCAGAGTTGCTTCGCCTCACTGCTGATTTACTTACAGATCCAGAAAGTAGGAGAGAATACGAAAATTTGTTACTAAATGGATCATCCGGATTAGAGTTTTCATCAAATAGAGAGGTTGCAGGATTAATACTTCTTTGGGAATCAGGTTCCCCAAAAGAAGCTTTCAAAATTACAAAAAAAGCTTTACAGCCTCCGCAAACTCCAGCATTAGGGAGTAGTAGAGAAGCAGATCTTACTTTATTAGCTGCTCTAACTGCCAGAGATTCTGCAATTCAAGAACAACAATTTAGATCTTATTCGAATGCAGCAGACTTCTTACATGAAGGTATACAACTTCTTCAAAGAATGGGAAAGCTTGGTGAACTAAGGAAAGATCTTGAGGAAGATTTGGCTTCTCTGCTCCCTTACAGGATTTTAGATCTACTTAGTAGGGATTTAAGCGATCAAGAGTCACATAAAAAAGGATTAAATATGTTGGAAAATTTGATAATTAAAAGAGGTGGTTTGGAAGGTAGTAATAAATCTGAAAATGGAGATTATCTAAATCAGAAAGAATTTGAAGCTTTTTTTCAACAAATTAAACCATATTTGACTGTGCAAGAACAGATTGATTTATTTCTAGAATTACAAAAAAGAGGATCATTAGAAGCAGGATTTTTAGCTTTTCTATCCCTGTCAGCAATTGGGTTCTCAAGAAGAAAGCCAGAAAAATTATTTGAAGCAAGGAAAATTTTGAAAAAGCTAAATTTATCAGGTCTTGATTCAATGCCTTTAATTGGTTGTTTAGATTTGCTCTTGGCAGATATTGATCAGGCCTCTGCAAGATTCTCTAGCAGTTCTGATGAAAATTTACGAGATTGGCTTAACAATTATCCAGGAAGTAAGTTAGAGGCAATATGTATTTTTTGTAAAAATTGGTTAGAAAATGATGTCTTAGTCGGCTATAGAGATATCGACTCAAATGAAGTTGATTTAGATTCTTGGTTTGAAGATCGGGAAATTCAAGAGTTTATTGAAAAATTAGAAAAGAAAACAAATAAAACTACATTAAAATCAAATATTCAGAGTCAACAGATTAAAGAAGAATCTTCTTCAAAAGTCGATCAAGATTTTGAATATACTTTATCCAATGCTGATGAACGGAGATTACCTTGGCCAGGTGGAATAAAAAAAGAATATGAAAAGCTTGATCTACAAAAAAATGAATTTAATGAGGAAATATTTAAGAATAGATCAATAGAATTTTATAGATACTTAGTTGAAAAAATTGCTGAATTAAAGTTTAGTTTTGGGGAATTTTTGAAGGATCAGGAGTTTAATGTTGGTTCTCCTTATTTAATTTATCTATATGCATTTTTGATATTATTTGCCTTTGGAATTGGTATTGGATTTTTTAGAAATAATTTTAAAAATTCAATTAAAGATAAAAATGTTGAGGATAAACCTTTAATATCTGTAGATAAAAATGAAAAAGTTTTTGAGAAAGTTATCATTAAAGATAATAAAAAAGACTCTTCAGATCAATCGGAGTCTATTACTAAAAAAACAATTGCTAACAATACTTTACAGATCAAGGAAGTTATAAAAGCCTCACCTTCTTTAGAAGAAATAAGAAATTTAATTAATGTTTGGCTTCAAAGTAAGAGTAATTATTTAGCTGGAAAGAAGCAACTTAATCTCTCCAAGATTGTTAGTAGTGGTTTGATTGATAGAACAAAAGAAGAAAGACAAAAAGATATAAAGAAAGGAATTTATAAAGAAATTAATTCCCAAATACGAAAAATAGATTTAGAGACACGAACTTCTTCTAGAATCTCAGTTTTAGTGGAATTAAATTATCTAGAGAGAATAATGAACAACTCTGGAGAATTTATTAATGAAACATCTCTGAATCCTTTAAAAGTTAAATATATTTTGGGATTTTCAGATAAATCATGGAAATTGGTTGATTTCGTAAGTGGCGTTTAATTGTTAACTTCGAGATCATCTATAATTAGGTAAAATTTCTTTTTAAAAATGTTTGATGAACTCTCATCACGCTTTGAAGACGCAGTAAAAGGTTTAAGGGGCGAAGCAAAAATCAGTGAAAATAATATCAATGATGCCTTGAATCAGGTTAAAAGGGCACTACTTGATGCCGACGTTAGTTTATCTGTAGTAAAAGAGTTCATATCAGATGTCAAAGATAAAGCCATCGGAGAGGACGTAGTTAGGGGTGTAAACCCAGGTCAAAAATTTATAGAAATTGTAAATAAAGAATTGATTAATGTTATGGGAAATGAAAATTCTCCATTAAAAGACAATGAAAATAGACCCACCGTTATCTTAATGGCTGGACTTCAGGGAGCTGGTAAAACAACTGCAACAGGAAAATTAGGCCTTTATTTGAAGGAAAAAGAAAAAAAAGTGCTTTTGGTGGCTGCAGATATTTATCGACCAGCGGCGGTAGAACAACTTAAAACATTAGGAAGTCAGTATGATTTAGAAGTTTTTTCAGCGAGAGAAAAAAATAGCAAACCAGAAGAAATAACTCAGGAAGCATTGAATTATGCAAGTGAAAATAATTTTAACTCAATCATCATTGACACCGCAGGAAGATTGCAAATTGATGATTCAATGATGGGCGAAATGGTTCGAATAAAAGAAATTTCTAATCCTGATGAAGTTTTGCTTGTTGTTGATTCTATGATTGGGCAAGAAGCTGCTGATTTAACAAAGACATTTCATGAAAAAGTAGGCATTTCAGGGGCAATATTAACTAAGTTGGATGGAGACTCAAGAGGAGGTGCTGCTTTATCAATAAGAAAAATAAGTGGTAAACCAATCAAATTTATAGGTGTAGGTGAAAAAATAGAGGCATTGCAACCATTCCATCCAGAAAGAATGGCTAGCAGAATTTTAGGGATGGGTGATGTTTTGACACTCGTTGAAAAAGCTCAAAAAGAAGTTGAACTTGCTGATGCAGAAGCGATGCAAAAGAAACTTCAAGAAGCAACCTTTGACTTTAATGATTTTGTTAAGCAAATGAGATTAATTAAAAGGATGGGATCTCTTGGTGGATTGATAAAATTAATACCTGGGATGAATAAGATCGATGATGGGATGATAAAAGATGGCGAGGATCAACTTAAGAAAATAGAATCTATGATCTCTTCAATGACTCTTGAGGAGAAACAAAAACCTGAAGTTCTTGCTGCTCAACCTTCAAGAAGACAAAGGATTGCAAAGGGCAGTGGATATGCAGCAAAAGATGTAGATAAAGTATTAGCTGATTTTCAAAGAATGAGAGGTTTTATGAAACAAATGTCCAATGGAGGAATGCCAGGAATGGGAGGAATGCCAGGAATGGGAGGAATGCCAGGAATGGGAGGAATGCCAGGAATGGGAGGAATGCCAGGAATGGGAGGAATGCCAGGAATGGGAGGAATGCCAGGAATGGGAGGAATGCCAGGAATGGGAGGAATGCCAGGAATGGGAGGAATGCCAGGAATGGGAGGAATGCCAGGAATGGGAGGAATGCCAGGAATGGGAGGAATGCCAGGAATGGGAGGAATGACTAATAATAAACCGATGAAAAAACAAAAAAATAATAAAAAGAAAAAAGGTTTTGCTGATTTATAGCTTCTAAATTTTTACCTTTAAATGATATTATTATTAAAAATACATTAATTTAAGATGATTAAATTGCGCCTTAAGCGCTTTGGAAAGAAAAAAGAGGCAAGTTTCAGAATTGTTGCATGCAATAGTACTTCCAGAAGAGATGGTAGACCTCTACAAGAACTAGGTTTTTATAACCCAAGAACTAAGGAAACTAGGCTTGATACAGAAGCTTTAAGGTTAAGACTTACTCAGGGTGCTCAGCCAACTGATGTTGTTAGGACTTTATTAGAAAAGGGAGGGTTATTAGAAAAAGTAGAAAGACCCTCTATTGCTATAGGTAAGGCAAAGTTAGAGAAGGAGAAAGTAGCTAAGGCTAAAACAAAAGATGAAGAAAATGATAGTTCTAAACCTGAAAGTGATAGTAATGAAGCTGAAAGTTAGTAGTTTGACTAATTTTTATTCTTATACAATAACTAAATGAAAGAAGTTTCCAAAACTGGTCACTTCACAATTGATTTGCCACACTCTGATGCTGCTACAGCATTATCTGGACCTGGGAATTCTTTTTTAAAAAAGTTTGAGTCTCTTACAGGAGTTTCTCTAACTATAAGAGGCTTACAACTTGAGATGAATGGGGTTATATCTAAGATTGAAAGAGCATCAGCATTAGTAGAGCTGACACGACCCATTTGGGAACAAGGATTAGAAGTGCCTGAGGTAGATCTTAAAGCTGCTCTGAGTTCTTTAAATATTGGAGAGTCATCCTCACATGCTGAACTTGGAAAAAAAATTCTTGCTCGTTCCAAAGAAGGTAGATACTTAAGACCTAGGACTATAAGACAAAAAGAATATGTTGAATCAATTGAAAACTTTGATCTTACCTTCGCAATTGGTCCAGCTGGAACTGGTAAGACATTTTTAGCAACTGTTTGCGCAGCAAGACTATTAAACGAGAAAAAAATAGAAAGAATTGTTCTAACCAGACCAGCCGTAGAAGCAGGCGAAAGTTTGGGATTCTTGCCTGGGGATTTGCAACAAAAAGTAGATCCATATTTGAGACCTCTATTTGATTCACTACATAGTATTTTCGGATTAGATAGAACAAATTCGTTAATCGATAAAGGAATTATTGAAGTTGCACCATTAGCATTTATGAGAGGCAGAACCTTGGAAAACTCTTTGGTAATACTAGATGAAGCGCAAAATACAACTTGCTCTCAAATGAGGATGTTTTTAACAAGATTAGGTGAAAGATCAAAGATGGTTGTAAATGGAGATATTACTCAAATTGATTTAAAAAAAGATCAAGAAAGTGGTCTCATAGAAGCATCAAGAATTTTCTCTGAAACTGAAGGTATAAAATTTTGTTATCTAACTGTTGAAGATGTAGTTCGTCATCCTTTAGTTCAGAAAATTATTGAGGCTTATCAATAACTCTATAACTATGGAGATCCGTACCCTGAAATCTTAAAAATCAAGTAGAATAAAACCATTATTAAAAAAAAAATGCCAGCAAGTAGTAATTTTAATCAAGCTATTCGTGAAGCACAAACTAGTTCAATTGTAGGACCAAATGTCATTCAAAAAGCTCTACCTTACGTAGGTGGTGGTATGGCTCTAACTGGATTTGGTGTATTGACCGGAGTTTCTCTGATAGCTTCAAATCCAAGTTTATTTAGACCATTAGCATTTGTCGCAATAATTGCTGAACTCGTTCTATTCTTTATGGCTTCATCAGCAGCAAATAATGCAAATAATACAAAAGCTTTGCCTTTGCTAGCCACATACAGCCTTTTAACAGGCTTTACTTTAAGTGGTTTAATTTGGTTTGCCAAATTAGCTGTTGGAATGGGATCTATTTTTACTGCGGTTTTTGCAACTGGTGTAACTTTCATCATAGCTTCATACACTGGTCAAAGAATGAGTGATGATGTAGGTCAAGCTCTAAGTAAAGTAGTTGGTCTTGGAGCAATAGGCCTTCTTCTTGCAATGGTTTTTCAGTGGATTGGAGGAATTTTTAATCCCCAACTCTTTTGGGGACAAGGCTCAGGTTTGGAATTGATAATTGCAGGTTTTGGAACTGTACTATTTATAGGTGCTGCTTTTGTTGACTTTTACACAATGCCCAGAAGATATAATGATGAGCAGTATTTAGCAGGAGCTTTGGGTATGTATTTGACATACATAAACTTATTTGTCTTTATATTGAGATTAATGATTGCTCTCCAAGGAGGAGGAAGAAGAGATTAATCCTACAGTCAAAAGCTTTTAACTAATCAAGCGTAGAAAATTTCTACGCTTTTTTATTGGGCGATATCAAAAATTTGCTTTTTTATAAATTCCTTTTGTTCTGGGTCATATTTTAATGAATTATCAAAACTATTCCCCATATCATCTAGGTTTCTAATGATTTGATTAACAGTTTTCGACACTAACTTTGTTTCTAGCAGTCTCAAAATAGCTTTACATCTATCTGAAATATTTTCTGATGTCATCTTATATTCATGATTGTTATCTCTTCTATGAATAATAATTTGAGCGGAACTCATTATTAAATTTTTTACTACAATTTCTGCTACAGCACCCCCACCTTCGTTCAGTTTGTAAATTAGTGAAAAAGGAAGTTTATCTAACAATAAACAATCTTTATCTGATAAAGCGTACGCAAAAAATCCTCTAAGTCCATTTCTTGTTTTAATTAGCTCCGCAATTCTATCTGCTAAAACCTCTTCGCTGAGTAAATCTTCACCCCACTCTTTACACCATTGTGCGGATATATTTATTGCTTGCGTAAAAGAAGCTTCCTTTAAATTTATGGTTTTTTTTTCCATTTTTGATCAGAATTTTATTATTGATGCAATAAAAGTCTTTGACTAATTATAGATCTGGGTTTGTAACTTTACTAGGAAGGCCAAATGTGGGTAAATCTACTTTAATAAATAAATTGATCGGTGAAAAAATAACAATCACTTCTCCAATAGCGCAAACTACTAGAAATAAATTAAAAGGGATACTTACTACAGAAAATGGGCAAATAATTTTTGTCGATACGCCAGGTGTTCATAAACCTCATCATCGACTTGGAGAAATATTAGTAAAAAACGCAAAATCTGCAATTAATGGAGTTGATATGGTTATTTTTGTAATTGATTCAAGTGAAGAGCCTGGTAGAGGTGATGAATATATATTGAACTTTTTAATTGCAAATAAAACTGAGTTTATTGTTGCGTTAAATAAGTGGGATTTGGTTAATAAAGAATTTAGGAATTTACGATTAGATCAATATAGAAGATTTTTTGGAATTAATAGAAACTTTCAAATTTTAAGTGCTTCTCAAGGAGAAGGATGTTCTGAACTAGTCGATATGACACTTAATTTTCTTCCAGAAGGACCAAAACTTTATGGTGAAGAAACGATATGCGACCAACCATTAGATAATTTATTATCTGATTTAGTAAGAGAGCAGGTATTAATAAATACAAGGGAAGAAGTACCTCATAGTGTTGCAGTAAAGATAGAAAAGATAGAGGAAATGAAAAGAAAAAATGGCAAAAGTTTTACAGCTATTTTGGCTACCATTATTGTTGAAAGATCAACTCAAAAAGGTATTCTTATTGGGAAGAAAGGTTCAATGCTAAAAGTTATTGGTCAGTCAGCAAGATCAAATATGTCAAAATTGATTGATGGTCCAGTTCATCTAGAGTTGTTTGTGAAAGTTGTTCCAAATTGGAGAAAAAAAGAATCAAGGTTAATTGAGTTTGGTTACGAGGAAGATTTCTAGATGAGTAGTTTTAACTTTGATGTAATTACATTGTTCCCTAAAGCTTTTGAGTTAATAAATAATTCAGGGGTCATAGCAAGAGCCCTAGATAAGAATTTGATCGATTTAAATTTACATGATTTAAGAGAATATGGTGAAGGTTCTTACAGACAAGTAGATGATAAGCCTTATGGAGGAGGAGCAGGAATGGTACTTAAACCTGAACCTATTTATAAGGCATATGAATCAATTAGAAAATCACCTAAAAGTAAAACTTTGTTAATGACCCCACAAGGTAAAGTCTTAAAGCAAAAGGATCTTGCGAGATGGTCAACTTTGAGTCAACTAATAATTATTTGTGGTCAATATGAAGGTTTTGATGAGAGGATTAGATGTTTAGCTGATGAAGAGATATCGATAGGCGATTACGTACTTTCTGGAGGTGAAATACCCGCTATCTCAATAATTAATGGTTTGACTAGATTATTACCAGGAACTCTTGGTGATCCAGAATCTTTAGTGGATGAGAGTCATAATTCTTCTTTATTGGAATATCCTCAATATACGAGGCCGTTAACTTTTAAAGATATGAAAGTGCCAGATATTTTAGTAAGCGGTAATCATGAAGAAATTAAATCGTGGAGAAGACGAAAAAGTATTGAAAGAACATTGGAGAGAAGAAGTGACTTGATTTCAAATGAAAACTATAAAAAATTACCACAAAGTAAGAGAATAATAAAAGAATATAATCAATTTATGAAATTTAGAATAGGTAATGGATACGATATACACAGATTAGTAGAGAAGAGAGATCTAATTATTGGAGGTGTGAAATTGAATCATCCCGATAATTTAGGATTGGATGGTCATAGTGATGCTGATGTTTTAAGTCACTCAATAATGGATGCATTATTGGGAGCACTTTCGCTGGGTGATATAGGAAAATATTTTCCGCCATCTGATGAAAAATGGAAAAATGCTGATAGCTTGTTTTTGTTATCAAAAGTAGTTGACTTGATAAGACAAGATGGTTGGGAAATAAATAATATTGATAGTGTTCTTGTCGCTGAGAGGCCAAAAATCATGCCGCACATAACACTAATGAAAAAAAACATTTCTGAGATTTTAAATATTGATGAAAGTCTAATTGGTATAAAAGCAACTACGAATGAAAGATTGGGTCCTGAAGGAAGAGAAGAGGGTATAAGTTGCCATTCAGTAGTGTTACTTGAGAAAAAATGAAATTAAATTTAAATTTAAAAAGGAAATTCCAACGATTGTGTTTGATTTTTGTCTGCTTAGTTGTTTTAATTTTTCAATCTGATGTTCCTAATTTAAAAGCTCTTCCTATGGATAATTATCAAGGTGAAATGGTTATTGAAGAGTTAAGACTTAAAGTCCCTGCAGAAGCAAAAGCAGCATGGTTGAATGCTGAAAAAGAGATTTGGGATCCGTGGTTATCTTCTCAAGATGGTTTTTTGGGGAGACAATTATATTGGGATAAGGAAAAAGAAGAAGCTTTAATATTGGTAAATTGGAAAAGTAAGAAATTATGGAAAAGTATTCCAATGTCAGAAGTAAATATAGTCCAGGGAAAATTTGAGGATAATGTTAAAAATGCTTTAAAAGTTGGTAAAAATCCTTTTGAATTAATTTATGAAGGAGAGTTAGATAAGCAAGGATGAATTTAGATATTAGGTTTGACTTCCAAAGAAGAGAGAGGCTTGGACTCATTGAAGCAATTTGGGGGCAAGATAAGAGTATCGATCAATTAAAGAGGATAAGTGAAAATGTATTAAGTAAAAATGAGGTCGTTTTCATTACAAGGATTAATAGCGAAAAAGCTAATAATCTTTTAAATATGTATGATGATGCACGATTCTATGAAGAAGCAAAATGTCTAATAATTGGTGAAAATCTAAATAAACTAAATACAAATAAAAAAGTTGCCATAATTTCTGGAGGTTCAAGTGATTTAGCCGTAACACTTGAAGCAAAATTAGCGCTTGAAATTTATGGAGTAAACTGTCAATCTTTTATAGATGTCGGAGTAGCAGGACTTCATCGATTAATGAGTCAGTTAGAAGAAATAAATAAATATGATGTATTAATAGTTTGTGCTGGAATGGAAGGTGCTTTGGCAACAGTTGTTGGAGGATTGATGGCTCAACCGATAATTGCCGTACCTGTATCAGTGGGATACGGCGTTAGCAAGGATGGAGAAACTGCTTTGAATAGTATGTTGTCAAGTTGTTCTCCAGGTATTGCAGTAATGAATATAGATAATGGTTATGGAGCCGCAATGGCGGCTCTAAGAATTGTTAGAAGTATTTCCTAAAAAATTACTTTTTTTCTATTTCTAATAGGTTTTCAATCCATAAATTCAATTGTTTTGAAAGCATTCCTTCTTCTCTCATTTTGATTGCTTTAATAACAACTTCTGTATTGACCCATTCTGGAAATCTTTTGGGCATTTATTTTTTGTTCAGTAACTATAATTTGGTACAAATTTATATAAAAACAAGCTCTAAGTAACAAATTTAATCTTTTATGTTTGATTTTGTACTTAATCTAGAAAGCTCAGTGGATGTATCTTCACTTTCTACATTTTTTAATCTTTCAATTAACTCAGAGAGATCTTTTTGCGCTAACTCACCATTCTGCTCCCATTTTAGAGACCTAGAGTTACTTTCAATGCTTCCTTTCATTTTTGATTTTAAGTATTAAGAATATAAAACGAAAAAAGGAAAAATTTGGTTATTGTTTCAAGCTTAAACTTAAAAAATTATGAAGATTTTTTAATTCATAAAATTTTATCTTTTAACCACCACCAACTATTGAGACGATTTCTAAATTATCACCATCTTTAAGTTTCACTTTCCCCCAATTTATTGAATTAATTATTAAATTATTTAACTCGACGATAATTGTGTTGGATTTATATCCCATTAAATTTAGTGCTGTAGAAAGTAAAGCGTTTTCTTGATCAAGTTCAATTTTTTTTTCTTCTCCGTTTACCTTAATTTTCATGAGACAAATCTTTTAGAATCATAATAGCGTCTTCTTTAGGATCTTCAGAATTCATTAATTGCGAAACTAATGCAATTTTTTTTAACCCATTTCTCTTTAAATATAGAATATTACTAGATTTAATTCCTCCTATAGCAAACCAAGGAATATTTAACTCCTTTGTTAATGTTTTGATCTTTTCAATACCTATTGGTTTTTTGTTCTTTTTTGTTGTAGTTTCAAATACTGGTCCTACTCCTATGTAATCACAACCTTCTTTAAGAGCATTAGAAATATCTATTTCATTATTTGCACTTATACCAATAATTTTCGAATATCCTAATAATTTTCTTGCAGTTTTCAAATCAAAGTCATCTTGTCCAAGATGAATACCGTCCGCTTCTACCGCTAAAGCTAGATCAACTCTATCGTTAATGATTAATAATGAATTATATCTTTTACAAAGATTTTTAATTTGCATTGCTTCTTGAAGATTATCTTTATCAGTTCCCGTTTTAAATCTATATTGAATGATTCTTACTCCCGCAATTAAAATCTCTTCTATAATTTTTAATAAGTTTTCCTTTTGCTCTGTGATGACATATAAGTCATTTTCTCTTAATATTTTCTGCGACCTCTTACGCTTGCTTAAACTTAACAAGTCAACTTCTAGAGTATAAATTTCATATCTAATTTCCGAAGCGATTTTTGAAAGCTCATTATTTTGTAGCCTTGAGAATTCTTCTATCACCCTTAATGCTTCTTGAACTCTGCCTGCATTAGAACTTATTATTTGCTCAGGTTTTTTTCTTTTGGTTTGTTCTTGATGAGTTAAACCTTTGCATTGGTCCTCAATGTAATTCCTAGATTGCTTATAAACTTCCAAATGATTTTTTCCTAAAATTTGTCTAAAATTTTTTATCCTAGTGACACAATTATTCTCCCCTATCCCAAATCTTGCCCAATCTTCAAGAACTCTTAAACCTTCTCTAGCTCTATCAAGATTAGCGTCAATAATTTGAAAGATTCGTAAATCATCAGCATCAGTAAGATTAGATTTCTGCATTTAAAATTTAGTTCTTGTGGGTTTTAAAAATTCTCAGGGCATTATCTCTATCTTTTTTAATTTGATTAGAAAGTTGATCTATATTTTTGAACTTGATTTGAGATCTAAGTTTTTCAACTGGTTCTATAGATAGATTTAAACCATATAGATCTATATCTTTATTAATCAAATGAACTTCAACCGCTGATGGCAATAAAGGATCTATTGTTGGTTGAGAGCCAAGATTCATGACAGATTCAATTTTTTGGTTGGAATTTTCTATAGTTGTCCAAGCTGCATAGACTCCTTCTCCAGGTAAAAATTTTCTACCATCAATCTCAAGATTTGCGGTGGGCCACCCCATACTTTTCCCAATCCCTTTACCTTTGACAACCTTTCCATTAAAACTATAAGGCCTATTAAGAATTTTGAAAGCATTTTTTAGATCACTTTTCTCTAATAAATCTCTTATCCTGCTACTGCTAATTCTACCTTCTTTGTCTTCAAGAATTGGAGTAATTTTTAGTTTTATGCCCGTATCTTTAATCGTATTTTGAATAGTATTTATGTCTCCACTTCTTTTAAACCCAAATTTAAAATTAGCACCTACAGAAATATTTTTTGCTTGTAATTGATCTATCAAAATATCCCGTACAAATCTTTCTGCACTTAATTTGGATAGCTCTTTATTAAAAGGAATCAGAACTAATTGTTCAATTCCGAGATCTTCAAGAATAGATAGTTTTTCATAAGGAAGATCAAGTCTAAGACGAGTCTCTTTGTATAGAATTTCTCTAGGATGAGGCCAGAAGCTCGCAATTGTTGGGGTAAATTGATTTTCTTCAACTACACTTTTTATTAATTTTCTGTGGCCAGCATGTAGGCCATCAAAACTTCCAATAGCTATTGAAGTGGGATTCTTAACTTCAGATGGCGATATTAAAGAGATCAAAAGATTACGTGCAATTTTATGATTTTGATGGCAAATTTGAATAGATTATAGTTTATTCAATCAAATGAATGTCTGACAAAATTGATTTTCAGTCCCTTTCATTTGGAATGCGGCGCATTGGATGGATACGCTTTTGGGTTCAATCCATTTTAGGTGTTGTTGTTGCAGCTGTTTTGCTTTTTTCAAATGTTGTAAATAATAGCGAAGGGCAGCTTGGCTTAGCGCCTGGTCTATCACTTACTACAGTATCTTTGATTTTACTACTTTTCAGCCTTTGGCAAGGTTGGTTAATAGTAAGAACGGGAAGAGCAATCGCTAGCAACGCAAGACCCTCAAGAGGGCAAACCAGTAAGTTAATAAAAAGAGGTCTCGTAGTTGATTTATTTGGGATTTTGTTTGGATTAATTGGATATCAAGCTCTTATGGGTGCCTTATTTATACAAGCATCCTCTCAAACTACTGGACAATTAATAACAGCAACATCTGATATCCCAATTACTGGACTTGAAATATTATCAGTCCTTAGTAATACACAAGTTATTGCTGCTCATTTTTTTGGACTTTGCTTTTCTTTATGGCTCTTAAGAAGGATTTACAAATGAATTATTAATTTTAGGTAATTTGTCTAAATTACCTCTCCAAAATAAATCTGGTTCAACAGGTGTGAGGGATATTTTATTGTGTTGTATTTGGGAAACATCACTGGGCCAGTTTTTTGGACCATAACCTTTTGATTTAAGATCTAAAACCACTTCACCTGCTAACCAATAATAATCGTCACCCCTTGGGTCTTCCCTTTTGGAAAATTGATTTTTATATTTTCTTACTGATAATCTTGTCCAGGATAATTCTTTTATTTCGCTTTTCTCACAAGGGGGTATATTCAAGTTTAATAAAAGTGAAGCTGGCCAACTATCGTTAATTGCTTGTTCGGCAATATTCATTGCAATTTCTCCAGCATACTCAAAATTCTTCCATTTAAAACTAGCAACACTTATTGCCATGGACGGAACATTTTCTAAAGTACCTTCCATAGCTGCAGCGACTGTGCCTGAACAAAAAATATCTGTCCCTAAATTAGGCCCGTGATTTATTCCAGAAAGAATTAGATCAGGTTTAATATCTAAGAGTTCAGATAGCGCTAATTTGACGCAATCAGCAGGCGTGCCAGAACATCCCCAAGCTTCAATTCCTTCCCCAAATAGTTCGTCCGCTCTTTCTACTCTTAATGGAGATTGCAAAGTAAGACCATGACCAGTAGCTGATCTTTCTTGGTCAGGACATACTACTTTTATCTTATGTCCTCTTTTTTGCGCTGATTTTGCTAATGCTCTTATCCCCGCTGCAAAAACACCATCATCATTGCTAATTAATATATTTAACGGTTTCATTAATCAATAAATTTTATTTATGGACGATATTTAAGTAAGATAAAGCAATACTTATTTTTACTATATCAGTGAGTCAGATTGAATCATTAAGTCAAATTGAGGAAAAACTAAATAATCTTTCTCTAACGGCAAAAAATAATATAGAAAATGCTAAAACTCATGAAGAACTGGATCAACTAAGAGTTTCCTTGCTCGGTAAAAAAGGTGATTTGTCAATTATCTTGAAAACAATGGGTCAATTATCTGCTACTGATAGACCAATTGTTGGCCAGAAGTCAAATTTAATAAAGGTAAATTTGCAAGAATTAATAACTGAAAGAAAAAATCAACTAAATAGTGAAGCTTTAGATAAAAAAATTAAAAACGAAAAAATTGATATAACTATCCCTCCAATTGGAACACCCCCTGGAAATAAACATCCTCTAATTTCAACTCAAGATGAAATAATAGATATTTTTTGTGGTTTGGGATACTCAGTTGAAAGCGGACCCGAGATAGAAACAGATTTTTATAATTTTGAGTCTCTCAATATACCTAAAAATCATCCCGCTAGAGATATGCAGGATACTTTCTACTTAGATGAAAATCGACTTTTAAGGACCCATACTTCTCCTGTTCAGATAAGGTACCTAGAGAAAAATCCTCCACCAGTAAGAATTATTGCACCGGGGAGGGTGTATAGAAGAGATGCTGTAGATGCCACTCATTCCCCTGTATTTAATCAAGTTGAGGTTTTATGTATTGATCAAGATATAAATTTTAGTCATTTAAGAGGAACAGTTCTTACATTTTTAAAGACCTTTTTTGGAGATATTCCTGTAAGATTTAGAGCGAGTTATTTCCCATTTACAGAGCCTTCGGCAGAAGTAGATGTTCAATGGAAAGGTAAATGGTTAGAAGTAATGGGATGCGGAATGGTAGATCCGAAGGTCTTAGAAAAATTAGGAATAGATTCTGAGAAATGGACCGGATTCGCAGCTGGACTAGGAGTTGAAAGATTTTGTATGGTAAGACATCAGATAGATGACATCAGGAAATTTTATACAAATGATCTCAGATTCTTAGAACAGTTCTAATAAAATTAAAATTTTAAATTAGGATTGTCCAACAAATTAGTTTAAGATAGTCATAGGTTTAGTTTTTTGATTGGTACGTAAAGCAGGGCTAATAGTTAATGATGGGAAAGAACTTGCCGTTCAAACTGCAAGTTCTGTTGAGAAAAAATTGCAAAAATCCAATTATGAAGTTGTAAGAGTTAGTAGCTCTGGTGGAATGGTTGGATTTGCCAATCCTGATCAACATGTTCGTCCTTTAGGATATTCGAACTGTGTGCCCGAGGGATTTGACTCGTCAATGGAATTTGCAATTGTTCTTGGCGGAGATGGGACTGTGCTTTCTGCAGCAAGGCAAACAGCACCTGCTAAAATCCCAATCCTTACAATAAATACTGGTCATTTAGGTTTTCTTGCGGAAGCTTATTTATCAAATCTTGATGATGCAATTGATAAAATCGTTGCTGGAAATTGGGATATTGAAGAAAGAACTTGCTTTATTATTAGTGTAATGAGGAATGATCAGAGGAGATGGGAGTCTCTTTGTCTTAATGAGATGGCTCTCCATAGAGAACCTTTGACAAGTATGTGTCATTTTGAGATTTCTATAGGGCGACATGCTCCTGTGGATATCTCAGCTGATGGGGTAATTTTATCTACTCCAACTGGTTCTACTGCATATTCTCTAAGTGCTGGAGGGCCAGTTATTACACCTGATTGCCCAGTCGTACAATTAACTCCAATTGCTCCACATTCATTGGCATCAAGGGCATTGGTTTTTAATGATTCAGAGCCAGTAACTGTTTTCCCTGCAACTCCTGAAAGGTTAGTAATGGTTGTTGATGGAAATGCTGGTTGTTATGTTTGGCCTGAAGATAGAGTTTTAATAAGAAAAAGTAAACACTCAGTAAAGTTTATTAGACTTGAAGATCATGAATTTTTCCAAGTTTTAAGAAATAAACTAGGTTGGGGGTTGCCTCATGTGGCTAAACCTAACAAATAAAAACTATTAAAATTTATTTTTTTCCTTTTAATAAAAAAACAGGGTTATTTGGTTCCAATCTCATTCCCTCAGAGATACTTAAGCTTTTATAGGTCTGAATTAAATTTAAATTTGTTTTGAAATTTTTATCTTCTAATTCATTTTTTAATTCTTTAATGCTTTGAATGTCAATTATTGGGATAACGATAATATCTCCAATATTCATACTCTGAGATAGGGTATTAATAATCTCAACTTTAGTCTTTTTGTTACAACCTCCAATCACTAATCTATTAGGTTTTTTAAAAGAACTAGGGTGCTTCATATTTAAAATATCATTTATATCTCCCTCAAAAATAAATTCTGGTTTGACGCAGAGTCTTTTTGCGTTTTCTAATATTAATGCTTTTGAGCCAACCCTTTTATCGATACAAAATAAATCTAAATTAGGCCTTAATTTTAATGCCTCTAAACCAATTGACCCACAACCTGCTCCTATATCCCAAATGACACCTTCTTTGGGGAGCTCTAAATCAGCTAATATTTGAATACGAATCTCCCTTTTAGTTAATAAGTTTGGTCTATCATCAAAAGTCTTAAAAATATGGTCACTGATTCCGAAAAAAGGGAGATTAGCACTTGAGTAATTTTTATTTGTTTTTGTAAGAATAACAATGTTCAAACTTGATATATCAGGGGGTAATGATTCTTTAAGATTTAATTTTCTTATATTTTCCTTGTCGAAGCCTATCTCTTCACAAAGCCAAATATCATAAGAGTCAATCAGGTTTAATTCTGATAAGTTTTCTTTGATTAGTTCTAAACTTTTATTATTTGAATCTGTAATAATAGACAAACTGGAAGGCCTTGCTTTAAGAGCCTCAACTAAATTAGTAGAATCTCTTCCGTGAATACTTATATTTACAGTACCTTGCCAAGGAATCTTTAACTTACTAAATGCTAATTGAATGCAAGTATTTGAAGGATAGAAACTTAATTCATCTTTTGAAAAATTTCCAAGTAATATTCTCCCAATTCCAAACCAAAGTGGATCTCCTCTAGAAATTAAAATAACATCAGTTTTCTGAGATCTAAGCCAGTTAACAAGTTCGTTATTACTTTTGCTCGAAAAAAATGATTTCTTTTTTAATAAACCATCTTCGCTCCATGATTTAATTTCTTCAAAATATGAATTTGGAACTGCAATATTTTCTGTTTCTAAAAATAGATTTTTTAATTTGAAAGATAGATCCTCAAATTTATAAGAATTAATACCTATTACATGAATTTTTCTTTTTTTTTCAGTCATTAATATTTAATCAAAAGAAACTATCTATTTGAATGTTTTATTAAATTATCTTATGATTGTGCGAGCTTTCATCATAAATCAATTGTCTGAAAGGAGAAAGAGATTACATGATTTATTGTTAACTCTAATTAATAAAGATAGTGAATTTGAGTTTATTGAAGAAGATTCTAAAGATTTAACATCCAGCTATTCTGAAAAAGACACTTTGAATTTATCTCGAGTTATAGAAAAAAATCGTAAAATAATCAGAAGATATCAAGCTATTGTAAGAACAGCTGTAACTCTAGATGCCCTGATGGATTCTGAAAATGAAGAAAATTACAAAATCAAATAAAAATATTTTTTTGAAAGGAATATTACCTTTACTTTTACTACTATCCTTTATTTTTAACCCATTAAAAGTATATGCAGAAGTTGCCGAAACAGAAATAAATGGGAAATTAATGGATGCTAGCAGTGAGTTTTTAAGGGACTTGGACTTTGAAACTTGGCAATTAGTAGCTTATAAATCGCCTCTTTTTGAAGAGAAATTAATCTTGAGAGTAATAGGATATCCAGGGAATCTCAGGATTGATCATCCCACTGACTTGAGAGTTGAATCAGGCAGAAAACAGTGGTTTTTAGATGATAAAACATTACTTAATGTGGAATTGGCAAATGATGGAAGACAAGCTGCTGCAGAATTTGATCTTGATGAATTGATTATAAATTTAGATAAAAATAGACCATTAAGATTATCTTTGTCAGGAGTTTTTTCTGAGTTACCTGTTCCTCCCTTCGTTGTTAAAGAGTGGAGATCATTAAACTGAATTTGATTTTTGGAGATGTCTGAAAAAAATGTAAGCCATACAAAATGGATGAAAAGAGCAATTTTTTTGGCTTCGTTAGGCAAAAATACAACGAGTCCTAATCCTTGTGTGGGAGCAGTAATTCTTGATAAAAATGGAAACCTCATTGCAGAAGGGTTTCATTTCAAGGCAGGGATGCCTCATGCTGAGGCTATGGCTTTTGGAAATTTAAAAAAGGATGCATCTGGTGGATCAATGTATGTCAATCTTGAACCTTGCTGTCACCATGGTCAAACACCTCCATGTGTAGATAAAGTAATATCCTCTGGTATAAAAGATATATATATATCAATTAAAGATCCAGATAAAAGAGTCTCTGGTAGAGGTATTAGGCTCCTCAAAGAAGCTGGCATTGAGGTTCACTTAGGATTATGTAAAAAAGAATCCTTAGAATTAAATAAGTCTTTCATTCATAAGAATATTACTAAAAAGGCATTTGGTGTCCTTAAATGGGCTATGAGCATTGATGGCAGAATTGGTTTAAAAAATGGTAAGAGTAAGTGGATTACTAATGAAAAATCAAGGTTATTAGTTCACTCTTTTAGAGAAGAATTTGATGCGATAATCATTGGTGGAAATACACTAAGGCAAGATAATCCATTTTTGACAACTAGAGGTTCAAAAATACCTGAGCCATTGAGGGTTGTTTTCACAAAAAGTTTAGATCTTCCTTCAAAAGCTAATCTTTGGGATTGTGATAAGGCAAAAACTATAGTAATTTATGATTCTTCTACAGCAGATGAAAGCTACTTAGCAAGGATTCCAAAATGTGTGGAAGTTGAGAAGGTATCATCGGATAATCCAGAACTAATTTCAAAAATACTTGCTAAAAGAGGGTGTAATAAAGTTTTGTGGGAATGTGGTCCTAGATTGGCTACAGCCGCTATCCAATCTAATTGTATCCAGGAAACTATTACCTTCATTGCTCCAAAAATTTTAGGTGGAGAAAATAGTATGAATCCCTTTGGAGATTTTGAATTTGAAGAAATGAATGAAATTATTAAATTAAGTGATTCTCAGGTTAGTTTGATTGGCAGCGATATATGCGTTAAGAGTTCATTTGAAAATTAATTTTTAAAACGAAATTTACATGGGTTAAAAGTCCCGTACGGTTCTTACCCAAAAAAAACAATACAGGTACGGAAACTCATCGTTTAGTTTATAATGAATTCAAGTTTGACAACAATTATGCCAATAAGACAAGACGATAATCAACCTAATAGACGTTTTGGAATTGTAAATATCATTTTGATTGGTGTTGGAGCATTACTTTTATTTAGTAGCCTTTTCCCTAATCAAAATATGCAAATTCCTAGGGTTCCATATTCACTATTTATAGATCAGGTTAACGACGGAGAAGTTAAGCGTGCATATATTACTCAAGAACAAATTAGATATGAGTTAAATGGTGCAGAAGAAGGAGCCCCCTCTGTCTTAGCAACCACCCCAATTTTTGATATGGACCTTCCACAAAGATTAGAAAACAAAGGGGTAGAATTTGCAGCTGCTCCCCCCAAAAAACCTAATTTCTTCTCAACGATCTTGAGTTGGGTTGTTCCCCCCTTAATTTTCATCCTTGTTTTACAATTCTTTGCAAGAAGAAGTATGGGAGGGGGAGGTGCTCAAGGTGCTCTTAGTTTTACAAAAAGTAAAGCTAAAGTTTACGTACCTGATGATGAATCAAAAGTAACATTTGCTGATGTTGCTGGAGTTGATGAAGCTAAAGATGAATTAACTGAAATAGTTGATTTCTTAAAAAAGCCTGAGAGATATACAGATATTGGTGCGCGTATACCTAAAGGAGTACTTCTTGTAGGACCTCCTGGAACAGGAAAAACTCTTCTTTCAAAAGCTGTTGCTGGTGAAGCAGAGGTTCCTTTCTTTATCATTTCAGGTTCTGAATTTGTTGAGCTTTTCGTGGGTGCAGGTGCAGCAAGAGTGAGGGATTTATTTGAGCAAGCCAAGAAAAAAGCTCCTTGTATAATCTTTATTGACGAATTAGATGCTATTGGTAAGAGTCGTTCAGGATCAATGGGAGTAGTTGGTGGTAATGATGAGAGAGAACAAACTTTAAATCAGCTACTTACTGAAATGGATGGATTCGCATCAACTGACAAGCCAGTTATAGTTCTTGCTGCTACGAATCAGCCAGAGGTGCTTGATGCTGCACTTTTAAGACCAGGAAGATTTGACAGACAAGTTTTAGTCGATAGACCTGATTTGTCTGGGAGGAAAACTATATTAGAGATCTATACAAAAAAAGTTAAACTTGCAGACTCAATAGACTTGGACTCAATTGCCCAAGCTACTAGTGGATTCGCAGGGGCTGATTTAGCTAATATGGTGAATGAAGCTGCTTTACTTGCTGCTAGAGCAAAAAGGAAAAGTGTAGAACAACAAGATTTAAGTGAAGCAATAGAGAGGGTTGTGGCTGGTTTAGAAAAGAAAAGTCGTGTTTTACAAGATGATGAAAAGAAAGTAGTTGCTTACCACGAAGTTGGTCATGCAATTGTTGGTCACCTTATGCCTGGAGGTTCAAAAGTTGCTAAAATATCGATCGTTCCAAGAGGTATGAGTGCACTTGGCTATACTCTTCAGTTGCCAACTGAAGAAAGATTCTTAAATTCTAAGGAAGAACTAAAGGGACAAATAGCTACACTTCTTGGAGGAAGATCCGCAGAGGAAGTTGTCTTTGGAAAAATTACTACCGGAGCTTCAAATGATTTACAAAGAGCAACTGATATAGCCGAACAAATGGTAGGAACATTTGGAATGAGTGAAATTCTCGGTCCCCTAGCATACGACAAACAAGGAGGTGGCCAGTTTTTGGGAAATGGAAATAACCCTAGAAGATCTGTTAGTGATGCTACTGCTCAAGCAATAGATAAAGAGGTTAGAGATTTGGTTGATGATGCGCATGAAACTGCACTTAATATTTTGAGGAATAATTTACCTCTTCTTGAATCGATTTCTCAAAAAATTCTTCAAGAGGAAGTCATAGAAGGAGAGGATCTCAAATCTCTCTTGGCTGAGAGTAAAATGCCTGCATAGTAGAATCTAGATTAGATCTTACTAGAAATATTCATGCTAAAACCAAATAAGCTTGCTAAAAAAAATTTCCTATCAAGCTTGGATTTGTCAGCAAATGAGGTTTTGCATATTCTAGAGCTAGCAAGCAATTTTAAAAATAAAAAAATCAATATTGATCTTAACAATAAGGTATTAGGATTAATTTTTGATAAGTCATCAACGCGCACAAGAGTTAGTTTTCAAGTTGCAATGACTAGGCTTGGTGGAACCACTATTGACCTCAATCCCACAACATCACAAATAGGAAGAGGTGAGCCAATTAAAGACACTGCGAGAGTTCTAAGTAGATATTGTGATGTTATTGCAATTAGAACATTTGATCATTCGGATTTGGAAGAATATGCTAAGTGGTCTACGAAGCCAGTTATAAATGCACTTACAGATTTAGAACATCCATGTCAGGCCTTAGCCGATTTTTTAACAATTCATGAGGAATTTATTGATTTTAAAGATGTAGTTTTGACATTTATAGGCGATGGAAATAATGTGGCTCATTCTCTGATTTTATGTGGAGCATTATTAGGAATCGAAGTTAGGATTGCATGTCCGAAGGGCTATGAACCTAATCCTTTTGTAATTAAAAAAGCCCGTGAAATTTATAAGGATGATAATTTGCTAAAAATTTCTAATGACCCTCATGCAGCTGCTAAAGGATCAAATGTTTTATATACAGATGTTTGGTCCTCTATGGGTGAAGAAAATCAAAAGAAAAAAAAAGATACAGACTTTAATGGATTTACTATTGATAGTGATCTAGTGGCAAATGCAGATAAAGATGCAATTATTCTTCATTGCCTTCCTGCTTATAGAAATAAAGAGATAACTGACGCTGCGATGGAAAGTGAGAATAGTAGAATTTTTCAACAGGCTGAAAATAGATTACATGTGCAACAAGGACTTTTAGCTTGCCTTCTTTCGTGAAAAATAAATTCTTGCATATTAAACTTAAAAGAGGTACAAATGTATTAGTCATTCAATAATTTAGTGGAAAATTATTCTGGGGATCTCACAGAAGCTCAAAACGAGCTTTATGGATGGATAAAAAATTATTTAAAAGATTTTCAACATAGCCCATCAATAAGGCAGATGATGCTTGCAATGGGCTTGAAATCTCCTGCTCCAATTCAAAGTCGTTTAAAACATTTACAAGAAAAAGGTTATATTTCATGGCAAGAAGGAAAAGCAAGGACCCTTCAAATAGTAGATGAACTAACAGATGGAATTCCTGTTATGGGATCTGTAGCCGCAGGTGGATTAATAGAAACATATAACGATGTAAATGAGAATTTAGATATCTCGGAAGTTTTAAAAAAGAAAGATATTTTTGCGCTAACAGTAAATGGAGACTCAATGATTGATGCCTGTATCGCAGATGGAGATATGGTTTTGATGGAACCAATTAAGGATTCATATTCTTTAAGAAATGGAACTATTGTTAGCGCAATGGTTCCAGGAGTTGGTACAACATTAAAATATTTTGTAAAAAAAGATAATAAAATCTTCCTAGAGGCAGCAAATCCATCATATGAACCGATTGAATTAAATTTGGATGAAGTAGTTTTTCAAGGAAAGCTACTTGCAGTTTGGAGAAAAATTTAAAAATACCTACTTGCAAGTTTAAAAGTTTACTAATACGCAAATTGTAGATTTAAATATTATCTCTTGTTATTACTCGTAATGTTATTATCTACTTCTAGATTTAGAAAGGTTTGCCGTGATTTTTAAGGGAGAAAAAACATTTTTTTTTAGATCAATATTTTGGATTATTTTTTTTAGTAATTTAAGTATAAGTTCATTTTTTGGGGCTAAGGGGCAAGATGAAATTATTTGGGAAAAGTATGAAATTGAGAAATCAAAAGAAGATCCTAGCGATGCAAAACTAAAAAAAAAGGACCCTAATTTTGATTCTGAGGGGCAAGATGAAATTATTTGGGAAAAGTATGAAATTGAGAAATCGATAGAAGACATTATTAAACTAGATGCATTCAAGAAACCTCCAACTTGGCGGAATCGTATTTTGCGCTTTTCCTATGAGGAAATTGATATGCCAGATGCTGGCGAAAAGATGGGTTTATACGGAATAGGTGCTTACGAAAAACTTAATCCTTGGCTTTATGGCGGTATCACTGCTTACGGTGCAGCGACAGGACGCCGTGGAGGGTTTTTTACTGGTGGATATACTTTAGGAATTGAAACTCATCTAACAGATAACTGGATTCTCGATGCTGGAGGCTATGCGGGTGCTGGCGGCGGCGGTGCTGCTGGGGATGGAGGAGGGTTACATATTCGCCCTCATATAGGACTTAAGTACGACTTTAACTGGGGCTTACTAGGCCTGAATTATACCTATGTAGAGTTCCCCAATGGAGATATTTCCAGCGATGCAATTGCACTTTCACTGGATTTCCCTTTCAGTTCATTGATAAACAATTCGGAGGTTAATGGGATAACTTCTGTCGATTACTTCGGAGAGGAATGGACCAATTTAAGCCGCCACCGATCGCACCTAGCTGCCCGCTTTCGCTCATATTCTCCAGCTAGTGGCAGCAAAACTACATCAGGAATGTCACTTGATAATTCCTTGGGTCTGGTTGGCGTGGAGTACTCTTACTTTCTTGATGAAAACTGGTTTGCCACCTTTGAAACTGCTGGTGCGGCATCAGGTGGTGTAGGCGGATACGCCGAACTTTTGGCCGGGCTAGGCTATCGCTTTCCTCTAACCAAAAACGATCGTTTGTCCCTTCTCCCCTCCCTAAGTGTTGGTGGCGCCGGTGGGGGAGATGTAGGAACTAGTGGAGGATTTGTTGCTCGTGCAAATCTAGGATTGGAATACCGACTTTCTACTGATCTCAGTCTAATTATGGATAGTGGCTATCTCACTGCTCCAGATGGTAATTTTGATGCCCAATATGTTGGATTCAATTTGGCATATGTAATGGAAACATTTGCCCAGGATCAAAAAGGAGATCCCTTAGTGGAAACAGATCTCATACAAACTACTAAATGGCGCTTCCGCCCTGCACATCAATTGTATTTTGATGCGCAACGTAGGGGAGACTCTCCACGTGACATGCAACTTTTGGGAGGTAAAATCGATTGGATGGGAGGTGATTGGTGGTACCTGACAGGACAAGGGTTAAGTGCGTATGGAGGGGGAGCTGGGGGTTATTCTGAGGGACACTGGGGGGTAGGAGTTTATACCCCGAGCTGGAAAAACTTTCAATTCTATGGCGAGATACTTATAGGTGCAGGCGGAGGTGGCGGTGTTGATAGCGGTAGCGCCTTATTGTACAAACCTAGTGTCGGATTACATTACAATCTAAATAAGGATTTCAGCCTTCAAACTGGCATAGGTAAAGTGATTTCTAAAGAAGGGAACCTGGATGCTAATACCTTGGACGTTGGGTTGGTTTGGAGTTTTGGGACACCAAAATGAAGCTTTTATTTCTTGATCTTATTGATGAAACCGCAACAAAAAATTTATTCAGCAATTTCTGATCTAAAATCAATGAAGAATTTTAAAACTAGTGGCAAAAAAAAACAAAAGTGGTTCATAAAAATTTTTAAATAGGTACTAGGTAGTGCACTATTCTATCTCTTATTTATTTATTATCCTTGGATTTCTAGTAGGTGCGTGAATATTTAAGAACAGTCCCAGATAGCATACTACAACTTGTAAATCTCTAGGTGCATTTTAAAGCGCCGATTTTAAGAATCAAACCTTATAAAGTACTATAGGTATTACGGACGTCACGAAAGAAATCTTTAGATTGCTTGATATGACAAACGTTTCGAGATTTGGGGCCATAGCTCAGCTGGTAGAGCACCTGCATGGCATGCAGGGGGTCAGGGGTTCAAATCCCCTTGGCTCCATTGAATTTTATTAGTGATAGCAATAGATTCGGGCGATTCTCATAAATCTAATGATTAGACTGATATAGGTTGATAGTTGACGATATAGCTAAATTCCGCAATAATTCTCGCAATGGGATTATTAATGAAAGTTAAGTTATGGCAACAACTCTCGATTGGGTCAAAAGTTTAAGAGCCGACATTCGCGGCGATTGAGGAAAAGGGTGGAATTTAAGGGGTCGAGAGGTCGGCGGCAAGATGGTTATGCAAATAGATAGAAATGATGAAAACGGCAGAAGTACTCTCCTAACTAATATTGGTTGGAGAAAAGACAATAAGAGAAAAATCTAAATTAATGTGGAAGTGGTTTCAAGAACTGGCCTTGAGTATTTAAAAAAATAATTTTTTTTAAATAATTTGGATTAAAAAATCTTAGAGTTTATAATCTAAAGATCTATTTATTTAATTTAATTAATAAATGAAAAAACTTATTTATTCTGTAAGATTTGCAAGAAAAATTTTTAAACATTTATTTGAAATCAGTTTTAAGGATCTCTTTTTTGAAATATTTGCTGATACTGGCCTAACATTATTATTTGAAAGAAGATTGGAAGTTAATACTACTAATACTCCATTAAGAATGGTTATAAGAATTTTAAAGCAAGAAAAACCTTCAAAGAATTCTATAGTCATTGTTTGTGATGAGCATAAAAAATATTTATTTAAAAAGTTCCCTTCACTTAATATTTTCTCATCTAGTGAAATTAATTCTTTAAATCCTTTAGATTATTCAAAAATATTTTGGCTGACTGATCAATATGATAAGAATATTAGATTTTTAAGAATAGCTTATAAAAATAAAATTCCTGTTCAAAGTTGCGCTGGTATAGTCCCTAGTAGATCTTGGAATTTTATTCCTGAAATGAGAAGAACAATTAAAAGTGAATCAATGATTCAAAAAGAAGAAGGAATATTTAAATTTTGTTCTGGTTATGGATTAGACGCTAGTATCTTAATGCAAATTGTTACTCAATTAGAATCAGTTAGTGGTGATTATGTTGAAATTGGATGTTTTATGGGATCTTCAGGATGTATCCAATTACGACAATTATCTACTTTAAATTCATCTAAAAAATTTTATTTTTATGATACTTTTGATGGATTTAATTATGATGAAGCTTTTCAGAGTGGGGATTATTATTTTAAAAATACACACAAAACTGATGGAAGAGATAAAGTTCATCAAAGATTTCTAAAAAGATACCAAAATGTTACGACAATAAAAAGAAATATATGTGAGGAAGATCCATTAAGGGAAATTCAGAAAATTGCTTTTGCTAATATAGATGTTGATCTATATGAAGCTGTTTGTTCTGCTTTGGAGGCTGTAGATAAAAAACTGGTAGACAATGGAATTATTATTGTTGAAGATCCAGGACATGCTCCGTTCTTGTCTGGTGCTTTAGCCGCTATGTACGAATTTATTGAAAAAATGCCAAATAAATATACTGTTATTCATCTTGTAAGTGGACAAGCAATGTTAATTAAGAGAATGATAAAGGAAGTTTAAAAATAATTTAGAAAATTTAAAACTGCCTTTATATGATTAATTCTAAAGATATTTTCAGAACCTAATTTTAAAAGTCTAATATTGCTAATAATGCTGATTTTAAACAAAAACTATTCCATCTATCTGTTGTAGTCATCAACTAATCTAACAACATCTTCCATTTCAGGGGTAGATGCCTCAATGTACACGGAATCTTCAACAGCTTCCATTCTATGAATAGTCCCTGGGTTAATAGTAAACGATTCTCCTACAGTAAAAATTTGACTAGTTAAATTTTCTTTTTCATTTCCGTATAAAATTCTCAAAACACCGCTAATAATTAATATAGTTTCTCTTTTTTGAATGTGATATTGCAAAGAACATCTGTGATCTTTTTTCATAGTAAGTCTTTTCATCATGTATTTTTCGTTGATTTCAAGAACTTCTTCCTGTCCCCATGGTTTTTTGATAATTTCCATAACTTAGATTTTGTAAATAGATAATTCTGGGTTGTATTCAAAAAATTTATCATAAAACATTTTTGCATATTGCTGCATGGACCAATGACTATTGAATCCAAATTTCTTTTTCATCCAAGACTTACCTTCTTTTATATAAAGTTTTAAATTTTCTTGATAATCATCAGTTTTAATAATTGCGGCATTTTTCAATAGATGACTTTCATTCTCAGAGGAAATAACTCTCTTTGTAATAGCAGCACACCAATCATTTGCGTAAGCTTTAGCAATAATTTCATGCTCACTGCCGAATCCTCTAAAGTTTGAACCATCAAATAAAAAATTCATATGATTTAGTTCATCTAAATTGCAGATAGAATATATAAATTCTTTTCTCATTAAATAAGCATTGTTATGAATGAACCAAAAATATTTAGTAGCATATTGATTTAGTAAATTTATTTCCCCCCATCGTTTGGAACAAGGAGATAAAATACCAATTTTCTGATGTTCATTTAATACATCAGTAAGTATTCTTATATTATCTTTGTCTTCAAATTCAGTATCATTTGTGAGGAGTAGAAAAGCATCATAAAAATCAAATTTCCCTTCTTTATAAAGTTGACTAAGACCATAGTTCATCCCTCGGTTAAATCTTAATCCATTAGCTTTGGCTTCATCCCAGTTGGCGTGCCATGAGGTGTATTTTGATAATTTGTCTTTGTCAGAACCTGCTTCAATTACGAAAATATCAGTTAGAAGATCATCATTTTTTCTAATTTGTTCATACAACCTGTCAGTAACTTCCGGCAGATTTCTATTTAAAATTAAAGTGGCAACTTTTTTTTTCATCTTAAATAAGATTGAAATTCCTAATATATCTTAAGATTGATTTTTTAATTTCTTTACATAAAAGTTCATCTAAGTTTAATCCCTTTCTCTTAAGTTCAATACAAGCCTTTGATTTAAGATCGATAAAATCTTTTGACGAGAAAACATAATGTCCTGCGATTATTGCTTTATTCTTATTATCTATTTTCGAGTCCTTTATGATCCACTTTTCCCATTTCATTGAATCATAGGATATTTGAATAAATTCATTAGCTAGTTTATTAAGATTGTTTTCTTCAAGTATCCTTAAAAAAGTTTTAGATTCTGTGACCCCAAATTCTGGGGCAACATTTGCTGCAGGAATTCCAAGTTTTGGGTGCCATTGAAGAGACTCGTTTGATAGGTAATCAGCATTATGTTCTTTCATTAGTAAATTGAATTTTTTGCATATTTCAAGAACTTTTGGAAGTTGAATTTCTGAAGGAATTTCATTTTCGACTCTAATTGGGGATTCGAAGGAGCCAATATTTTTCATCTCCATTACTTTAGTACCCGTCTGAGCAACAATAAATAAAGGTATGGGAATTTTATTTTTTGAACAGAAAGTTGTCATTTTTTCTAATGTATATTCAAATTCTTCAAGACAGTTAGTTCCTTCAGACTGTTCTTCAGTGCCAATTTCAAAAGCAATATCTATATTCATATTTTGAGCTTGCTCCCAACAATATTCATATAATTCAAAAGCCCTATTTAAAATTTCATTAGTATCTGGCTTCCCATGGATATCTATACTTGGATCAATATGAAGAATTTTATATCCTGCTTTCATATCTTCTAAATATGAATCTTTGGCTGATTCCATTGCTTCTTTTAAATTAAAATTCTTCTCTACAGGGTTTTGCCATGGTCCACCATGATCTCTTGATAAATAAATAAAACCTTTTTTATCTCTCTCTTTAACATGATTTGAAAATTCTAATGTACTCCAATTATTTACATATCCTTTACCTTTTGATTCGCAATCAATTTGTCTACGACTAGAAATTAAAAAAATTGGAATCTCATATTCATTGGCGATATCAATCGTTGTATTAATACAGTTAATACTCATTGGGCCAACCCCTAATAGAGTGCAGCACTTATTTTTCCTGAAATTTAATATTTCTTCTTTAATCATCCTACCCATGCCTCAGATATATCTTTAAAGTTATTGTTTATGATTTTGGCTCTATCTGAAAAACCATAAAATTTCATAAGTATATGAATACATGCTTCTGCAACTGCTCTATCTCCGCCTGATCTTTTTGTAATAAAGTCAGCACATTTTTTTGTATATTCATCTGCATTGCTAGGAGAGATGCTATAACCAACTTTACGCATCACTATTGAATCAAAGATCCCATCCCCCATGTAAATAACTTCATCTGGATTATATCTTTTTTGGATCCAATCTATCCTATTAATAGTACTTACTAAAAAAAGTGGATAACCCATATCATCTACAATTCTCTTTCTGCTTATTTCAAAACCTTTCTTATCTCCAGTTATAAATACAATTTCTAAATTTTGATTAATTAATTTTAGACCATCATTATCATCAGGACCAAAGAGTTTTAGCAGTTTTCCTTCCTTACTGTAGAAAAAACTTCCGCTAGTAAGCACGCCATCTACATCTAATATAAAAATTTTAGGCAATGCCATTTTTTTTTTTTTTCTAGTTTATTTTATCAGAGGTTTAATCAGATTCTAACTCTAATAAAATTTTTCTAATTAATGATTTGGGAGATAATTCTTTATCAATAAATTCAGTTGATTTTGATATTAAAGAACTAATTTTACTTGGGTTCTCTTTCAATAGCTTAATTTTTGATTCAGCGTCTTCGTAAGTTCCATCAAACCCAATATAGTGAATATTTCTTTTCATTCCTAAACTTTCATAATAATTATGTAAAGAACCTAAAGGTACGCAACCCGCCATCATAGCCTCAAAAAATCCCAGGCATGGAAGTTTAAGTACATCTTCTTCTCCGCAAAGTATTATTGAATATTCTTTAAAAATATCCTTGAATGGCTTACTATTTTTGTAGTAATTATTCATCTCTTTAGTTGCTATAGATTTTATTTTTCTTTCTAACAAATTATAAATTTTCAGAATCTTTAATATATACCTAATAGTTTTTTTATAAATTAATTTGTGAATAATTGCATTAAAAAAAAACTTATTTTCAGGACCAAAATAATCGAATATTTTTAAATTAATATCATTATTTAAAAATTTTATTTTTATGTTTCTTCTTATCTTATGAAAGTATTCAAAACCTGTCCTTTGATAAAATATATGATTTCTCCATACTGGAAGGCACTGCCCAACTATGGCGCATTTTTCTAGTTTTGATTTTTTCCTACACTTTCTGAAAATTTGGTTTGGTACATAAGGTATTTCAATAATTTTATGCACTTTTAATGCATCTATTTCATCTTTTTCAAGATATCTTGAATAGATTAAAGGAGATCTTTCACATATAAAATAAGAAGTATTTATTTCTTTAAAAATCTTTTTTAATACTGGTGCTTTCCACATAAAGTGGTTGATAGTAATAATTAAAGTCGCATCTTGCGATATTTTTTTAATTTGAGCATAAAAATCTCCCCATAAACTCATAAGCATATTTGAACTTATAATAACAATGTCGTTTTCTTTGAATATATTTACTCTGAATTTTTTTAATTTTATATTTTCATTTATTTTATTTAAATTTATCCATGCATCAAGATCTATTTTTTGGTCTTTTGTATTTAGAAAAAAAATGTCTTTGGGTGAAAAATAATCCTGCCAATTTTCTGACTTTATTAAATATCCATATTTAGCGTTGAAATTTTTTCCTTTTGATAGAGTAACACTTAAAAAATCATCGTAATGCGGATTTATTATATAAAGTTTTGGTTTGTCCATTAATAAAGTAAAAAGTAAAATAAGGAATTTATTAGATGAATTGATTATTAAGAATTTGCATCACATTTATTTTTTCTAAGTAAATGAATATTCAATTTATTAGATTATACATCGCCACATAATAAGAGAAAAAGTTTAATTTGATTGTTCATAAATCATAAACCTACTTTTAATCAAGAGAGTTTTTTTGAAGCATATAATTTCCAATTCCATAGAGCATATGGTCGTATGGATAATGATGTAATGGAGCAATATTGATATATACCAATGCAGTAAGTGTATCTACTTTGTTTTTATCGAAGCCTTTAAAAATGAGCCAATCATCAAAAATTTTCTCGCATTCAACATGAATATAATTTCTATAAAAATCATATTTTATTTCATTTTCATTGTGAGTTACTTTATATTTTTCATTAACAATATGTTCGTGTTGGATGATTAATCCATGTTTTAATTTTGCAAGATCATAGTAAATATCTCCAAAATTAAGATTACCTCCAAAATCTTGCCTCCAATCCAAAAAAATAAACTTTTCTTCAATTTGATTCCAAATAATGTTTTCAAAGTGAAAATCACCATGAAACCTCCCAATTTTTCCTTGACAAATATTTTCCCAATTTATTTTTTTTAATAAATTATTTATAGGTAGGATTTTTATATCATTTATAGTTTTAATTTTTTCTATATAAGGGTATTTTTTCTTGAAATCATCTATTCTTATATTTGTTTTTTCATAATAAAATTTTTTACAACAAGATATAAAATCAAGTTTTTCTTTTTCATTAAGTGTTTTTTCTTCCCAAAATAAATCTAATGAATTTAGTAATTTTTTAAAAAGTTCAATAGATAAATTTGTTGATAAGATTTTACCATCTTCTTTTATATAAGAATACATATTATCTGTCTTATCAATTATTTTAGGTATAAAATTTTTTAAACTCTTAGCTCTTTCAAATCTATTAGATATAAATTCTTTATTGCTTGAATATTTAATTACCTTATTGCCAACAAACCAAATTGTCTCTCCCTCCTTATCTAAAATATTTGGACTATCAACTTTTCTAAACGCAATTCTTGTCTTTGCTAAGTCTTCTGGATTGCCTGTATCATACCAATCAAACTTTACTGGTATAAGTGTTTTTTCTATTAAGTTTTTTAGTCCAACAGCTTCGCCCTCTTCTATGTAATTCGTATATGTGCTATTAAAATTATCCCAAAATTCTTTGTAATCTTTAATTCCTGCTAATCCTATATATACATCATTAGTAGATTCTTTATGATTTTTTTCAATAATATTTTTAACTTTTCCATTTTCTTTTAAAATTGTTCTATATTGTGATGAATTTTTTCTACTTGAAAAACCAATCCAATTTTTATTTAAGACTGGAATTTCATTCTTGATAAGTGTGTCACATGAATTGAATATAAATGGTTGCTGTAAAAATCTTTTAGCTTTTAATAGTGTGTACCCTAGGCCAGAACCTAATCCTTTATATATATCTATGTTTACATAAATTATTTTTTTTTTGGGATATGCTAGCTTTAAAAATTGTTTTAACTCATTACTTCCATATCCTAGAGGTATAACAAATTCAGTGTTTGGATTATAGCTTTCAATGATATGACATATTGCAGGTTTAGATCCTATTTCGACCAATGATTTATTAAGACTTTTTGATAGGTTTCCTAATCTTGACCCTATCCCAGCGGTGGGTATACAGACCCTAAGACACTCTTTACCTATCTTAGTCATCTGATTGCCTCATAAAATAATATTTAATATACATCTTTATTACCCAAATTTTTAACAATTTTTTTTACTATTATTTAAAACTATTAAAAAAATTTTAATTAATTTCTTTTTTGAAATGATACTATAAAGTTTTAATGAAAAACTTGTGTTTAGACCTCTCACTCTTAATAGAATTAATAAAAATGGAGTTTGTGCAGTTAAAGAATTTAATAATAACGGCATTTGTAGATTAACAAGCACAAATGTTTTAAAAAAAAAAATAAATTTAGATATTCTTAGAAGTGCTATAGAAAAAGAATTTAAAAATCAAAATTACCCTGATACATTATCTTTAGCTGAAATTAAAAATAAAAGGATTGTTAATCTAATAGAGGGAATTTTAGATAGTGAATATATAAAAAACTTTTTTTCGCAACTAGAGCAAACAAATGATTGCGGACCTGTTTCTCTTTTGCCTCTACAAGGAAATATTATGAGAAATTGTTTTTCTGGACCACAATGCGGAAAACATGGCTGGCATAGAGATGCTGAGAAAGAATATAAAATTGAATATTGTAGTAAATTAATGGAAACAAAAAGATATGTATTCGGTAAATTATCAATTGCTTTACAGTTCAATAATGATTATGGAGGGAATATTGATATTATTCCAAATTCTTTCTCCGCAAGTAGTTACTACTCGAGAAAAATTAAAATTTTAAAAAAAATTACTTCAAAATTATTATCAAAAAATCTCTTTAAAGGAGTAAATCCACTTAATAATACTGAATGGTTAGGTGATAGTTTTTACAAGATTTTTGATCCTCAATCATTAAATGTAAAGCCCTTAGAAGTTATATGTTTTGACCCAAGAATTGAACATAGGGGTACTCCTCATTCACCAATGGCTTGGAATCACCTTAAAAGCAAAAATGATGATTTAATAATTAAAAAAAACACCTTATCAAATACAAATCATTTGCCTTTTGAATTAAATAAATATATGATTTATTTTCATTTCGGTTCTGAAGATGGACTAGTATCAAATCTCTGCGGGAGGAGAGATCTCGATACTTACTCTAATGAGATAGGCACATTACAAGAACAAATTGATAATCTCAAACTATTTAATGAGATTTTTCCTAATTCAAAAAGGATATTTAAAAATGCATTAAAAAAAGTAGATCTTGCAATGGGGATCTAATAAATAAAACAAAAGTTTTATGGTTGTAAATTTAAATCTTTCTCTGATTGATTAAATAATACTATTTGACCATCTTTTATCTTAATTATTCGGTCACAATTTCGAAGGGTAGTTAATCTATGGGCAACCATAATTATAGTAATTTCTTTGCCTAATTTGTAAATAGAATTCATGACCGACTTTTCTGTTTCATTATCTAATGAACTTGTAGCTTCATCTAAAATGACTACTTGAGATTTCTGATACAAAGCCCTCGCTAAGCCTATTCTCTGCCTTTGACCGCCGCTTAATCTTAAACCTCTCTCTCCAACAAAAGTTTCATATTTATTTGGAAGGGTATTTATAAATGAGTGAATATCAGCTTTTTTAGCAGCTGAAATTACATTTTTTATATCGATATTTTCTCTTTTTTCTCCGAAGCAAATACTTTCTTTGATTGTACAATCACCAAGATATATGTCTTGAGGAACATAGCATATTATGGATCTCCAATCATTAATATTATGAAAGTTATTTTTATCAAGAATATTAATATTATCAATAAGAATTTCTCCATCATTTGGTTCAATTAATCCAAGTAATATATCAATTAACGTACTTTTACCACTCCCTGTAGGACCAACAATTCCAATTTTCTCACCTTTTTTTATTTCAAGATTTAATCCTTTTAAAATCATGGGTGTTTTTTTATCGTATCTAAATCTAATAGATTTTAAAGTTATATTTTTTTTAAAAATTATTGGATTATTAGAAATGTAATTATCAAAATCGGGCAAATTTAAAAAATTATAAATTGCTTTTAAATCTGCTCTACTTATTTTTATCTTACCCCAACCCCTAAATAATTCTTGTAGAGATGGTAATAATCTTTGTGAGCCAAGAGCAAACGTTCCTAATAACCCTATTACTTCTGATGATTCATAATTTTGAGATATCATTAGAATCGCGATCAAAGCGATCAAAGTAATACCTATTGGTTCCATTATAAATTTGGAAAAAGTTGTTAGGAATGCATTCTCGGCAACTGTAGTTCTATATTTTTTATCGCTCATATTAAATTTATTAACAAAAAGTATTTGGTTGTTTCTAAGTAAAATTTCTCTAATTGAACCAATACCTTCCTGAACTAATTGGACTAATTTTTTTGCTTCAAGTGTTATTAATTCACTATTGTGGCTAAGTTTCTCTCTTATAACAAAAGCCAATGATAAATAGCTTATTCCAAATAATATAATTATTCCTAATGCAATCGAAGAGTTGACTAATATTAATAGGAAAATAATTGAAAGTGAAATTATAGAGGCGGAGATTACTTGTAAAAATGATCTAATAGCATTCCAAGTCTGTGAAGTATTTCTAATTAACAATATTACGATACTGCTTGAGTTCCTATTTAAATGCATTTGTAGAGGCTGATTTAAAGTTTTAAAATACATTAGTGAACTAATATCCGATCCAATCGCGGCCGATAACCTAAGAGTAAACCAAATATTAAATGTCCTTATTCCGTTAGCGAAAATTATAGATAATATAAAAAAGATAGATATTGGAATAATTAATTGATCCCCTGAGGTATAACCAAATATGCCACTTATCTTTTGCATATAATCTTTATTCCAAATAATATTTGGATTCAGAATAATTCCAAGAAATGGAATAACTAGACCTAAAGATATAAACTCTGCGAATCCAGATACTAAAATTGCTAAAAAATTAAAAATTATTTGAGATTTTCTTTTTTTGCTTAAATTTTTA